>NWQQ01000011.1 GCA_002798255.1 Lysobacteraceae bacterium NML95-0200
CCTGTCCCGTGATTACGAACGATTGCCGGACGTGCTGGGGGGATTGCACTTTGTGGTCTTCGCCATTCTCATGTTACCCAATGCCATGCCCTTGATTCGATTGGCACAAAGTTCATAACACGCTCTAGGCGCGCGCTGGGTGGCCAACCAGTCCGCCGACCCGGCATTGGCCGAGGCCGCCGGCCAGGCGCTGCGGCGCATCACCAGTGTGCTGCCCAACGATTTGCGGCTGGAGGTGGAAACCAGCGGCCTGTTCGTCCCCGGCCGCTGCGACGCACCATTGACTGAGACGTGGCTGCCGACGCTGCGCCAGGCGATTCGCCGCGAGCACATCCTGCAACTGGACTACCGCGATGCTGAAGACAGCCCCAGCCAGCGCCGCATCTGGCCGTTCGCCATGGCCTTCTTCGATGAAACCCGGCTGATTGCCGCCTGGTGCGAGCTGCGCCAGGACTTCCGCCACTTCCGCGCCGACCGCGTGCAGCGCCTGACCGACACCGGCCAACGCTACCCCGAGCGCGCCCCCGCCTGCTGCGCCGCTGGAGCATTCAACAAGGTATTACGCTGGATTGAGCCTGCCACGGGCATCGAAACGACTCGAATCACTCGACGCGCCCCGTAGCCATGACAGCCGCCCGCTACCCCATCGCGCGTTGCAACACCTCGCCCGGCAGGCCATCAAAGTCTTGAAACGCCTGATGGACAAAGCCATGCCTGACGAGAATCTTGCGCGAGGCCACATTGGCCGGGTCGATGATGGCGAACAGGCGTTCAAGCCGTGGCGCCTGCGCATTCGCCACGGCCAGCAACTGCGCAGCCACGCGGCTGCCAATGCCTTGCCCCCAGTATTCGGGCAGCAACATATAGCCCAGCTCCGCCGCACTACCATCGGCGCTTTCCAGCGCCAATTTGCCCAGCCCCAGAAACGCCCCGTTTTCATCGAGCAGCTTGAAACTACCAAACGCCGGATGCCAGCCATTGTTTTCCAGCAGTTTGGCGTATTCGGCGCGCGCCTCATCCTCGGGCAAGGCACGCTCGGTAATCATCGCCATCACCTGGGGATTGCCCACCAGGCGAAAGTAATCGGCAAAGTCAGCCGAATCGAATTTGTGCATGGCAAGCGGCATCACGTTCTCTTGAAGCGGTGTGATGCCAAGGATGGCATGATAGCCACACCCCATTCCAGCAGCCGTAAGCCCTGCCCGCCATGCGCATCTTCCACGAATCCATCGACAGCCCCGTCGGTCGCCTGTTGATTGCCGCCAGCGATAACGGCCTGCACGCCATCGAGTTCCCGCAAGGCCGCCACCCGGTCAAGCGCGATAGCACTTGGCAAGAAGGCGCACACCCCCTGCTGGGCGAAACCGCCCGGCAACTGGGCGAATACTTCACCGGCCAGCGCCGTGTGTTCGATTTGCCGCTGGCGCCGCAGGGCACGGATTTCCAGCAGCGCGTCTGGCAGGCGCTGCGCGCCATCCCCTATGGGCAAACCCGCAGCTATGCGCAACTGGCCGCAGCCATCGGCCAGCCCAAGGCGATGCGCGCCGTCGGCGCGGCCAATGGCCGCAACCCGCTGTCCATCGTCGTGCCCTGCCACCGCGTGATTGGCGCTGACGGCACGCTGGTCGGCTTCGGCGGCGGCCTGCCGGTCAAGACCTTTTTGCTGCGGCTGGAGGGCGCGCTGGCTTAATGTTGCTGGCAAAGCCCACACACTGCTGACAGAAACTGACAGCCGCCTGCTCTACAGTGGCGCAGGTCGGGTCGGCTAAACCCCCGCCCCGCGCAAACCTGTCCACGCTTTGGAGATGCCCATGTCTGCCCAACTCACCTTCTACACCCACCCCATGTCGCGCGGGCGCATCGTGCGCTGGATGCTGGAAGAAACCGGCCTGCCCTACGACACCGTGCAGCTGGAATACGGCGCCACGATGAAAGCCCCCGAATACCGCGCCATCAACCCCATGGGCAAGGTGCCTGCGCTCAAGCACGGTGATACCGTCATTACCGAAGTGGCGGCGATTTGCCTGTATCTGGCTGACCTCGTGCCCGAGAAAAAACTCGCCCCGCCGCCGGACAGCCCGGAGCGCGGCAGTTATTACCGCTGGATCAGCTTTATGGCGCCGCTGGAGCAGTTGATGATGGCCAAAGCCAACGGCAGCAATCTGCCCAAGCCGGAATCAGCCGGTTTCGGCACTGAGCAAGACCTGCTCGACACCCTGGAAGCCGCGCTCAAAAACCGCACCCATCTGGCCGGCGATAGCTTCACCGCCGCCGACCTGATGGTGTCCGCCTTCGTGGGTTGGTATCTGCAATTCAAACTGCTGGAGCCGCGCCCGGCCTTCGTCGCTTTTGCCCAAGCCCACAGCCAGCGCCCCGCCCGCCTGCGCGCCGACGAAATCGACAACGCCCTGCTGCCTGAGCAGCACAGTTCAACGGAGGTCTGAGAGATGCCGCCGATGTGGCGCGTTTTTAATCGTCTGATTCACGGAGAAAACCATGCCAATAGAAAACCTCCAGCCCTTTGTCGGCCAACACTGCGAAACCACCGCCACCGGCACCCTGCTGCGGCAACTGGGGATTGAGCTGTCCGAACCCATGCTGTTCGGGCTGGGCGAGGGGCTGGGTTTCATTTTCTGGAAGATGAAGTCCATGCCCGCCCCCTTCATCGGCGGCCGGGTCAAACCCGGCATCCTGACGCAAAACATCGCCAGAAACCTCCAGCTTGAGCTGGTTGAAAAAGAGACTTCATCTCCGCAAAAGGCGTGGAGCCAGGTCAAACAGCTTCTGGACGAAGGGCATGTCGTGGGGCTAAAGCTCGATTGCTTCCATCTTGAATACTTCAAAAACGCTGCGCATTTTGCAGGGCATTATGTCGCCATTTATGGCTATGACGCTGAAAACGCCTTTCTGATTGATACCGAGCCGCAAGGCGTGCGGGTCAAAACCAGCCTGAACAGCCTGGCGCGAGCCAGGGCTGAAAAAGGCTTCATGGCCTCCAAGCACCTGCATTACACGCTCCGGCCTTCCGGCAAGCGTTTCCAGCTTGAAAAGGCCATCCCGGCCGCCATCGGCAACAACGCCCGCGAATACCTGAACCCGCCCATCGCCAATATCGGCTACAAAGGCATCCTGAAAGCCAGCTCGGAAATCGGAAAATGGTTCAAGACCAGCCAAAATGTCGAGCATGAATTCAAGACTGCGGCCATGCTGATGGAGCGCGCCGGAACCGGCGGCGCCCTGTTCAGAAACTTCTACCGGGATTTTTTGCTGGAAAGCCATCGCCTGCTGTCGCTTGAGCCATTGAAAACCGGGCATGAAGCCTTTGTGGAAATTGCCAGCCTCTGGCAACAGGTGGCCGGGTTGTTGGAAAAAGCGGGTGAAAGCCGAGATTTCCAATACATTGAGCAAGCCGCACAAACCTTGAAAACGCTATCTGCCAAGGAAAAAAGCGCCATGGAAATCCTGGCAAGGCTATAGCCCGCGCCCATCCCGAGGCGCAACGCCCGCCTGCTGCGCATACAGGCCACCATCTCCAAACCGCCCAGACAGGAGCCGCTCATGCCCGCCAACCCCGACCTCACCGCCCACGTCCGCCGCCTGCTGGTCAAGCACCTGCCCGATGGCGTGGCGGTGAGCGAGATCACCGAGAAAAAGATGTTTGGCGGCCTGGCCTTCATGGTGCGCGGCAAACTGTGCGTGGGCATCAATGGCGACGGCTGCGAGGTGATGCTGCGCATTGGCAAGCCCCATCACGACGCCGCGCTGGCGCACGAAGGCGTGCGCACCACGGTGATGAAAGGCCGCGAATACCGCGGCTATATTGATGTGGACGAAACCGCCATGCCCCTGCTGGAAGACCTGGTGGCGCTGGCGCTGCGCCACAACCAGGAACTGAGCGCCGCCCCGCCGCGCCGCCGCAAGCAAAAGCCATGAGGTATTGGCTGGGCGTTGTCAGTCGCGAACACGTGTTGCGCGGCGTAGCCGGTGGTTTTTGCCAGCTCTGCCACGGCAAGGCCGCGCCGCTTCAGCGCATGCAGCCGGGCGACTGGCTGCTGTATTACAGCCCCACCCGGCGATTGGGCGAAGCACAGAAATACCAGGCCTTCACCGCCGTGGGTCGGATCACCGGCGCACACGCTTACCGCTTCCCAATGGCTGAAGACTTCATCCCCTGGCGCCGCGATGTGGATTACCTCGCCATCCGCCGCGAATGCCCCATCACCGTCGCCCGCCAGCATCCCGAATGGCCAAGCTATACCCGGCAACTGCGTTATGGCCACTTCGAGATTTCCGCCGGTTTCGCCCAGTTCGTGCAGGCACAAATGCTGGACCATGCCGATACCAGCCAGACACCCCTTTGGCCGGAGCAATGACCGACGCCACCCACACCATCCCTCATCTGGGCGCGGCGCTGCATGTGGCCGTGAGCGGCCGCAGCGATGCCCCGGCCGTTTTGCTGCTGCACGGCGGGCTGGGGTCGATGGATGATTTCGCGCCGCTGCTGCCGCGCTTGCAGCAAGCGTTTCACGTCATCGCCCCCGACAGCCGCGGCCATGGTCATTCCACCCTGGGCGATGCGCCCTTGAGTTATGCGCAACTGGCCGAAGATGCCCGCCATGTGTTGCAAACGCTGGACGTGGCGCGCTGCACCGTGATCGGCTTCAGCGATGGCGGCATCGCCGCCTACCGGCTGGCCGCCTGCCATCCGGGCATGGTCGAGCGCCTGATCACCATCGGCGCGCACTGGCACAGCGGCCAACTGGCCGGGATTCACCCGCTGTACGAGGCGCTGGACGAGGCCTTTGCACGCGAGCACATGCCGGCACAAGTGGCCGCCTATCTGGCGCACAACCCCGCTCCCAATTTGCCGCGCCTGCTCTCCGAACTCAAGCGCCTATGGCTGGATGAGAGCGCCAACGGCTACCCGGATGCGCTGATTGCACAGATTCGTGCGCCGCTGCTCAGCCTGCGCGGCGAGGACGATTTTCTGCTGTCGCTGCCCGACTGGGCTGCCCTCAAAACCATGCTGCCTGAAGCGCATCTGATGCAGGTGCCCTTCGCCGCGCACGAGGCCATCGCCGAACAACCGGATATGGTCTGGGCGGCGCTGCAAGCCTTCATCGCAGCTTGCTGAACGCCGCCTGCCGACAGGTTGCGCGCAGGCTTCAGATACCAGCCGCAGCGTGACTGGTGCGCGCTGCGGCATCTGTTCCAGCCGATTTATTTGACGCGGCAGGTGGTTTCCAGCAAGCGGCGACTGCTGCGCCAGTCACTGGCCGGATAAGTGAAATGGGCAGTATCGCCTTGCTCGTGCCAGCGCAGATTGCCCAAATCATTCACGTACTGGCTGCCCGAGGCAGCGGGCGTGCTATTGGCAATGACGACAAAAATATCCTTACCCGTGCTGAAGTTGATGCTGATTTGCTCCGGACTTTTGTACTTGACGCTCACCCGGTAGCCGTTATCGCAATGAAAGGCGCGGTAATCGCCATCCAGCTGATAGCTATCGCCCCCCGGAAAGCTGACCCCGTCCAGGCTGACACAGGCGCTTGCCAACAGGGCTGCAAGCAGCGGCGCCATCAGTTTCAGATTGTTCATCCACCATCTCTCAAATTTCGGCAAGAAACCATAATTCTAGCCATGCGCACTTTAGAGCCTGTTCAAGGTCTCTTCTCGGTACCCGCAAGTGCAGCCCATGTGCAGGGGCAAGACGCACGCCGCGGCCAAGACTGGCTGTCTTGGCAAGGTGTGCAACAAAGCCCCTGTGCATGGGGTGCCTTGCCCAATGGGTTGCACCGCAAAGGCGGCATCTGCGCTGTTGCAAATGCTCGCCGGGCCACCAGCCCGCCTGCGCTTTGCGCCTTGCATCTGCCGCCTTTGCGAAGCAACGGATGCCAAGAAGAGACCTTGAACAGGCTCTTAGCGGATGCCAACCCGCAGCTGCCAGAAACTGTCAGCTGCTATGCTGGACACATGTTTTTAAGGAAAACCCCATGAGCCGACCCAACCCCAGCATCAGCCTGCTCTCGCACGTCTCGCTCGGCACCAACCGCTTTGCCGAGGCAGTGTCGTTTTACGATGCCGTACTGGCCACGCTCGGCATTGGCCGGGTGATGGATGTCAGCGAGGTATTCCCCGCCATCGCCTATGGCCGCATCCATCCCGAGTTCTGGATACAGCAGCCGCACGACGGCCAGCCAGCGCAGGTCGCCAACGGCGTGCACATCGCCTTCATGGCCGCCAACCCGCAACAAGTGCATGCCTTCTATGAGGCGGCTCTGGCCGCTGGCGGCACGGGCGATGGCGAACCCGGCCCACGCCCGCACTATGGCGAGCAGTATTACGGCTGCTTCGTGCGCGACCTGGACGGCCACAAAATCGAAGCCATGGCCTGGCTGGAACAAACGCCTGCATGAGCGCACTCCCCGCCGAGCTGGCCGAGGCGCTGGCGGCCGCCCCACAAGCGCACGTCCTGTTCCAGGCACTACCGCCTTCGCACCAGCGCGAATACAGCCGCTGGGTCGGCGAAGCCAAGCGCCCAACCACACGGCAGCAGCGCGCGGAAAAAGCCGTGGCGATGCTACTGGCCAAGGCCGCGCCATAAGCCCGGCATCGCAACCCGGCGCGGCCAATGGCAAACTGGCTGCGCCCCCAAACGCAACCCAGGGAGCACGCTCATGCAAACCCCGCTCAATTTGAACGCCGAGCTTGAAAAGCTGCACGAATACTGGAAGCCGCAGGTTTTCAGCCAGGGGGATTTTGGTTTTCGCCTGGTCAAGTTCGCCGGAGATTTTGAGTGGCATCGCCATGCCGGCAGCGACAAAATCATTCTGGTGGTGAGCGGTGAAATGGGCGTGCGCTTTGACGATGGCCGCCCGGAAGTGCGCATCCGCGCCGGGGAATTGTTCGTGCTGCCCAAGGGCGTGCGTCACCAACCCCATGCCGAGCGCGAATGCGGGATCGTGCTGATTGAGCGTGCCGGACTGGGCGATTAGCTGCCTGCTCGAGGTCTCTTCTTGGCTCCTGGCGCTTACTCATTTCTTCTTCCCCAAAACCTTCGTGCAAGCCTTTTCAACAGCCAAAACAGCGGCAAGGCGATGCTTGTCAGAAACCACAGCAGCAAAACGGCCAGTGCTTGCAGCAGGCGCCGGAGCGCCCGGCAAATGGCTTGAACGGTTGAACGCCAATCGGGCATCACTTTATCCATTTGCTCTTGTCCGGCCTCGGCTCTAGGCTATCAGGTTCTTTATCATTGACCGGACAGCTTCGTGGCTCTGGACACTATCCGCATCCGTGGTGCGCGCACCCACAATCTCAAGAACTTCGACCTTGACCTGCCGCGCGACAAGCTGATTGTCATCACCGGGCTGTCGGGCTCGGGCAAGTCGTCGCTGGCGTTCGACACCATCTATGCCGAGGGTCAGCGCCGCTATGTGGAATCGCTCTCGGCCTATGCGCGGCAGTTCTTGAGCGTGATGGAAAAGCCTGATGTCGATCATATCGAGGGGCTGTCTCCGGCGATTTCCATCGAGCAAAAATCCACCAGCCACAATCCGCGCTCGACGGTGGGCACCATCACCGAGGTGTATGACTATCTGCGCCTTTTGTATGCGCGTGCAGGTACGCCGCGCTGCCCGGATCATGATTTCCCGCTCCAGGCGCAGACCGTCAGCCAGATGGTTGACCAGGTGATGGCGCTGGAAGACGCGCCCGCCACCCAGGGGCAGCGCTGGATGCTGCTGGCGCCGGTGGTGCGCGATCGCAAGGGCGAGCATGTGCAGGTGTTCGAGCAATTGCGCGCGCAAGGCTATGTGCGCGTGCGCGTGGACGGGGTGCTGTACGAAATCGATGCGGTGCCGCCGCTGGCGCTGCGCAACAAGCACACCATCGAGGCGGTGATTGACCGCTTCAAAATCCGTGAGGACTTGCAGCAGCGTCTGGCCGAGTCGTTCGAGACCGCGCTGAAGCTGGGCGAAGGCATGGCGCTGGTGCAGTCGCTGGATGACGAAGCTGCCGCGCCGCTATTGTTTTCTTCGCGCTATTCCTGTCCGGTCTGCGATTACGCCCTGCCGGCGCTGGAGCCGCGGTTGTTCTCGTTCAATGCGCCGATGGGCGCCTGCGAGACCTGTGACGGCATCGGTGTGGCGCAGTTTTTTGACCCTGGCCGGGTAGTCACCCACCCGGAGTTGTCCCTGGCCGCCGGGGCGGTACGCGGCTGGGACCGGCGCAATCCGTATTACTTCCAGCTGATTCAGTCGCTGGCCAGGCATTACGGTTTCAAGCTGGATACGCCGTGGCACGCACTACCCGAAACCATCCAGCAGGCGGTGCTGCACGGCAGTGGCGATGAGGCCATCGCCTTTACCCATATCACCGCGCAGGGCACACGTTCGCAACGCAAGCATCCGTTCGAGGGCATCATCCCCAATCTGGAGCGCCGCTATCGGGAAACTGAATCGGGCGCGGTGCGCGAGGAGCTGTCCAAATACATCAGCGAACGCCCCTGCCCGGACTGCGGCGGGGCGCGCCTGAACCGCGCCGCGCGCCATGTATTTGTCGGCGAGCGCCCCATCCATGCACTGACCCAGGAGCCGATTGATGCGGCGCTGGCATTTTTTGCCAATCTGCAACTGCCGGGCTGGCGCGGAGAAATCGCCAGCAAAATCGTCAAGGAAATCAACGAGCGGCTGGGCTTTCTGGTGGACGTGGGGCTGGACTATCTGACCCTGGAGCGCAAGGCCGATACGCTCTCCGGCGGCGAGGCGCAGCGCATCCGCCTGGCCAGCCAGATTGGCGCTGGTCTTGTTGGCGTGATGTATGTGCTGGACGAGCCTTCCATCGGCCTGCACCAGCGCGACAACGAGCGCCTGCTGGGCACATTGACCCGCCTGCGCGACCTGGGTAATACCGTGATTGTGGTGGAGCACGACGAGGACGCCATCCGCCTGGCCGACCATGTGGTCGATATCGGCCCCGGCGCCGGCGTGCATGGCGGCGACGTGGTGGCGCAAGGCGATGTGGCGCACATCATGGCCTCGCCGCGCTCGCTGACTGGCGACTATCTCTCTGGCCGCCGCGCCATCGAAATCCCCGCCAAGCGCCATCTCCCCGACAAGAAGCGGATGCTGAAGCTCAAGGGCGCCCGCGGCAACAATCTGAAAAACGTCAATCTCAGCATCCCCGCAGGCCTCATGACCGCCATCACCGGCGTCTCCGGCTCGGGCAAATCCACGCTCATCAACGACACCCTGTACGCGCTGGCCGCCAATGAAATCAACGGCGCCTCGCATACCCCGGCGGCCTACAAGGACATTCAGGGGCTGGACTTGTTCGACAAGGTGGTGGATATCGACCAGTCGCCGATTGGCCGCACGCCGCGCTCCAACCCGGCCACCTATACCGGGCTGTTCACGCCGCTGCGCGAGCTGTTTGCGCAAGTGCCCGAGGCACGCGCGCGCGGCTATGCGCCGGGGCGCTTCAGCTTCAATGTGCGCGGCGGGCGTTGCGAAGCCTGCCAGGGCGATGGCCTGATAAAAGTGGAAATGCACTTTCTGCCCGATGTCTATGTGCCCTGCGATGTCTGCGGAGGCAAACGCTATAACCGCGAAACGCTGGAGATTCTCTACAAGGGCTACAGCATCCACGACATTCTGGAAATGACCGTGGAAGATGCCGCCAAGCTGTTCGAGAACATCCCCGCAATTGGCCGCAAGCTGGAGACGCTGATGGATGTGGGGCTGTCCTATATCAAGCTGGGGCAGTCGGCCACCACGCTGTCCGGTGGCGAGGCGCAGCGGGTCAAGCTCTCCAAGGAACTCTCGCGCCGCGATACCGGACGCACCCTGTATATCCTTGACGAGCCCACCACCGGGCTGCATTTTGCCGATATCGAGCAGTTGCTGGGCGTTTTGCACCGGCTGCGCGATGAAGGCAATACCGTAGTGGTCATCGAACACAATCTGGATGTCATCAAGACTGCCGACTGGATTGTGGACCTTGGCCCCGAGGGCGGCCATCGCGGTGGCGAAATCATTGCCGAAGGCAGCCCCGAAGCGGTTGCCGAAATGGCGCATTCACATACCGGGCGCTTTCTTGCCAAGCTGATGCAGGACGACAAAGACCGCGCCCACAACCGGAGCCAAACCCCATGAAACACGGTATCCCGCAAGCTTTTCGCATGAAACTCTCGCCGCGCTGGGGCGATATGGATGCCATGAACCATGTCAATAACGCGGTGTATCTGCGCTATCTGGAAGAAGCCCGTATCCAGTGGCTCAGCGCGCAGCAGACCGACTGGTTTGATGATGGCCATGTGCCGGTGCTGGCGCAGGCCATACTCAATTACCGCCTGCCCATCACTTACCCGGCCACGGTGGTCATCGAGCTGTTCACCCGCCGCATCGGCAACAGCAGCCTGACTGTCGGCCATCGCATCCAGGACAGCCACACCGGCGCGCTGCATTGCGATGGCGAGGTGGTGGTGGTCTGGATTGACCGCCATAGCGGGCGGCCTGCCAGCCTGCCCGATGCCATTCGCCAGGCTGCAGAAAATATCGCCGTCCTGGATGAATGATGTCGCGCTTTGCAGCTCTGGCGCTTGCCCTGCTCTACCCGGTCATTGCGCAGGCAAAGCCCACAGCCACCTGCGCCGAAATCCCGCTGGCTTCTGCCGATGCCGCTGCCGTGCTCACCCCGAGTGCGGCAGATGCCTGGGGCGGTGTGCGCACTCACGCCCGGCATATAGCCAACTACCGCATCCATGCCCGGCTTGATGCGGAAAAGCACCGCATTGACGGCCAGCAAACCCTGACCTGGCATAACCGCAGCAGCCAGCCGGTTTGCGCGGTCTATCTGCATCTGTATCTGAATGCGTTTTCCGAAGGCAGCACTTTTCTTGCCGAGCGTGCCCAGGCCGACTTTGCTTTCCGCAGTGGCTTATCCGTTGGCGAGCAGGGCTACATCCAGCTGCAAAACATCACCCAGAACGGCAAGCCCGCCCGCTGGCAGTTCGTGCAGCCCGACGGCGGGCCTGCCAGCGACAGAACCGTTATCCGCCTGGAGTTGCCCACGCCGGTGGCGGCAGGCGCCAGCACCACGCTGGACATGGATTTTTCAAGCCAGTTGCCGCGCGTGATTGCCCGCACCGGCTATTTCGGCAGCTTTCATCTGGTGGCGCAGTGGTTTCCCAAGGTTGCGGTGCTGGAGCTGCCCGGCGAACGCGGCGCCACTGCACCGCGCTGGAATGCCCACGAATTTCATCTGCATAGCGAGTTCTATGCCGATTTCGGCCATTACGATGTCAGCATCGACGTGCCTGCCGACTACCGCGTGGGCGCGACCGGCGAGCTTGTGGAAAAGCGCAGCGCCAATGACCGCGCCATCTATCGCTATGTGCAGGGCGATGTGCATGATTTTGCCTGGACGGCGGACAGGCGCACAGCCAAACCGCTTGAAGCGCACTGGCGCAGCCCCGCAGGCGGCACGGTCAAGGTGCAAGTGCTGTACCCGCCCGAATACGCCCAACAGGCCGCCGTGGTGATGCAGGCCACACTCGATGCGCTGGAGGATTTTGCCCGCACACTCGCCCCCTACCCGTATCGCACCCTGACCGCGGTGATTCCGCCCTTCAACGCCGATGAAGCCGGCGGCATGGAATACCCCACGTTTTTTACCGCGATGAGTTTTCCGGGTTTCAAGCCCGGCGGCCATGAGCAGCATCTGCTGGAATTTGTCACCCTGCACGAGCTGGGGCATCAATACTTTCAGGGCATCCTCGCCTCCAACGAGTTTGAAGAACCACTGCTGGATGAAGGCCTCAACCAGTACTGGAATAACCGTATCCTGCGCCAACACGGCCAGCAAGTGCCGCTGGCGCCGGCCTGGCTGGCACGGTTTGGCTTCATGCCAAAGATGGACGGCTTTGCGCTGGAGCGGCTGGCGGCGGGTCTGCATGAAAAACAGGACCGGCTGGGCAGCAATAGCTGGCAATGGCATTCCAGCGCCAGCTACGGCACGGTGTATTCGCGCTCGGCCACGCTGTTTGACAGCCTTGAGCGACAACTGGGCAGCGAGGCGATGGAGCGCGCCATCGGCCTGTACTACCAACGCTGGAAGTTTCGCCACCCATCCATCGCCGACCTGCGCCAGGCACTGATTGACGGCACCGGCCAGCGCGAAATCATCGAGCGCAGCTTTGCCCAGCATGTTTATCAGGCCAGGGTGATTGACGATGGCATCAGCGCCTTGCAAAGCGAAAAAACCAACGGGCAACACTATCGCACCACCATCACCGTGCAGCGCCGCGGCGCGGATGTGCCGCAAACGCTGATAGTGCGCTTTGCCGATGGCAGCACTGAAACCGTGCGTTTTTCCGGCGCACAGGATGAATTCCGCTTTGAGTGGCTAAAACCCGTGCCTGCCAAAACCGCGCAGCTTGACCCGCAGCAGCATTACCCGCTGGATGTATCGCTGAGCGACAACCAGCGCAGCCTTACACCCAGCCCTGCCGCCCGCAACCTGGTGATGCAGCGCCTGCTTGGCTGGCTGCAAATCGCCCTGGCCTGGCTGCTGGGGGCTTGAGCATGCACAGCACGCGCATTTCCGCCATCAGCGCCTTGCAGCTGGGCTGCTCCGCAAGCTTTGCCCACTGGCGGGTACTGCTGCTGTGGTGGCTGGCCGGACTTGTACCTGCCTTCTGGCTCACCCGGCAAGTCGCCAATGCCGCGCACGCGCTGTTTGCCTATCACCCCGATGCCATGCGCATCATCAGCGAACCTGATTTTGCAGCCCTGGCCGATGCCGTACTTGCGCATGACCGAGTCATCACGCAACTGACGCTGGACGTGCTGCCGCCATTGCTGCTGACCGCCATGCTCGCCCCCTGGGCAGCCGGCATTGCCGTGACCGGCCTGCGCGCAAGCAAGCCGCCTGGCTTTATCGCCCTGATACTCGGTGGCCTGCGCGAATATGCACCACAACTGCGGCTATACCTGCTGGCCTTGCTGCCACTGCTGCTGACACTTCCCGTTGCGGTAATTTCACTATCTATTGCCGACATGAAAGCCACACAGGCCATCACTTACTCGCAAGCTGCACCCTGGCATTACGGCGCCCGGGGATTTTCCGCATTACTGGTTTTGCTGCCTCTGGCCAGCATCGAAGCTGGCCGCGCCGCCTTTGCCGCCGACCCGGCACTACGTTCGGCGCTGCTGGCACTGAGTCGCGGCTGGCGGCTGATATACCGGCGCTTTTTTGCCTGGCTAGGCATCTGCTCGCTCACCTGGGCGGCCGGTCTTGCTGCGGGCAGCATCCTGCATGCAAGCGGCCAGCTTTCCGGCAACACATGGCTGGCACTTGCCTGCACCCAGGTAGCGGTCACAGCGATTGGCTGGAGCCGGCTGGCACGCCTCGCTGCCTTGCAGCGCCTGCTCCCCAAGTCCGGTCACGGGCGTTAGAATGTGCCGCATCATTTTTCGGGGAAAATTTTCACATGGCTTTGTTTGATATTTTCCGGCGTGGTGCCAATACCTCTGAAAAAATCAAAACAGCCACCTACTCCGGCATCAGCCGCCGCAAGAATCCGCGCGCCGATCCCCGCCCTGGTACCCGTATCCTGCTGGTGGATGACTCCCCCACCATCATTGCCCGGCTGAAAAAAGAACTGGGCGAAGAACGCTATCTGATTACCGAAGCGCATGATGGCCGCGCCGCGCTGCGGCAAATTGAAATGTTCGAGCCGGAACTGATTTTTCTGGATGTCATCCTGCCCGATACCGATGGTTTTTCGCTGCTGCGCCTGCTGCGCGAGCTGCCGCATACCCGCGATATTCCGATTATCGTCACCAGCGGCAACCCCAAGCCCACCGAACAAATGTATGTCCAGCGTCTGGGCGCCGAGGACTTCATGAAAAAGCCGTTCACCCGCGCCGAAGTCTTCCGCCGCATCCAGCCGCTGCTGGATGCGCAGTACATTCCGCGCCGCGCCGCCCAACGGGTAGGCGTGCCGGTCGAACTGGCCGCCAAGACACCGGCAGGCTGATGGCAGGCAACGGCACAGCCATCACCCTGCCTGTCGAGGGCATGAGTTGTGCCGCCTGCTCCAGTCGCCTTGAGCGGGTTCTGAAGGCTATTCCCGGCGTCACCGGCGCCTCGGTCAACCTTGCCAGCGCACGCGCTACGGTACAGGGCAACGCCGAGCCGCAATCACTGGTTGCAGCCATACAAAAAGCCGGGTTCGACGTCCCCTCATCCACGCATGTCCTGCATATTGAAGGCATGAGCTGCGCTGCCTGCAGCACCCGGCTTGAGCGCGTCCTGCAAGCCGTCCCCGGGGTCAGTGCAGCATCGGTGAACCTTGCCAGCGCGCGTGCCACGGTACTGGGACATGCCAGCCCGCAATCCCTGCTGAACGCCGTAGAGAAAACCGGCTTTTCTGCCCGGCTGGCGCAAGACAGGCAAGCCGATGAGGCCGCCCAGCAGGCGCAGCAACAACGCCAAAAGCAGCAGCTGCGACGCGATTTATTCATCGCCGCCAGCCTGACCTTGCCGGTGTTTGTACTGGAAATGGGCGGACACCTGCTGCCGCCCTTCCACCATTGGCTGATGGCGACATTCGGCCAGCAAAACCTGTGGTATCTGCAATGCCTGCTGACCACCTTGGTTCTGCTGATTCCCGGGCGGCATTTTTATCGACACGGCATTCCGGCCTTGCTGCGCGGAGCGCCGGACATGAATTCCCTGGTGGTGCTGGGCACGACTTCCGCCTGGCTGTATTCGCTTATCGCCACTTTCTGGTCAAGCCTGCTGCCTGATGGCACGGTCAATGTCTATTACGAAGCGGCAGCGGTCATCATCACCCTGATTTTGCTCGGCCGTTTTCTTGAAGCCCGCGCCAAAGGCCGCACTTCTCAAGCCATCAGCCGCCTGATTGGCCTGCAACCCAAGACTGCCCGCGTATTGCGCGAGGGCAAGCTGCACGATATGCCTGTCGCCGAAGTCGTCAGTGGCGACCTGCTCCAGGTGCGCCCCGGCGAGCGCCTGCCGGTGGATGGCGTGGTTGTGGAAGGCCAGAGTCTGGTCGATGAGTCGATGCTGAGCGGCGAGCCGGTGCCGGTGGCCAAATCCCCCGGCAGCGCCGTGATTGGCGGTACGGTCAACCAACAGGGTGCCCTGACCCTGCGCGCCACCACCGTCGGCAGCCAAAGCGTGCTGGCGCAAATCATCGCCCTGGTCGAGCAGGCACAGGCAGGCAAGCTGCCGATTCAGGCGCTGGTAGACAAGGTCACCCGCTGGTTCGTGCCTGCGGTGATATTGGCCGCAGTGCTGACCTTCAGCCTCTGGCTGTGGCTGGCGCCCGCACCGGCCTTGAGCCTGGCGCTGGTCAATGCGGTGGCCGTGCTGATTGTCGCCTGCCCCTGCGCCATGGGACTGGCCACACCGACTTCCATCATGGTCGGAACCGGCCGCGCAGCCGAGCTCGGCCTGTTGTTTGCCAAGGGGCAAGCCCTGCAATCATTGAAAGACGCGCGCATCATCGCCCTGGACAAAACCGGCACGCTCACCCTCGGCAAGCCGGTACTGACCCATCTTGAAGCGGCCGCAGGCTTTGAAAAAACTGCCGTTTTGCAGCTGCTTGCCGCAGCGGAATCACAATCCGAGCACCCGCTGGCGCATGCCATCGTCGAAGCGGCCAGGGCGCAAAACCTTGAACTGCCCGAAGTCGAGGATTTTCAATCCATCACCGGCATGGGCATCCGTGCGCAGGTGGCAGGCCGGCAAGTGGACATCGGCGCAGACCGGCATATGCAGGCACTGGGGCTGGAAATTGGCCGCTTTGCCGACAGCAGCGCGCGTCTTGCCCGCGAAGGCCAGTCGCCGATGTATGCCGCGGTCGATGGCCAACTTGCCGCACTCATCGCCGTGGCCGACCCAATCAAACCCGATACCAAGGCCGCGATTGCCGCCCTGCATGCCCAGGGGCTGAAAGTGGCGATGGTGAGCGGCGACAACCGCCATACCGCCGATGCCATCGCCCATCTGTTGGGAATCGAGGAAGTCATCGCCGAGGTATTGCCGCAAGGCAAGGTCGAAGCAGTCAAACAGCTCAAAGCCCGCTACGGCACCCTGGCCTTTGTCGGCGATGGCATCAACGACGCCCCGGCACTGGCCGAAGCCGATGTCGGCATCGCCATCGGCAGCGGTACCGACATCGCCATGGAAGCGGCCGACCTGGTATTGATGTCCGGCAGCCTCAAGGGCGTGCATGATGCCATCGCCCTCTCCCGCGCCACCTTGCGCAATATCCGCCAGAACCTGTTTTGGGCCTTTGCCTACAACACCGCGCTGATTCCGCTGGCCGCCGGACTGCTGTATCCAATCAATGGCCGCCTGCTCTCCCCGGTTTTTGCTGCCGGCGCGATGGCACTCTCCAGCGTATTCGTGCTTGGCAACGCCCTGCGCCTGCGCCGCTTCACGCCTTGAGCCCGGAGCTCAAACACCCAGTGCCGCCAGCCAGTCTTGCCCGGTTGGGCTGCTGGCTTTGGCCGTGAAGCGGCGGCCTGCACCCTCGATGGCAAGCTGAATTTCCATATCCGCAGGCGGCAGGGCGGCAGCGCCGCGCTCGGGCCACTCCACCAGCCAAAGCGCGACCGTATCCGGTTCAATGCCGAGAAACTCCAGCTCGCCGGGGTCGCCGATGCGGTACAGGTCCATATGCAGCGCCTCGCGGCCATCGGCCAGCGGGTAGCGCTCCACCAGGGTATAGGTCGGGCTGCGGATGGCGCCTTGCACCCCCAGCGCCCGCAAAAACGCACGCGCAAAACTGGACTTGCCCGCGCCCAGGTCGCCATGCAGATGCACCACGGCTCTATCCGGGCGACTGGCAGCAAAGCGTGCCGCCAAGGCATCGGTGGCCTCGGCATCGGGGAGGAAGGTTTCTTTCATCATTCAATACACTCGGAAAAAGCGCGACCCAGCTGGGCAATCAGATCACGCGCCAAAAGGCTGGCTTCACCACATTTCTGCACAGCTGCATCCCCGGCTCGGCCATGCAGCCAGGCGCCGATACTGGCCGCCTGCATGGGGGCATGCCCTTGTGCCAACAGCGTGACAATGATGCCCGCCAAGGTATCGCCCATGCCCGGCGAGGCCATGCCGGGATTGCCCACATCCAGAATGCGCGGGGTTTGTCCCGGCGCGGCAATCACGCTCCCTGCGCCTTTCAGCACCACGGCGCATTGATAGCGCCCGGCAAGCTCGCCGGCAGCGGCAATCCGGTCATGGCCAATATCGGCAGTGCTGCAATCCAACAGCCGCGCCGCCTCGCCCGGATGCGGAGTCAGTACCGCCTGTGGCACGGGCTGCGGCTGCTCGGCCAGCAAGTTCAGCGCATCGGCATCCAGCACGCAGGGTTTGCCGCTGGTCAGCACCCGCGCCAAGTGCGCCCGCGCCCAATCCCCCTGCCCCAGCCCCATGCCGAGCGCGATGGCATCGGCCGCCGCCACGGCTTGGGGCAAAGCTTCATCATCAAGCACGCTCATCGCTTCCGGGCAGCGGCTGAGCAAAGCGCCGTGATGTTCGGTGCGAGTCGCCACCTGCACCCAGCCTGCGCCGCTGCGCAGCGCCGCCTCCGTGCTCAGCAGCACCGCACCGCCCATGCCGTGATCGCCACCAACAAGCAATACCCGACCATAATCGCCCTTGTGGCTGTCGCGTTTGCGACGCGGCAACTCAGGTTCCGCCATGATCTGCGCACGCGCTGGCAAGTCCTGGAAACACTCTCGCGGCACATCCAGTGACGCCAGCGCCAGAGTGCCGACATGATTGCAGGCTCGCCCGGTAGCCAGCCCGGCATGAGCCGCGATGAATTGCAGGGTGTACCGCGCCTCAATCGCCACGCCCGGCACCGCGCCGGTTTCGGCATTCACGCCGCTGGGGGTGTCAAGCGCCAGAATTTGCGCAGGGTGCTGGTTGGCAGCGGCAATCAAGGCGGCGACGTCCGTCTCCGGCGCGCGTGCCAGGCCGATGCCGAACAAGGCATCGACAATCACATCCGCAGGCGGCAATTCCCCAGCAAACACCTCGACCTTGCCGCCGGTCTCACGGTATTCCTGCGCCATCTGCCGCGCCAGTTTGCTCTCAGGCGGCAGCGAGGCCGGTTGCAGCACGCATACCGCGCGCCCGGAAAGCAGCGCGTGCTGCGCCAGCACCAAGCCATCGCCACCATTATTGCCGGGGCCTGCCAGCACCAGGATTCGTTTGGCATCCGGCCAATGCGCAAGCAATACCCGCCACGCTGCCTGACCGGCACGGCGCATCAGGCAGTCTTCATCCAGCCCGGCCTGCACACCTGCGCGGCGCTCCAGCACCCGCAATGCGGCATTGTCATAAAGCTCAAACATGCGGGGATTTTATACTTGCCCAATGTCTTTCCCCCAGCCAGCCCCCACCCGGCAAATTGTCGAACGCATCCGTGATCAGGCCATGCAGCTTGGCTTCAGCCGCTTTGGCATCAGCGGAATCGAGCTGGGCGAGGATGCCGAACATCTTCGCCGCTGGCTGGATGCAGGCATGCACGGAAGCATGCAGTGGATGGCCGCGCACGGCGACAAGCGCGCCCGTCCCGCAGACTTGGTGCCCGGCACGCTGTCGGTGATTTCGGTGGGGCTTGATTATGGCCGCGCGCATGATGAGGCTTGGGAGACGCTGGCCAATGGCGAGCGCGCCTATGTCGCCCGCTATGCGCTGGGGCGTGACTACCACAAGCTGATGCGCAACCGCCTGCAAAAACTGGCCGAGGCGGTACAAGCGCTGCTGGGGCCGTTTGGCTATCGCGCCTTTACCGATTCGGCCCCGGTGCTGGAGCGCGCCTTGGCGCGCAATGCCGGGCTTGGCTGGATTGGCAAACATACCTGTCTTATCGACAAGAACGGCGGCTCCTGGTTCTTCCTCGGCGAGCTATACACCGACCTGCCGCTGCCGCCTTCAACCCCGGCCAGCAACCACTGCGGCACCTGCAGCCGCTGCATCGACATTTGCCCGACCCAGGCCATCATCGCCCCGTACCGGCTGGATGCGCGCCGCTGCATCAGCTATCTGACCATCGAGCATCAGGGCAGCATCCCCGAGGACTTGCGCCGCGGTATCGGTAACCGCATTTTCGGCTGCGACGACTGCCAGCTCATCTGCCCCTGGAACAAATTTGCCAGGCGCTTCGAGGAGCCGGATTTTGCGCCACGCAACCGTCTGGATGTGGCTTCGCTGGTGGAGCTGTTCGCCTGGGAAGAAGATGAATTCCTGCGCCGTACCGAAGGCTCGCCCATCCGCCGCAGTGGTCACGAGCGCTGGCTGCGCAATATCGCCGTGGCGCTGGGCAATGCGCCTACCACCCCCGCCATCATCGCCGCCCTGCACAGCCGTGCGCAGCATCCATCAGAACTGGTGCGTGAGCATGTGGCCTGGGCGCTGGCACAGCACACACTGCCTGTATAAGGTCTGCCCAAAAGCAGCCCGGATGCATCTAGGAGGCCACCGCTTCGGCGGCATCGCACAGCGATTGCAGCTCGTCGGCATCAAAGCCGGCCATCAGCCGCGCTTCCATATTGAACGGGCCGTGCAGCACCCCGCTGGCGTATTGGTGCAGCAGCTCGCGGAAGCGGCTGCGCGGCTCCACGCCGGCGCGCTGGCAATACCAGCGATACCAGCGCGAGCCTGCGGCGACATGGGCAATTTCCTCGCGCAGGATGATTTCAAGGCAGACAGCGGTTTGGGTATCGCCCAGGGACTTCAATTTTTCAATCATCCCCGGGGTGACATCCAGCCCGCGCGCCTCCAGCACCCGCGGCACCAGCGCCATCCGCGCCAGGCCATCGTGGGCGGTCTTGACGGTCATCTCCCACAGGCCGTTATGGGCATCGAAATCGCCATAGTCATAGCCCAGCTCGCGCAGGCGGTTGCGCATCATCACGAAATGCCGCGCCTCGTCATCGGCTACCTGCACCCAGTCGGCATAGAACGCCGGCGGCAGGCCGCGAAAGCGGTAAACCGCATCACAAGCTAGATCAATGGCGTTGAACTCGATATGCGCCACCGCATGAATGAAGGCTGCACGTCCGGCCAGCGAGCCAAAGCCACGCCGCGGCAGCTCACGCGGATGCACCAGTCGCGGCTTGGCAGGCCGCCCCGGCATGCCGATGGCGTCGGGCGCCGGGGCGTTTTCATCGACGCCGAGCTGCCCGGCACGGAACGCCGCCGCCATGGCGCGTGCGGCGGCCGGTTTTTCCTCCACACCGGCAGTGGCGAGCACCGCTGCAGCGGCCTGATGAATACTTGACATTAGGCAAGAAATATATTAGAAGGGGGCTATCTGCCATCAGATAGATGGGGGAGTCATGCGAATTATATTCATCTTGCTATTTGCCTGCTTCACGAGCTGGTCGGCAAAGCTATACGCAAGTACTTGGGATGAAGGTCGCTGGATTGTATGCAATACCTGCCAGAGCGAACTTCAATTTCAACAGGCCGCAGTAAACATGCACGGCAGTGCCACGCATCCTGCAATTTATGCCGTAGGCAATTTCGAGTCCATTCGATTCAAGTACGTCATTATCTATCCCAGACGTCATCCAGAAGCGCCCCACCCTGGTCAACGCCCACTAGGTCTGCCAGCAGCCCCCCATTTCTCCGGCAATATGCTTATTGCCCAATCTACATCCATGGCCGTGACATCACATCAAAATGTAACACCATCGCTGGCAGCCCGGCTTAATACTGGAATGCATATTGAAATCCGGGAGCCAACTCACGGCGAGCGCTTGCAGTTCGAAGCCATCATCAGGATATCACGCAATTTTGTCGTAATCAGACCCGAAAATAGATATTTTTCAAGCTTTGCAGATGCCCAACAAAAAATCGGCATTGTTGATGCCATGCTTAATGCAGCGCTTGTGGCGAACAACCCAGGTTACAGAAACAATGAAATATCAAAAAGCTTTCTAACGTCATTATGGAGCATCCTCGGCCACATGTACGGGCGAGGCCCTGGAGGCTGCATCATTTTTGACAATGGCGACTCTGCTTGCTTCCAGATAAACATCATGCTCCCCGGTGCCGCACGTACACTTCGCGGTAGCGCAAAAGATATAAATGGCAAGCCGCTTGAGGAATGGAACTCGCTCCCCAATAAAAATGGCTATGGGCTATCTGTCAGCAAAGACAATCCGCAAACCGGCTGGTTTACCTGGACACCCATGCCCGGGAGCCGTGGTGGCGGTCGGCAGAGTGTAAGCTGCTCATCCCATAATGGTATCATGCGTTGTACGGTTCGGCCATATTGAGAATCCTCATGAAGCGAAGAGCCTGGAAATTTTTGTCATATATCCTGATTTTTTCAACAGGATTACTTGCAGGCGTATTGGGCTGGCACTGGCTGACCCTCAAGGCGCGTGGCGATGTGGCTGATATTCACCTTGCCCAGATTCAGAAACACATGCATTATCTGAACGAGGCTCCGGCTTATCCCACCCCCTGCGACCCTGTGCGAAAGTGGGTATCTCTGGATTTTGTCCTGAGCCTGATAACGGCTACCGACCATTATGACGCTTATGCCATTGCCGGCAATCGTGAGCGTATGCACCAGTTGGCCAAGACAAAAATGACCGGGGAAATGTTCCGCTGTGCCGGGCAGTCAGACCCACTCGTTGTCCTTGGACAACAATATGCTCAGTGTCTTGCACAAAATGCGCCGCAAAGCCACACACTGAAGGCCTGCATCAAGCAGGCACAAAGCACCTATACGCCTCGGCCAACGCTGTCCGAGTTGAGAGAAAAAGAGGCAAAGCAGGCATCCACAAAACAAGATCCCACCATGATGGAAGAGGCTCAATAGTCAGGATCTGCGTTTTTCCTTGGCCGCGTCCGAGCGCTGGGCCTTGAGCGATTCAAAATAACCGTCAGCAACTCCGGTGACGTATTCGCCGGAGAAGCATGAGGTGTCGAACTTCATGCCGGGGTGTTTGGGGCCGGCCACGGCCGTTTCCAAGTCTTGCAGATCCTGATAAATCAGCCAGTCGCAGCCAATGAGTTTTTCCACTTCGGCAACGCTGCGGCCGTGGGCAATCAGCTCCTCGGCAGTGGGCATGTCGATGCCGTAGATATTGGGATAGCGCACTGGCGGTGCGGCCGAGGCCAGATACACCTTTTTGGCGCCGGCCTCGCGCGCCATCTGCACGATTTGATGACTGGTGGTGCCGCGCACGATGGAATCGTCCACCAGCAGCACCACGCGGTTGCGGAACTCCAGCGGAATCGGGTTCAACTTGCGGCGCACCGATTTGGCGCGCGCTTCCTGCCCGGGCATGATGAAGGTGCGCCCCACATAACGGTTCTTGATGAAGCCCTCGCGGTATTTCACGCCCAGCACATTGGCCAGCTCCAGCGCCGCATCGCGGCTGGTATCGGGAATCGGAATCACCGTATCAATGTCGTGGTCAGGACGCTCGCGCAGGATTTTCTCGCCCAGCGCCACGCCCATACGCATCCGCGCCTTGTGTACCGAGATATTGTCAATCATCGAATCCGGGCGAGCGAAATACACATGCTCGAAAATGCACGGCCGCGGCAGGATGTTGTCGGCCACGATGCGTGCATGCAGCTGCCGGTCTTGAGTAATCACCACCGCCTCGCCCGGCTCGATATCGCGCACGCGCTCAAAGCCGGTCAAATCCAGTGCCACTGACTCCGAGGCCAGTGCGTACTCATCGCCATCGGGCGTGCTGCGCTTGCCCAGCACCAATGGCCGGATGCCATTGGGATCACGGAAGGCCACCAGCCCCAGCCCCATCACCATGCACAGCACCGCATAGCCGCCCCTGGCGCGCTGCATCACGCCCTTGACCGCAGTGAACGCGGCCTCTGCATCCAGCTGCGGCTGCGATGCCAGCTCGTGTGCAAACACGTTCAGCAACACCTCGGAGTCGGACTGGGTATTGACGCTGCGGCGGTCTTGCTCGAACACTTCGCGGCGCAGCGCCTCGGTATTGATGAGATTGCCGTTATGCGCCAGTGCAATGCCGTAGGGCGAGTTGACGTAGAACGGTTGCGCCTCGTCACTGCCCTCGCTGCCGGCAGTCGGGTAGCGGCAATGGGCAATGCCGATCTCGCCTTTCAAAAGCAGCATGCGGCTCTCATCGAATACATCACTGACCAGACCATTGCCTTTTTCCACGCGCAATTGCTGTCCGTTACTGGTGGCGATACCGGCCGCATCCTGACCGCGATGCTGCAAAACAGTCAGACCGTCATACAAACGGGCTGCCACTTCGTGGGGACTGACGATACCGATGATGCCGCACATGGATTATTTGCTCCGGGATAAGGCAGATGAATGAAAGCGCGCCATCAGTGCTGGCGCAAAACGGGGTGGATAACAGATGTTTCAGGGATGAGCGCGCACCATGCCGTCCACCCCCAGTTTGCTGCGCGCCTGCGCCTGGATGCGTTCGGCAGCCGCGCGGTCGGCCACAGGTCCAAGACGCACGCGCGTGAGCGTGCCCCTGTCGGTGCGCACGGTTTCGGTGATTGCCGAAAAACCCGCTGCACGGGCGCGCTCACGCAGCGCCTGGGCATCGGCGGCATTGGCAAAAGCACCCAGCTGCACGGCAAAGCCGGTGCTACTGGCAGCCGGTTTGGGGGGCGCAGGTACGGGCGCTGCTGCCGGTTTGGGCGCAGCTTCTGCCCTGGCCTGTGCGGCTGGCTTGTTTTCTGTCGCTGCCGGGCGTGCGGTTTGCGGGTACTGGGCAGGTTTGTTTTCTGTCACGACCGGACGTTCAGCAGCGGCTACCGGGACGGGTGTGGCTTGCTGCGCCACTTGCACCGGCGCTGCCGCTGCCACCGGCTGGCTGTCCACTGCAGGCGCCGACTCGGCATCACGCGTCACCACCGTAGCGCGCGCGTTATTGCCAAGTGTCAGTGCGCGAATCCTGGCTTGTTCGGCATCGGCGCGGCTGGCAAAAGGGCCGATATACACCCGCCAGGCCTGCTTGTCCGCAAGCTTGACCGGCTCGGTCACGGCATTCAATTGCAAGCCGGCCAGGGCAGCCACAATCCGGTCGGCATCGGCACGACTGGCATAGCTGCCGAAATTCACCGCATAGTCGCCTGCGGCCGTAGCCGGGCTGGGCGGCGGCGCAGGCAGTGCGTCCTGCACCTGTGCATCCATTTTTACCGGCGCAGGTGGCGCCTCGCCCATGCCCATCACCCCGCCTTCGGGGACAGCGCCCGGGCCTGTCAGTGGCAGCTCGCGGGTTTCAAAGCCATCCTTGGGCGCGGGCGGCACCGCCATCGGGATGTCAGTCACCTCGCGCTCGGACAGTGTCGAGGACTCGAACAGCATCGGCAAAAAAACCACGGCAAGGCCAGTGAGTACGGCGGCGCCAATCAGGCGCTGTTTCAGGGCAGTGTCCATCCGGAGGCGGCATGACAAGGGGGAGCGCGATTATATCGCGCACCCCGTGGCTGCCTGTTTTTCCTGCAAATGCCTGAGCGCCTGTTCAGCGGCATGAAAGCTGCCCAATACCAGCACCCTGCCCTGCCCGCCAGCAAGCTGCAATGCCGTATCGATGGCAGCGGTCACCGTGTTTTCCGCAGCGAGTACCGGCAAATCTTGCGGCAGCTTTTCGCGCAGCGCCTCTAGCCCAAGCCCGCGCGCACCGGCCTCCGTGCTTGCTGCCAGTACCCAGCCAGCAATCTGCGCGCGCAACGCCACCGCCACGCCAGCGGCATCTTTATCGGCCAGCGGCGCATACACCGCCAGTGTTTTTTCAGGCGTGGCCGCCAGTGCTTCAGCCAATGCGCGCGCTGCCTGCGGGTTATGCGCCACATCCACCCAAACCGGAACACCGCAGGCGTGAAAGACTTGCAGCCGTGCAGGCAGATGCGCCGTTTGCAGGGCACTGGCCACCGCTGTCGCTTGCAAGTCCAGGCCAAGCGCGCGCAATGCAGCGATAGCGCAGGCGGCATTGCGCAGCTGCACCGGGGCGCTAAGCGATGGCAGCGGCAACTGCATTTCACAACCGACTTCACGGTAGCGCCACTGGCGCTCATCCAGTTTTTCTGCAAAAAAATCATTGGCGATGCGCCAGCTTGGGGCACCGATGGCATAGGCATGGCGCAGCACACTGGCGGGCGGGTCGTCATCGCCCAGTACCAGCGGCTTGCCCTCGCGGGCAATCCCGACTTTTTCAAAGCCGATGGCCTCGGTATCTGCGCCCAACCAGTCCTGATGGTCAAGGTCAACGGTGGTGATGACGGCGCAGTCGGCATCGACGATATTCACCGCATCCAGGCGGCCGCCCAGCCCCACTTCCAGCACGACGAGGTCAAGCCCGGCGCGGGCAAACAGCCATAGCGCAGCCAGGGTGCCCGCCTCAAAATAAGTCAGCGAGACTTCGCCGCGCGCCGCTTCCACCGCTTCGAATGCAGCGATGAGCTCGGCATCACTGGCTTCACGCCCCTCAATGCGTACCCGCTCGTTATAGCGCAGCAGATGCGGCGAGGTATAACAGCCCACCCGCAGCCCGTGGGCGCGGGCAATGGCTTCGATAAACGCCACGGTAGAGCCTTTGCCATTGGTTCCGGCTACGCTGATAACCTGCGCGGCGGGTTTGCCAAGCGCCATGCGCTGCGCGACTGCGCGCACCCGCTCAAGGCCAAGCTCAATGGCCTGCGGGTGCTGTGCCTGAAGACGCGCCAGCCAGTGCTGCAAACCTTCACTCATCGTCATCTTCATCCGCAGCGCCTTGCGCCAGGCTTTCCAGAATCATTCCCCAGATGTCTTCCAGCGGCACGTTGAACACCCCGGCCTCGCCCTTGTCGAAAGCCTCGCGCCATAGCCGGTAGCCTTCCATATCGGCTTCATCCGGCTGCATGTGGCCGACCACCTGCAAGTTTGCCTGCTCGATGTGCTCGGCCCTGATGGGGAAATGCCCGAGGCGCTCGACTTCACGCAGGCTGTCCAGCTCCTCGGGCGCCAAGGTTTGCGGGTTTTCATCCATCATCAGGATGAACTGCGCCAGCGAATAAATCCCGCCAAGCGTCTGCTGTTCGTCGTGCGCCAGCATCCAGACCAAACGCCATTGGCCGTCCTCGCCCTGCCAGGTGGCGACATCGCTTTGTTTCAACATCTGATTTATCTCCAAAGAAGGCGGCAGGCTCTGGGAGCCTGCCGCATCTACATTGTGACAAAGATTCGGGCTTATTTCGCTTGCGCGGGCACACCCATTTCCTGCAACAGGTTTGGTGCCGGATAGACCTCCTGCATCACCCAGCGCATATAGCGCGCATCCATGGAAATGGTGCGGGTCTTGGCGGCATCGAATACCCAGTTGGACACCACCGAGTCGAAGGTCATATCAAACAACAGGCCTACCAGCTTGCCTTCGGCATCAAGTACCGGCGAGCCGGAATTGCCGCCGGTGACATCCAGGTCAGAGAGGAAGTTGACCGGCACGCTGCCCAGTGCAGCATCAGCCAGACCCCCATAACGCTTGGCGCGCACCGCATCAAGCAAGGCCTTGGGCGAGTCGAACGGCTCTTGGCCGGTGTCTTTGGGCAGGATGCCTTCAAGCGTGGTGAAGGCGGTGTACTCCACGCCATCGGCCGGGGCATAGCCCTGCACATTGCCGAAGGTGATGCGCAGCGAGGAATTGGCATCCGGATACACGAACTGGCCACGGCTGGCGCGGTAGTCGGCCACGGCTTTGAGATACAGCGGCCTGTCCACCAGGGTTTCGCCTTCGACGCGACGGGCCTTTTCTTCCTGTGCCAGCACCGAGGGCATCAGCGCCACGGCAAGCTGGATGGCCGGGTCCTGGCTGGCCTCAAAAGCAGCACGGTCGGCCTTCAGCCATTTCAGGCGTTCTGCGGTATCACCCAGACGGCTCTGGTACAGCGCATCCAGCGCCCGCGACATGGCGACCGTATCGTTGCCGCCCAGCCAGGCATCAATCTGCGCCGAACGCTTGCCAGCGGGCAGCTTCAGGTATTCACCCAGCCAGTATTCGCTGATTTTGCGGTCCATAGCCGGCACATAGCGGCGCTCCATCTGCCGCAGGCTGCCCTCGATACCCGCAAGGTCACGCGGCTGATAGCCACTCTGGCGCTCGGCCTCGGGCTTTTCGTTTTCAATCGCCAGCCGGTACAAAGTCATCGCCGTGGCAAGCAGGGCATTGCGGCGAATCTGGCCGACCAGCAGATTGCGCTCGCTATTGGCGGCGGCCTCGGCATTGTTGGCCGTCAGCCTGCGATGCGCCTCCAGTGCCGCGCGGCCAGCAGCGCCCTGGCTGCGCAGCCAGGTGAGCACCGCAGCTTCTTCGGCCTGCTTGTCGGCCAGCGCGTCGATGCGCCTGAAGCCTTGCAGCATGCCCTTCATGTTTTTGCTGCTGTTGGCAAGCCCGGCCAGGGTATTGGCGTATTTCACCTTGGTATCAGCATCGCGCGCACCGGCTTCTTCAATCAGCGCAATCACCCGGTCAAAGTGGCGGATGGACGCGGGATAGGCCTGATTCTGGGTGTGCTCGAACTCCCCGGCCAGTGCATAGCGGCTGGTGCGGCCAGGGTAGCCTGCCACCATCACGAAATCCCCGGCTCGCAGCGGTTTGTCGGCCAGCTTCAGCCAGTGCCTGGGCTGATACGGCACATTATCCGGGCTATAGGCCGCCGGTTTGCCGTCACGGCCGACATAGGCGCGGTAGAAGGAAAAATCGCCGGTATGCCGCGGCCACATCCAGTTATCAACATCGCCGCCGAATTTGCCAATGCCGCCAGGCGGGGCATAAGCAAGGCGCACGTCGCGGATTTCGATATTGCGGAACAGCCGGTAGCTATTGCCGCCCATGAAGCTGTACAGGCGGCAGCGATAACCCGGCTCGGCTTCGCACTTGGCCACCAGGCGGGTTTCCAGCGCATCCAGGGCGCGGCTGCGTTTGGCCGCATCGCGCTCGGCTGCCAGCGTGCTGCGCACCTCATCGGTCACGTCGGTAATCGAGTCCAGCACGAAAATCCGCGCATTGGGACCTGCGGACAACTCATCTGCCTGGCGGGCGGCATGGAAACCATTGGCGATGAGGTTGTTCTCGGCGGTGGAATTGAGCTGAATCGCGCCATAGGCGCAGTGGTGGTTGGTGGCAACCAGCCCCTGCGGCGAGACAAAACCCGCCGTGCAGCCACCCAATGACACCACTGCCCCCAGCGGGTCGCCGGTGAGGTCGGCCAGCTGCTGCGGGTCGAGCTTCAACCCGGCCTTGGCCAGCGGCTCGGCAATCTGCGGCAATTGCTGCGGCACCCACATGCCTTCACCGGCATGGGCGGCAGCTCCAGAAGCCGCAAGTACAAGCGCAACAGCCAAAGTATTCAGACGCATTGGAAGTCCTCATGAAAAATCAGAACGCAACAGAATATCAGCAAGCGACTTGTCATTCGCAGGCGCGAATAGACATTAATCAAGCACGCAACACCCCTTAGACGCGGCTGCAAAGCCCAAGCGAAATGCGCCCACACAATAGTTATGGGCATATTGGGTTTGCCAGATTTGCAACACCGCACCGCATCCAAGCGCAAGCAGCAGCCTTCAACCCCGAGTTTTGCCAAGTTTGATTGATACCGGCAAATGGGGTAATGCACAATAACTTCCCTGCCCCTGGTTATCACGCTACCACACAACCCCTGCAAAGACCCAAGTCACCCGTTGACCCCATAAAAGCCCCATGAATGAAGTGGATTTCAAATTCAGAAAGCACAGCATAACCGCCGGACTGGCAACTGGAATTATTTCAGCCCTCTCAATGTTCTTCATTCTTGTGCTCGGAAACGGTTTTTTAATTTACAAAGTCAAAACCATAACATGCATCTTGTTCGGCATAATGCTGGCAATCAATCTCCATTTCTCAAAAATAGTTCACATAACAATAGACATGGATGCCATAAAAATTACGGATGAAAAAACCGGAAAACAAACCATATTCTTGAGGGGCGACATCAACAACTACAACTTCAATATCTCGAAAAAAGGCTGGCTGGACATCCTGAGAATAAACCACAAAGGAAAAAACAACTATTTCTGGCTGGGAGGAATGAATTTCAACAAAATAGAAAAATCCCACACAACAAACCGGGACAACCTTCTTGAAAAAATTGAAGAAAACTTCCCTCAGAAAAAAATAACGACCATAGACTCCGCAATAATTTTCTCAGGCAACAAACTAATCTACATAATTGCTGCAATCAGCATAGGGCTGCTGATAGCCTTTTTGCTTGTATTAGTTTTCATCCTGAAAGACTGAGCTGCTTCAGTGACCAACTGAATCCATGTGAAAACAAGCAAAAACAGCCGCCCCCAAAAATCCCTAAAGAAGGATTTTCGAAAAATATTGCTTTATTCCGCCTTGGATCTGCCGGCCTCGGACACTGCAAGACTGACGGATGTGAGACTGCATTCGATAAACAACCTCATCCATAGTGACCGCTGGCGCAGCCATCACCGGCTGGGGATATGGCCATGCCAAGCGCAAGCTCCCCCGTCAAGGTCATCCGCCTTGACGGGGGAGCAGCAGTAGCTTCATCTACTTGCAGGCTTTATAAAAAACTCAGAATCACTGGCACAGCCGCTTAATTGGCACGCTCAAGCTGCATTTCATCCAGCAGCCAGTGCGCGGGGTACACCTTGTCCATCAGCCAGCGCATGTAGCGGGCATCCACATGCACGGCGCGCTTGTAGCGGGCATCGAACATCCAGCTGGCGCTGACCGATTCCCAGTTGCTGTCGAAATTGATGCCAATCAGCCTGCCCTGGGCATCCATCACCGGCGAGCCGGAATTGCCGCCGGTGGTGTCGAGATTGGTGAGGAAGTTCACCGTCTGCGTGCCGAGGGCGGCATCGGCGGTATTGCCGAAGTCACCCTTGTGGATGGCCGCCAAGAGTGCGGGCGGCGCATCAAACGGTTCCTTGCCGGTGTTTTTCTCGACAATTCCGGCCACCGTGGTGACCGGGTGGTAGCTCACCGCATCACGCGGGTTCAGTGCCTGCACCCGGCCATAGCTCACCCGCAGGGTGGAATTGGCATCGGGATAGACCGCCCTGCCCTGCGACTTGCGAAAGCCCACCAGCGCACGCATATAGGCCGGTCGCAGGCGCAGCAACTCGCCTTCGCGTGCCTTGCTTTCATCCTCCATGCGCAAGATGGCGGGCAGCAGCCGGGCAGCGGCGGCGAGCATGGTATCGGTGCTGGCCGCAAGGCTTTGTGCATCGGCGTGCATCGCCGCAAGTCGCGCAGCCTCCTCACCCAGCCCGGTCGCCGCATACAGCTGCGCCACCCGGGATTTGGCCGTGCCCATATCGGCGCCGAATACGGCATCCACTTCCGCCATGCGCTGCGCGGCGGGCAATGCGTAATAGCGACCCAGCAAATCCAGCACGATGGCCTGCTCCACGGCGCTGTCATAACGGCGCTGCACTTGCTTGAGGCGGCCTTCAATCAGCGCCAGGTCACGGGCTTGATAGCCGCTTTCGCGCTCGGCATCGGGCTTGGATTTTTCGGCCGCCAGCCGTTGCAGGGTAATGGCCGAGCTCAGAAGCTGCGTACGGCCAAACAAGGCACCAAGGATATGGTCGCGCTCGCGCGTGGCCTTGCCTGCATTCAATACCTGCCCCAGGGCATCAATATCGCGGCGCAGCGCACGGCCATCGGTCTGGCCAGCCAGCCAGGCCAGCATCGCGGCCTCGTCTTCGCGACGCACCCGCACCGCATCGCTGCGGCGCAGACCTTCGAGCTCGCCCTGCGCGCGCTTCAAGGTGTTCTTGAATGACTGCACTTGCGAGGCGTATTTCACTGCCGCCTCGGAGCCTTCCGGGGCGCTCGCCGCCACATCGCGCAGCAGGCTTTCAAACAGCTCGATGCGTGCGGGAAGCTGCCACTCGATTTGGCTGGCAAATTCCGCAGCGGTGCGATGCCGGAAGGTGATGCCGGGGTAGCCCGCCAGCATGGCGTAGTCGCCCGCCTTCACAGCGGCGGTGCTGACCTGCAAATGCGCCGGTGGGTTATAGGGCACATTGTCGGCACTATAGGGCGCGGGCTTGCCATCCTTGCCGACATAGGCGCGCAGGAAGGTGAAGTCGCCACTGTGGCGAGGCCACATGAAGTTGTCAATTTCATCGCCATAATTGCCGATGGCGCGCGGCGGCGCATACACCAGGCGAATATCCTTGAGCTCGAGCTGCTTCACCAGATAGAAATCGCTGCCGTAGTACATATTGACCACGCTGCACCGATAGCCCGCATCGGCCTCGCATTCGGCCACCACGGACTTGCTGGCCGCCTCCACGGCATCGCGATAGCCGCGGCCATGCTTGCCCTGTGCATTGGCGATGATGCGCTCGGTGATCTTGTCAAAACCCACGGTCACCAGTACCCGGAAATCCGGGTTGGCGGGCAACTCCTCATGCATGCCTTGCGCGTAGAAACCATCGGTAATGATGTCCTTCTGCTGCGAGCTGTTGTACTGAATCACGCCAAAGGCCACATGGTGATTGGTCAGAATCAACCCCTTGCCGGACACAAAGCTGCCGGTGGCGCCCCCGGCCTTGACCACCGCCGCCAGCGGCGGGCGGGTGACATCAGCCATCTGCGCAGGCTCGCCGGCAAAACCGGCTGCCTTCATCGGCGCGCTGATGTCCGGCAGCTGCATCGGCAACCACATGCCTTCATCAGCCAGCAGTGCCGGGCTTGCCAGTGCCAGGGTGAGTGCCAGAACCAAACCACGTTTGCGCATCTTCGTTGCCTCTCATCGCGAAACCAAAGGCGACATTAAACACCATGCAACAACACACAGACAGGTAAAATGCCGCGCTTACCCCGTCCACAGGATTTTGATATGACGCAGATGATGAAGGCGCTGGTCAAGCGCGAAGCTGGCAAGGGCATCTGGATGGAACAAGTGCCTGTCCCCAGCCCCGGCCCCAACGAGGTGCTCATCAAGCTGGAAAAAACTGCCATCTGCGGCACCGACCTGCACATCTATCTGTGGGACGAATGGAGCCAGCGCACCATCAAGCCGGGTCTGGTGATCGGTCACGAATTTGTCGGCCGTATCGTGGAAATTGGCCCCGGTGTCAACGGCTACGAAATCGGCCAGCGGGTCAGCGCCGAAGGCCATATCGTCTGCGGCCACTGCCGCAACTGCCGCGCTGGTCGCCAGCACCTGTGCCCCAATACCGTCGGCATCGGTGTCAACCGCAATGGCGCGTTTGCCGAATATATCGTGATGCCGGCCAGCAACCTGTGGCCGATTCCCGATTCCATCCCCAGTGAATTGGCCGCCTTCTTCGACCCCTACGGCAATGCCGCGCACTGCGCGCTCGAGTTCGACGTGGTTGGCGAGGACGTGCTGATCACCGGCGCCGGCCCCATCGGCGTGATTGCCGCCGGCATCTGCAAACACATCGGCGCCCGCAATGTGGTGGTCACCGATGTCAACGACTTCCGCCTGAAACTTGCCGCCGACATGGGCGCAACCCGCGTGGTCAATGTCACCAAGACTTCACTCAAGGACGTGATGGCCGAGCTGCACATGGAAGGTTTTGATGTGGGCCTGGAAATGAGCGGCAACCCGCACGCCTTCAACGACATGCTCGAATGCATGTACCACGGCGGCAAGATTGCCCTGCTCGGCATCATGCCCAATGGTGCCGGCATCAACTGGGACAAGGTGATTTTCAAGGGGCTGACCCTGCAAGGCATCTATGGCCGCAAGATGTACGAGACTTGGTACAAGATGACGCAACTGGTGCAGGACGGTTTCCCGCTGGGCAAAGTGCTGACCCACCAACTGCCCATCGACGACTTCCAGAAAGGCTTTGAACTGATGGAATCGGGCAAGTCCGGCAAAGTGGTGTTGAACTGGAATTGAACTCTGCCCGCTGTGCAAACCTACTGAATTTGGAGCCTGTATGTCCCTGACTTCCCGCTATACCGCCACCTTGGACGAAATCCGTGATGCTGGCCTGTTCAAGTCCGAGCGCATCATTTCCAGCCCGCAGTCGGCAGAAATCACCCTGGCCGATGGCCGCCGGGTACTGAACTTCTGCGCCAACAATTATCTGGGACTGGCTGACCACCCTTCCATCATCGAGGCCGCCCACAAGGCGCTGGACAGCCACGGCTTTGGCATGGCCAGCGTGCGCTTCATCTGCGGCACGCAAGACCTGCACAAAGAGCTGGAAAACACCATTGCCCAGTTCTTCGGCAAAGAAGACACCATTCTTTATGCCGCCTGCTTCGATGCCAACGGCGGGCTGTTCGAGCCGCTGCTGGACGAGAACGATGCGATTATTTCCGATGCGCTGAACCACGCCTCCATCATCGACGGCGTGCGACTGTGCAAGGCCAAGCGCTATCGCTATGCCAACTGCGATATGGCTGACCTTGAAAAGCAGCTGCAACAGGCCAAGGCCGATGGCGCGCGCACACTGATGATTACCACCGATGGCGTGTTCTCGATGGACGGCTTCATCGCGCCACTGGATGAAATCACCGCACTGGCGGAGAAATACGGTGCGCTGGTGCATATCGACGAATGCCATGCCACCGGCTTTCTGGGCAAGACCGGCCGCGGCAGCGCCGAAGTCAAGGGCGTGCTGGACAAAATCGACATCATCACCGGCACGCTCGGCAAGGCAATGGGCGGCGCTTTGGGCGGTTTTACCACCGGCAAGCGCGAAGTCATCGAACTTTTGCGCCAGCGCTCACGCCCGTACCTGTTCTCCAACTCGCTGCCGCCGCATGTGGTCGCCGCTGGCACCCGCGCCTTCCAGATGCTCGATGAAGCGGGCGATCTGCGCGAGCAACTGGCAGACAACACCCGCTATTTCCGTGAGGAAATGACAAAACGCGGCTTCGACATCAAACCCGGTGTACACCCGATTTGCCCGGTGATGCTGTATGACGCCCCACTGGCGCAACGCTTTGCCGAGCGCCTGCTCGAAGAAGGCATCTACGCCATCGGCTTCTTCTACCCTGTGGTCCCCAAAGAACAAGCACGTATCCGTACACAGATGAGCGCTGCCCACACCCGTGAGCATCTTGACCGCGCCATCGACGCCTTCACCCGCATCGGCAAAGAGCTGGGCGTTATCTAACCAGCCCCAAGTTTTTCCAGGATTTTGCAATACCTTTGGCCTGCCCTTCACCGGCAGGCCAAATCATTTGAGCCAGCCCAGCGGATTGGCCGGATCAACACCATCCATATATTGCCGGGTACGGTCGTGGTGGGTGAGCTGGTAAATCAGTCCCAGCCAGTTGGCGAAAATCGCCTTGGCAGTATCACGCCAGGTGTTATCAATCAGCTCCGACAATTCCGGATACGGAAACGGTGTATCGGGAAAGCCGTTCCGGATATAGTCATCCAGCAGCGCCTGCGCCTCATCGGAAAGATAGTTTTCAGGCAAATGCGGCTTCTGCGCACTTTCACCACGGGCATAGGCCAGCAAATCGCGCTTGTACTCTTTCAGGAGACTCAATTGGTCATATTCGGGATGGCCTTGCAGATAGACATGGCGGAAGCCGTCTTTGGAAGTTGCCAGCGCCACGCTGCCATCCATACCCGCCACCAGCACTGGCAGGCCATGTGCCTGCAAAGTGCTGGCAGAAACTTCGTTGCGGCGCGAATGCGGCATGTCAAAACGGGTATTGATGTTCGATAGCAATGGGTGCTTGCGATCGAGCACGCGGTGCGGAAATACACCAAAACACTTCTGTGTCAGCGGCTGACGCGCGATGCCATAAAAATGCTGGAATGCCGCGTGCGAGGCCAGACACGAGCACAACACCGAAGCCACGTTTTCATCTGCCCAGGCAAATACGCGCAACATTTCCTGCAAGTACGGCTCATCGCGCAAGTCAACATGGATGGGGTTGGTACCGGTGATGATCAAGCCATCCAGACCGTGTGCCGCCACATCGTCAAAGCGCTCGTAATGCTGCGCGATATAGGCACGCGTTGCCTCGCTGCGTGGGATGCCATCAATACTGAAGATGTGCACATAAAACTGGGCAATCCGGTTGCAGCTGCCAATCAAACGCAGGAATTGCCGCTCGGTGGCACGCAATGCGCCATCGGGCATCATGTTCAAAAGGCCGATGTGCAGCTCGCGAATGTCCTGGTGCTCGGCACGTGCCACCTCCAGCACCTCCTGCCCTTCGGCACGGATGCGCTCAAGTGACTCAAGCGGACGGTGGGCAACCAGAGGCATGACAAAACTCGCAGTCAAAAACAGGCCGAACATTATCGGGCAATTGCCCTCAATCAGCCCTTGAAAAAAGCCCCGGCAGGATATGCCAGGGCCTTGATTCAATCGTTTTTCTTCACAAATAGCAGCTCAATCAGATCGGCTCCACTGCGTCGGCTTGCAGGCCTTTCTGACCCTCAACGACAGTGAACGCGACCTTCTGGCCTTCCTTCAAAGTCTTGAAGCCCTGCACCTGGATGGCGCGGAAATGCACAAACACGTCTTCACCACTTTCCCGGCTGATGAAGCCAAATCCCTTGGCATCGTTGAACCACTTCACGGTGCCTGTTTCACGGTTCGACATCGAACTTTGCTCCTTGGATCATTGCTGATTGAATGCCCCCGGATGGGGACAGGTACTGCTGGTTGCAAAGGAGATGGAACAGGTCAGACAGTGCAGCAATGAAGTGAATCAACCCCACACGCCAGGCCACGATTCACAGTGACCCTTGAAACTCAGCGACTCAAACGTTAGCGCCATCAACAAGAAAATGCAAACGGCTCTCATCCCGGCGATACTCTTTTCCTTACGTCCACCTGGAGTCCGCACTTGGACAGCTCAATGATTTTTCACGTTATCGCCGCAGTGCTCATCCTCATCGGCATCTTCGGCATATTCCTGCCTGCGCTACCCGGTTTGCCGCTGGTATTTGCAGGTCTTTTACTGTCTGCCTGGGTCGATGGCTTCCATCATGTGCATTGGGGCTGGATGATATTTTTTGGCCTGGTCACTGCATTTTCACTGCTATTGGATTTCTGGGCGACCGCCGCAGGCGCCAAAAAGCTCGGAGCCAGCCGATTAGCCACCTGGTGCGCATTGCTGGGCACTGTGATTGGCTTGTTCTTCGGACTGCCGGGGGTACTTGTCGGGCCATTCATCGGCGCCATGACGGGTGAACTTATCAGCCGTCGCAGCGTGAGAAAACCGGATATTGATGCTGCAACCAAAATCGGCATTGGCACTTGGCTTGGCATTGTGGTTGGCACGGCGATGAAGCTGGCACTGGCTTTTGCCATGGTGGGCATGTTCGTGCTCGTCTGGTGGTTGTAGGCAACTGCTCCGCCGTCGGGCAATCACACACAAACTCTCGGAAATCAAATGCAAAGCCAAGCATCAACAGCGTGCATTTCCAGCCTGCGGTTGACCCTTGAGCGTTCCGTCATTTACCGAGCATTGCCCGCCCAAAAAAGAAGCCTTCCGCTCAGGAAGGCTTCAGACTGCTGACAAACCCTGGCCTTGGCCTGGGTTTGTTGTTTTCATAGACAGATGCTGAAAGCGCCCACGCCTGCGCAGCAGCAGCTTGAGATGGTGACGCTTGAGATGCTGGTGCTCCAAGACCACCTGTTGCGCAAGATCGACGCAACGGTGGATTTCTCCTTCATCCGTGACCATGTGGCGCATCTGTACTGCGCAGACAATGGCCGCCCGGCACTCGACCCGGTGGTCATGTTCAAACTG
>NWQQ01000043.1 GCA_002798255.1 Lysobacteraceae bacterium NML95-0200
AGATAAGGTAGGGTGCGACAAAGCTCCATTCTTCATCGCTGACATCACTGGGGTAAGGTTTACGAGACATGCTGATACTGTATCCAAGATCAACACAACCTCTCGGAAAAGTGCATAACACGCTCTAGATGTAAGATCTCATGCTTTAATGGCTCCATCTTATCCCCCGAATGGAAGGAAGCACTATGGGCCAGGTACTCCATGCACGCGCACCACGACAGAGGCAACCCGCCTGGCAATACAAGAGAGTCAAGAGCGCCTGAGAACGCTCGCTAAGCGCTATGGCATCAACATCAAAACGGTGACCAAGTGGAAGAAGCGCACTTCGGTGGCTGACCTGCCCACCGGGCCCAGGCAACCACGCTCGACCGTGTTATCCATCGAGGAAGAGGCCGCGATCGTCGCCTTTCGCAAGCACACCCTGCTGCCGCTGGATGACTGTCTGTATGCCTTGCAGCCCACTATCCCGCATCTGACCCGCTCTTCCCTGCATCGCTGCCTGAAGTGCCATGGCACTCCCGGCTGCCTGAGCCGGAGACTGACAAGCCCGTCAAAAAACACTTCAAGCGTTATCCCATCGGCGACTTCCATGTCGATATCGCCGAGGTGCATACCGCCGAAGGCAAGCTGTACCTCTTTGTGGCCATTGATAGAACGTCCAAGTTTGCTTTTGCCCAACTGCATGGCCGCGCCACCAAAATGGTGGCCGCGCAGTTTCTGCGCAAGCTGATGGATGCCGTGCCCTACCACATCCATACGGTGCTGACTGACAACGGCATCCAGTTCACCCATCGCAGTTGTGACCGCTGCAGCTTTGAGCACATCTTCACCCGGGTGTGCCAAGAACATGACATCGAGCACCGCCTGACCCAGGTCAAGCATCCCTGGACGAATGGACAGGTCGAGCGCATGAACCGAACCATCAAGGAGGCCACTGTCAAGCGCTTTCATTACGACGACCACGCACAGCTACAGCAGCACCTGGCCAGCTTCATCGACGCCTACAACTTCGCGCGCAGGCTCAAGACGCTAAAGGGACTGACACCCTACGAATTCGTCTGCAAACAGTGGGACTCCCAGCCTGAATTGTTCAAAACCAATCCGGGCCAGTTAACGGCGGGACTTTACACCTAGCGACCTTGCTGGCAAAAACGCTGGCGGTATTGCATTGCCTTGGGCTGCAGCGATTGAAGATGGCGGATACGGGTTTCGGCACTGGGATGGGTCGAGGCAAACTCCGGCGGTGCCTTGCCGCCGCTTTGTGCGCCCATGCGCTGCCATAGCGGCATGGCTTCTGCCGGGTTGAAGCAGGCTGCAGCCATCAACAGCAGGCCGACTTCATCGGCCTGCGACTCATGCGCACGGGCATAAGGCAGCTGTGAAGTCACGCCGTAGGCCTGAAAAATCATCTGCTGGGTTTGTGCGTCCATGCCACTGGCAGCCCCAGCCATGGCACCGATTTGCTCCAGCTTGCCGCGACTCATGCGCTGTGCACCATGACGCATCAGTGCATGGGCGATTTCATGCCCCATTACTACCGCCATACCGTCGGCATTCTGCGCTACGGGCACCAACCCGGTATACACCGCCATTTTGCCACCGGGCAGAGCAAAGGCATTGGCCTGCGGTGATTCCAGCACGCTCACCTGCCATTGAAAGCCGCGGGAAAAATTCTGTGCCTGCACTCCCACTTCCTCGGCCAGTGCCGCTTCAACCTCATCAATCTTGTCAATCAGTCGTGTGGCAATCGCCTGCACCTGCCTGGAAATTTCCGCATCCGCGGGCAACGGTCGCTCTTGCTGCAGGATTTGCCGGTACGCCTGCAAACCCAGTGCTTCCTCCTGGCTTGCGTCAAGACTCTTGTCGATCAACACTTTTTCGCCGGTAAACGGGTCAACGGTGCGATTGGAAAAGTAGTAATACGCGCCGTAAAGCAATAGCCCCAGCACGATCAAGATGCGCGGATTGAAGCCGCGGCCACGACGGCGGGGATATTGTGGGTGCTCAGGGTGTTGACGCATGGCTTGGCTCCGGTAAACGATGCGCGTATTGAAACGCAAACCGCGCAAGCTCGCGTGAAAGTGCTCTTTGCCGCGCAAAGCCTCAAATATCACGCACCACACGGAAGCCGGTCCGGGCATTGGTGACATCATGCGCCTGTGACATGCGCCAGGCAGCGCGCGCCTGCGACGGGGCGCTGGACCAGGAAGCGCCCCGCACCACACGGGTACGGCAACCGGGGTTGTACCAGGCGCCGCCATCGGCAGGCGCACGGCGATAGCCCACATGCCAGCAGTCCATCGTCCACTCGCTGAGATTACCTTCCAAATCGTGCAGCCCAAAGGCATTGGCACGGAAACTGCCCGCCGGTGCCGGCCCCCAATGGCCATCACCATAACCGGCAAAAGCATTGCCCCAGCGCCTGCCCGAAGCAGACCTATCCTGACTGCCGGTCAGATTGCCGGTCTGCGGCGGCGGCTCGCCTTCGCCCCAGGGGAAGCGGGTGTCCTTGCCGCTGCGCAGGGCGTATTCAAACTCGGCCTCATGTGGCAGGCGGTAGCGGTGGCCGGTTTCATCGCTCAGCCAATGGGCGTAACGTTCCGCATCCTGCATGCTGACATGCAGCACCGGCATGTTCGGTGCAGCGATGCGTCCAAGATAGTCATGCCGCCAATGGATATCGTTGCGCAGCACGAAATTGCCGCTGCGCTCGTCATAGACCACCGAATAGCCGCGGCGCTCGGCACGGCTGCGGTAGCCGGTAGCGCGGACAAAGCGGGCAAAATCTGCCACCGTGGTTTCCGTGCGCGCCAGCGCAAAGCCACGCTGGAAACGCACCTGGTGCTGCGGCCACTCTGCTTTTACCGCGTCTTTGTCCTCGGCGCTGGCGCCCATCATGAACTGGCCATGCGGCACCACCACCATCGGTGGCCCGTAGCCGCCCGAAGCCAATGCATCGGAAAACCGCTGTCCAGGCCGATGCCGCCCATAGCGGCTGGCCAGCTCCAGGCGCTGGTGCAAACGTGTCACCCGCCAATCGCCCTGCGCAGCAATGCCGACAAATTCGTCAATCTGGCTGCGGGCAAGTTTCAGTGCCCCAAATTCATGCGGCTTGTCCAGTGTTTTCAGCGTTTGTGCGTACAAGCCCGCAACCCGCGCTTCGCGCTGCAAGCGCAAGCGCCGCCGCGCCTCATCCACGCCCCAGGGTAGCTCCGGGCGCACCCTGGCAGCATGGCTTAACCATTGCTCGGCAGCGATATAGTCATCATCCCCGGCAGCTTGTTGCGCACGTTCAATCAATGCCTGCTCCACCGCGACCAGCCCCTGCATGGCACGCGCATCGCCCGGTCTTGCACGCAAGACTTCACGAAAAGCGGTCAACGCGCCCAGGCTGCTTTCTCCCAGATGACCGGCAGCAAGTTGCTGCTCACCATGCTCAAGCAGCGCCTGCAAGCGGTCAGCGGCATCCACGCGGTCAAGAAACGCCAGTGTTTCCGGGGCATCGCCATCCACCGTACGCGCCACCGCAGCGATACGGTGCACTGCGGCCATATCCACGCCGCTTTCGCCAAGCGCCGCCAATGCCTGATCGCCCTGCGCCAAGAGCTGGGTCATGGCAGCCTGCAAATGGCCGGAGAGCTGCAGGTTTTCCGGGCTGCGCCTTGCAAGCGCCAACAGCAGCGGGATGGCCGCTTCGGCGTTTTCATACAACTGCCCGGCCGCCATCGCAGCTTTTGCCCGGGCAAGCACTTCATCATCCCTGTCCTTAGCAATATCCGCCGCAGGCGCCCGCCAGTCCAGGGCATAGCCGGGCAACTCATCCTCGCTGACACTCACCAAACCACGGCGAAGACGCGCATCGGTGGCTCGCTCTTCCGGCGCAGCCGCTTCTCCGCCTTGTTGGCAGGCACAGAGCAAAATCAGCGGCAAGGAGACAAGGAGAGGCAAACGCATCTGCTTAGGGTATCGTTAGCTGTCAATTTTCGCCCGGCTTTTTGCGTGAATCACTGGATAAACACCCCCGAACAACTGCAGCAATACCTCACCCCCAAGCCCGCCCGTGTGGGTCTGGATACCGAGTTCGTGCGCGAACGCACCTGGTGGCCGGTGCTGGCGCTGGTGCAGATTGCCATCGGCGATGAGGTCTTGCTGGTGGACATGCTCGCCCCTGGCATGAAAGCGGCATTGGCCGCATTGCTGCGCGATGAGGACATCCTGAAAATCATGCACAGCCCCAGTGAGGATCTGGTCGCGCTGGGACATGACTGCAATGCCCTGCCCACGCCGATGTTCGACACCCAGGCGGCGGCAGCCTTGTGCGGCGAAGGCGCCGGGCTTGGCTATCAAAAACTGGTGCAGCAGCTACTGGATATCACCCTTGCCAAAGGCGAGCAGCGCTCTGACTGGCTACGCCGTCCATTGAGCGCGGCACAGCTGGAATATGCCGCCGACGATGTGCGCCATTTGTTTGCCCTGCATGACATTCTGGATGCCAGACTGGAAGCCCTGGGGCGTAGCCACTGGCTGCAAGAGGACAGCCAACGTTGCCTGGAAAATGCCGCAGATGAGCGTCCGGAACGATGGCCACACCGGGGCATACGCCCGGCGCAAGACTTCCCGGCACAAGCCCAGACACGCCTGCTGCGGCTGATGCGCTGGCGCGAGGCCACTGCCCGCGAGCGCGACCTTCCCAAAAACTGGGTCATTGACCAGCCACTGGCACTGCGCCTTGCCGAGCGACCACCCGCCAGCTTCAACGACTTGCAGGAGATTCTGGAAAAAATCCCGAAATCTCCGCGCAAACTTGCCAGGGAGCTATGGCAGGCGCTGACCACCCCGCTGGCAGACGAGGCCGATATGCCGCCGGTCAAGCACGACCAGGACATCGACAAAAAACGGCTGCGACAACTACAACAGGCCGTGTTGGAAGTGGCTCAGGCGCACCACCTCCCCGAAGGCCTGCTGGCCTCGCGCCGTCACTTGGAAGCCCTGATGGAAAGTTGGCCGCAATGGCCTGCTGCCCTGCACGGCTGGCGGCAAGAGCTGCTGCAAACACAACTGCCCAGCATCTTGTCAGCCTAAAGGTGCTCCCCGAGCAGCGCCAAGCGTCACTTCCTATCTTGAGGTCAATCGCCTCAACGTGCCCCGCAAACTGTCACTTTCCCCATTTTTCATAGCAATAGCAGCTGTCCCTTCGGCTAAAGTGACAGCGTGCAATCGCTGTTGATTTTCTTGGTAACAACTACAACTGTGTTGTCACTCAATCGACTATGCCTTGCACACCGCTTTATTCATTATATTCAACATTTTATTGAAAAATCATGGAGATTTACATGAAAAACTCTTCAGGAAAGTCCGGGATTGCCATTTACTGGGACTTCGATAACCTTCATCTTGGTCTGGTTTCCCATGTAGCGGGAAGCTCCTTTATTCACGAATATCGCAAAGATTTTGCCCATAATGCTCCCGCACTTCCCGAGCTTGTTGATATTCGCATGATAATGAATCATGCCAACAACATGGGCGATGTTTTAATCAACCGCGCTTATGGCAACTGGCAGCAAATGGGCTCATATCGCAATGCACTGCTCAGCAACTGGGTTGACCTGACCCAGGTCTTTCCAGCCGGAAATTCCGCCAAGAATGGCGCTGATATTCGTCTGGCACTTGACTTACTGACAGACATCCAAACCTACGGGGAAAAAATAGACACCATCATTATTGTCAGCGGCGATAGCGATTTCATCCCGTTGGCCAATAAACTTAAGTTCCACCGCAAGCGCCTGGTCGGCATTGGCACCCAAAAAAATACCAGCTATAACTGGGCGCGCGTTTGTGACGAATTCTTCAGCTACGAAAGCCTGCTTCCACCCCCACGCCATGACCTGGATGCAGCAAAAGAGCTTCGCTCTTTGGCCTCCAGAAAATTGGAAAACAAAGAATCTATAAAAAAACACGAGCTTGCGTTTGAGTTCTATAAAAATCACCCAAGCATCATCTTCCACACCCTTGATAAAGACCTGTCCTCAGTCATCGACTATATAGGGCACATCAACCGTGAACATCTCATTTGGAAAGAGTATGGAAGCGGCGTCAACACTAAAATAACACTACTGCCGCAATATTCTCATCGCCAGACAAAGTACACTACGACCAAGAGTCCGATTCAAGACATCCCCAGCAGCCATCCTCATGAATTAGACTCAATAGCAACAGATAATATCCAGCACAGAAAACTCAACGAAGCCAGTATCACCAGCAAGCCTGTAGAGAGCACGTCTCCGCCTGAATACAGCTCCAAACCTACCACATCCAATAAGTCTTTGGTTGCCCCAGCAACCGATGCTGAAGCAGTTTTAATTCAAGCCATGACCAAGCTCGAGGCAGGCGACAAAGATGGCTGGGTACACAGCAGCAGAATTGGCGACTGGTTCAAAGCCAATGGAATTGATTACCGGGAAATTTTCAATGTAGGCACACTCCATGATCTTATGAAAAAAAATTCTAAGATTATTTCTAGAAAAGGAGATCACCTTAATACTAGTTACAAATTACGCTCAACCACTGATTCAGGACGCACTCACCAAACACCCCATGAGAAAGGCGCACGTCTCCTGACCCAGGCCATTGAAATGGCACATAATGAAAGCAACCCCAAAGACTCCGATGGATGGGTTGAAAACCCAGCTATCTACACAGCCCTGAGAACCATTGCTCCTGAGTTCAACTTCAAAGGCCACAGAGGTTATTCTGGGTTTATTAAATTCATTATTTATTATCAGGAGGCCGGCTTGATTGAGCAAGATAAATTTGATGAAACTTACAGAAGTCGTTTACTTAAAACCGATAAAGCATCACCCGAATTTGAATTTAGCTTTGAGCCTAGGCATGACTCCGGGCATGACTCCGGGCATGACTCCGGGCATGACTCCGGGCATGACTCCGGGCATGACTCCGGGCATGACTCCGGGCATGACTCCGGGCATGACTCCGGGCATGACTCCGGGCATGACTCCGGGCATGACGTCATTTCGAATATCCTCGACACATCACGCTCTGCCCGAACGTCCTTGAAATTCACACCACCGCCTATACCAGAAGTTTTCCATACTCTCGAACAGATGGATATATCGAGCATGAAAAAAGACAAAACGGCCACCCAAGTACTTGTCACACCCATTGAGGTTGATCTCACACAATCCAACGACTTGATAGCCATGGACATTTTAAGGCAGGTATTCCGACATATGACTTCCAAAGAAAATAATGGCTGGCTTACACATTCGGAAATCAATACTCATTTTCAAGAGCTGGCTCCTGATTTTGATTTTAAAAAAATTGGAGTCCAAACTTTCCGGCAACTTCTGAACCGATTCCCCGACATGCTGGAACATCAATTTGCCAACAAAAAAAATTGGTACCGCCTGCGCTCATAAGAGAGTCTGATGACGGGGCGCGCCAGGCGCGCCCCTTTCACCAGATCGCAACTATCACACCTTTCCCAATTTGTTGCACACCAATCGCACCAGCGGACTTACAGGCAAAAATCCAATGAAAATCATGAAAAAATCCTTCCATTTGCCAACCTGAAAGCAAAGATTATGAATGCGGCGACTGCTGGAAATGCAACTGCAATGGTTCATATGGGAATAAGCTACGAAGAAGGACGTGATGTCCCCCAAAATGATGCCCAAGCACTTATCTGGTATCAGCGTGCTGCCGATGCTGGAAATTCATTTGCGATGAATAAGTTAGCACTTATGTATGATGAAGGCCGCGGCTCTCCCAAGAATGAAATACTGGCTGCCCATTGGTGCCTGCGTGCCGCTCAGTCAGAAAACATTGATGCAATGTTCAATTTGGGCGTGATGTATGAAGAAGGCCGGGGTTTTACCAAGAATATCATCCAGGCAGCATACTGGTATCGCCATGCCGCATTAAAGGGAGATGCAGATAGCATGTACCGCTTGGCGGATCTATATTACAAAGTGACAGAGCCAGACCCTTCAGATACTGCAATGCAATCAATCTATTGGCTTAAATATGCAGCAGAAAAAGAGCATCTAGACGCCATGATTGCACTAGCCTTCTGCTATGCAGAAGGCTATGGCGTTGATGAAAATATTTCAGCAGCAATGGAGTGGTGGCAACGTGCAGCGGCAAAAGGTAGTCCCGAAGCCATGTCCGTTTTGTCTTTTGCCTACGAAGAAGGGAATGGCGTTGTCAAAGATGCCACGATGGCACACTACTTGCGTCAGCGTGCAGCAGATTGCTGGCGACCCAGAGCTCAACACACTTATCCCAGCCTCGGCTTGCTTCAAAAAGCCAATGATCTGCTCGGAGCTGAAACGACCCTTCTTCATCTCCATCCTCTTGGTTGATGGACTTTACAGGGTCAACTGGTACGCCTGTGGGGGAGCAGGTCATCAGTCCCTTTAGCGTCTTGAGCCTGCGCGCGAAGTTGTAGGCGTCAATAAAGCTGGCCAGGTGCTGCTGCAGCTGGATGACTGTCTGTATGCCTTGCAGCCCACTATCCCGCATCTGACCCGCTCCTCCCTGCATCGCTGCCTGAAGCGCCATGGCACTCCCGGCTGCCTGAACCGGAGACTGACAAGCCCGTCAAAAAACACTTCAAGCGTTATCCCATCGGCTATTTCCATGTCGATATCGCCGAGGTGCATACCGCCGAAGGCAAGCTGTACCTGTTTGTGGCCATTGACAGAACGTCCAAGTTTGCTTTTGCCCAACTGCATGGCCGCGCCACCAAGATGGTAGCCACGCAGTTTCTGCGCAAGCTGATGGATGCCGTGCCCTATCACATTCATACGGTGCTGACTGACAACGGCATCCAGTTCACCCATCGCAGCCGTGACCGCTACAGCTTTGCGCACATCTTCACCCGGGTGTGCCAAGAACATGACATTGAGCACCGCCTGACCCAGGTCAAGCATCCCTGGACGAATGGACAGGTCGAGCGCATGAACCGAACCATCAAGGAAGCCACCGTCAAGCGTTTCCACTACGACGATCACGCACAGCTGCAGCAGCACCTGGCCAGCTTTATTGACGCCTACAACTTCGCGCGCAGGCTCAAGACGCTAAAGGGACTGACACCCTATGAATTCATCTGCAAACAGTGGGACTCCCAGCCTGAATTGTTCAAAACCAATCTGAGCCAGTTAATGGTGGGACTTTACACCTAGTGAGGCAGAAATTCTGCAGGACTTTACCGGTTTTTCCATACGAACCCTGGAAACGCGGGAAATCACCTTGAATGAAGGGCTGTTCCACAATGGCACAGGCTCGGTAGTGCGCTTTGTCAGCAACAATCCCGGTTGATTGTCAAAGCGCGCGCGTCAGCGCTTCGCCAAGCCGGGTTTGCGCGGCTTCATCCAGTGGTGCATCAGCAGCATCGGTGAGCTGGAAAATATCTTCGGCACGCTCGCCAAAGGTGGCGATGCGGGCATCATGAACCCGCAGGCCTTGGCTGCGGAACACCTGGGTGATGTCCGCAAGCAGGCCGGGACGGTCGGTGCAGACCAAGCTCAACTGGCTGCGCTGCCCGGCTGCAGCGGGCGCGAAGTTGATTTGCATCGGGATGCGGAAATGCCGCAGATGCCGTGGCTGGCTGCGGCGTGGGGCGCGCACGGAGGAAAGTTCGGGCTTGGCCAATACCTCCAGCAGCCGCTTTTCAATTTCTGCAGGATTGAGCTTGCGTCGGGGGTCAATCGGCAGCCCTTGCAGGGTGTCGAATACTTCGCCATTGCGGGCGTTCAGAAGCCGCGCCTGCTGGATGGCAAGGCCGGCGCGGTCGAGCGTGGCGGCGATGGCGGCAAATAGCCCGTCCCGGTCAGGGGCATGCACGAAGACTTCCAATGCGCCGCTTTCATCATCAGCCAGGGCGCGTGCGGCCACATGCAGTGAGGCTTCAGGTGCTGCGGCCAGAACTTCTGCCTGCCAGGCGATTTGCTCGGGCTGACCGCGCAGAAAGCTTTCTTCGGGCAGTGCTTGCAGCCATAGACCGGCTTGTTCGGCACTGAGCGGATGAGCAAGTTGCAGGCAGGCCTGTGCCGAGATATAGGTCTGGTTGCGGTGTTCGCTGATGTTCAGCGGGTTTTCCAGGCCGCGTTGCAAGGCTTTGCGAGTAGCCAGATACAGGTCGGCCAGCAGCCGGTCTTTCCAGCTGTTCCAGAGCTTGGGCGAGGTCGCGGCGATATCGGCGCAGGTGAGCAGATACAGCATGTCCAGCCGCTCGCGGCGAGCCACGACAGTGGCAAAGCGTTGGACCACCTCGGGGTCGGAAATATCCTGTTTTTGCGCTGTGACCGACATCAGCAAATGCTTTTCCACCAGCCAGGCGACCAGTTCGGTGTCATGCTCGGCAAGCCCCATGGCCTGCCCGAAGGCGCGGGCATCGGCGGCGCCAAGCTCGGAATGGTCGCCGCCGCGGCCTTTGCCGATGTCATGAAAAAGTCCGGCCAAAAGCAGCAGCTCCGGCTTTTCCAGCAGCGGCCAGATTTCATGCGCCAGCGAAAACCGCTGCCGGTCGGCGCTTTGCCGGAACAGGGCAAAATTGCCCAGCAAGGCCAGGGTGTGCTGGTCCACGGTATAGACATGGAACAGGTCGAACTGCATCCGTCCGGTGACTTGCGCAAAGGCCGGAATCCAGTGCGCCAACACGCCCAGCTTGGACATGCGTTTGAGCGTGGTGATGGCCGCACTCTGCGGCAACAGCTGCATGAACTGCGCGCGCAGTGCCGGGCTTGCCGCATCGTAGGCGGGAATCAGTTCGAGGTTTTCCGCCAGCGCGCGTGCGGTTTCCGAATGCAGGCCGGTGTCTTCCGGCAGACCTGCCCAGGTCTGGAACAGGGCGAAAATCTGCGCGGCATCATGATGCGGCCATCCGGCCTTGCGCGCCGCGAGCCAGCGCCCGCGCAGTTCGAAGTTTTCATCAAGCGTTTTGGGCTGGCAGGCGCCTTCAAGATGTTCTTCCAGCCGCTGCAACAGCCTCTCGCTGATGCGCAATACCAGCGCGGCGCTACGGTAAAAGCCCTGCATCATCTGCTCGACAGTGGCGTTGTCGGCTTCTTCCCGCCCGGCAAGCCGGGCGGCGAGCTGGCGCTGATAGTCAAAGCGCAGCCGCTCCTCGCGTTTGCCGGCCACCAGGTGCAGCCCCCAGCGCAGCCGCTGCAATTGGCTGGCGGCGCGCAGCAGGGTCTGGCGCTCGTCCGCGCCAATCAGGTTCATCGCCTCAAGTTGCGCCAGATGGCCCACGCCATGCACCCGGGCGGACATCCAGCGCAGGGTCTGCAAATCGCGCAGGCCGCCTGGGCCTTCCTTGATATTGGGCTCGAGATTGTCGGCGGTATCGCCAAAGCGCGCATGGCGCTGGCGCAGCTCCTCGCGCTTGGCATGGAAATATTCCGCAGCCGGCCAGAGATGCGCCGGGGCGATGGCTGCTGCCAGCTGCCGGGCGGCGTCTTCGGCGCCAGCCAGCCATCTGGCATCCATCAGCGCGGTATGGATGCTGATGTCGCGGGCGGCCTCGACGCATCCGGGCAGGCTGCGCACTGCATGCGAGACTTCGATATGCGCATCCCAGAGCAGGGCGATGAAACGGGCAATGGCCTCGATAGTTGCTGCCTGCAAGGGCGCATCGTGCAGAATCAACAAGTCCACATCCGAGTGTGGATACAGGCCACGACGGCCAAAGCCGCCCACCGCCAGCAGCGCCAGCCCGGTATCCCCTGGCATCAGCTTTTGCCAGGCTTCAAGAATCAAGGCTTCCACGCCAGCGGCGCGGGCGCGGGTCAGGACATGTGCAGGCTCGCCCGCATCAAAGCGCCGGGCAAGCCCGGTATCCAGAGCAGCCAGCCGGGTACGGGCGGACTGCGCCCATGCGTTGCCGGTTGCCTGCCTGCTCACGCGAGTGGTGGCGGGGGCGGCGAGCCAGCCGAAAGGGTGAGCACGTCAAAGCCGTCTTCGGTCACGGCAATCATGTGCTCCCACTGCGCCGAGAGCTTGCGGTCCTTGGTGACCACCGTCCAGCCATCGGGCAGCAGGCGGCTATGGCGGCTGCCCTCGTTGACCATTGGTTCGATGGTGAAGGTCATGCCCGGCTTCAGTACCAGGCCGTCACCGGCGCGGCCATAGTGCAACACATGCGGGTCTTCGTGATACACCCGGCCAATGCCGTGGCCGCAGTATTCGCGCACAACCGAAAACCGCTGCGCTTCCACAAACTTCTGGATGGCCTCGCCAATATCGCCCAGGGTGGCGCCGGGGCGCACCGTGCGGATGCCACGCCACATCGCCTCATAAGTGGTGTCCACCAGGCGCTTGGCCATCACCGAGGGCGTGCCGGCGTAATACATGCGGCTGGTATCGCCATGCCAGCCATCCTTGATGACGGTGACATCAATATTGACGATATCGCCGTCCTTGAGCACTTTCGACTCACTGGGGATGCCGTGGCAGATGACATTGTTGACCGAGGTGCACAGGGTCTTGGGGAAACCGCGATAACCGATATTGGCCGGAATGGTTTTTTGCACCTTGATAATATGCTCGTTGGCGATGCGATCCAGTTCCTCGGTGCTGATGCCGGGGCGGACGTATTCGCTCATCAGGTCCAGCACTTCCGCAGCCAAACGGCCCGCTTCGCGCATCTTTTCGATTTCTTCGGGGGTTTTGATGGTTATGCTCATGACAGGCATTATCGCTGATATTGGTCTGAATTCAGCTTGGCCAGTAATGGCTATCCGGGGTAGGGCGGGCGCCGAAGATGGCCTGCCCCACGCGCACCACGGTGGCGCCTTCCTCGATGGCGATGGGGAAATCCCCGGACATGCCCATCGACAGCGCATCCAGGTCGATGCCATCGGGTAGCTCCTGGCGCAGCGCATCGCGCAGCTGGCGCAGGCGGATGAAGCATTGGCGCACGCGGTTTTCATCGGCATCGAAGATGGCAAGCGTCATCAGACCCTTGACGCGCAGGCTGGAAAAAATGGGCATTTGCCGCAGAAAATCGCGTGCTGTCTCGGGGGCAATGCCGAATTTCTGCGGCTCGTTGGAAGTATTGACCTGCACGAGTACATCCAGTGCCCGGCCTTCGATTTGCAGGCGCCTGTCCAGTGCTTCGGCAAGTTCGATGGAGTCCAGAGCCTGAAATTCATGCGCAAAACGCGCCACGTATTTGGCCTTGTTGCTTTGCAGATGACCAATCACCGACCAGCGCAGCGGCAAGTCGGCCAGCGCTTCGGCCTTTTGCCGGGCTTCCTGCACCTTGTTTTCGCCAAATTCGTTGATGCCGGCTTGATGCGCCAGCCGCAGCACTTCCGGCGGGTGGGTTTTGCTGACCGGCAGCAGGCGGATTTCATCGGCATTGCGGCCACAGGCTGCACAGGCCGCCTCGATACGGGCGCGCACGGTGGCGATATTCTGGCGCAGGGTGTCCAAATTCAGTGCGGTCATGACAACAACTCCACGGCCTGGCCGTTCAAAGTGAGTGCTTGCGCATCATCGGGCAAGACAGCCAGCGCCAGCGTGCCCGCAGTGGAGACTATCTCGCCAACGCTGCGCTCGGCCTGCATCAGGGTATCGCCGCTTGCCGCAGGCGTAAGGGTGCGCAACAACACCAGGCCGCGCTTGGCCTGCCCCAAGAAGTGCGTGCGCGCCACGATTTCCTGCCCGGGATAGCAGCCCTTCTTGACGCTGTAGGCGGCAAGGCGTTGCAGCGAAAGCTGCTGTGGCGTCCACTTGGGCATTTGTTGCGGGTCAAGCCTGGGAATCCCGGCCTCAAGGTCGGCGGCGCGCCAAGCGGCATATCCAGCCTCATCGGGTGGGCTTGCCTGTGCCCCGATGGCGATTTGTCGCGCTCCAGGCCAGGGCAGTAGCACGACGTTATCGCTTATCTGCATGGACTCGCTGGCGGTCTCCTCGAACTTGCCAGCGACATGCAAATCCGTGCGCGGCGTGAGCTTGACCTTGCTGCGGAACACATAGCGGCCAAGCTCGGTAGCGAGGGCTTCCGGTGCGGCATCGGGCAGCAGTAGCCAGAGTGTTTCGGCATCCAGCCGCAGCAGGGCAAACAGGGCAATGAGCCGGCCTTTGGCATTCAACCAGCCATTCCACTGGTATTGGCCGTCGGCAAGCGCAGTGACATCGTTCATGAATTGCGACTGGGCAAAGCCGATGGCATCAGCGCCGGTTAGCGCCAGCACGCGGTAATCGGGCAGGGCAAAAAATGGTTTTGGGACGTGGTGCGGCTTGTCTGTCATTGCTGCATCGCCGTAAAATGAAAAGATTGTGAAAGAGAAGATGATAGGCCAAGACGTTGCCGATACTGCAGCCGAGCAGGCTGCAGAGGCCGTGGAAGTGGAGCAAAAAACCGAAATTTTGCCGCGTGAAATCGGCGGCAGGGACGGTTTGGAGCCCACGCGCTATGGCGATTGGGAAAAAAATGGCCGTTGTATCGACTTCTAACCCCATGGTCTGCGCTGTTGCATGACCTTGGGGCTTTCGCGCCCCGCCACGCGGCCTAGCCGCCCAGCCCGGAGACTGCCACCCTCATGGCAAATCACAAACGTCCCTTATCGCCCTTCATGCTGGGGCAGACGTATCGCTTCCAGATCACGTCCTTCATGTCGCTGATGCACCGCGCCTCGGGTGTGGCCTTGGCCGTTTCGGCTTTTGGCTTCTCCTGGTGGGTGATGTCGCTGGCGCTGGGTGGCAGCTATGCCGAATGCGCCCTGGCCGTGACCCGCTCCATCCCCGGCAAAGTCGTGCTGTTCCTGATTTCGCTGGCACTGATGTATCACCTGTTCAACGGTATCCGTCACCTGGCCTGGGACTTGGGGCTGGGCTTCAAGATTCCGCAGGTTTACCGTAGCGGCTATCTGGTACAGGCATTGACTGTTATCACCACCGCTGCCATTTGGGCAGTTGCATTGTTTGGAGGTGCCGCATGAGTGGCAAAGCCGCACCGAGGTTCCGTTCTCCGCTGCATCAGGCCAAGGGGCTGGGCTCGGCCAAGTCCGGTACCGGGCATTTCTGGTGGCAGCGCGTCACCGCCGTCATCCTGGCACTTCTGGTGCCCTATATCGTGTTCATGCTGGCCTGCCTGGCCGGTAGCAATGCCGATGCGCTGCGCATGACCATCGCCAAGCCGTGGAATGCCATCATTTTCTCGGTTTTTGCCATCGCGCTGTTCTGGCATGCCAAGCTCGGCCTGCAAGTGGTCATCGAAGACTATGTTCATGACCGCAATATGCACTTGGTGCTGCGCATCCTTCTCATCCTGGGCAGCCTGGTCGGCGTTTTGAGCGCCATTTACGCCATCGCCCGCATCGCAATGACGGCCTGAACCCATGACTGCCTACAAAATTACTGAACACAAATACGACATGGTGGTGGTCGGCGCCGGTGGCGCTGGCCTGCGTGCCACCTTTGGCCTGGCCCAGAAGGGGCTGAAAACCGCCTGTATCACCAAGGTGTTCCCGACCCGCTCGCATACCGTGGCGGCACAGGGCGGGATTTCCGCCGCGCTTGCCAATATGGGCGAGGACGACTGGCGCTTCCACTTCTACGACACCATCAAGGGCTCGGACTGGCTGGGCGACCAGGATGCGATCGAATACATGTGCCGCGAGGCCATCCCGGCGGTCATCGAGCTTGAGCACCAGGGCGTGCCGTTCTCGCGTACCGAAGAGGGCAAGATTTACCAGCGCCCGTTTGGCGGTATGACCACCCACTACGGCAAGGGCATTGCCCAGCGCACCTGCGCCGCTGCCGACCGTACCGGCCATGCCATCCTGCATACCCTGTACCAGCAGTCGCTGGCGCATGATGCCGAGTTCTTCATCGAATACTTTGCGCTTGACCTCATCATGGATGCCGAAGGCGCCTGCCGTGGCGTATTGGCACTGGACATGGCAACCGGCGAGCTTCATTTGTTCCGCGCCCATGGCACGGTGCTGGCTACCGGCGGCTATGGTCGCGCCTATTTCTCGGCCACTTCCGCCCATACCTGCACCGGCGACGGCGGCGGTATGGCGCTGCGCGCCGGTCTTGCCCTGCAGGATATGGAGTTCGTGCAATTCCACCCGACCGGCATCTATGGCGCGGGCTGTCTGATTACCGAAGGCGTGCGCGGCGAAGGCGGCATCCTGCGCAATGCCAATGGCGAGCGCTTCATGGAGCGCTATGCGCCGAACGCCAAGGATCTGGCCAGCCGCGACGTGGTCAGTCGCTCGATGACCATCGAAATCCGCGAAGGCCGCGGCGTGGGCGAGCACAAGGATCATATCTTCCTCGACCTCACCCACCTGGATCCGAAAGACATCCACGCCAAGCTGCCGGGCATTGCCGAATCGGCGCGCATCTTTGCCGGCGTGGACGTGGAAAAACAGCCGATTCCGGTAATTCCGACCGTGCACTACAACATGGGCGGCATCCCCACCAACTATCACGGCGAAGTGGTGCAGCTGCGCAATGGCGATCCCGATGCCGTGGTGCCGGGCTTGTATGCCATCGGCGAGGCCGCCTGCGTGTCGGTGCATGGCGCCAATCGCCTTGGCTCCAACTCGCTGCTTGACCTGGTGGTGTTTGGCCGCGCCGTGGCCAATCGCGCTGCCGAAACCATCAAGGCCGGCGCCGTGCATCCCACCCTGGGCGCCGACGCCTGCGACAAGTCGCTGGCCAACCTCGACCGCCTGCGCAATGCCAAGGGCAGCCTGCCGACGGCGCAGATTCGCAGCAATATGCAGCGCACCATGCAGTCCGATGCTGCGGTGTTCCGTACCGGCGAATCGCTGGCGGCCGGGGTCAAGAAAGTCAACGAGATTTACCAGTCGTTTGCCGATGTCGGCGTTTCCGACCGTTCGCTGGTGTGGAATTCCGACCTCATCGAAACCCTGGAATTGCAGAACCTTCTGGGGCAGGCGCTGGTCACCATCACCTCGGCGGAAAACCGCAAGGAATCGCGCGGCGCCCATGCCCGTGAGGACTATCCCGAGCGCGATGACGTCAACTGGCACAAGCATACCGTGTGCTCGGTGGACGATGCGGGCAAGACCCATATCGACTACCGCCCGGTGCATATGTACACGTTGACCGATGACGTGGAAGTGGTTCCCCCCAAGCCGCGCGTGTACTGACACGCGCGCAGCAAGGTAAGACGCGAGATGTCGAGGCAGCCGCGCCAGCTACACCGCCCGCCACGCCCCGCATCGAACGTCCAACGTCTCACCTACAAGGTTTCCAACCAATGGCTCAATTCAAGCTCCCTGCCAATTCCGTCGTCCAGAAGGGCAAACACTTTCCGGCTGCCAGCGGCGCCAAAAACGTGCGCACCTTCAAGATCTATCGCTGGAATCCCGATGACGGCCAGAACCCGCGCACCGATACCTATGAAGTGGATCTGGCCAGTTGCGGCCCGATGGTGCTCGATGCGCTTTTGAAAATCAAAAACGAAATCGACCCGACCCTGACCCTGCGCCGTTCCTGCCGCGAAGGCATCTGCGGCTCCTGCGCGATGAATATCGACGGCACCAATACCCTGGCCTGTACCAAGGCCATTGATGATTGCGCCGCAGGCACCATCCCGATTTATCCGCTGCCGCATATGCCGGTCATCAAGGATCTGGTGCCTGACCTGACCCATTTCTATGCCCAGTACGCCTCGATTCGCCCCTGGCTGCGTACCCAAAGTGCCGCACCGACCCGCGAACGCCTGCAATCGCCGGAAGACCGCGAAAAACTCGACGGCCTTTACGAATGCATCCTGTGCGCCTGCTGCTCCACCTCCTGCCCGAGCTATTGGTGGAACGGTGACCGCTATCTGGGGCCGGCCATCCTGCTGCAAGCCTATCGCTGGATTGTGGACAGCCGCGATGAAGACACCGGCAGCCGCCTGGACGACCTGGAGGACCCGTTCAAGCTCTACCGCTGTCACACCATCATGAACTGCGCCCGCACCTGCCCGAAGGGACTGAACCCCGCCAAGGCCATTAGCGAAATCAAACAACTGATGCTGGCGCGCACCATGTAAGAACTTGTTCAGAATCTCCGTTGCGACTGTTTTTCGGCTAAAAACCGCGCCTTGCGGTGTTGGAAATCCTTACAAGGTGTCCAACCTTGCAAGGATTTCCGCCTTGCATGTACGATTTTTTCCTCGAAAAACAGCTACACAAGAAGATTGTGAACAGGCACTGGGCACTATGCCTGTGTAGGGGCAGGCAGAAATAGGAAATTGTGCGATTGGGCTATGATGGATTGCGCTTGGTACAGGCTTTCTGGAGAAATTCATGGCGCTTGCCGTCATTTTGACGATATTGGGCATTTTGACCGGCTTTGCCGGCTCGGCTTTTTTCCGTAAGCCCGGTGTTTCGTTCTGGGTCACGACACCTGTTTGGCGTGCGCAACGCTATCTGTATGCACCGGGGGTTGCCCTGTGGTGGTTGGCGCTGGCTATCCTGCTGGCCGCCAATATCGTGTTTTTCAAGGACTTTCCGCGAATTTGACAGCGCGCCAGCGATAGAAAACGGCCTTCATCAAGAAGGCCGTTTCTGTTTGTGAGGGTGTGTTTTCGCTTACTGGCCCAGCTCGAACACCACGGCAAGGCGTATGCGGATGTCGTTTTCGCCAACGGCTACCGGGGTGCTGGCATCAAAGGCTTCGGCCTTGGCAGCGCGGGCGTTCATCATCAGCGGGGCGGGCATTCCGGCCAGTTGCTGGCCTTCGTCGATGCTGACAATACGCCGGACTTTCAGACCCAGTGCCTTGGCATAGTGGTCAGCGCGGCGGCGGGCTTCGGCTAGGGCGCGGCTGCGGGCTTCATCGCGGGCTTCTTCGGGCTTGTCCAGCTCGAAGTCGGGGCCATGCAGTTCGTTGGCGCCTGCACGCACCAGGATGTCCATGATGCCGCCCAGTTTTTCCAAATCGCGCACTTTTACCTGCACGCGGTTATTGGCCTGAAAGCCGCTGACGCGCGGCGGCTGGTTTTCGCTGTACTGGTATTGCGGGCTGAGGCTGATGCCGCTGGTCTGGATGTCGCGCTCGGCAATGCCGGCTTTCTGCAGGGCATCCAGCACTTTGTGCATTTCTTCAGCGTTCTGGCGCATGGCGCTTTGCGTATCGGCAGCGCGGGTGCTGACGCCGGTACCAATGTGGGCAATATCAGGGGCGCGCTGGACACTGCCTTCGGCCTCCACGGCAAGCAGGGTGCCTTGTTGGGCGGCGAGGGAGGATGCGGGCGTGTTGGGATTGGCAAGGCTCATCGGCGGGGCAAGGGTGATGCAAAGGGCAAGCAGGAGGGGGCGAAGGTTCATAGCAAGCTCCGGGGGAATGTAATGCGTTGAACGCATGGGCAAGCATAACGGGGTCAAGGCGCCTTCCGAATATTCAGGGAGCCTCTGAATATGTCAGAGGCTCCTCGCAGGTCTTGGAGACCTGTCACGAATCAATCATGCCAGTGATTGAAACGCCAGGATGGCGTTGTTCAGACCTTTCTTAGAGCTTGTTCATAGTCTTCTTGTGTAGCTGTTTTTCGAGGGAAAAATCGTGCATGCAAGGCGGAAATCCTTGCAAGGTTGAACACCTTGTAAGGATTTCCAACACCGCAAGGCGCGGTTTTTAGCCGAAAAACGGCCGCAATGGAGACTTTGAACAAGCTCTCATAGATTTCAAATCAAACAGCATGTATCCAGCCTGCTCGGGTTATCCTGCCCGCATGTCGCTCTATCTTGCTTCCCGCTCCCCGCGCCGCTTGGAATTGCTCGCCCGTCTGGGGGTGCCGTTTTCCGTGCTCGATTTGGATATTCCCGAAATCCGCAGTGCCGATGAAAGCCCGCGGCAGTACGTGGCGCGGGTGGCGCGGCAAAAGGCCGAGGCCGGTTTGGCGCAGTTGGCGGGCACGCCGGATGCCTGGGTCTTGGCCGCCGATACCGAGGTGATTTTGGGTGATGAAGTCTTTGGCAAGCCCGCCAATGCAGCGGATGCTGCAGCGATGCTGGCACGGCTTGCCGGAGCTACGCATCAGGTGGTGACGGTGCTTTGGCTGGTTTCTGCCGATGGCGCCTTACAGGCCGAATCCGTTTCCGAGGTGAGTTTCGCCGCACTTGCCGATGCGCAGATTGCCGCTTATGTGGCTTCTGGAGAATGGCAGGGCAAGGCTGGTGGCTATGCCATTCAGGGTATGGCCGAGGTCTTTGTTTCGCGGCTTTGCGGCAGCTACTCCGGAGTGATGGGGTTGCCCCTGCATGAAACCGCCACCTTGCTGCGGAAAGCCGGAGTGCTGGTGTGAGCGAGGAAATCCTGGTCAATGTGACCCCGCGCGAAACCCGTGTGGCGGTGGTGGAAAACGGCATGTTGCAGGAGCTGCACATCGAGCGCGGCGGTCATCGTGGCGTGGTCGGCAATATCTACAAGGGCAAGGTGCAGCGGGTGATGCCGGGCATGCAGGCGGCGTTCGTGGACATCGGCCTTGAGCGCGCGGCGTTTTTGCATGCCAATGATATTCATCGTCCCAGCGTGGCGGTGGGCAATGACGGGCAGATGGTGGAGGCAGGCGATATGCCGGCCACTCAGGTGCGTCCCATCAGCGAGCTGCTGCGCGAAGGCCAGGACATCGTGGTGCAGGTGTTGAAAGACCCGATTGGCAGCAAGGGCGCGCGGCTGACCACGCAAATCAGCATTCCCTCGCGTTATCTGGTGCTGCTGCCGCAGTCCAGGGTGATTGGCGTGTCGGCGCGCATTGAGGACGAGGCCGAGCGGGCGCGGCTGAAATCGCAGGTTGCCGAGCTGTCACTGCCTTCGGCGGCAGGCTATATCGTGCGCACCAATGCCGAAGGCGTGCCCCGGGAAGCACTGGCCGAGGATATTGCCTATCTCGCCAGGGTGTGGGCACTGATTGAGCAACGCTCGCGAGAGTCGAAAATCGGCACCTGCATTTACGAAGATCTGACCCTGCCGCTGCGCGCAGTGCGTGACCTGATTCGCCGCGATGTGGAAAAAGTGCGGGTGGATTCGCGCGAAACCTTTGAAAAACTGCGGGCATTTGCCGCGCAGTACATGCCGGGACACCCCGGGCAGGGCAATGGTCTGGCCGACAAAGTGGAGCATTACAGCGGCTCGCGGCCAATTTTCGACCTGTATGGGGTGGAGGATGAAATCCAGCGCGCTCTGCAAAAAGAAGTGCCGCTGAAATCAGGCGGCTATCTGGTGATTGACCAGACCGAGGCAATGACCACGGTGGATGTCAATACCGGTAGTTTCCTCGGGCAACGCACGCTGGAAGAAACCGTATACCGCACCAACCTGGAAGCGGCGCAGGCGCTGGCGCGGCAGCTTCGGCTGCGCAACCTGGGCGGCATCATCATCATCGACTTCATCGACATGCACGATGCCGAGCACCGCCGCCAAGTGCTGCGCACGCTGGAAAAATCACTGCTCAAAGACCATGCCAAGACCACGGTGTATGACTTCTCGCCGCTGGGGCTGGTGGAAATGACCCGCAAGCGCACGGTTGAAAGCCTGGAGCGGCAATTGTCGGAAACCTGCGGGCAATGTGGCGGGCGCGGCACGGTCAAGACCGCCGAAACCGTCACTTATGAAATCTTTCGGGAAATCACCCGCGCGGTGCGGCAGTTTGATGCCGAGGGGCTTTTGGTGATTGCATCGCCGGGCATCGTCACCCGGATTACCGAGGAAGAATCCGTAGCGGTGGCCGAGCTTGAGGAGTTTCTGGGCAAGAGCATCCGTTTTCAGGCCGATGAGCAATACCAGCAGGAGCAATATGATGTGGTGTTGCTCTAGGGGTTTTGCCCGTTTGCGGCAATCTGCGGGTTTGTTGCCCTGTTCTGGCGCGCCGAGTACCGCAGCGGCCAATGGGAGAAGGCAGGGCATGTTTGAGCAGCGCGCAGCGATGCGAGTTTGCCCTGCCGCCATTGGCCACGAGGAACGCAGGGCACCCCGCGTAGCGGGGCGCGGCAGCCAGGGCTGGTTTCTTTGCCTACTTTCTTTGCCAGCAAAGAAAGTAGGTGCGCTGCCGGGCGCATATCCCGGCGCTGAACGCATGGCAATTGCCGGAATCATTCCAGGCATGGCAGGGCAACCAATATTGTCCTGCTACCTTGGCGCCATCTTTAATGCCGCGCTGCTCGGCGCCTCAGAACAGGGCGGAAAGTCAAAAGCAAAAGCACTCAGGAGTGCCGGCTGATGCCTGAGATACTGCGGCGCAGTTTCCGCTTCGCGGGCAAATCGCTTTGGTACAGCTTTGCGGTACTGGTGCTGCTGCTGGTGCTGGCATATCTGGCGGCTCAGCAGAGCCTGCGCTGGCTGGAAGCCAACCCGGCACGGGTGGAAACATGGCTCAGCCAGAAAGCCGGGCAGCCGTTGCGCTTTTCCGCTTTGAATGCCGAGTGGACGCGGCGCGGGCCATTGCTGCAAATGTCGGGGCTTTCGCTGGGCGCGGACAATCAGGCGCTGCGCATTGAGCATGCCGAGTTGGTGGTGGCGGTGTATGGCGGCTGGCTGCCGGGACGGCGTTTCACCGAGCTGCGCCTGCACGGCCTGGAATTGACCCTGGAGCAGGCCGAAGATGGCCGCTGGCAGGTGCATGGCCTGCCCGGAGAAAGCCAGTCACGGGGCGACCCGTTGGACGACTTGCAGGCGCTGGGCGAGTTGCAGGTGATACGCGGGCAGCTGCGCATTTTGCCGAAAAATAGTGCCGCCGCCATCGACATCCCGCGTGTGGATTTGCGCTTGCAGGCACGGCAAAAACGCGTGCGGGCCGGTATCCGCGCCTGGCCGGATGAAGCCGTAGCCCCGCTCAATGCCGCGCTGGATTTTGACCGTGAAAGCGGCGATGGCAGGTTTTTTGTGGGCGGGCGCAAGCTGGATTTGGCCGCCTGGTCGCAATGGCTCAACTGGCAGGGCGTGACCCTGCAAAGCGGGCATGGGCAGTTGCAGGCCTGGCTTGCGCTTGCCAATCATCAAGTGCGCTCGGTCACGACTGTGGCCGAGCTTGAAAACCTGCATCTGCGTGCGCAGCACACGGTACCGGGCGGCACCCATGAAGTGGTTTTCCCAAAGCTTGAGCAACGCCTGCATTTTTCCCGTCAGGGCGATGACTGGCGCTTTCATCTGCCGCAGTTGCGTCTGCAACAGGACGCGCGCGAGTTGCGCATGGATGGCATCATTGCCGAAAAAAACAATGGCCAGTGGCGGATGGCTGCGCCGCATCTGCCGCTGGATACCGTGCTGAGTGTGGCAAGCCTTGCCGATACGCTCTCGCCGCAATTGCGTCACTGGCTGGGAAGGGCAAGGCCGCAGGGCGCGTTGCGCAATATCAAGGCTTATGGACAGGCGGGAAGGCTGGACTGGCTGGAGGCCAGTGCGCAAGGGCTGGGCTTTTTGCCAGTGGCCGATGCGCCGGGTTTGTCCGGCATGGGCGGCAAGATTCGCGGCGATGACGATGGCCTGATGCTGGAGCTGGCGAGCGATGCGCCGATGGTGTTCGACTGGCCGCGCGGCTTCGGCGTGAAGCATCCGATTAGCGCACGCGGCACGCTGGCGGTATGGCGCGAAGGCGCTGGCCTGCGTTTTGGCACTGGGCATCTGGATATTGCCGGTGAAGGCTATCGCGCCAGAGCGCGCGGCGGCATGTGGTTCCAGAACGATGGCACCCTGCCGTGGATTGATATTGCTGCCGATATTGATGATGCCCAGGTGCCCGTGGCGCGCAAATTCTGGATTCACTACCTGATGCCACGCGAGGCGGTGGACTGGCTGAATATGGCATTGGTGGGCGGGCAGTTGAAAAACGCCCGGGCGATGGTCAGTGGCGACTTGGATGACTGGCCGTTCGACCGCAATAATGGCCGTTTCGAGGCGCTGGCCGATATTGAAAACGCGCAATTGCGCTTTCAGGAGGACTGGCCGCCGATTGAAAGCGGCAGGCTCAAGGCCAGCTTCATTGCCGATGGCATGCAGGTGGAAGGCAGTGGCGTCCTGGGCGGTGTGCGGGTGGAAAAAATCAGCGCCCGCATTGCCCAGTTTGTCGATGGTACGCTGGAAATCGACGCACAAGGCCAGGGCGATGCCGCACATTTCTTGAGCGTGCTGCGGCAAAGCCCGCTGAACAAGACCCTGGCCGATACGCTGGCGCGGCTGGAGGCGCGTGGCAAGACGGCAGCCAGCTTCGCCCTGAAACAACCGCTGTATGTGGGCGGGCCTGCGACCCGTATCGACGGCGATGTCCGGCTTGAGGGGGCGGTATTGGGCGAGCGCGAATTGCAGCTTGAGTTTTCCGAAGTGCACGGCAATGCCCGTTACGACCAAAATGGCTTCCGCGCCGAGGCGCTGGCGGTTGTGCATGAAGGCCATCGCGGCCAGCTGGCATTGCGCGCAGGTGCAACACATGTGGAAAACCCGGGGCATGTATTCGAGGCCAATCTGGGCGTGCGCCTGAGCGCAGCCAGCCTGCTTGCCCGCGCACCGCAACTGGAATGGTTGAAACCGTATTTGCATGGCCAGTCGCACTGGAATATCGCCGTGGCCTTGCCCGAAGGCAGCGATGCGGCCAGTGCCATCCCCAGCCAAATCGTGTTGCAAAGTGATTTGCAGGGCACCGCCATCGGCTTGCCCGAGCCGCTGGAAAAGCCGGCAGCACAGGCATTGCCATTGACCGTGCGCCTGCCGATGCCGCTGGAAGATGGCGATGTGCAAGTTGCATTGGGCGAGCGTCTGGGCTTGGTGGCACGCAACCGTGGTGATGCGCTGGGTATCCGCGCGACTTTCGGCAGCCATAAAGCCGATGGCGCAGCCCCCGGGCAAGGCTTGCTGGTCAATGGCCGTGCAGCCGTGGTGGATGCCCTGGGCTGGAGCGCCCTGCTGGGGGGGCAAAGCAGCCCGGCCAGCGGCAATCTTGACCCGGTGCGGGTGGATATGCAGGTCGCACAACTGCAGCTTCTGGGGCAGAGCTTTGCCAATGCCCATGTGCAGGTACAGCGGCAACCCAATGCCACACGGGTGATGGTGGAAGGCGCGCAATTGGCAGGCAGCCTTATCGTACCCGATGCCGAGGACGCGACGTTGCAAGGGCGTTTTGCGCGCCTGCATTGGGGCGCGGCGACAGTGCCCAAGTCCGGGGCGGAAAGCCCTTCAGCACAGCCGCAAGGCTTGAATCCGGCGAAAATTCCGCCGCTGGATATTCGCGTGGATGATTTCCGGCTGCCAAACGGCAGCCTTGGGCAACTGGCCTTGCAAACCCGCAAAACCGCTGCCGGAATGCGGCTGGAATCGCTCAGCATCGAGCGCCCCGGACAAAGCCTGCGGCTTGCCGGTGATTGGCAGGGGCAGGCTGCGCGGGCGCGCAGCGCGTTTTCCGGGCAATTGCAAAGCCGGAATTTTGGCGAGCTTTTCAGCACCCTCGGGCTGCCCGGCAAGCTGCAAAATGGCGAAGGCAAAGTGGATTTTGCACTGGCCTGGTCTGGCGCACCTGCCGATTTTTCGCCCGCCAAGGTGCAGGGCGAAATCAGCCTCATACTTGAAAAAGGACAGTTGGTGGAGCTGGAGCCCGGCGCCGGGCGGGTACTTGGGTTACTTAGCGTGGCGCGACTGCCGCAGCGCCTGACACTGGATTTTCGCGACTTTTTTGATAAAGGCTTTGCCTTTGACCGGATTGAAGGCAAGGTGCAGCTGGCAAACGCCAGGGCGCGCGCTGAAAACCTCAGTATCGAAGGCCCTGCTGCACGTATCGAAATTACCGGCAGTGCCGACCTCGCTGCCCGCCAGTTCGACCAAACCATCGAAGTCCAACCGCGCACCGGCAACCTGCTGCCGGCAGTGGGCGCGATTGCCGCAGGCCCGGTGGGTGCGGCGGTGGGAGCAGTCGCCAATGCGGTACTGAAAAAGCCCTTGAGTAAAGTTGGCGCCAAGACTTATCGCGTTACCGGCTCTTGGGACAACCCCAGGGTGGAGGTACAGAGCAAATCACAAATGGCGGAAAAGACCCTGCCGGATGCTTAAAATCTCCGCTTTCCATCCTGCACCTTTGCACGGAGTTTTGCTTCATGAATCAAGCCCTGAGTCTTGCCCAATCCCGTCTGTTGACCCCGGCAGGGCTGGCAGTGGACGACCTTTCCCGTGCGTTTTCGCGCCTTCTGGCAAGTGGTGCGGATTTTGGTGATTTGTATTTCCAGCACGCCCGGCGCGAAAGCTGGGCGATGGAAGATGGCATCGTCAAGGATGGTGCACATTCCATTGAACAGGGCGTGGGCGTGCGCGCCATCAGCGGTGAAAAAACCGGCTTTGCCTATTCTGGTGAGATTGATGCCACGGCCTTGCTGGCGGCTGCCGACAGCGCCCGTGCGATTGCCCGCGATGGTGCAGCCGGGCAGGGCAGGGCATTGGTGGCCGGACAAGGTCGCCCGGTTTTGTATGCCGCGCAAGATCCGATTGACGGCCTGGCCAACGAGGCCAAGCTGGAGGCGCTGCGCCGCGTGGATGGCTTGTTGCGTGCGCTCGACCCGCGCGTCAAACAGGTGATGGTCAGCCTTTCGGGGGCGATGGATACGGTGCTGGTGGCGCGCAGTGATGGCCTCTTGGCGGCGGATGTCCGCCCGCTGGTACGGATGAATATCCAGGTGATTGTCGAACAAAATGGCCGCCGTGAATCCGGCTATGCGGGCTTTGGTGGCCGCTATGGCTATCAGGAGCTGCTGGGCAATGACCAGCCGGAAAAGTTTGCGCGGCAGGCGTTGCGGCAGGCGCTTTTGAATCTGGAAGCCGTCGATGCCCCGGCGGGTCTGATGCCGGTGGTGCTGGGCAATGGCTGGACTGGCGTGCTGCTGCATGAGGCGGTCGGGCATGGTCTGGAAGGTGACTTCAACCGCAAGGGAACCAGCACCTATGCCGGACGCATGGGGCAGCGCGTGGCGGCGCCGGGCATCACCATCGTCGATGACGGTACGCTGGCCGGACGGCGCGGCTCGCTCAATATCGACGATGAAGGCACGCCCAGCCAATGCACGCCGCTGATTGAAGATGGCATCCTCACCGGCTATATGCAGGACAGCCTCAATGCCCGGCTGATGGGCATGGCGCCGACTGGCAATGGCCGCCGCCAGTCCTATGCGCATCTGGTGATGCCGCGCATGACCAATACCTATATGCTGGCCGGCCAAGACAGCCCCGAGGACATGATTGCTTCGGTCAAGCGCGGGCTGTATGCAGTCAACTTCGGCGGCGGGCAGGTGGACATCACCAGCGGCAAATATGTGTTTTCCGCCACCGAGGCGTACCTGATTGAAGACGGCAAAATCACCGCCCCGGTCAAGGGCGCGACCCTGATTGGCAACGGCCCGGAAACCATGCAGAAAGTGACCATGGTGGGGCATGACCTGGCGCTGGATGAAGGCGTGGGGGTATGCGGCAAGGATGGTCAGTCCGTGCCGGTGGGTGTGGGGCAGCCCTCGCTGAAAATCAGCGAGCTGACCGTCGGAGGCACCCAGGCGTGAGTGCGGGACATTGCCGCAACACGAAGTGGCTTTGGCTGTCGCAGGCCTTTCAACGCCGGGACTGCGCCCGGCAGCGCACCCACTTTCTTTTAGAGCCTGCTCAAGGTCTCTTCTTGGCATCCGTTGCTTCGCAAAGGCGCCAGATGCAAGGCGCAAAGCGCAGGCGGGCTGGTGGCCCGGCGAGCATTTGCAACAGCGCAGATGCCGCCTTTGCGGCGCAACCCATTGGGCAAGGCAGCCCATGCACAGGGGCTTTGTTGCACACCTTGCCAAGACAGCCAGTCTTGGCCGCGGCGTGCGTCTTGCCCCTGCACATGGGCTGCACTTGCGGGTACCGAGAAGAGGCCTTGAGCAGGCTCTTAGAAAGAAAGTGGGCAAAGAAATCGCCCAGGCTGACGCGCCCCGCTACGCGGGATGCCCTGCGTTCCTCGCGCCCAATGGCGGCAGGGCAAACTCGCTACGCTCAAACATGCCCTGCCTTGTTTCCATTGGTCGCTGCGGTACTCGGCGCGTCAGAACAGGGCGGCAAAGTCAAAAGCAAAAGCCTTATTCCGACGCTTCAATGTCCAGAGCCACATCCTCACCGGCAGCATCTTCGCCACTCAACGCCTCATGTATCAGCCGATACAGCTCGCGGAAGGCGCGCGGCGGTTTGTTACGGCGGCTCTCTTCCTGTGCATTGCGCAGCAGTTGTCGCAGCCGCTGCCGGTCGGTTTCCGGGTGCTCGGCCAGGAATGCCGCCAGCGCCTCGTCGCCGCCTTCCAGAAGCCGCGTGCGCCAGCTCTCGGCGCGGTGCATCAGTGCCACCTGGCGGCGCGAGCCTTCACTATTGGCATCCAACGCCTCGCGGATGGCTTCCAGCACTTCCTCGTCCTCCTTGCGCATCTGCTTGGCCAAAAACGCCACGGCGCGCTTGCGGGCAATCGGCGAGGTGATGCGCTTGGCTTCCAGTACATGTGCTTGCAGTATTTCGTCCATCGGCAGCTTGGCCAGCTCTGCCTGGGTTTTTTCCACCAGCACATGTGCCAATGCCAGCACATCCAGCGCCGCCCGGCGTTGCTCACTGCGGCTGGGAGAGAAATACTCGCCGGTTTCCTGATCGCGTCCGCGCATTTTGAAAGACCCTCTGAAAATATCCCTAAAGGATAAGCCATGACACAAGCGCTTCCCGTAAACGATGACAGCATCGCCCGTCTTGACCGGCTGGAGGACACCGCCCGGCAATTGCTGGCGCTCGCCCGAGAGCAGGGTGCAAGCCAGGCAGAAGTCAGTTGCAGCGATGCCAGTGGCCTTGCCATTGGCGTGCGCATGGGCGAGGTGGAAACCGTCGAATCCACCCGCAGCCGTGGCATGGGCATCACCGTGTATTTTGGCAAGCGCAAGGGCACGGCCAGCACAGGCGATATACGTGCCGAAAGCCTGGCGGCCACTGTGGCGCAGGCCTGCGCCATTGCCCGCCACACTGAGGAAGATGAGGCTGCGGGTCTTGCCGATGTCGAACTGATGGCGCAAGAGCTGCGCGAGTTTGATACCTGGCATCCGGCGGCGGTGGATGCCGACCACGCCATTGACCTGGCGCTGGCCAGCGAAGCCGCAGGCCGCGCCGTGGATAGCCGCATTGGCAATTCCGATGGTGCATCGTTTGGCAGCAGCCAGTCGCTGTCGGTCTATGCCAATTCGCATGGCTTTGTGGGACGCGAACGTGACAGCCATTACAGCCTGGGCTGCGCACTGATTGCAGGGCAGGGCGATGACATGCAGCGCGATGGCTGGTACAGCATGGCGCTGTCGCTGGACGGGCTGGAAGATGCCGCAGCCATTGGCCGCCATGCCGCAGCGCGCACCCTGGCCCGGCTCTCTCCACGCACGGTGACGACGGGGGAAATGCCAGTGATTTTTTCGGCAGAAGTCGCACGCAGCCTGATTGGCCATTATCTGGCTGCCGTTTCCGGGGGCGCGCTGTATCGCCGCGCCAGCTTCCTGTGCGATAGCCTGGGGCAGCAGTTGTTCCCGGACTGGTTCTGGCTGGAGGAAGACCCGTTCCTGATGCGCGGCTTTCGCTCCGGCAGCTACGATGCCGAAGGCGTGGCCACACACCGCTCGCACCTCATCAAGGACGGCATCATCCAGCGTTATGTGCTGGGCAGCTATTCGGCACGCCAGTTGGGACTGGTCAGCACCGCCAATGCCGGCGGCATCCACAACATCCATGTCAGCGCCAATGCCGAAAACCTGGACGAAATCGTCCGCAGCCAGTCGCGCGCCCTGTATGTCACCGAGCTGATGGGGCAGGGGGTGAACATGATTACCGGCGATTACTCGCGCGGCGCGGCAGGCTTCATGGTGGAAAACGGCGAAATCGCCTACCCGGTGGATGGCTTTACCATTGCCGGTAACCTGCGGCAGATGTTTGCCAGTATCGAGGCGGTCGGCACCGACTTCGACGCGCGCTCGCACCTGCGCATCGGCCCGATTCTGATTGGCCGCATGACCGTGGCGGGCAGCTGATATTGCAGGCGCTGGTCAAGCCACCGGCTTCAAGATAAAGTCAGGTCAGAATTTTTCACAAGAGGATGACAACCATGAACGAGAATCCGATGGCCGATAGCAGCATTTCTGCCGATGACCGCAATCTGGCGATGCTCGCCCACCTGTCTGCATTGCTGGGACTGATATTCAGCGCAGGCATCCTGGTGTTTCTTGGCCCGCTTGTTTTCTGGCTGGTTTACAAAGACAGGCCGGAAAAAGCCTTTATTGCCAGCCAGGCCAAAGAAGCATTGAACTTCCAGATCTCCCTGGCGTTGATTATCTTTGTCACGGCAATCGCCATGATGGTTCTCGCTATTATTCCGTTCATCGGCTGGCTGATTGCCGCTTTGCTTGGGTTGGGACTGCTGGCATTGGCGATTGCAGACTTTGTTCTGACCATCATCGCCGCACTCAAGGCCAAAGACGGCATCGCTTACCGCTACCCCTTCACCCTGCGCCTTTTCTCCTGACTTCACTCAAAGCAAGACCAACAAAAACCCGCCATATGGCGGGTCAGACTGCTGACAAACCCCGTGTTTTTGGCACGGGGTTTTTCAATGGCATGCTGGGAGCCCTTTGAAGGTCAGAAGCATGCGATGCAGCTTGGTCGTGTTGAAGGCGTTCTGTGAAGGATTCGTGCGCTGTAG
>NWQQ01000024.1 GCA_002798255.1 Lysobacteraceae bacterium NML95-0200
CTACAGCGCACGAATCCTTCACAGAACGCCTTCAACACGACCAAGCTGCATCGCATGCTTCTGACCTTCAAAGGGCTCCCAGCATGCCATTGAAAAACCCCGTGCCAAAAACACGGGGTTTGTCAGCAGTCTGAGCGGGCACTTGCCCGCTTTTGTTGTGTTTGAAGCCGAGGAGACGGGTCATTGACATGGCATAATTGCCCGTTCGATTTCTATAGAGCTCAATCATGAACCTTGTTGATTTTGTAATTCCCGCCGCCTACGCACAGCAGGCTACTGGCACTGCGGCACAGCCGAGCATGATGGGGAGCTTGCTGTTCCCGCTGGTGCTGATTGCCATCATGTATTTCCTGATGATTCGCCCGCAGATGAAGCGCGCCAAGGAGCACCGCGCCATGCTGGGGGCGCTGAGCAAGGGGGATGAGGTGATTACCAATGGCGGTCTGGCAGGCGTGGTGACCGATATTGGCGAGAGCTTTGTCACTGTGGAAGTGGCTGACAATGTGCGCGTGCGCGTGCAGAAAGCGGCTATCGCTGCGGTGCTGCCCAAGGGCAGTCTGAAAGCTGCCTGATTCTTACTTTTTGTTTTTTGGAGTCGCGCGATACTGCTCGCGCGGATGAACGCCATGCTTGAATTTCCTCGCTGGAAATATGCCCTCATCGTATTCGTGCTGATTCTGAGCACGGTTTATGCCCTGCCCAATTTGTATCCGAAAGACCCGTCGGTGCAGGTGACCGCTGCGCGCGGCACTTTGAGTGATGCGGATGTTGAGTCGGTGCGCACGACCGTCAATGCCGCATTGCTGAATGCGGAAATTCAGCCCAAAGCTATCGACGTGTCCAAGCCCGGCGCCGTGGCGGTAAGGCTTGCCGATACCGGACAGCAGGCCAAGGCACAGGCGGCCATTCGTGAGGCATTGGGGCAGGAATATGCGGTGGCGCTCAACCTGTTGTCCTCGGTGCCCAGCTGGCTGCAAAGCCTGGGCGCCAAGCCGATGTCGCTGGGTCTTGACCTGCAGGGCGGGGTGCATTTTTTGATGCAGGTCGATCAAAAGGCTGCACTGGAAAAGCGCCTGGAAGCCTATGCCGACAATATGCGTGCGGCGCTGCGCGATGCCAATTTGAAATATCGCGCGGTGGATCTGCGCGCTGACAATGCCATCGTGGTGAGCCTGGAGCCAGGCGTTGCCAATGGTGATGCGCAGAAAGTGCTGACAGATGCTTTGGGCAATCCGATGACCGGCGGCCCCGGTTTTACTTGGGGTGTGCAGGATGGCAATACCTTGCTGGCGCGACTGCCGGAGACGGAAATCAACAAGATTGCGCTGGAGGCGGTGGATCAGAACCGTACCGTGATTGGCGACCGTATCAATGCCCTGGGTGTGGCCGAGCCCGTGCTGCAGCGTCAGGGCAATGACCGCCTGGTGATTCAATTGCCTGGGTTGCAGGACACGGCCGAGGCCAAGCGCCAGATTGGCGCAACTGCGACGCTGGAATTCCGCGCGGTGACCGGTGATGAAGCGACCGCAGCGGCCGCCGAGGCCAGCGGACAGGTGCCGCCGGATTCGCGCCTGTATCGCCAGCAAAATGGCGCGCCGATTCTGTTGTCCAAGCGGGTGCTGGTTTCCGGCGATGAGTTGCTTTCGGCGCTGCCGACCACTGACCAGCATGGCTCGCCGGCCGTATCCATCACTCTGAATGCCGCAGGCGGCAAGCGCATGTTGGAGCACACCATGGAAAACGTCGGTCAACGCCTTGGCGTGGTGTATATCGAGCGCGTGCCGACCATGACCGTTGTCGATGGCAAAGAAGTACAGACCTCGCGCATTGAGGAGCGCGTCATCAGCGCTTCGACCATCCAGGGCGTGTTCGGCAAAGACTTTCAGACCACCGGGCTTTCGCAGCAAGAAGCGCAGAGCCTGGCCAAGCAGCTCAAGTCCGGCGCACTGGCCGCGCCCATGGATTTTGTGGCTGAAAGCGTGATTGGCCCCAGCCTTGGCAAGGAAAACGTCGAGCGCGGGGTGCGTGCGGTGCTGTACGCATTCTTGTTCACCCTGGTGTTTTTCATGATTTATTACCGCATGTTCGGCCTGATTACCTCGGTGGCGCTGCTGTTCAACCTGGTGATTGTGGCGGCGGTGTTGTCGGTATTCGGCGCCACCATGACCTTGCCGGGATTTGCCGGGCTTGCGCTGTCCATCGGTCTTTCGGTGGACGCCAACGTGCTCATCAACGAGCGTATCCGCGAGGAGCTGCGTGCGGGCATGCCGCCCAAGGCGGCGATTGCCGAAGGCTATGACAAGGCATCGAGCTCGATTTTCGACGCCAACGTCACCGGCATCCTGGCAGGCGTGGCGCTATACGCCTTTGGTACCGGCCCGCTGAAGGGCTTTGCGGTGACCCTCATCATCGGCATCCTGGCCTCGATGTTCACCGCCCTGACCGTGACCCGCGCCATCGCCACGCTGATGTATGGCCGTCGCAACAAGCTCAAGACGCTGGCGATTTGAGGAACGCATAGATGAAGATTTTTCCGTTGACACTCATTCCCAGCTCGACCCACTTCGACTTCATGCGGGTGCGCTGGTTTGGCATGGTCACTGCTGCCCTGATGCTGGTAGTGGCACTGGCTGGTATCGCCATCAAGGGCTTCAATTTCGGGCTGGACTTTACCGGCGGTACTGCGATTGAACTGGGCTTTGAGAAAGCCCCGAATGTCGAGCAACTGCGTGGCAAGCTGGCGGCTGCCGGCTTTGAGAAAGCCCAGGTGCAGGCTTTTGGCAATGGCACCGATGTGCTGGTACGCCTGCGTGCCGAGCAGGGGCAGGGCGATAGGCTGGATAACAGCGTGGCGCAGTCCAATGCCATCGTCAGCGCACTTGATAGCGCAGATAACCCGGTTGAGCTCAAAAGCCGCGAATCCATCAGCGCCCTGGTCAGCTCGGAGCTCACCAGCAAGGCATTGCAAGCGATTACCTTCGTGCTGATTGGGTTTCTGATTTACATCAGCCTGCGCTTTGAATGGAAATTCGCCGTGGTGGCCAGCATCACCACCTTGTTTGACGTGTTGGTGGCGGCCGGCTTTTTTGCACTCACCGGGCGCGAATTCGACCTCACCGTGCTGGCCGGCCTGTTGGCAGTGATGGGCTTCTCCATCAACGACACCATCGTGGTGTTTGACCGCGTGCGCGAGAACTTCCGCAGCATGCGCGGCACGCCATTTGAAGTGTTCAATGCCTCCATCAATCAGACCCTCTCGCGCACCATCATCACCTCGGCGGTGTTCTTCCTGTCGGTGCTGGCGCTGTTCCTGTTTGGCGGCGAATCGCTGCAAGGTCTGGCACTGACACAGATGATTGGCGCCATTGTCGGTACGGTGTCCTCGATTTTCGTGGCCTGCTCGCTGCTGACCGTGGGCGTTCTGACCGTGACCAAGCAGGATTTGATGCCCAAAGCGCGTGATGATGCCGAGCTTGAACGCCGTCCCTGATGGGTCTGCCTTGAAACTGCAAGCCCCGGCCATTGCCGGGGTTTGTTGTTTCTGTGGCGAGACAATTCAAAGTCTCGATTGAAGCAGTCAGGTCATGCAGGTGTTTTTCAGTCCACCAGCTTCAGCCGCAGTTCCTTGGGCAGGGCGAATACCATGTTCTCCGGCTCGCCATCGAGTTCGCGCACGCGGTTGCCTGCGCCGAGTTCTCCCAGCTTGTGCAGGACGCCTTCCACGAGAATGTCTGGAGCCGAGGCGCCAGCAGTGACGCCGATTTGCGTTTTGCCGTGCAGCCAGCCGGGGTCGATTTCGTGGGCGCCATCGATGAGATAGGCGCTGACGCCTTCGCGCTCGGCCAGTTCACGCAGGCGGTTGGAGTTGGAGCTGTTGGGGGAGCCGACCACCAGAATCAGGTCGCAACGGCGGGCGAGCTCGCGCACCGCATCCTGACGGTTCTGGGTGGCGTAGCAGATGTCATCGTTCTTCGGCCCCTGGATGGCCGGGAAGCGTGTACGCAGGGTGGCGATGATGTCACGGGTATCGTCCACCGACAGCGTGGTCTGGGTGGTGTAGGCCAGGTTCTGCGGCTGTCCCACTTGCAGGGTTTGCGCATCTTCAAGGTCTTCGACCAGATACATGCGCCCGGTGGCGCCTTCACGTTGCCACTGCCCCATGGTGCCCTCCACTTCCGGATGGCCGCCGTGGCCGATGAGAATCATGTCACGGCCATTGCGGCAATGCCGGGCGACTTCCAGATGCACCTTGGTGACCAGGGGGCAGGTGGCATCAAAGATTTTCAGGCCACGGCGCTCGGCTTCCTGCCAGACGGCCTTGGAAACGCCATGGGCGGAAAAAATCACCGTGGCGCCGTCCGGCACTTCGTCGAGTTCTTCGACAAATACCGCGCCGCGCTGGCGCAGGTCATCGACCACGAATTTGTTGTGCACCACTTCATGGCGGACAAAAATCGGTGCGCCCAGGGTCTCGATGGCGCGTTTGACGATTTCGATGGCGCGATCGACCCCGGCGCAGAAGCCGCGCGGGTTGGCCAGCAGGATTTCATTGCCCATCGGCTTTCTTGCCTCCCCCCATTACGCCAAGCAGCAACAGACCAAGCGCGCCGCCGACAATCGCCGCATCGGCGAGGTTGAAGGCCGGCCAAACATAATCACCGACATACCATTTGATGAAATCAATGACATGGCCGTGCTGCAAGCGGTCGATGACATTGCCGATAGCGCCGCCAATGATGAGCGCATAGGGCAGGGCGGTCTTCCAGTCGCTGCGCGCGGTGCGGTACAGCCAGTAGCCCAGGAGGGCGCTGATGGCGAAGGCCAGAATGGTGAAGAACCACTGCTGCCAGCCACCGGCATTGGCCAGAAAGCTGAAGGCCGCCCCGGTGTTGTAGGTGCGGAACCAGTTCCAGAAGCCGTCAATCACCACGATATCGGTGTATTCGGGCAAGGTGCGCAGCACCCAGGCCTTGCTCCATTGATCCAGCACGATGACCAGCGCGGAAACCCAGAGCCAGGGCAGGGCGTTTTTTTGGGGATTTTTCATCAGAACCAGCGGCGGGTTTCGCCCGCGCCCTCGATATTGTCAATGCAGCGTCCGCACAACTCCGGATGCTCGGCATGTTGGCCGACATCGGCGCGGTGGTGCCAGCAACGCACGCATTTGCTCTTGCAGCTGACAATGGCCTCAACGCCTTCGCCCGTCTCGACATGGACATCACCGCTGATGAAGAAAAAGCGCAATTCATCGGCCAAGGGGGCAAGCCAGGCATGGGTGGCGGCATCCACTTTCAGGGTGATTTCCGCGTCCAGCGCCGCGCCGATGTCGCCTGCGGCACGCATCGGCTCCAGCACTTTGGCCACTTCATTGCGCAGCGCAAGCAGGGTGTCGAACTGCTCGGCAGACAAAGCAGCGTCCTCGGGCAAGGTCTGCAATCCGTCATACCAGGTGGAAAGCATCACATTGCTGGGGCGCTCGCCCGGCAGATGCCGCCAGATTTCATCGGCAGTGAAGGCCAGCACCGGGGCAATCCAGCGGGCGTAGCTTTCGGCGATGTGATACATCGCGCTTTGCGCGCTGCGTCTGGCAGCGGCATTTTCTTGCAGGGTGTAGAGGCGATCCTTGGTGACATCCAGATACAGGGAGCCGAGCTCCACGCTGCTGAAATTGGCGAGCAGCTGCATTACTTCGGCAAAGTCATAGCGGGCATAGGCGGCGGTGATTTGCGATTGCAGCAAGGCGGCGCGATGCACAATCCAGCGGTCCAGCGCCACCATGTTTTCCGCAGCTTGCAAATCGCGCGCCGGGTCAAAGCCGTGCAGATTGCCCAGCAGGAAACGCGCCGTATTGCGAATGCGGCGGTAGGCATCGGCATTGCGCTTCAAGATTTCCTGCGATAGCGACATTTCCTGTGAATAGTCGGCCGAAGCCACCCACAGGCGCAGAATGTCGGCGCCGTATTGCTTGATGATTTCCTGCGGTTCGATGCCATTGCCCAGCGATTTGGAGAATTTGCGTCCCTGGGCATCGACCACGAAGCCGTGGGTGAGGCACTCGCGGTAGGGCGCGGCCTTGTCGATGGCGATGGCCGAGAGCAACGAGGACTGGAACCAGCCGCGATGCTGATCCGAGCCTTCCAGATACAGGTCGGCCGGCAGCGTGTAACCGCGCGCCTTCAGCACCGCCTGATGGGTGACGCCGGAGTCGAACCAGACATCGAGGATGTCCTGTACCTTGTCGTATTGCGCCGCTTCATCGCCCAAGAGCTCGGCGGTATCCAGCGTATACCAAGCATCGATGCCGCCTTGTTCCACGCGCTGGGCGACCGCTTCCATCAGCGCCACGCTGTCCGGGTGCGGCTCACCGCTTTCCTTGTGCACAAATAGTGCAATCGGCACGCCCCAGGTGCGCTGCCGGGAGATGGTCCAGTCCGGGCGGCCTTCCACCATGCCGTGGATGCGTGCCTGCCCCCAGCCGGGATACCACTTCACGCCGGGGATGGCCGCCAGTGCATCGCGGCGCAGCCCGGCCTGCTCCATGGAAATGAACCACTGCGGCGTGGCACGGAAGGCAATCGGCGTTTTGTGCCGCCAGCAATGCGGATAGCTGTGCCGGATGTCCTGATGCGCCAGCAGCGCGCCGCTTTGTTTCAGGCCATCGACAATCGCGGCATTGGCTTTCCAGATATGCATGCCGGCAAGCGCGGTATCGCCCAGCGCCGGGGTGGAAGGCAGATACACGCCGCGACCGTCCACCGGGTTCAATTGCCCCAGGCTGTACTTGTCGAGAATGCCGCTGCCCTGCACCGCGACAAAGTCCTCCTGGCCGTGGCCGGGGGCGGTATGCACCGCGCCGGTGCCGTCTTCATCGCTGACATGCTCGCCGGTCAGGGCGGGGATATCGCGCTCGGCATAGAACGGATGGGCAAACAGCGCGCCCTTCAGCGCCTCGCCGCTGAGCGTCTTGCCATGCACCTGTAGATTCTCAACGCCATAGCGCGCCAAGGCCTTTTCTGCCAGACGCGCGGCCAGCACCAGCCAGCGCCGCTTGCCTGCGCGGGCGGGGCCTTCCAGCAGCTGATAATCAATCTGTGGCCCCAGCGATACCGCCAGCGAGGCCGGCAGCGTCCACGGCGTGGTGGTCCAGATCGGGATAGCGATTTCCACGCCCTCGGGCAGTGCCACGCCAAAACGTGCGGCAATGTCGGCGGCATCACGCGCCGGATAAGCCACGTCCACGGCAGGCGAGGTTTTGTCGGCGTATTCGATTTCGGCTTCGGCCAGTGCCGAGCCGCAGTCAAAACACCAGTGCACCGGCTTGACGCCGCGCGCCAGGTGGCCGTTCTCGACGATTTTGGCCAGTGCACGGATTTCATCGGCTTCGTATTTGAAATCCAGCGTGCGGTAAGGATTGTCCCAGTCACCCAGCACGCCCAAACGCTTGAAATCGGCCTTTTGCAGCTCGATTTGGCTCGCGGCGTAATCGCGGCAGTGCTGGCGGAAGGTCGCCGCATCGAGCTTGTCGCTCACCTTGCCGAATTTCTTTTCCACGGCGATTTCAATCGGCAGGCCATGGCAGTCCCAGCCGGGGATATACGGCGCATCAAAGCCCGCCAGGGTCTTGCTGCGCACGATGATGTCCTTCAACACCTTGTTGACCGCATGTCCCAGATGAATCCGGCCATTGGCATACGGCGGGCCATCATGCAGCATGAATCGCGGGCGGCCCTGGCTTGCGGCACGAATCTGGCCGTAAAGGTCACCGTTTTGCCAGGCTTCCAGTGTGGCCGGCTCGCGTTTGGGCAGGTCGCCGCGCATCGGGAAATCCGTGGCAGGCAGCAGGATGGTGTTTTTGTAGCGGTGGCCTTCGGTTTCACTCATGAGGGGTCTCGACAACATCGGGGCCGCCTTGGGCAGCCAGTAACGAACGGGCAAGCGCAACATCCTGGTGCATTTGTGCACTCAAGGCATCCAGACTTGCAAATTTTTCTTCATCGCGCAGCTTGGCAATGAATTCCACTTCAAGCAACTGGCCGTACAAGTCGCCAGAAAAATCAAACAGGTGTACTTCCAGCAAAGGCGCCTCACCAGCCACGGTGGGGCGGGTGCCAAGGCTGGCGACCGCAGGCAGCGCTGTGCCTGCCACGCCCCGTACCCGGACGGCATAAATCCCTTGCATGGGCGGGTGACGGGTAAAGCGCAGATTGGCGGTGGGAAACCCGAGCTTGCGCCCCAGCTTGCGGCCATGCACCACCCGCCCGCTGATGCGGTAAGGGCGTCCAAGGCATTGCTGCGCCAGTGCAAAATCGCCTGCGGCCAATGCAGCGCGGATACGCGAGCTGGATACGCGCTCACCTTGATACATCAGCGGCGCGATGGCATGGGCGCTAAAGCCGAGCTTTGCGCCTTCGGCCTGCAGTAATGCCAAATCACCACGGCGCTGATGACCGAAGTGAAATTCAGGCCCCACCCAGACTTCGCGTGCGGCCAGCCGCCGGTGTAGTACCTGTGCCATAAAGTCTTGTGCCGACATTGCCGCCATGCGTGCATCAAAACGCAGCAAGCCAACGCCATCCATACCGGCTCCGGCAAAACCTTGCAGCTTGTCGCGCGGCAGCATCAGCCTGCCTGGCGGCGTGCCTTTGGCAAAAAACTCGCGCGGCAACGGCTCGAAAGACAGCGCCACCACCGGCAGGCGCAACGCTTGCGCACGCGCCTTGGCGTGGCGCAGCAATGCCTGATGACCCAGATGCAGGCCATCGAACGCACCGATGCAGACCACGCTGCCTTGCGGGCACAGCGTCCCGCCTTCAGCGTCACGAAACAGAAAATTCATCAGCCGCGCAGTATAAAGCAGACGACCCTGAAGCCATCGTGTGGCTGCTTGATGCAGCTTCGTCGGCAGTCATCAAGCAAATTCAGACAAGATTGTTTGAAGGTCAATAGGCCTATGTAGCCGGGCTCCGGGGTTAGACTTGCCTGCCCTGACTTGCAGATGCCACGAGCCATGATTGTCCAGCCCTTGCCCGCCCATGCGCCACAGCGTGATTTGAAGCCCCATCCTGCCGTTCGCAATGTGATTGCGGTCGGCTCGGGCAAGGGCGGGGTGGGCAAATCGACCACGGCGGTGAATCTGGCGGCAGCCTTGATGCAGGAAGGGCTGAAGGTCGGCGTGCTGGATGCGGATATTTATGGTCCCAGCATTCCGATGATGCTGGGTATCACGGGCAAGCCGGAAAGTCCCGATGGCAAGCGTTTTACGCCGCTCACCGGGCACGGGCTTGAGGCGATGTCGATGGGTACGTTGGTTGAGGCGGATGCGGCGATGATCTGGCGCGGTCCAATGGCAACCTCGGCGCTGATGCAGCTGTTCAACGATACCTGCTGGGGCGATTTGGACGTGTTGGTGGTGGACTTGCCGCCGGGCACCGGCGATGTGCAACTAACCCTGGCACAGAAAATTCCGGTGGCCGGTGCGGTGGTGGTGACCACGCCGCAGGACATTGCCACGCTGGATGCCAAGAAGGCACTGAAGATGTTCGAAAAGGTCGAGGTGCCGGTACTCGGGCTGGTGGAAAACATGGCGGTACACGTGTGTAGCCAGTGTGGTCATGCCGAGCATGTGTTCGGCCAGGGCGGCGGCGAGGCGATGGCGTCGCAATACGGCGTGCCATTGTTGGGTTCGCTGCCGCTGGATGTGCGCATCCGCGAGCAGGGTGATGCCGGGCTGCCGGTGACATTGGCCGAGCCGGACTCGACCGTGGCAATGGCCTATCGGCAATTGGCGCGTAGGATGCTGGCCGAGCTGGACAAGCGCCCCAGGGCGCGGATGTCGATTGCCGCCTCGTTGCTGGGTTGACGGCGCTGCTTGCCGTTTACAATGCCGGACATTGTCCGAGGGAAATTTTCATGAGTATCAAGAGTGACCGTTGGATACGCCGCATGGCCGAGCAGCACGGCATGATTGAGCCGTTCGAGGCCGGGCAGGTCAAGCAGGCCAATGGCGAGCGCATTGTCAGCTACGGCACTTCCAGCTATGGCTATGACGTGCGCTGCGCGCGCGAGTTCAAGGTATTCACCAATATCAATTCCACCATCGTTGATCCCAAGCACTTCGACCCCAAGAGCTTTGTCGATGTGGTCGGCGATGAGTGCATCATCCCCCCCAACAGCTTTGCGCTGGCACGCACGGTGGAATATTTCCGCATCCCGCGCGATACCTTGGTGGTTTGCCTGGGCAAGAGCACCTATGCGCGCTGCGGCATCATCGTCAATGTCACCCCGCTGGAGCCGGAATGGGAAGGCCATGTGACCTTGGAATTCTCCAATACCACGCCGCTGCCGGCGCGCATTTATGCCAATGAGGGCGTGGCGCAGATGCTGTTCTTCCAGGCCGATGCCGATGATGTCTGCGAAACCAGCTATCGTGACCGCGGTGGCAAATACCAAGGGCAAACCGGCGTCACCTTGCCGAGGACATGAAGATGAGCCAGAACCCGAAGAACAAGCCGCACAATGACTTGGAGTCGCGCATAGGGCGTGGCTTTATCAATAGCCGCTGGCGCTATAGCCAGTTCGTGATTGTTGGCCTGATCGTGATGGGGCTGGTCGGTGGGCTTAGCGCTCTCAACTGGTGGGTGTCAGGACTCATTGGTGCCGCCGCCGGCATCGGCCTTTGGCTTGTCGAGAAAAAGCGCGGCGTATTGTGAGCCGCGCCTATCGCTTCAATCGCGTTTTTCGTAACTGACAAAGAAGCCCTGCAGGTCGCCGTTTTCGATATACGGCTGGACGCTGACCAGGCGATAGCCTTGCGCGTAGAAAGCGCGATGCGCGGCGCTCAAGTTATTGGCCGCACCCTGGTTGCGGAAGCCCCAGCTGGCATCCACCCAGATGGTGATCGCAGGGGCGTTCTGCCGGGCGGCTTCGCTGGCGGCGCGTTCGGGGGATCTGCCTTGGGCGCTGTGTGGCAGCAGTATCAGGCTGAGCGTCAGGGCAAGGGCGGCAAGTGTGGTTTTCATGCGATTTTTTCCAAGGCAAAAACAGGCAAATGTGGCTCAAGGCAAGCCAGCAGCGCGGCATGCGCGTCTGCCGTGCGCGGCTTGAGCGGATGTACGCCCCAGACCGGGCGCGGCCAGGCGGCATCACTGCGGAAGCGGGCAATGATATGCACATGCAGTTGCTCAACGACATTGCCGAGGGCGGCGATATTGAGTTTGTCGGGCTTGAAGGCATGACGCAGCAGGTGGGCGGCTGCATCCATCTCAAGCTGCAATTGCTGACGGTCGGCCTCATCCAGATCAATCAGCTCGCGCGCGCCGGGGATGCGCGGCACCAGAATCAGCCAGGGATATTGGCTATCGTCCATCAGCCGCAGCTCCGAGAGCGGCCATTGGGCGATGGGTTTGCTGTCGGCGGCCAGGCGCGGGTCTAGTTGAAAGTTCATGCGTGCATGGTGTGGTGGTGGCTGTCCACTATAATTCGTCCTCGTTTTCAGATGGTTATCTCATGTCCCACGCCCAGCCCAAAGTCGGTTTCGTGAGCCTTGGTTGTCCCAAGGCGCTGGTCGATTCCGAGCGCATTCTCACCCAGCTCAAGGTGGAAGGCTATGACATCGTGCCCAGTTACGATGATGCCGATGTGGTGGTGGTCAACACCTGCGGTTTTATTGACAGCGCAGTGGCTGAATCGCTGGATGCCATTGGCGAGGCGATGGCCGAAAACGGCAAGGTGATTGTCACTGGCTGCCTTGGCAAGCGTGGCGATTTGATTCGCGAAGCGCATCCGGGGGTGCTGTCCATCAGCGGCCCGCAGGACTATGCCAGCGTGATGGAAGCGGTACATCATGCGCTGCCGCCCCGGCATGACCCGTTTGTGGATGTGGTGCCCGATTACGGCATCAAGCTCACCCCCAAACACTATGCTTATCTGAAGATTTCCGAAGGCTGCAATCACCGTTGCAGCTTCTGCATCATCCCCTCGCTGCGGGGTGACTTGGTTTCGCGCCCGGTGGACCAGGTGCTGCGCGAGGCCGAAAAACTGGTGGCAGGCGGGGTGCGCGAATTACTGGTGGTATCGCAAGATACCAGCGCCTATGGCGTTGACCTGAAGTACGCCGAAAAGACCTGGCATGACAAAAGCTATGCCACCCGCATGAAGGCATTGTGCGAAGGGCTGGGCGAGTTGGGCGTGTGGACGCGCCTGCATTATGTCTATCCATACCCGCATGTGGATGACATCATCCCGCTGATGGCCGAAGGCAAAATCCTGCCTTATCTGGACATGCCCTTGCAGCACGCCAGCCCGCGTATCCTGAAGCTGATGAAGCGCCCCGGCGCCATCGACAAAACCCTGGAGCGTATCCAGCGCTGGCGCGAAATTTGCCCGGACATCACCCTGCGCAGCACCTTCATCGTCGGCTTCCCCGGTGAAACCGAGGCCGAATTCGAGGCGCTGCTGGACTTTCTGGAAGAAGCCCGGCTCGACCGGGTGGGTGCATTCGCCTATTCGCCGGTGGAAGGCGCCGCCGCCAATGCCCTGCCGGGTGAGGTGCCGGAAGAAGTCAAGCAGGAGCGGCTGGCGCGCTTCATGGCTTTGCAGGCGGAGATTTCTGCCGAAAAGCTCGCCGAGAAGGTCGGCAGCACGCAAAAATGTCTGGTCGATGCCATTGACGGCGAGCTGGCGATAGCCCGCTCGATGGCCGATGCCCCGGAAATCGACGGTCTGGTGCAGATTCAGGACGGTTTCATGGCTGGGCTCAAGCCGGGTGATTTTGTCGATGTGGACATCATGGGCAGCGATGAGCACGACCTGTATGGCGAAGTGGCTTACAACGATTAAAGCAAGTTGTCGTTGAACTGCCTGCCTCAGAGCGCATGAGCAAACGCCGTTTTCAGCCGCCGCAGCGTCATGAAATTGCCGCAACGGTATTCGGGCACCCGCTCTATGCGGATTTTCAGGCGTTTGCAGGCTGGCTGAAGTCAGAGCGCTGGCCGGATCTGGCCGAGTTGAATGCCGCATTGCCGGTGGCCGGGCGCAGCTTCGTGGCGCAGGATCGCGCCTTGCTGCAAGACGGCCTGCATTACGAAACCCGTATTGCCGAGTGCGGGCAAATCGCGACCCGCGAGCAGAACTGGCACGACTTGTTCAATGCCCAGGTCTGGTGTCGCTGGCCGCAAGTGAAGCAGGCGCTGAATGCACAGCAATGCGCGCATATCGCCAGCATGGGCGATAAAACCCGCAATCGGGCGCAATACGCCCTGACCCAGTTCGACGAGGCGGGCGTGATTGTGCAGGTCAAATCCGCAGCATTGCTGGCTGCCTGGGATCGGCATGACTGGATGGGTCTGTTTTTCGATGCAGCCGCTGCCTGGCAGCGCGGTGACATCCGGCTGGCTGCGGTGATGGGGCATGCGCTGCTGGAGCATGGCCTGTTGCCGGGGCAATACATGGTGGGCAAGGCGCTGGTGGTGGCAGGCGAGGGCGATGCACACACCGTGGTCAGCCGCGTGGCAGAAGCGATTGCCCAAGGCCAGGTATTGTCTGACCCGCTGGAGCTGCGACCGCTGCCATTGGCCGGCATACCTGGCTGGTTTTCCGGGCAATCTCTTGATTTCTACCAAACTGCGCCGTGCTTCCAGCCGCTGCGTGCAGGCCGGATATACCCGCCAGCGCTTACAATCCACGCATGAACGAAAAAAACTATCGCGCAGGCCATGTGGCCGTCATCGGCCGTCCCAATGTCGGCAAATCCACGCTCATCAATGGTTTGGTCGGTACCAAGGTCAGTATCACCTCCGACCGTCCGCAGACCACCCGTCACCGCATGCTGGGCATTGCCAGCTCCGAGGATGGCCAATTGGTGCTGGTGGATACGCCGGGGATACATAGCGCACAAAACAAGGCGATGAGCCGGGTGCTGAACCGTGCCGCACGCGGTGCGCTTGAAGGCGTGGATGCGGCGCTTTTGGTGGTGGAAGCCGGGCGCTGGGACGAAGAAGACGAGATGGCACTGGCGGCGCTGGCGCAGGCGAAAGTCCCGGTGGTGCTGGTGGTCAACAAGACCGACCGGCTGCGCGACAAGGCTGAGCTGTTGCCGTATCTGGCCGAAGTCGGCAAAGAACGCGATTTTGTCGCCGTGCATCCGCTGTCGGCACTGAAGCGTAAAGGGTTGGATGAGCTGGTGAAAACCGTGCTGCCGCTGCTGCCCGAGCAGCCAGCGCTATATGACGAGGACGATGTTACCGACCGCAGCATGCGCTTTTTGGCGGCGGAGTTCGTGCGCGAGCAGCTGATGCGACAGCTGGGCGCGGAGCTGCCCTATGCCACGGCGGTGGAAATCGAGCGCTTTGAAGAAGATGGCGGCCTGTTCCGCATTGGTGCGGTGATTTGGGTGGAGCGCGATAGCCAGAAAGCCATCGTCATCGGCAAGGGCGGCGCGCGGCTGCGCAAAATCGGCACCAAGGCGCGCGAGCAGATGGAGCGCTTGTTCGGCCACAAGGTATTTCTGGAAACCTGGGTGCGCGTGCGCCAGGGCTGGTCGAATGACGAGGCCGCCCTGCGTGCGCTGGGCTACGCGGACTGAGAGCCTGTTCAATGTCTCTTCTTGGCGCCCGTTGCTTTGCGGTGCAACCCATTGGGCAAGGCACGCCATGCACAGGTGCTTTGTTGCACACCTTGCCAAGACAGTCAGTCTTGGCTGCGGCATGCGTCTTGCCCCTGCACATGGCGTACACTTGCGGGTACCGAGAAGAGACATTGAACAGGCTTAAGTAATGGCCAAGCAGGCTTATCCGCCGCTGCCGGTGTGCTCGCCAGGGCGGATATTGCAGTCTTATTCGCCCGAAGAAACAGCATTCTGGCTGAAGCAATGGCAGGCCGTGTTCGGCCACAACGCAGCCGGCATCGATACTGGCAGCTATCTTTGGCATGTGTTCAGTGCCGGTGGCTACCCGGCGCTGGCGGGCGAGGCGGCCAGCGCGGCGTATCGGCAGCAGCAGGTGGCCGAAACCATCGTGCTTGCCAATGACCGCCGTCATGCCTGCCGGGTCGAAGGCCGCCCGGATACGGTGGAATGGCAGGATTGCTATGTGTTTCCCGCCAATCTGGCCTGGTGCATGGCCTTTACCCATGAAGATGGCTGGTATGGGCCGTATTTTGCCCGTCACCCCCGCCCTGAACCGCTGGATGCGGAAAACCTGCGGCTGTACCGGCAGGCACAGCGCAAGCGCGAGCAAAAGGCATACGCCCGACGTCAGGGATGGCGCTGATGCGGCTGGAAAGCCCCGCCGCCTTCGTACTGCATTCACGCTCCTGGCGGGAAACCAGCCTGTTGCTGGAGGTATTTTGCGCCGAGCATGGCCGTCTGGGGCTGGTGGCGCGCGGGGTGATGAGTGCCAGGCGGCATGTGCTGCGCGCGGCCTTGCAGCCCTTGCAGTGCATCCGTCTGCAGGCGCTGGCGCGCGGCGAGCTGGCGACCCTTTGCAGCGCAGAGGCGATAGATGCCGCGCCGCGTCTGGCGGGGGATACCGCACTGGCTGGCTTCTATCTCAATGAGCTGACCCTGCGGCTGGTGCCCCGGCAAGACCCGCTGCCGCTGCTGCATGCAGCCTATGCCCGTACCCGCCAGGATTTGGCTGCGGATATCACGCTTGCCTGGACGCTGCGCCGTTATGAGCGCGATTTGCTTGATGCCATCGGCTTTGGCTTTGAATGGGACAGCGACAACGAAGGCCGCGAGATTGACCCCGGCGCGCGTTATTTTCTTGACCCCGAGCACGGCCTGCGCCGTCTGCGCCAGGAGCGCAGCGCACATGAGCGCGGGCAGGCGGCGACCGGCAGTGCATTGCTGGCGATGGCTGCGGACAGAGAGCCTGATGCACGGGACTTGCTGAGCCTGCGCCGCCCCATGCGCCAGTTGCTGGCCCATTATCTGGGCAGCCGTGGCCTCAAGTCCTGGGAAATGGCGGCGCAATTGCAGCGCCTGGAGCGCACGGCAAAAAAATGAATCCAAGGCGCGTAAGTCTTGGCGGCAGTGCATTCAGCCTGCCCGCTGCGCACTGTGCTTGAATGCGGATTGAAGTCAATCAGGAGTCCGATAATGAGCGAACGCAATCCCCTCCCGCTGGCCCTGTCTGCTGCCCTGGTCGCGGCAGGATTGCTGGGCGCCGGGTGGCTGGCGGCCAGCGGCATGGTCAAACTGCGCACCGCCGACCGCTATGTCACGGTGAAAGGCTCGGCAGAAAAAGAAGTCGCCGCCAACCTGCTGGTCTGGCCTTTAAGTCACTCGGTCAGCGGCAATGATTTGGCGGATGTGCAGCGGCAGCTGGATGCCAATACCGCACAAATCCGCAACTTCTTTACCGATGCGGGCTTTGGCGAAGAAGAAATCATCACCGCGCCACCGCGCCTGGAAGACCGCTGGGTTTGGGCTTATGGTGAAAACCGGCCTGCCGAACGCTTCCGCTATTCCAATAGCGTCACCCTGCGAACCCAGGATGTTGCCAAGGCGCAGCAGGTGTTGCGCCGCAGCGGTGAGCTGGTATCACGCGGCATCCTGCTTAGTGGCAGCAGCGACGGCGAGGGCAATACGCCCGAGTTCAGCTATACCGAGCTCAACAGCATCAAACCGGCGCTGATTGCCGAGGCCACGGCAGAAGCGCGCAAGGCGGCCGAGCAGTTCGCCAAGGATTCCGGTGCCCGCATCGGCGGCATCCGCAGCGCCAACCAGGGCGTCATCACCATCAATGACCGCGACCGTGGCAGCCCGCAGACCAAAACCGTGCGGGTGGTGACTACGGTGGAGTATTTCCTCAAGGACTGAAAACCCGCTCCCGGGGTAAACGACCCGGAGGCATTCTGGAAAACAACAGGCGGGCGTGGAAACACGCCCGCCTGTTATTTTGTGTCTTGGCCTCTTGCTGCTTTTGTCATGTGCAGGCAGCAAGAGGCCGGACGCCCGAAATCAGGCGTTCTGCTCAGGCGTGGGCTCTGCCTTGGCAGTGTCGGTATCAGCCAGCAGGGTTTCGCTTGTCGCCGCAGCCTCGGGCTGTTCTGCCAGTTCGGCTGGCGCGGTTTCGGCCACTTCCTGCGCTGCAACCACCGGCGCTGCATCCGCTGCTGCGGAAGCTGGAGCGGCAGTTTCTTGTGGCTGCGCCGGGCTTGCCGTGGGTTGCGGGCGCGGGCTGTTTGGCATTGCCGCAAACAATGAAGTCACCGGGCGCTGTGATTCGGCCAGCGAAACCGCGATGGCCGCCGACAGCGGCAGGGTGGAGATGGGGGCGGCCGTCGGCTTCGGGGTGGGACGCGGCTCAGCCTGCTGGGTGGTATCCTCACTCGCTGCCGGAGCCTGCGGCAATACGCTTTGCGCTTCTACCTGCTGGGCGGATTCGCTTGTTGCCTGCCCGTTGGCCGCGGCCACGTCCCCGACCGCAGCAGGCGGCGTATGCGCTGTTGCCTGCATCGCAGCTTCATCGGGTTTTGCCGTGCTGCTTGTAGTGGCAGCTTCGTTGCCGAGGTCGGCAAAATCAAACTCTGGCTGTGAACCCTGTATGAGCTGCACTTCGCCTTCTTCCAGCGGCTCCATGTCCGTCTGCAATCCGGCAGCACCCTCCGTACGGCGGCGGCGGCGGCCGCCACGACGACCCCGGCGGCGGCGATTGCCCGCCTCGTCGTTTTCGCTGCTGTCAGCTTCAGCAGGAGTATCAGTGCTTTCGCCCAGTACCTGGTTTTCGGCAGCCGCCCGCTTGTCTTCAGCCTGCTGTGTCACCGCGGCCGGCGGCTCTGCGGCCTGCACGGCGGTTGGCTGAGCCGTATCTGCCGTTACGCTGGTTTGTGCGGGCGTGGTTTCTTCTGCCGGGGCAACCACCACCGTGACTTCGCGCTCACGACGGCTACGGCGACGGCTAGGGGTTTCCGTATTTTCTTGCGCGGACTGTACATTTTCAGTCTTGGCCGCGCTCGGCTGCGGTGAGGCCGCATCTTTTTGCTGCTGCGGGCGCTCGCGGCGCTGCGGCTTATGGCCATTGACATTGCCGTCTTTGCCTTCCTGCTGCTTGCTGCGCGATTCGTTGCGCGCATTGTCCTTTTGCGCTGCCGCCTGCGAGGACTTGTTGCCGTTGCGCTCCTGACGCTGTTTTTGCGGGTTGTTGCGCCGGCTTTGTGCTTGTTTGCCGCCGCGCTCGTCACGGCCTTTTTCCGTTTCAGCCGCTGCCGGAGCCTCTGCTGGCGCACCGGCGAAGAACTGCATCACCCGGGTCAGGAAACCGGGTTTGGGCTTGGCAGTAGTTGTTGCCGCGGCCGGGGCAGGCGCTGCACTTTCGCGAGGGGCGCGCACCGGGGCTGGCTGTACCGGCTTGACCTGCTTGACCGCAGGTTCCTCGGGGATATTGAGGTGCGCGCGGGTCAGGGCATAGGTCGGCAGCTTGCGTGGCGTGCCACGCTGATAGCTGGGGCGGGCGGATTCTTCACCCAGCTCATTGGCACGGATACGGGTGACTTCGTAATGCGGCGAATGCAGCTGCTCATCGGCGACAATCACCACCGGAGCATCATGGCGGCGTTCGATTTCCGCCAGCGCACGGCGTTTTTCGTTGAGCAGGAAGTTGGCGATTTCCACCGGCGCCTGTACCAGCACTTGTCCGGTATTGTCTTTCATGGCGTGTTCTTCGGCCACGCGCAGGATGGACAGCGAGAGCGATTCCACGCTGCGCATGCGGCCATGGCCTTCACAGCGCGGGCAGACGATTTGCGTGGCTTCGCCAAGGCTCGGACGCAGTCGCTGGCGCGACATTTCCAGCAAGCCAAACTTGGAGATGCGGCCGGTCTGCACGCGGGCGCGGTCTTGCTTGAGCGCCGCTTGCAGGCGGTTTTCGACTTCGCGCTGGTGCTTGTTGCTGCCCATGTCGATAAAGTCGATGACCACAAGCCCGGCCAGATCGCGCAGCCGCAGCTGGCGGGCGACTTCTTCAGCCGCTTCCAGATTGGTATTGAAGGCGGTTTCTTCGATGTCGCCGCCGCGGGTGGCGCGGGCGGAATTGACGTCAATCGCGGTCAGCGCTTCGGTCTGGTCGATGACCAGCGCACCGCCGGAAGGCAGACGCACCTCGCGCTCATAGGCCGATTCGATTTGCGACTCAATCTGGAAGCGGTTGAACAGCGGCACATCATCGCTGTAGTGTTTGAGCTTGCGCAGGTTGTGTGGCATGACCTGCTCGACAAACTCGCGGGCTTCGGTGTACATCTCCGGCGTATCAACGAGAATTTCGCCGATATCCGGGCGCATGTAGTCGCGCAGGGCACGGATGATGAGGCGTGATTCCTGATAGACCAGAAACGGGGCCGGCTTGGACAGGGCGGCATGGGCAATCGCCTTCCAGACCGAAAGCAGATAGTCCAGATCCCATTGCAGTTCTTCGGCATCGCGGCCAACACCGGCCGTGCGGATGATCACCCCCATGCCTTCGGGGATGGTAAGCGCATCCATGGCGCGCTTGAGTTCGGTGCGATCTTCGCCCTCGATACGCCGCGATACGCCGCCAGCGCTGGGGGAGTTCGGCATCAGCACCATGTAGCGGCCGGCCAGCGAGATGAAGGTGGTGAGCGCTGCGCCCTTGTTGCCGCGCTCCTCCTTGTCCACTTGCACCAGCACTTCCTGGCCTTCGCGCAGCAGTTCCTTGATGCTGGCCTTGTGCGGGTCAACACCAGACTGGAAGTGGTCGCGGGAGATTTCCTTCAGCGGCAAAAAGCCGTGGCGTTCGGCGCCGTAATCGACAAAGGCGGCTTCAAGCGAAGGCTCAAGACGGGTAATGCGGCCTTTGTAGATATTGGATTTTTTCTGCTCTTTGGCGGGCTGTTCGATGTCGATGTCGTACAGATTCTGTCCATCGACGATGGCAACGCGCAGTTCTTCTGCCTGCGTTGCGTTGATAAGCATACGCTTCATTGTGAATTGTTCCTTGCGCGCTGGGCACACGGAACGCCGGGCGTTTCGCCTCTGGGTCACCCTGGGCAATGGCCGCGCAAGCGCAGGCCGCTGCTGAAGTTTTCCAGCGCTGCAACACCACGGCGGGCCGCGGGAGCGCTCGTTGTCGTTTTTTGTTGAGCCGCTGCCAGCAAGTACCTCGCAGGCAACGACAGGCTTGTTCTTTCAGGCACCGCCAAAGCGGTGGCGAGGTTGGCCACTGTGCCCACCCGCTGGCGTAACTGTCCCAAGGACAGGGGCTGCGCTTTGTGCGGTGTCCGTCGATTCCGGCTTTCGGCCTGCAAATCCAGCGGATAATCAATGGCTTGCTTCGCCCGGAAAGTGTAACAGAAAGTGCATCGGCAGCGGCGTCAAAACGGATTTGGTGTAAAGTTTTGCCCCGATTTCTCAAGCGCACGTCATGAACGAGAGTCCCAATCGCCCCGCTGCCCGTATGCTGCAGGTGCCCGATGACCGTGAAGGCCAGCGGCTCGACAATTTTCTGCTGGGACAGCTGAAAACTGCGCCCAAGTCGCTGATTTACAAAATCATCCGCAGCGGGCAGGTGAGGGTGAATGGCGGGCGCGCCAAACCCGAGCGCAAACTTCTGGCCGGTGATGAGGTGCGTATCCCGCCGGTCAGCCTTGCAGAAGCGGGTAAACCCACGGCGCCACCCAAAGGTTTGCTGGCCACGCTGGAGGCAGCCATCGTTTTTGAGGACGCACGCCTGATTGCACTCAACAAACCCAGCGGCCTGGCCAGCCACGGTGGCAGCGGCATCGTGCATGGCGCGATTGAGTCTTTGCGGGCACTGCGGCCGGGGCAATCGCTGGAGCTGGTTCATCGGCTTGACCGCGATACTTCCGGCCTGCTGCTGGTGGCCAAAAAGCGTTCAGCCCTGCGTGAATTGCAGGCATTATTGCGAGAAGACCATGGCGCAGGCATTGAAAAGCGCTATATGACCTTGCTGCTGGGACGGATGCCCGATGGTGTGATGAGCGTGGATGCCCCATTGCATATAGGGCTGCGCCAGGGCGGCGAGCGTCATGTGGTCGTCCATAAAAACGGCAAACCCTCGCTCAGCCACTTCCGGGTGCTGGAGCGCATTGCCGGGATGAGCCTGTGCGAGGTGAAAATCGACACCGGCCGCACCCACCAAATTCGCGTCCATGCCCAGCATCTTGGCTATCCGGTGGCCGGCGATGACAAATACGGTGATGCGGCCGCCAACAAGAAGCTGCGCGAAACCGCCGGCCTAAAACGCCTGTTCCTGCACGCAGCCAGCCTCAAGTTCAGCCTTGAGCAGGGGCGTGCCCATTACGACCTGGACGCCCCCCTGGCGGATGATTTGCGCAGCGCCTTGGATAGGCTCGGCTGATTCAGTTGGAAGCCGCTGCCTTTTCCTGAATGAATGCCAGGAGGGCGGCCAGGCCGTTGCTGCGGGTGGGTGAGAGATGTTTGGCAAGGCCGATGGCGGCGATGTAGTCCGGTGTGGTGGCAAGGATTTCCGCCGCCGGGCGGCCGGAATACACGCGCAAGGCCAGGAAAATCAGCCCGGAGACAATGGCCGAGTCGCTGATGGCATGAAAATCCAGGCGCGTGGCATCGCCTTCGGCCACAATCCAGACATTGGACTGGCAGCCATGCAGGCGGTAGTCATCGGTTTTCCACTCGGCAGGCAAGTCTGGCAGCTTGCGCCCCAAGTCAATCAGATATTGATAGCGTTCCGACCAGTCGGCAAACAGGGAAAATTCTTCGGCAATGGCGGCCTGTGCCTGTGCTGCGCTGGCCTCAATGGGGAAGGGGGATGCTGTGTTCATGATGCGAAGCGATGATGAGGTAAGTGGCACCAGTGCCAGGGTTCGTAGCAAATGCCGTGCGGGTTGTGCCGGGGATAACTGAGGTGGAAGCCAAACCGTGCGGCATTGTCACATAGCCAGGCAAACGCCGGGCTGTGCTCGAAACTTTCTTCTGCAGCCGGCTCACCCGGTGCGCTGATATCCAGTGCCCGCCCGGTATGGTGCTCGGAAAATCCGGGAGCGGCATTGACCTGCAAGATGGCATCGACCGCAAGACCACGGGCACGTTTGCGCTGGAAAATGCCGAGCTGGTAGTCATGGCTGCGATAGCCGGAAATTGCTTCCAGCACGATGCCATCTTCTCGTGCGGCCGTTTGCATGCGCTGCCAGGCGCGTGCAGCTGCAGGTTGTAGCCACAGCGGGCGGCGATAGCGGTCAAAGCCGGCAAGTTGCAACCAGTTTGGCTCGGCCATGCGCGCAAGGCCGCTGCTGCGGGCATAGTGCTCGGCATCCAGCCCCAATGATCCCAGTCGCTTCTCCAGTGCATGAAAGGGGAGCGGGCTGGGCGGGCGCTTTATGCGCAGCAAGGCCTGCTGCAAGTCGGGCAGGATGCTGCTTTGCCCAGTCACAGTCCTGCGCGGGGTGATGTGGCTTGCCTGACCCTGGGCATCCAGACAAGCCAAATAAACACCATCAGCCTTGCGGCGCACAAGCCAAGCGGCGGTGGCCAGTTGACGGGCATGGTCATTGCGGCGTGCACGCAGCAGCCAAGCAGGCCAGAACTCCAGCTCGGCAAAGTTCAGCAATACCCGTGGACGGGAAGCGGGCATGGCTTATTGGGGAGCGCCGGACTGAACCAGTGTGCCGATGTTTTCGCCCTTCAAGATGCGCAAAATCACGCCAGGCTGATCCATGTCGAAAATGCGCATCGGCAGGCGCGCATCACGGCTCAATGCAAAGGCTGCGGTATCCATCACTTGCAGATTGCGGCTGATGATTTCGTCATAACCCAAGCTGTCAAAACGCACCGCATCGGCGTGTTTTTTCGGGTCCTTGTCGTACACGCCATCAACCTTGGTGGCCTTGAGCAAAAGGTCTGCGCCGATTTCGATGGCGCGCAGGGCGGCGCCGGAATCGGTAGTGAAGAACGGGCTGCCCACACCTGCGGCAAAGATGGTGATGCGCCCCTTTTCCAGATGGCGTATGGCACGGCGGCGGATGTAGTCCTCGCAAACATCATTGATTTTGATGGCGCTCATCACCCGCGCCTTGGCGCCGAGTTTTTCCAGTGCATCCTGCATGGCCAGGGCATTGATGACCGTGGCCAGCATGCCCATATGGTCGCCGGTGACGCGATCCATGCCGCCTGCGGCAAGCCCAGCGCCGCGGAAGATATTGCCGCCGCCAATCACCAGCGCGACCTGGGCGCCGGCTTCCTGGGCCTCGACCACTTCGGCGGCCAGTCGGTGCAGAACCTTGGGGTCAATGCCGTAATCCTCATCGCCCATCAATGCCTCGCCAGAGAGTTTCAGAAGGACACGGCGATAGGCAAGCTGGGACATGATGGCTCCGGACAAAAAATGGGGAGGCTTATTCTACTGCGCAGCAGTGCGTGCTGCCGAGTGTCTGCAATATGATGCGTATTCCCAATCAGGAGTGAAACCATGGCAGTAAAAAGCTTGCAGGAGTTTTTGGCACAGTCGCAGGAGCGTGATCAGGCAAGTAGCGGCGAGCCGTTTGAGCTGGAGAGCGAGCGTCTTTTGGAGGTGCGTCTGAATGGGCGCATCTGGGCCAAGGCCGGCGCGATGGTGGCACGTACCGGCAATGTCAAATTCACCCGCCAGGGGGTTCTGGAGCAAGGGCTTGGCAACTTGCTGAAGAAAGCCGTCAGTGGTGAGGGCATGCAGCTGATGAAGATGGAAGGGCAGGGGCGCGCTTATCTGGCTGATGCCGGCAAGAAAATCACCCTGCTGCGTTTGGCAGGGGAATCGATTTTCGTCAACGGCAATGATGTGCTGGCTTTCGAGGATGGGATTGAAAACAAAATCACCATGATGCGACGGGTGGCGGGAATGATGGCGGGCGGCTTGTTCAACGTGCGCCTGTCCGGGCATGGAATTGTGGCCGTGACCTCTCACTATGAGCCGCTTACGCTGAGAGTCAGTGCTGCCAGCGGACCTGTATTTACCGACCCCAATGCCACGGTGGCTTGGTCGGGCAATCTGCAGCCGGAAATCATCACCGATATTTCCTTGGGAACCTTGATTGGGCGCACTTCAGGCGAGAGCATTCAGCTCAAGTTTGTCGGTGAGGGCTGGGTCGTGGTGCAGCCATACGAAGAAAACAGCTTTCAGGCGACTGCCAGCTGACTTTCGGGAAAAACAAAAAGCCCGCCATTTGGCGGGCTTTTTGGGGTATTGCCGGGGATGGGGCAATCAGGCAAGGCCTGCTTGCTTCATCACTTCGGCGGCGTAGTCTTCGACCACCTTTTCGATGCCTTCGCCGACCACCAGACGCTGGAAGCCGACCACTTCGGCGCCAGCAGCCTTCAGCACGGCTTCAACGGTCTTGTCGGTATCCAGCACATAGGGCTGGCCGTACAGGCTAACTTCGTTGACGATCTTGGCAATCTTGCCGGAGATGATTTTTTCCAGGATGTCGGCAGGCTTGGCCTTGTCCTTGTCGCTCATCTTGGCAAGTTCGATTTCCTTTTCCTTGGCAACAAAGTCGGCCGGCACGTCGGACTGCTTGTTGTAAGGCGGGTTCATGGCCGCTACGTGCATGGCCAGGCCACGCGCCAGATCAGCATCGCCGCCCTTGAGTTCGACCAGTACGCCGATTTTGCCGCCATGGATGTAAGCCGCGACGTTGTTGCTGCTGTCCATGCGTGCCAGACGACGCACCTGCACGTTTTCGCCCACTTTGGCAATCACGGCAGCACGGGCTTCTTCCACGGTTTCGCCAGAAGCGAGTTTGGCAGCCTTCAGTGCTTCCACGTCAGCGGCATCGGAGGCCAGCGCAGCCTCGGCCACGGTGTTGGAGAAGCCCAGGAAGTTTTCGTCCTTGGCCACGAAGTCGGTTTCGGAGTTGACTTCCACCAGCACGGCCTTGCCACCGTTTTGGGCCGAAGCGATACGGCCTTCGGCAGCCACGCGGTCAGCCTTCTTGTCGGCCTTGGCAAGACCAGACTTGCGCAGCCATTCGGCAGCGGCGTCGATATCGCCATTGTTCTCGGTCAGTGCCTTTTTGCATTCCATCATGCCGGCGCCGGTGCGCTCGCGCAGTTCTTTGACCAGGGAGGCAGTAATTTCAGCCATTGTCATTCCTCGATTATGTTCATCGCAGCGCCTGCGCCAAATGCGCATGGCATCTGCTGGGGTGAAAGGGGGAGAGGCCGCCATGCGCGTGTGCATGGCGGCGATGCAAGGCTTATTCGGCAGCCGGTGCTTCTTCGGCGGCAGCGGCGAATTCTTCTTCGCTCACCACGGCGGCATTCGGGGCGGCAGCCTTGCCTTCGAGCACGGCATCAGCCGCAGCGCGGGCGTACAGCTGCACGGCGCGGATGGCGTCGTCATTACCCGGGATGGCGTAATCGACCAGGTTCGGGTCGTAGTTGGTATCCACCACGGCAATCACCGGGATGCCCAGGGTCTTGGCTTCCTTGATGGCGATGTCTTCGTGGCCGATGTCGATGACGAACAGGGCATCCGGCAGGCGGTTCATGTCCTTGATGCCGCCCAGCGAGGCTTCCAGCTTTTCGCGCTCACGGCGCAGACCCAGCACTTCGTGCTTGACCAGCTTCTGGAAGGTGCCATCGGTTTCGGCCGCTTCCAGTTCCTTCAGGCGTGCCACCGACTTCTTGATGGTGGCGAAGTTGGTCAGCGTGCCGCCCAGCCAGCGCTGGGTCATGAACGGCATGCCGCAGCGTTCGGCTTCTTCCTTCACCGCTTCACGCGCGCTGCGTTTGGTGCCGACAAACAGCACTACGCCTTTTTTCTGGGCAACCTTGGAGATGAAGTTCATCGCGTCATTGAACAGCGGAACGGTCTTTTCCAGGTTGATGATGTGAATCTTGCCGCGGGCGCCAAAGATGTACGGCCCCATCTTGGGGTTCCAGTAACGGGTTTGGTGACCAAAGTGGACGCCGGCTTCCAGCATCTGGCGCATGGTGATCTGGGGCATTTTGATTTCCTCAAAGATAGGGAACACCTGCCCAATAATTTGGTGGGCTTGACGTGTTCCGGGGTTAGGCCTCCCTGCTGCCTCCGCGACAGATTCTGGCAAGCCAGAACACCCCGGCGCGGTCTTTAACAGCAGGTGTGAATTTGCCGGTGACGCCCGGCAGGGCGAGCCGCTGGTGACGGCAGCGATTGATTATAGCGAGCTCAACTCAGGCTGTCATGGTGTGACGGAAACAAAGAACCCCGCAGCGGGGCTGCGGGGCAGTGTTGTATGGGGCGGTTGTGCTTATCGAGCGTAAACCCGACCGTTTTGCACTCTTACGGGACTGCCATGCTGGATGCCATGGATGTCATGTTGGGAAATCACGATTTCGCGGCCATTGTCCATGCGGACATATACGTTGTAGCGCGAGCCGGTGGTGCGCTCCTGAATGGCATTACCGACAATGGCACCACCAGCGGCACCTGCGGCAGCGGCAGCATTGCGTCGGCGCTGGCTATCGGTATTGTCCTTGGCAATTTCCCGTGCGGCCACAGCGCCGACAATGCCGCCAATCACGGCGCCAGTGCCCGCAGGAATATGGTTATTGCCGCCAACGACTTCAATCCGGGTCACGGTGCCGCAGTCATGGCAGCCGTAATGACCTCCATAGCCGTTGTTGTAACTGCTGTTGTAGCCACTGTTGCCGTAATGGTTGCCCGCAGGCGAGCTGACGCAGGCAGAAAGGCTGAAAGCGGACAAGGCAAGTGCAGTCAGGCCAAATGGACGGATATTCATGCGATCAATCTCCTTAAAGTTGCAGGCGGCTGCCTGCGATGATGCTGCGGCTTTGGGGCTGAATCGGGCATCAATTCAGCCGCGCAAATCCAATATCCGTCAGTGCGTGTTCATGCTGGGTTTGCATGGGCTTTGGATGTTGCCGTAGTGATCGGAAATCAAAGATATGCAAAGACAAGTATGTATAATGCTTGCATACTTCATCCAGAGCCGCCGCCATGGAAGTGACCGTAGCCGAACGTGGACAAATCACCTTGCCCAAAGCCGTGCGTGATGCCTTGGGGCTGACCAAGGGCAGCACCTTGAAGGTGGAACTGGATGGCAGTCGCATCGTGCTGCGCAAGCATGTCGATGATGTGCTCTCACGTGCCCGTGGGCGCTTCCGGCTGGATGGCTTTGCCGATAGCGCCGCTGCCAGCCGCGCCGTGCGTGGCAAGGGTGGGGCGGCGTGATTGCCATCGATTCAGGCGTGCTGCTGGATCTGCTCACCGATGGCGAGCACGCCGATGCCGCCGAAGCAGTGCTGCGTCGGTCGCTGGCGCAAGGCGCGGTGGTGATTGGCGAAGTTGCCTTGGCAGAAGTCTGCAGCGCCCTGCAAGATGGCGATGAAGCGCTTGCCGTGTTGGAAGAAATCGGCATCCGCTATCTGCCGCTGGAAGCCAAGTCTGCGTTGCGCGCCGGAGAAATGCAGCGTCGCTATCGCCAGCGTGGTGGCGAGGGCGACCGGGCTGTCCCCGAATTTTTGATTGGTGCCCATGCACTGATGCAGTGCGATGGGCTGATTACCCACGATGCCGTGTTTTACCGTGACTGGTTCAAGGGCTTGAAACTCATCACCCCCTGAACCATTTTCCCTTATCTATCACCTTATCCTTCAGGAGAATTTCGATGCTTGCCAGCTATCGCCAACACGTCGAAGAACGCGCCGCTCTCGGCATCCCGCCGCTGCCGCTGAGTGCGCAACAAACCGCAGAACTCATTGAACTCATCAAAAACCCGCCTGCAGGCGAGGGCGAATATCTGGTTGAACTGCTTAGCCAGCGCGTGCCTGCGGGCGTGGATGATGCCGCCAAGGTCAAGGCCAGCTATCTGGCAGCCGTGGCTTTCGGTAAGGAGAGCACCCCGTTGATTAGCCGCAAACATGCGGTGGAGCTGCTTGGCACCATGCTGGGCGGTTACAACATTCATCCGCTGGTGGAACTGCTGGACGATGCCGAGCTTGGCGAAACTGCTGCCCAGGCGCTGAAGCACACCCTGCTGATGTTCGATGCCTTCCATGATGTCAAGGCCAAGGCGGATGCGGGCAATGCCCATGCCAAGGCAGTGATGCAGAGCTGGGCTGATGCGGAATGGTTCACCAGCCGTGAAGGCGTGCCCGAATCGCTGACCATCACCGTGTTCAAGGTGCCGGGGGAAACCAATACCGATGACCTCTCGCCTGCACCGGATGCCACCACCCGCCCGGATATTCCGCTGCACGCACTGGCGATGCTGAAGAACAAGCGTCCGGATGCGCCGTTCGAGCCGGAAGAAGACGGCAAGCGCGGCCCGATTGAGGTGATTCAAAAGCTCAAGGAAAAAGGTCATCTGGTCGCCTATGTGGGTGACGTGGTGGGCACTGGCTCCAGCCGCAAATCGGCCACCAATAGCGTGTTGTGGTGGACTGGCGAGGATATTCCCTATATCCCCAACAAGCGTTTTGGCGGTGTTTGCCTGGGTGGCAAGATTGCGCCGATTTTCTACAACACCATGGAAGATGCCGGTGCGCTGCCGCTGGAAATCGATGTCTCGGAAATGAATCTGGGCGATGTCATCGAGCTGAAAATCGACCATGCCAGCGGCAAGGTCACGGCTTTCAAGGATGACAAGCAGATTGCCGAGAGCGTGTTGAAGTCTGATGTGCTGCTGGACGAAGTGCGCGCCGGTGGCCGCATTCCGCTGATTATTGGCCGCAGCCTGACGACCAAGGCACGTGAGGCATTGGGCTTGCCGCCATCTGACCTGTTCCGTCTGCCGCAGAACCCGGCTGACAGCGGCAAGGGCTTTACCCTGGCGCAGAAGATGGTCGGTCGCGCCTGCGGCCTGCCGGAAGGCCAGGGCATCCGCCCCGGCACCTATTGCGAGCCGAAAATGACCTCGGTGGGCTCGCAGGACACCACCGGCCCCATGACCCGCGACGAGCTCAAAGACTTGGCCTGCCTGGGCTTCTCGGCAGACCTCGTGATGCAGTCGTTCTGCCACACCGCAGCTTATCCCAAGCCGGTGGACGTCAAGACCCATCACACCCTGCCGGAGTTCATCTCCACCCGTGGCGGCATCAGCCTGCGCCCCGGCGATGGCGTCATTCACAGCTGGCTGAACCGCATGCTGCTGCCCGATACCGTCGGCACTGGCGGCGACAGCCACACCCGCTTCCCGGTCGGCATTTCCTTCCCGGCAGGCTCGGGGCTGGTGGCGTTTGCTGCTGCCACCGGGGTGATGCCGCTGGACATGCCCGAGTCCGTACTGGTGCGCTTTACCGGCAAGATGCAGCCGGGCGTGACCCTGCGCGATCTGGTGCATGCCATCCCGTTGTATGCCATCAAACAAGGCCTGCTGACGGTGGAAAAGAAGGGCAAGAAGAACGTGTTTTCTGGCCGCATTCTGGAAATCGAAGGCCTGCCGCATCTGAAGGTGGAGCAGGCCTTTGAGCTGGCCGATGCTTCGGCGGAGCGTTCGGCGGCCGGCTGCACGGTGAAGCTCGACAAGGCGCCGATCATCGAATACCTCAACAGCAATATCACCCTGCTGCGCTGGATGATTGCCGAAGGCTATGCCGATGCCCGCTCGCTGCAGCGTCGCATCGAAAAAATGGAAGCCTGGCTTGCCGACCCGCAGCTCTTGGAAGCCGATGCCGATGCAGAATACGCCGCCGTCATCGAAATCAATCTGGATGAAATCATCGAGCCGATTGTCTGCTGCCCGAACGACCCGGACGATGCCAAGACCCTTTCGGAAGTGGCCGGTGCGGCCATCGACGAAGTGTTTATCGGCTCGTGCATGACCAATATCGGCCACTTCCGCGCGGCTGCCAAACTGCTGGAGGGCAAGCGCGATATTCCGACCCGCCTGTGGGTGGCGCCGCCGACCAAGATGGATGCATCGGAGCTCACCAAGGAAGGTCATTACGGCACCTTTGGTACCGCTGGCGCGCGCATGGAAATGCCCGGCTGCTCGCTGTGCATGGGCAACCAGGCGCAGGTGCGCGAAGGCGCCACGGTGATGAGCACCTCGACCCGCAACTTCCCCAACCGTCTCGGTCGCAATACCAATGTGTACCTGGGCTCGGCGGAGCTGGCGGCGATCTGCTCGCGCCTTGGACGCATCCCCACCCGCGAGGAATACCTGGCCGATATGCAGGTCATCGACGGCAAGGGCGAAGAAATCTATCGCTATATGAACTTCGACCAGATTCCTGAATATCAGGAAATCGCCGCAACCGTCACTGCCTGATTGCTGGCCGGACAAAACACAAGGGGCATCGCAAGATGCCCTTTCAGACCGCTGACAAACCCCGTGTTTTTGGCACGGGGTTTTTCAATGGCATGCTGGGAGCCCTTTGAAGGTCAGAAGCATGCGATGCAGCTTGGTCGTGTTGAAGGCGTTCTGTGAAGGATTCG
>NWQQ01000025.1 GCA_002798255.1 Lysobacteraceae bacterium NML95-0200
TGACCTGCACGGCGTTATTGATAACGCCGTTGTTGAGCAGCATGCCGCCATTGACCAGCACATCGCTGCCCAGGGTGTTGGCACCGGTCAGCTCCAGGATGCCGCCCTTGACGTTCAGGCCGTAGAAACTGTTGTTGCCGCTCATGCGCAGCCAGGCATCGGCAAACGGGCTGGAGAAAGTGAAGGTGGCGTTGTGCTTGTAGTCGCTGATGTCATTGGTCCACACATCCCAGACGCGGGCATCGTTCCACCAATGGGTACCGCCGGCCTTGGCGACCATGTTGACCTCGGTATCGACGCGGAACATGCCATAGCCTTCGATGGCTTTCTTCAGGTCCACCATGCCCCAGCCATAGACATCATCCACCCCGGGCGCGCCCAGGTCAGTGGCGGTGGTCAGCAGCACATCGCGCACCTGGGCATTGGTGAGGTACGGGTAACGCTCAAACAGCAGCGCCAGCGCGCCGGTCACATGCGGCGCCGCCATGGAGGTGCCGGTGAATTCTTCGTAGCCAAAGACCGGTGTGTAATTCTCAAGCCCGGTCAGCAACAATGCCTGGTCGGTGACTTCTGCATCAACAAGATATTCATCCTGCTCATAAATCGCGGAGTTGACCAGCGTCCCCGGTGCGGCCAGGCACCATTCCATCGACAGGCCGCATTTCATTGATTGCCGGTTCAGAACATAAGAGCTATCGGCATTCCGCCCCGGCTGTACGTTGACGACGCTCAGCCAGTATTTTTCCAGCTCGGGAAAGTGGCGCGGCAGGCTGGCATAGGCGCCGGCACCGGGCGCCAGATCCGGGCTGGGTCGTGAACTGGTATTCCCCGCTGCCCAGACCTGAATCAAGCCCTTTTCCAGCGAGCCTTCACGAATCGCCGCCCAGCGATCAAGAAGCTCTTCCCTCTGGTAGTAGTAGTCATGATGCTCAATGGTGCCGGTGTCATGACCAAAGCCCCAGCTGTGATTGATGGCGCGCGCGCCGCTAGCATTCATCTGCTGGTACATATGCTGGAAGGCGCTGCCACTGGCGCCCGGGGTAGCGTGACTGCTGCGGCACAATTCCTCGAAAACGCAGTCACGATCAAGAATCAGGAAGGTATCGCCAAAAAGGCGTGCCGAATTGAAATCGGCGCCAAAGGCCACCCCATGCATGCCGCTGCCATCACGATTGGCGGCCATGGTGCCAGCCACGTGGCTGCCATGGGTCTCCCAGCTGATAATGGCCTTGCCGACTGCCGGAAGCATTTCCGGAACTTCAATCTCGACAATATCCCGAACCGACTCATCGACATAGAGAATTTCCAGGCCACCGCGTCCACCATCGGTACCAAAGCAGGCATTCTCATCCCATACATATTGGTCCGGGGCGCAATGGCTGCCATCGGCAAGGCGGTCACCAATCTTCAGACCCTGATGGTTCTTGCCAGCAAATTCGCTATGCTCGAGCCCCACACCGGAATCGAACAGGCCAATGCGGATACCGCTGCCGGTCAGGCCACGCGCATAGGCATGATGGGCATTCATCGCCTCCAGCCCCCAGTCCTGCATGAATTCATCGGTTTTCCAGCTGTCGGCATCACCGAGCTGCGCGGTTTCGGTGTAGTTGGCGATCACCGCCGGGCCACTTGCAGCGGCACTGCCCGACGCTTGCCCGCCATGCAGTGCAGCCAGCTTCCTGGAGAGTTGCTGATTACGGCAAGTCTGGCGCTCGGCATCGCTGCCAGCGGCGCACTCGGCACCCTCAAGGGTGAGGCCAGACTGTGGCGCGGCCATCACGGCTGCGGGGAGTGCAGCCATCAAAAGGCTGAAGGAGATGCCCTGAAAAAGTTTGGAACGCGAATTTTTGTGCAAGCGGCGAAGGTTCATGGATAAATATTTCCTTGGCGTTGACGAGACGGCTACATGAAGGCAGCCGGGCGGGAAAGCGCCGCATTATGTCCTGAACAAAAACTAAATTCCTGAATAGGGGTGGCGCACTGTACTGGCCGCAAAAATCAGCTGCTGTACACAATCTGCCGCAGCCTTTCCCGCTGACCAAGCACGATGGCAAGCGCCACTGCAAGCAAGCTGCTGGCGATAAACCACGGCATGCCGGGCAGCTCCAATACTGCATCCGGGCCGATAAAGCGGGCAAAGGCTTCGGTATAGAGCTTGGGGCCAATCACCCCGGTAAGGGCGATCAGGCTCACCATCGCACCCTGGATACGCCCCTGCACATCCGCCCCCACTTCGCGGGTAATCAATGACTGCGCCGCAGGCCCGCCAAAGCCCCAAAGCGCCATCAGCGGAATAATCGCCATGAACATCCAGCCCGTGGACGCCAGGCCATAGCCCAGAAAGCCCAGGGCGCCACAGCTAAGCCCCAGAATCAGCGCATTGTGCTCACCGATTTTGGGCGTCACCTTGCGCACCAGTCCGCCCTGCACCAGCGCCGAGCAGATGCCGACGACCGCCAGCACTTGCCCCACCAGCATCGGCCCCCAGCCATAGCGGTAATCGGCATACAGCACAAACACGCTGGGATAGACATAGTGCGCGGTATGCGAAATCAGAATCACCGCCACCAGCCCCCACAATTGTGGATATTGCCCCAGCAACGACAGCGAACCGACCGGGTTGGCCTGCCGCCAGGAAAAGCGCGCGCTGCGGCGCTGCGGCGGCAGCGATTCGGGCAGCACCCACAGACCGTAACAGAAGTTCAGCACGGCCAGAATCGCCGCGCCCCAGAACGGCCAGCGCAGGTCGTAATGCCCCAGCCAGCCGCCCAGCATCGGCCCGATGACAAAGCCAAGGCCAAAGGCCATGCCGGTGATGCCGAACGCCCCGGCGCGTTTTTCCGGCGGGGTGACATCGGCGATATAGGCATTGGCCGTACTGAAGCTGGCCGAGGCCACCGCCGAGATGATGCGCGCCACCAGCAGCCAGACAAGGCTGGGCGCCAAGGCCATCAGGATGAAGTCCAGGCCAAGCCCCAGGCAGGAAATCAGAATCACCCGGCGGCGGCCAAAACGGTCGGACAGCGCGCCCAGCAAGGGCGCGGAAAAAAACTGGATGATGGCAAATATCATGCCGAAAGTGCCCACCCAGCGCGCGGCAGCGGCGGTATCGCCACCCACGAACTCGGCGACCAGTTGCGGCAGCACCGGGACAATCAGGCCGATAGCCAGCACATCAATCAGTACCGTGATGAAAATGAAAGCGACTGCAGCGCGGCGCACCGGCTGGATAGCGGCATCGGTCATGAGAGAAAAGCTGCGATGGGGGGCAGCTATTTTGCCTTCAATTGGCCGGTACTGTCCGCTCGGCCGCCCAGGCGCGCAGACTTTCCACCTGCTCGCGCATCAATACCGAAAGCGGCCGGGTGGCGCGGATTTCCTGTAACAGGATGAAGTCGGAAACCGGGTGTTCACCGTCATGGCTGGCATACAGTGCGGAGACGATGACTTGCTCCACCTCGGCACCGGAAAAGCCTTCGCTGGCGCGCGCCAGCATGGCGATATCAAACTGCGCCGGGTCAAGCTCACGCTGTGCCAGATGCAGGCGGAACAGTTCTTCGCGGGTCGCCGCATCCGGCAGGTCAACAAAGAAAATCTCGTCAAACCGCCCCTTGCGCAGCAGCTCCGCAGGCAGTGCATCAATCTGGTTGGCGGTTGCCACCAGAAACACCCGCGACTTGCGCTCGGCCATCCAGGTCAGCAAATAGCCCAGCACCCGCCGGGAAAGGCCGCCATCACTATCGGCACTGCCGGACAGGGCTTTTTCGATTTCGTCAATCCACAGTACGCAAGGCGCCAGCTGTTCGGTTGAGGCCAGTGCCTGGCGCAGGTTTTTCTCGGTTTCGCCGTGGTATTTGTCGTACAGCGTGCCAAAATCCAGCCGCAGCAGCGGCACCCCCAGGCCACCGGCAATGGCCTTGGCCAGCATCGATTTGCCACAGCCCTGTACGCCCAGCAGCAATATCCCCTTGGGCGGGGAAAGCCCCGGCGGCGGATTGCCTTCGACAAATACGCGGCGGCGCTGTGCTATCCAGCGCTTCAGGCGCGCGGCACCCGCTACATCGGAAAACCTGGCGGTGTCGTATTCGTAATGCAGATGGCCGCTGTTGTTGAGCAGCTCGAATTTCAGCCGGGCAAGCTGCGGCAGGTCGTCCATGCCCAGCAAACCATCCCGGAAAATCAGCTGCCGGGCAATGCGCCGGGCATCGGTTTCGGACAGCCCCTGCAGGTTGCGCACGATTTGTTGAACCGCCTCGCGGCAGGCTTCCACCCGGCGACCGCCATGCTCGCGGGCATAGTCCAGGGCTTCTTCGCGCACCAGTTTCAAAAGCGCGTTGGCATCGGGCAGGCGCGGCGTGAAGCGCGTCGCCAGGGCTTCCAGCTCCTCGGGCAAAACAATTTTGCTGCCAATCATCACGATGACATGCGGCTCGCACTCGCGCCGCTGGATGATGTCGCGCAGCATGCGCTGGGTGGCGGCGTATTGCAGATAGGGATGGAAGTCCAGCAGCAGATATACGCCGCGCTGCCCGGCATTGCGGATGGCCTGCAAGGTATTGGAGGCATCCGGTGCCACTTCGCTGGGGTCTTCCCTGTCCATGTCGATGCGACGCAGACCCTCGGTAATCGACCAGCGCCACAAAGCCCGCCAGACATACATCAGCGACTGACGGAACATCGCCACCAGACGGGATTCGTCCGGGGTTTCAATCACAATCAACGGGGTATTGGCGCGAATCAGCGCCACCAGGTCCTGCAATTCGCTCATTGACTCAACTCTCCGCAAGCGTGCGCAAGATAGCAGGTGATAGGCTTGGCAGCGCGCTACAGGAGATGCCCGATGAAAACCATTCTGGTAGCCAGCCCCAAGGGCGGGGTGGGCAAAACCACCATCGCCACCCAGCTGGCCGCCCACGCTGCCATCGAAGGTCATGCCACCGTGCTGGTGGATGCCGACCCGCAAGGCTCGGCCAGCCGTTGGGCCGAGCGCCGCAGCGATATGGCCTCTGCGGTGCTGCCGCTGGATGGCACACGCAAAAACTGGCACAAGCGCATTCCCGATGATGCCGAGCGCATCATCATTGATGGCCGCGCCGGTGCGATGTCGAAAGACCTGGAAAAATTTCTCGACCATGCCGATGCGCTGCTGGTTCCGGTGGCGCCCTCGGCACTGGATATCGAGGCTACGGTGCCGTTCATCAGCGAGCTGTCGGCACACCCCAGGGTGAAAAAGGGCAAACTGGCACTGGCGCTGGTCGGCAACAAACTCAAGCCCTGGACGCGCACCTCGCAGGAAGCCGTCAGCCTGTTGCAGGGCTGGGGGCTGCCATTGGCAGCAGAGCTGCGTGATAGCCAGTCCTATGTGCTGCTGACCGGGCTGGGTCGCAGCCTGTTTGACTATCAATCCAGCGCCGTGCGTGAGCATCAGCAAGACTGGCTGCCGCTGCTGCGCTGGCTGTATTCATGATGTTTTGCCAAGGTTTCCCATGCAGCAACTGATTCTGATTCGTCACGCACACGCCCTGAATGCCGCTGTAGGGCAGGCGGATTTTGACCGCGAACTGTCCACGCATGGCCGCAACGAAGCCCAGTCCGCTGGCCAATGGCTGCAGCAACAGGCATGGCAGGCGGATATCGTGCTGACCTCCCCTGCACGGCGTACCCGGCAAACCCTGGATGGCCTGCAAGCGGGCGGCTGGTCATTGCCTGCGGCACATTTCGAGCCGTGCCTTTATGAAGCCACCCTGGGCATGTTGCTGGCCGCCATTGAAGATGCCGTACAGGCCAGACCCGATGCCCGCAGCCTGGCAGTGATTGCCCACAACCCCGGACTTGAGTATCTGCTGGTGCATCTGAGCGATGCCGAGCACCTGCGTTGGCAGGGCATGCCCACTGCCGCAGCGGCGATACTGCGACTGAATGAAAACATGCCACTGCTTGCCCCCGGCAGCGCTGCCATCACCGGCTTTCGTGTCCCCTGATGTCTGCACAGCGTCTCATCATGGCGGCCACTCTGGCGTTGTTGCTGCCGCTGGCCTGTCCGGCACAGCAGCTGCATATTGACGCTTCACGCTCCAGCGCCGTGTTCGATATCGACCTGCACAGCGGCAGCCGTGTCACCGGCAGATTTGCCGCAATGCAGGGCGAAGTGACGATGCGCCCGGACGGCTATTGGCAAGTGAGGATGACATTTGCCGCTGACCAGACCGAAGTGCCCCACCACAGCCGCTATACCCGGCTGCTGCGCGGCGCGCATTTTTTCGATAGCCAGCGCTATCCAAAAATCCATTTTGTTTCCGAACCCTTTCTACCTGCCCGCCTGCAACAGGGCGGCGCCTTTCATGGCGAGCTGAACTTGCGCGGCATTGCCAGGCGTGAGCGGATGTATCTGAAAGCCAGCCATTGCAGCAGCCCCTTCCTGCAATGTCCGGTCGAAGTCAGTGGCCAGCTTTCGCGCAGCGCTTACGGCATGCGCTCGCTACGCTGGGCGGTCGGTGATGAAGTACGCTTTCGCCTGCTTTTACTGGCTCACCCCACCCCATGAACTTGTTGCGCCACTTACTGCTGACTGGCCTGTTGCTGGCCGCCACCGCCTGCACCAGCGTATCGCCTGCGCTGAAAGCTGAGGCAGCGCGGGTGATTGCCGCCGAACAGCCCACCGAGGTTGAGTGCATGCGCGAGGACAAGTGCGCGCATCCCTCGCCGCTGCTGGCACAACTAGAAAGCGATACCCCGCAGCAGCATCGCGCACTGATGCTGGATGAGGGTCAGGACGCGCTGCTGGCGCGCATCCACATGATTCGCGCCGCCCGGCAGCACATCGACCTGCAAACCTTCATTTTTGACGAGGACGACTCTGCCCGGCTGATCCTGCGTGAACTGATTGGCGCGGCCAGGCGCGGGGTGCGGGTGCGGATTCTCATCGACCAACTGATGGCGATGAAGTCCACCCGCACACTGGCGGCGCTGGCAGGCGCGCATGGCCATCTGCAACTGAAGCTCTACAACCCGGTATTTGGCCGCGGCTATATGAGCTGGAGCGACTACGCCAGCGGCACGCTATGCTGCTTCCGCCGCCTGAACCAGCGCATGCACAACAAGCTGCTGCTGATAGACGGCAAGCTCGGGCTTACCGGCGGGCGCAATTATCAGGACGATTACTTCGACTGGGATTCGGGCTACAACTACCGCGACCGTGACCTGCTGCTCAGCGGCCCGGCAGTGGCGCAGATGCAGGAAAACTTCGAGGCTTTCTGGGCTGCCGAGCGCAGCGTGCCGGTGGCCGAGCTGCGCGATGTCGCCAAGCTGCTGCGCCGCGAAGGCGTGCCGGAACTGCCGCGCCACGCTTATCAACATCCCGAGCGCGCGCGGCTGATGCAGGCAGCGGCCAATGACCCGGAGGTACTGCATCAGCGCCTGATTGCGCCAAGCCAACTGGTAGCCGAGGCGCAGTTCGTGGCGGACTTGCCAGAGAAGCACCAACGCAATGCGCAAAGCCGCGCTGCAGAAGTCGCGCCCGCCACTGGCGCCCTGCATCAGCTGATGGCATCCACACAGCAAGAATTGCTGATGCAAACCCCGTACTTGGTGTTTTCAGCCCCGGCACAAAAGCTGTTCACCCAGCTGCGCCAGCGTGAGACACGCCCGCGCGTCATGGTCTCCACCAACAGCCTGGCCGCCACCGATGCGTTCATGGTGTATGCGCTTTCGCACAAGTACAAACGCCGCTATCTGCGCCGCTTCGGCTTCGAGATTTACGAGTACAAGCCTTTCCCCGAGGACGCCCCGATTGACCTGGATGCCACCGGCGTGTTTCCCGAGTCATCCTGGCTACCGCCATTTGGCCTGCAAACGCACCTCACTCCGTCAACGGCAGAACAACTGCCGGTCGATGCTCGCCCCCCCAGTGCGCGTGAAATCCGTCAAGCCCGCCAACATTTCTGGCGTGGCTCCAGCGGTGCCATGGCCACCCTCAAGCATGCCGGGCTACGGGTCGGCCTGCATGCCAAGTCATTGGTCGTGGATGGTCAAACTGCGGTGATTGGCACCCATAACCTCGACCCGCGTGGCGACCATTACAACACCGAAAGCGCGGTCATCATCCGCGATGCGGCCTTTGCCCAGCGGCTTGCCGAAAGCATTCACCGTGATGCGGCACCGGCCAATTCCTGGACGATTGCCCCGCACGAAAAATTCCCGATTTTGCCGGGCGTGGGCTATTCGCTACTGAAAGTTTCCGAACACCTGCCGGTATTCGACCTGATGCCACGCCGCTACGCAGTGAGCTGGGAATTTCAGCCCAGCGCCGAGTGCCCGACCACCCTGCACCCGTATCACCCGGATTTCCGCCGCTGCTATCGCTCGGTCGGCAGCTTCCCGGAAGTACGCATCGGCCCCAAATGGCTTGCCACCCGCCTCCTGACCGCCTTTGGCGCTGGCCTTGCCCCCATTTTGTAGGCATCCAAAAAACATCCCCGCAACCGAGTGCGGGGATGCGGACATGACCTGATTCAAACCATTACAAGGTGTAATACATCTGGTATTCCAGCGGATGGGTGGCGGCGCGGAAGCTGGTGACTTCGCGCATTTTCAGCTCGATATAGGCATCGATGAAATCGTCGCTGAACACGCCACCAGCCTTCAGGAAGTCACGATCCTTGTCCAGCGCCTCCAGCGCCTGATCCAGACTGTGGCAGACGGTGGGGATGTTCTTTTCTTCTTCCGGCGGCAGGTCGTAGAGGTCTTTGTCGCTGGGGCTGCCGGGGTCAATCTGGTTTTTGATGCCATCAAGCCCGGCCATCAGCAGTGCGGCAAAAATCAAATAACCGCTGTTCATCGGGTCGGGGAAGCGCATTTCCACGCGGCGCGCCTTGGGGTTGGACACATGCGGGATACGGCAGGAGGCCGACCGGTTGGAAGCCGAATAGGCCAGCATCACCGGCGCTTCAAAACCCGGCACCAGACGCTTGTAGCTATTGGTGGTGCTGTTGGCAAAGGCATTGATGGCGCGAGCGTGCTTGAAGATGCCGCCGATATACCAGAGCGCCATCTGGCTCAAACCACCATAGCCATCGCCGGAAAACAGGTTCTGCCCGCCTTTGGCCAGGCTCATGTGCACATGCATGCCGCTGCCGTTGTCACCGACCAGCGGCTTGGGCATGAAGGTCACGGTCTTGCCGTAGCGGTGCGCCACATTCTTGATGATGTATTTCAAGGTCAAGAGGTCATCGGCCTTCTTGGTGAGCGTGTCAAAACGCACGCCGATTTCGCACTGCCCGGCGGTGGCGACTTCATGGTGATGGACTTCCACTTCCATGCCGACCCGCGCCAGCTCCTTGCACATTTCCGCACGAATATCGTGCAGCGAATCCAGCGGCGGCACCGGGAAATAGCCGCCCTTCACCATCGGCCGGTAGCCGCTGTTGCCATGGGCGTATTCGCGCTTGGAGTTCCAGGCGGCTTCTTCGGAATCCACTTCGAAGAACACATGCCCCATGTCATTGCCAAAGCGTACCGAATCGAAAATGAAAAATTCAGGCTCCGGGCCGAAGAAGCCGGTATCGGCAATGCCGCTGGCCTTCAGGAACGCCTCGGCGCGCTTGGCCACGCCGCGCGGATCGCGCTCATAGGCCTGCATGGTGGTCGGGTCGAGAATGTCGCAAATCATCACCAGTGTCGGGTCGGCCATGAACGGGTCGATGAACGCGCTGGCCGCATCGGGCAGCAGCACCATGTCCGAGTTCTGGATGCCGCGCCAGCCCTTCATCGAGCTGCCATCAAACATGCGGCCATCTTCAAACAGGCTTTCATCGACGATGGACACCGGGAAAGTCACGTGATGCTGCACGCCGCACATATCGGCAAAACGCAGGTCAACAAATTCGACTTGATGTTCGGCAATCAGCTTTTCAACGTGTTCAAACGACATGGCGGGCACCGGCAGGAAGGGGATTGGGGGCAGGATTTGCAAAACCGGCTGATTTTACTTTGCCCAGGCCCGCGCGGCGCGCGCCTGGAGGATGTTTTTCACACGCCACCCAAGAGCCTGCTAACCTTCCGCCCCGCCCCAGTTTCGCTCACCCCTCCCTATGTCCGACCTGCTCTCTGCCCTGCTGCTGGGCATCATCGAAGGCATTACCGAGTTTCTGCCCATTTCCAGCACCGGGCACTTGCTGATTGCCCAATACTGGCTGGGCGCGCGCAGCGACCTGTTCAATATCGCCATCCAGGCCGGGGCGATTCTGGCCGTGGTATTCATTTACTGGCGCAAGCTGCTGGCACTTGTCGCCGCTTTTGCCGGCCGTCCGCTGGCCGGTGCCGAAGGTGAAGCCGCCCATGTCATCGGCGCGCGCAATTACCTGATGAAACTGGCATTGGCCTTTGCCGTGACCGCCACCGGCGGCCTGCTGGTGAAAAAACTGGGCTGGCAGCTGCCCGATAACGTGACCCCGATTGCCTGGGCACTGATTATCGGCGCCATCTGGATGCTGCTGGCCGAACACCTTGCCGCACGGCGCGCCCAAGCCATTGGCGAGCGCCATGAAATCGCCTGGTTCACCGCCGTTTTGGTGGGCATTGCGCAGGTGGTGGCCGGAGTGTTTCCCGGCACCTCGCGCTCGGCCTCGACCATCTTCGTGGCGCTGCTGGCCGGTACCACCTCACGTGCCGCCGCCACCGAGTTTGCCTTTCTGGTCGGCATCCCCACCATGTTTGCCGCCACCGGCTATGAGCTCATCAGCCTGTGGCGCAGCGGCGGCATCGCCAACGAAAACTGGGCCGCCCTGGCGGTGGCCTTCCTCGCCTCGATGGTCACGGCCTTCATCGCTGTGAAATGGCTGCTACGCTATATCCAGAGCCACCGCTTTACCGTATTCGCCTGCTACCGTTTGCTGCTGGGCGCAGCACTGCTCATATTGCTGCCTGCCAACGTCTGAGAGCCTGACAAGTCCGCCCCTTATGAAAGCGCCTCTTTTTTGCCTGAGCCTTGTCCTGATACTGAGTGCCTGCGCAGAGCAAACCAGCGAGGACAATCCCGACCCGGGGACTGTCAGCACCCTGCAAGACAGCCCCTCCGGGTCACAGCACGCCCCTTTGCCACTTGCCGAAGACGGTCTGGACAACACCATCTGGCGGCTGCGAGATGCCCGTAACCGCAATGGCCAACGTATCCTGGCGATCGTGCAGAAGCCGGGCGTTCCATTTTCACTGACTTTTGCCCGTGGCCACTTGCAATTACGCAATAGCTGCAACCTCATCAGCGGCGAATATCTGATTGGTGAGCAAGGCGCCTTTGCCATCGACCGCATCCAGCGCAGCACAAAACTCTGCCCTGACCCTGCCGAAATGGCGGCAGAAACAGAAATCATGTCGGTGCTTGAAAAGGCCGTCATCGTTGAAATGCCCAATGGAAAAGCCAAAAACAGGCTCCGCATTCGCGATGCCGGCGGCAGAACCCTGAGCTTTGAAGCCATCCCCTTGCCCAGCCCGTAAAGCGTAATCGGGGAATCTGTCATGACCCAAGAAGTTTGCGGCTTTTCCCATTAAAGCCCATTCAATGAGCCCTGGATTCACTTCATGAAAAACACATCACCAGCGGGTTTGAATGGCAGGCGCTGACCATGCGGCAACAAGATGGCATGGGGGCGATGCACGCTGAAAGTGTCGCAATCCCCATCGGTGATGATGAGCAAGGGGCCGGTTTTGGGAAAATCCGGCGCACGCTGCAAAAAGTCGATACCCGGCTGCAATACGGTGCCGCCCCGCCCCTTGATTTTCACGCTTTTGGCAATCTCATTGGCAGGCATGTAACCCATGTCGTAGGCACTGGCATCGCAGCACACCAGTCGCACCACCGGCACTTCCTTGGCCTCGGCATAGCTGGCAATTGCGCCCAGGGCATTGGCCAGCATATGGCGACTCATCGAGCCGGAAGTATCCAGCACCACGCCAAAGGTGCGACCTTCGCGTTTGTCCGGGTCAGGGCCGATATGCGGGCGTGGAATATCCGGAGTGCTGGACTGGCGGCGTGAAAGCCGCGCCCAGCTGCGACGGGTTTCGATGGGCGGGAAGTGATGGTCAAACCATTGCGCCAGTTCCACTTCCCACGGAATCGGTGGCTGCATCAGGGCACGGATTTCTTCCAGCAGACCCGCAGGCAGAAAGCCCCGGCCTTGTGACTGGTGCAGCATCAAACCCTTGCCCAACTGTTCGCGGCAAAAAGCGTCCAGGTCAGTGAACGGCGCGCGTGGCTGGCCAATCGGCGTATCGAGCATGTCGCCACGCCGCCCTGCCAGGGTGCAGAGCTTGCGCGCGCGGCGCAGGTCGTGCGTGAGGCGGTGGTACACGTCTTCGGCCGACAAGCCTTTGAGCTCCGGGTCATACAACAAGCCGATTTCCGGCGGCTTGCCCACTTCCATCTGCATCAGCCAGTCGTTGATGACGAAATCACAGGCCACGTTCCACAGATAGGGCTCGCGCCCCTGGCAGCGGTCGCGATGGCGCAGCGCCACATGCAGCACTTCATGGGCGATGACGAAGCGGGTTTCTTCTTCGCTCAAGGCCGTGGCCGGGTTCAGGTACACGGTGCGCAGGGTTTCATCCACGGCGGCCACGCTGATGTCTTCGCGGCGGCACAGTTCGGCGTTTTCCACAAATTCGAACGCCGCCACCATGCTGCCCAGCAGGGGAAAACTGCTGATAAACCAGTCCAGCGCACGCCGGGTAGCCGGGCGCAACGCGCGGCCTTCGCCATCAACGCGACGCTCCCCGCCCAGGCTTTCCCGCAACCCGGCGGCCACTTCCACCGCTTGCGTCACCGATTCGGCAATGCCTGCGGCAAAGGCATCAGCCCAGCGCCAGCCACTGCCATAGGCATGGAAGCGGGGGCGCGCCGCCCAGTCAGCAGGCGTTTGCAGGCTGGCATATTGCCTGCCGCCCAGGCTGAGACTGGCCGCCCAGTCGGGGATGCCGTCTTCACAAAATGCGCGATACCAGCGCACTTCGTCCCAGGCTGGCAAGTCCGGCGGCAAGGTCATGCCCTGCGGGGCGCGGCCAAACTTGATGCTGTGCAAAAACCGCGCACCCACCACATCGCAGGCGGCGCTCCAGGCGGCCCAATCGCCATGGTCGGGCTGCCACTGCTCCAGGGCGTACACCAGCAGGCCGCGCGCCAGTACATAGGCCCATTCGGCGGGCTCTGCCAAACGCTTGGGGTGGGCGTGGATCACTTCCCAGCGATCCAGCCGCAGCCAGGCATCGGCGGGCCAGGGCGATGCCTGCGGCAGCGTCTTTTCAGACCGCACCCAGCTCACATGTTCATACAGGCGGCCAAATACCGGATGCTGGCGCAGCATGGCCGCACCCGCTTCATAAGCCTTTGTCGCAGGATTGTTGTGCGCGGCGGCTTTTTTCATGCCTTGCTCTCGGCGCGACGTTCCACCAGCCGTGGCAGGTCGCGGATGACTTCCACCATGTACCAGGCCGGCAGGGTCTGGCCGTTTTCTTCGGCCACCACGATTTGCGCCATTTCCAGGCTGATTTGCGCCAAGTCCTTCAACATTGCCTTGGAGCCGTGTACAAAACGCTGCACTTCGCCGCTGACCAGATTCTTTTCTGCCGGCAGGGTTTTCAACAGGCGGGCACGGAAAGCCTGAACCAGAAAGTACAGCACATCGCGGTCTTGCGGCTCATGTGGCCAGCGCGCCTCGCCCTTGAAAATGGCATCCAGCCGGTGACGGTCACCTGCCAGTTTGCTGAAGGCTTTGAACTGCGCGGCATGCTGCGGGGTCAGGCAGCCACTGGCAATGGCTTCCAGCATGGCGGGGCTGATAGCCTCGCCAAAGCCATGCAGCGCATCACTCAACATATGCCAGGCGCGCGGCGTGGAAAATGGCTCCTCATGGCGCGGCGGCTGGCTCCATAAATGGTCGGGGCGCTGGGTCAGGTACTCGATCACCAGAGAATGCAACCCGGCGCTGCCTGCCCATTCCAGCCACTGGCTGGCCGAGACCTTCATCTGCACATGCACCATGCGATTCATCAGTGCCGAGGACATCGGCTTGACGATGGCCGAGTCCTGCGCGCGGTTGCCTGCGCCAATCACCACCGAGCCGTCTGGCAGCTCGTACTCGCCCACGCGGCGGTCAAGAATCAGGCTGTAAAACGCCTTTTGCACATCCTGCGAGCAGGCATTGAGTTCGTCCAGAAACAGGCAATACGGCTCATTGCGGGCAATCATCGCTGGCGGGCAGAAGCGGGTGACACCATCCTGAATCTGCGGCACGCCCATCAAGTCCTCCGGCGCCAGCTGGCTGCCCAGCAGCGATACACAGGGCAGACCCACACTCTCGGCAAATTGTGCCACCAGCGCCGATTTGCCAATACCCGGCGGCCCCCAGATGAAGACTGGCCGCACCGTAGCTACATTCAACAAAAAATCACCCAGCTCGGCAGGGGTCAAAGCAGCGGCAACTTGCATGGCATCTCCAGTACAAAAACGCGCTCACTTTAGCAGTAGCAAGCCAGGCAAGCACCGACTCGGCTGTTGCGGTGAAAAGCGTTTATGGTTAGTGAACAAGCCAATAGCACTTATCCACCGTCACCGGATGAGCGCCTCGGTAGCCGCCCCTGCAAACTGACAACCGTTGCTGCAATTGAACAATCCAAACATGACATGAACGACCTGTTCGCCAGCCTGCATCCCCCTGCCGAAAACCTGCTGCCCTTCGATGGCATCGTCAACGATTACGGTCTGGTGTTTTCAGCGGATGAGGCCGATGGCTATCTGCACTATCTGCTGGCCGAAATCCCCTGGCAACATGATGAGGCGCTGATTTACGGCAAGCGCATCACTACCGCTCGCAAGATAGCCTGGTATGGCGATGCCGCCTTTGACTACCGCTATTCCGGAGCGACCCGCACGGCCTTGCCGTGGACCAATACGCTGCTTGCCATCAAGACACATGTAGAGGCGTGTATCGCCGCCATCAGCCCGACGCGCTTCAATTCCTGCCTGCTCAATCTCTACGCCGACGGCTCGCAAGGCATGGCCTGGCATAGCGATGACGAGGCAAGCCTGGGACGCGATACGGTGATTGCATCACTGAGTTTTGGCGCCACCCGCAAGTTTGCCATGCGCCACAAGCGCAGCGGTGACAAGCGCGAAATGCCGCTGCAACACGGCCAGCTCATCGTCATGCGCGGTGTCACCCAAAGCCACTGGCAACACGCCATCATGAAGTCCAGCCGCATCCACGCCCCCCGGGTGAATCTGACCTTTCGCACCATCGTGGCATAGCCTCGCCATGGCCTGTCATGGCTGGCCGTAGAATGCCCTCATGACTGCGCCCGCATTGCCCCGCAAATTGCTTGCCCCCCGCCATTGGCCAACCTGGCTGTTGCTGGGCTTTTTGATGTTGATGGCGCATCTGCCTTGGGGGCTGCAACGTGCATTGGGGGCGCCGCTGGGCAGGCTGTTGCAGCGACTTTTGCCCAGTCGTCGCAAGGCGGCACGACGCAATCTGGCGCTGTGTTTTCCCCGAATGCACGATAGCGAACGTGAGGCGCTTCTGGCCGCGAGCTTCCGTGACCTGGGGGTTGGCCTGTTTGAATTTGCCAGAGCCTGGTGGGGGACGGCAGGCCCGATGCGCCGCGATGTGCAGATTGAAGGGCTGGAACATCTGCAAGCGCTGCAAGCCGAAGGCCGGGGCGTTTTGATGGTGTCCGGGCACTTCATGACGCTGGAAATCTGCGGGCGGATGCTTTGCGACCATGTACCACTGGCCGGGATGTATCGCCGTTACCGCAATCCGGTGTTTGAGTGGGCGGTGCTGCGCGGACGGCTGCGTTATGCGCATGCCATGTTCGGCAATGACGACCTGCGCGGCGCGGTTCGCCACCTCAAGCGCGGCGGTTTTCTGTGGTACGCGCCAGACCAGGACATGCGCGGCAAGGACACGGTATTTGCACCGTTTTTCGGGCTGCCTGCGGCCACCATCACCGCCACCCATCAACTGGCGCGGATGACCGGCTGCGCGGTGGTGCCGTTTTTTCATCGCCGTGAAGGCTGCCGTTACATCCTGCGCATCGCGCCGCCGCTTCCGGACTTTCCCAGTAACGATGCGCTCGCCGATACTGCCCGCGTCAATGCGGCGATTGAAGCCATGGTGCGCGAAGCGCCTTCGCAATATCTGTGGATACACCGCCGCTTCAAGCGCCAGCCCGATGGTGTATCGCTTTACGACAGATGATTTTCATCCCGCGCCAGCAGGCTGCCGGCATAAAGCGCCAACAGCAGCAAGAACACCGCGCCCCAGAATGAGGAATAGAGCGCCAGATGGGTGTTGAGCGGGAATACGCTCACCGCCAGCGCCAGCATCGCAGGACGCGCCCGCTCGCATGCAGGGGCATCGGCAAACCGCCAGGCGCGCCAGGCCAGCGCGGCACCGGCCAGCCAGAGCACAAGGCCGATAAAGCCGGTTTCGCTCAGGATTTCGAGCAGCAACTGATGGGCATGCAGCGCCGGGCCTTCGCCCCATTCCGCCACCGGCGGTGCCGGGCAATCCTGCGCGGTGCATTGCAGTTTGCCTGCCGGGTCGCAATCGGCCCAGGCATGGCGGAAGCCGCGCACGCCCACACCGTTGACCGGATGCGCTTCCACCATGCAGGCGGCAGCGCCCCAGATACGCATCCGCCCGGAAAGCGCCACATCCACGCCCGCCATATCACCACGCAGCAACATCGCGGTGCGCTCAAGGCGTTCATTCGACAAGGGCGATGCCAGCAGCAGTGCGCCGGCCACTACACCGGCCAGGGCAAAGCCCAGCAGTTTTTTCCAGCCCAGCACCTGCCAGCCGGTCAACAGCAATACCAGGGCGTAAGTCAGCCAGCTGGCGCGTGAGCCCGCCCAGAACACCGCCATGCCGATAAAGCCTGCCGCCAGCATCCAGCCAAGCGCGCCCATGCGTCTGGCCGCCGCCAGCAGTACAAACGGCGAGAAGCTCGCCAGCACCACGCCCAACACCGGGTTGCAAGCGCCAAAAATACCGTTGTAGCGGTCAAAGCCGCGCAGCTCCTGACCGTGACACATCGACTGGCCGCGAACCATCTGGTACAGCCCGTCGAGCATGCCATGCAAAAAATTCACCCGGCCTTCGCTCAAGCCCTGCATCCACAAGTCCAACGACCAGATGCTGATGATGATGGCAAGCCCGCGAAACACCTTGCGTCGGCCATCATTGGTGGCCACGGCTATCGCCACCAGCCACAGGAACGGCAGATAGCGCAGCCCGGCCAGGGTTTTTCTGAACGCCGCCGCCGGGTCAAAGGCATCAATGCTGGAAACAAGCTGCGGCAGCCAGTAGGCAAAGAACAGCGCCGTGGTCAGCGCCCAGGCCGGGTGGCTTAGCAGGCGCTTGCCATCGCGAAAGCGCGCTTTGAGCAAAATCAGCAATGCGGCGATGGCGCCCAGCGACAAAATCGCTTCCGATACCCGCGAGGCCGGCCAAAACGCCACATAGGCCAGCACCCAGGCCGGTGCCCAGCGCCAGCCCACCGGCAGACGGGCATCATCGGAGGCGGTGTTTGAGGCCGTATTCATGCAAGTTCCTGGTAAACCGATAGCGTGGCCTGCTGCATCGCTTGCAGGCTGTAGGGCATGTTAAGTGGTGACGGCGGCGGATGCTGGAGCAGTTGCAGGGCGCACGCGGCCAGCGCGTCGGCGTCGAAGGGCGGCACTGCGCCTTCGGGCTGCATCTGCGCCAAAAGCTCGCCCACGCCGCCATGCGCCCAGCCCAGTACCGGCACGCCGACACTGAGCGCCTCAATCACGGTGCGGCCAAAGGCTTCGGGCTTGTGCGAAAGCTGCAAGACCAGGTCCGCCATTGCATAGGCTTGTGCGATGGCGGCGGTCGGCGCGGTCATCGCCACAGCATCGGCCACTCCCAGTTGCGCCGCCAATGCTTCCAGCTCCGCCAAATACGCCTCGCGCCCGGCTTCACGCGCGCCGGGCATCCACAGCCGGGCATCCATGCCTTGTGCGCGCAGGGCAGCCAGCAATTTCAGCGCAACGGCATGGCCTTTCAGACGGGTGCCGCGCCCGGGCAAAACCAGCAATGGCGTCTGCCCGGCAAGCTGCGGATATTGCCGGGCGATGTCTGCACGTGCGGCATGATTCATGGCCTGACGCCGCGGGAAGCCTGCCGGGTCGATACCACGCGCAATCACCCGCAGTTTGCCGGGGTCAGTCTCGGGATAGTGCTGCAGCAGATACTGACGCACCGTTTCAGAAACGCAAATCACCCGCTCGCCGCTGGCCATGATGCGGCTGTAACGCGAGGGCGAGTTCAGCCCGTGCATGGTGGTCAGCCAGCGCGGACGCTGGCCTGCCGGCATTCCGGCAAGCGCCCAGTGCCCAAGCCAGGCAGGCAGGCGCGAGCGGGCATGGACAATATCGGCCTGCACATCGCGAAGGATGCGGCGCAGCGCGCCCACCCGGGTCAAGGTCAGCAGCGATTTTTTGCCGATATCCAGCTGGATATGTTCGCCACCTGCAGCCTGCAGCTGCGGCAACAACCGCCCGCCTGCCGACACCACGATGGCACGGTGTCCGGCCTCGGCCAGCGCCTGGGCGATTTCCAGCGTGGAACGCTCAACGCCGCCCGATTGCAGCGCTGGCAAAAGCTGTACGACAGTCAGACGACGGCGCATGCCGTCCAATCAGTCAACCAGCGTGTATTTCGCGCCGCAGTACGGGCATTCGGCCTTGCCGCCTTCGCTTTCAATCGGCAGGTACACACGCGGATGCGAGTTCCACAACGCCATTTCCGGCATCGGGCAGGACAGCGGCAATTGCGCGCGACGCACCTGGTATTCGCGCTGGGCATTGGCCGAGGTGGCTTGGACAGCGTCGCTCATTATCAAAACTCACCAAAATTACAGAGTGGCAATTTTAGCCCAGCTTGCCGCCATCCAAGCGCAGCAGCACATCACGCAGCGGCGTGAAACCGGTGAGCAGACCCGCCCCTATCCCCAGCAGATTAGCGATGAGGTCGGCGCGATCACCCATCCGGCCAAGCCCCATCGCCGCTTGCAGATGCTCAATGCCCAGCCCGGCAAGCGCCAGTAATACCGCCATCGCCGCCCAGGAAAGACGGCGGGCATACAGCTGTACGGCGCCTGCCATCAGCGCGAAATAGGCGATAAAGTGCCCGAACTTGTCATTGCCCACCGTCACTTGCGGCAGCTCTCGCGGCGGCAGCAATGACAGCACCCAGACGCCGGCAAAAGCCAGCATCCACAGACTCACCCATAACCACGGCCAGCGGAAAGGCTTGAGCGAGCGTCCCGGCCGGTAACTGCCCTGCCTCATCCCAGCCGCCAACTCATTTCACCGAGCATGAAGGCGTGCCCGAAGTCCACATCACGCTCGAAACCCATCATCTGGAAGCGCTCGCCCATGGCCTCGGGCAGGGTCAGCTGCTTGGCCTCGCTGCGCAGTGCCAGCCGTGCCACTTCATCGCCAGCCTCGACTTCGGCCTTGGCGAGCTGCACATCCAGGCCGTTGCCTATCAGGAAATTGGCCTGGGTGACATAGCCTGCCAAATCAAAACCGGCACCGACACCGGCTTCTGCCAGCGCGGTGAAATCCACCGATGCAGTGATGTCCTGCAAACCGGGAAAAGCCAGCACATCCGCCACCAGATGATGACGCCGGAAAGCCCGCAAGGTGCCATCGCTGCGGCTGGGGTGATAGAACTCCGCGCGCGGATAGCCATAATCGGCAAACAACAGCGCGCCGCGGGTCAGCCTGCCAATCACTGCCTGCAACCAGTACGGCAACTGCGGCAGGACTTCGGAGCGATAACCGGGCGGCAACGGTGCGGGCAGCCCCCGCTGCAAATGACTCACGGCATTGCACAGCAACGCATCGGCGGGTGCGGCCACACTGTAGAAGCCGCCTGCTTCGCCGTTGGCGACATATTCCTCGGCCACTTCGCCCGCCTCGCCGATAACAAAGCGCGAAGTCGGCAGTGCATCCAGCACTTCATTGGCGAACACCACGCCCTGCCAGTCGGACTCGATCGGGCCATTGAGCCATTCCACCCGCGCCGACAGTTCAGGCGGCAGACTGGCCTGCAAGCGCGCAGCTTGGCGCTGCCGCAAATCGGCGCTGGGTTCGAGGATGGCATAGCGCGCCGGTACGGCATCCAGCGCCTGCAGCTGACGCAGCGCCGCTTCGGCAAAGGCACCGCTGCCGCCGCCAATTTCCAGAAACTGCGCCTGCGTGCCGATTTGCCCAATCACCGGCGCCAGCGCCGCCGCCACGCAGCGGGCAAACAGCGTGCCCAGCTCTGGCGCGGTGACAAAATCGCCCGCGGCGCCGAACTTGGTCGCCCCGGCGCTGTAATAGCCCAGCCCCGGCGTATACAGAGCCAGCTCCATGAAGCGGGAAAACGGCACCGCGCCGCCACTGGCGGCGATTTCGGCACGAATCAGACCTTCAAGCTGCGCACTATGGGCAAGCGCATCGGCATCAGGCAGCGGCAAGGAACTCATTGCGAAAAACCGGCAACAAAAAACAGGCCGCAAGCATAACCGCAGCCTGTTGCCAGCGGCGAGGCGCAATTATTCGTGCTTGTTGCGCGCTTCTTCGTCGCGGATTTTTTTGCGCAGGAAAAAACCCACGGCAAGCGGCGTACCAAACAGGATGATGGTGCCGACAATCATCAGCCAGCCAACGGGTTTTTGCAGCATTTCCACCAGTACCGGGTGCATGGTCATTCTCCTTGTAAAGATGGGCTCATGGTGCAGCAGACTATCTGCAAAAGATTGATTTTTGTCAAAAAGTTAACATTCCCCCACTTCCCCTCCGGAGCCTGCCATGTCTGCCCCCCGCCCCGTCACGCTCATCACCGGCGCTGCCAAGCGCATCGGTGCGGCCATTGCCCGCCGCCTGCATGCCGAAGGCCATTGTCTGGCATTGCATTACCGCAACTCGGCCAATGAGATGCAATCATTGCTGGAAGCACTCAACCACACACGCCCCGGCAGCGCCATTGCCTTGCAGGCAGACCTGATGCACCTGGACAGCCTGCCAAGGCTCATCCATCAAACCACTGACGCATTCGGGCGGCTGGATTTGCTCATCAACAATGCCTCGGGCTATTACGCCACGCCCGTCGGCACGGTCACGCCCGAAGACTGGGATACGCTGTTTGCCAGCAATGCGCGCGCGCCGTTTTTTCTCTCCCAGGCCGCCGCCCCGCATCTGCGGCAAGCACAGGGCGCCATCATCAACATCGTCGATATTTATGCCGAGCGCCCGCTGCCGGATCACCCGGTGTACTGCATGGCCAAGGCGGCACTGGCGATGATGACCCGCGCGCTCGCCGTGGAGCTGGGGCCGGAGGTGCGCGTCAACGGCATTGCACCGGGCAATATCCTGTGGTCGGAAAACCCGCAAAAAGCCGAAACCCTTGCCATGGTCGAGGAACGCACCACCCTGCGCCGCCAGGGCTGCCCGGAAGACATCGCGCAAATGGTGTCGCAGCTATACGCCAGCGCCTATGTCAGCGGCCAAATCATCGCCGTGGATGGCGGCAGGTTGTTGTATATCTGATGGCAGCATCTTGGTCATCAATATCCAGAGCAGCCTGTACAACGAAGCTGATCGGGGAGTTTTCACCGTCAATTTGGGTCGCTATCTGCCTGATATGGCCAAAGAAATGGAGCGGGAAGTCCATGACAAGCCCAAGACGCATGAATGCCACGCACGGATCCGCATTGGCAAATTGCTGCCCGGAATCGAAACGGATTACTGGTGGCAAGTCGATGAGCTCAGCAATCTGGATGCTCTTGCCGCAGAGCTGAAAGAAGCCGTGATATTGCACGGCCTTGCCTGGTTCGAAAGCCCGGATTCGATGCCATAAATCTGGCCTGTCGCCCCGCCTCCAACTGCCTCACAAGCCAGGGAAAGCGATTGACCGATCGCTAATTCCAGCCCGGCATTTTTTCGGGGTCAAGCCCGGAGACTTCAAAGGTGGCGCTGCGGGTGCCGGAGGGTTTGACCGGAAACTCGATGGTGACTTCTTTGGAGGTTTTGAAAATCCGCCATAGTGCTCGATGGTCGGTGATGAACATGGCGATGGCTTCATCGGTATCCGGGCGCGAGCCGCGCAGGGTGCGGCTCTTGCCGTCAATGGTCAGCTTGAGGTTGCAGCCGGAATAGCAATTGAAGTCGCCGCGCTTGAGCACCAGATAGCTGGAGCGCCCCCATTCGGGATGGTCGCGGAAAATCAGTTGCACCGGGGTACGGCCGCCATCCAGTTCAATGCGCTGTTTGGCATCAATGGCAGCGGTCAGTTGCCGACCCTTGCCCGCCGGATTGTCCTGATAGTTCCACAGGTATTGCAGGCGGCGCGTGGCGCGGATTTCCTTGACCCGGCTTTCCAGCTCGGCATAGCGGCTTTCGGCCTCACGCGCGGCCTCGGTACCGGCGTGGTTGCGGCGCAGGAAGTCGGCCTGCGCCCAGGCGCGCTCCCAGTTTTCTTCGGCCAGTGCGTCTGCAAACGCTTTTTGCGCAGGCGCGGCCGCCGCTTCGCGTTGCGCGGCCTCGCGGGCGGCGACTGCCGCCGGGTCTTCTGCCGGTTCGCAGGCGGCCAGCGACAACAGCAGCAGCGGCAGCCATGCACGGGGTTTCATCTGCGCCATCGCCTGCCTCCTTATTTCTGCTCGGCCTTGCCGATGACGTCTTCCACCGAGGCGGTGGTAATCGGGTGATAGCCGGGTTTGGCGCGGGCAAACACTTGCTTGGCGAACTTCAGGCCATCGGGCGTGGCCACCAGGGCGTTATAGGTCGGCATGATGAGCTTTCTGCGCCCCACGCGCTGCAAGAACTTGCCCATTTCCGGGCGCGCGGCCAGATAGCCGCTGCGCACGGTAATCGGGTACCAGCGCATGGCGACTTCGCCATTGGCGGTGCCGGTGAACTGGTAGGCCTCATCCAGAATGCGCACTTGTTCCTCACTCAGGGTTTCGGGCATGCCATCAAGGAAATGCGCCCATTCCTGGGTAGACCAGGCATCGCTCAACTGTTTATTGGGCAATGTGCCGGCGCCGGTGAAAGCCGCCCGCGCGGTATCCACCACGCCAAATGCCCGCGAGGCCACCTGCGGGGCAAATTCCGGGATGCCCGGCTGATACACCCAGTTTTCCACCTGCTCCAGCGTGGCCTTGCCGGGATGTTTGTCAATCAGATGCGCCTTGATGTAGTCCAGGAACTGCCGGGTAGTGACCGACTGGAAGGCGAAATGGTCAAAATAGCCCTTCAGGAACGGGTCGAAGACTTCACGGCCATAGGCTTCTTCCAGCCACTGCAACATCCATGCGCCCTTGGTATAGACGGTGGCCGAGGACGAGCCATCCGGGTCGGCCAGGTCGCCGGGCTTGAGCGCCATCACCTGCAATTTGGGGTCGAGCGTGCGGTATTCGCGCTCCAGCTCATTGCGGTCGATGACATATTCCATGTCGGCCATTTCCTTGCCGTACATCGCTTCGATGATGCGCGACTGCACATAGCTGGTGAAACCCTCGTTGAGCCAACCATCGCGGTCGGTGGCAAAAGTCACCAGATTGCCCGACCAGCTATGCGCCAGTTCGTGGGCAATCAGCGATACCAGTGATTTGTCGCCGACAATCACCGTCGGCGTGGCAAAGGTCAGACGCGGGTTTTCCATGCCGCCATAGGGGAAAGAGGGCGGCAGCACCAGCATGTCATAGCGATCCCAGCGATAGGCGCCGTAGAGCCTTTCGGTGACCTCAATCATCTTCTCGGTGTCCTCGAACTCGCGCACCGCCTTGTCCACCATCGCCGGTTCCGCCCATACGCCGCTGCGCCCGGAAATCGGCTTGAACACCAAATCGCCCGCGGCAATCGCCAACAGATAGGAAGGAATCGGCTGAGGCATCTTGAACTCGTATTCGCCGTCGCGCTCGGCCTTCGGGTCGTTGTCGGCGCTCATCAGCACCATCACATCCTCGGGCGCCTTCACGCGCGCCGAATAGGTAAAGCGCACCTGCGGCGCATCCTGCAACGGCACCCAGCTACGCGCATGGATTTGCTGCGACTGGCTGAACATGAACGGCAATTTCTTGCCCTCGGTCATCGCCGGAGTCAGCCATTGCAGGCCGGAAGCATTGGGCGAAGTGCGATAAGTCACGCGCACCTTGCCGGGCTGATTCGGGGTCTGGATGGACAGCTTGGTACCGAGCACCGGGTCGGCCGTGGGGGCGAGCGCAAACTCCAGCGGCTGCCACTGACCTTCGCCGGTTTCGCCTTCGGCCTTTTCAATGGTCAAATCACGGGTATCGAGCACCAGCTGGGTGGCCGTCTTGTCCAGCCATTCCAGCGTATAGGTGGCGGTGCCAGCCAGCTGCTTGCGGTTGAAATCAATCGACAAATCCAGCGCCAAATCGCGGGTACGCACCTTGTCCGGCTCGGCATAGGAGTGCTCGTCCACGATTTTGCTCATCACCGCTTCGGTTTTGGCTGTCGGTGCCGGGTCGGCAGCAGTCGGCGCTGTTACGGTTTCTTCCTTGCAACCGGCAAGCAGCAAAACAGTGGCGATGGAAAGCGTCAGCACGGAATGGCGCATCGGTAAACCCTGGACTTGAAAGAAATCCGGAGTTTAACCGCTCATACTAGCCACGCAATATCTCTACAAAGCGGCGCGGTGCGGCATCAAAACCGCCATTGGACATGAACACCACATGGTCGCCGGGACGGCTGCGGGCTTGCAATGTCGCCAGCAAAGCATCGACATCAGCCACGGCGGTGGCCTCACCGCGCACTTGGGCAATCACGCGGGCGGCATCCCAGGGCAGTTCCGGGCGCGCCAGAAATACCACTTCATCGGCGATGGCAAGCGAAGGCGCCAGCGCCTCGGCATGCGCGCCCAGGCGCATGGAATTACTGCGCGGCTCCATCGCCACCACGATGCGCGCATCACCCACCTTGGCACGCAAACCGGCAAGCGTGGTGGCAATCGCGGTGGGATGATGGGCAAAGTCGTCATATACGCTGATGCCGCCGACCTCGCCCACCACTTCCATGCGCCGTTTGACGCTCTGGAAGTGCGCCAGCGCCGGGGCGACCTCGGCAGGCGCAACACCTACTGCCGCGCAGGCGGCCAGCGCTGCCAGGGCATTGAGCACATTGTGGCGACCGAGCAGCGACCACTGCACACGGGCGACTTCCACGCCATCGCGCAGCACGCCGAAGGCACTGCCATCGGCCTTCTCCAGCCGCGCCGACCAGTTGTAGCCTTCGCCAATGCCAAAGGTTTCCACCGGCGTCCAGCAACCCATCTCCAGCACGCGGCGCAGGTTTTCATCTTCACCATTGACAATCAGCCGCCCACGCTGCGGCACGGTGCGCACCAGATGGTGGAACTGCCGCTCAATGGCCGCCAGGTCGGGAAAGATGTCGGCGTGGTCGTATTCCAGATTGTTGAGGATGCAGACTGCCGGGCGGTAATGCACGAACTTGCTGCGCTTGTCGAAAAACGCAGTGTCGTATTCGTCGGCCTCGACTACGAATTCACGCCCTGCACCGATGCGCGCGGAAACGCCAAAATCCTCGGCCACGCCGCCAATCAGAAAACCCGGTGCGCGGCCTGCCGCTTCCAGCAAAAACGCAGTGGTGGTGGTGGTGGTGGTTTTGCCATGCGTACCCGCCACCGCGATGGTTTCACGCCCCGGCAGCACATGCTCGGCCAGCCACTGCGCACCACTGGTATAGGCGCGGCCACTGTCCAGCACGGCCTCTACCGCCGGGTTGCCACGCGAGAGCGCATTGCCGATGACGATGGCATCGCAGTCTTCGGCGATGTTTTCAGCACGATACCCCTGGCTCAATTCAATGCCCAGTTTTTCAAGCTGAGTGGACATGGGCGGATACACCGCCTGGTCGCTGCCCTCGACCTGATGTCCAAGTTCACGCGCCAAGGCGGCCACGCCGCCCATGAAAGTACCGGCAATGCCGAGGATATGGATTTTCAAGGCTGCTCCGCCTTCATTGAACGCAACGACGCCGGGCAAGCCCGGCGTCAGGGGAAAACACGCCGCTTAGCCAATGGCCTTGAGGATGCGCGCGAACACTTCGTCCAGCTCGCCCACGCCATCGACCACGGTGAGCTGACCTTTGCCGCGGTAGAAATCAATCACCGGCGCGGTCTGGTCGTTATACACCTTCAGGCGCACGCGCACCGATTCGGGCGTGTCATCGGCACGGCCTTCGGCCTTGGCACGGCCTGCAATGCGCTCGACCAGCAGCTCCGTCGGCACATCCAGCTGCACGGCGGCATCAAACGGCTGGCCGATTTTTTCCAGCAATTTGCCCAGTGCCTCGGCCTGCGCCGGGTTACGCGGGTAGCCATCCAGAATGAAGCCCTTGGCCACATCCGGGCGCGAGAGGCGCTCTTCCAGCATCCCCAGCAAGATTTCATCGCTGACCAGCTCGCCACGGGCAATCACGTCCTTGGCTTCCAGTCCCAGCTTGCTGCCTGCGGCGATTTCTGCCCGCAGCATGTCGCCAGTAGAAATATGCGGCACCTGCAAATGCGCTTTCAGGCGCGCAGCCTGCGTGCCTTTGCCGGAACCGGGGGGGCCAAGAAGAACCAATCGCATTGCATCAACTCCATCAAACCAAACATTTTCAGGGGCGCTACACTCGCAGGCAGCGCGGACTCGCGCAGCTTAACGCATCCAGCCTGCTTAGGAGCCCTGTCATGACAAAATCCCGCCGCAGCACGCAAGGCACCCTGGTCTATGCCCAATCCGGCGGCGTCACCGCCGTCATCAATGCCACCGCCGCAGCGGTGATAGAAGAAGCCCGCAGCCACGGCATCCGCGTGCTGGCCGGGCGCAATGGCATTCTCGGTGTACTGAATGATGATTTGATTGATACGCAAGGATTGAGTCGCGCCGATTTGCGCGCACTCGCACACACCCCGGGCGGCGCCTTCGGCAGTTGCCGGGTCAAACTCAAATCCTTGCAGGAAGACCGGGAAAAATACCTGCAACTGCTGGAAACCTTCCGCAAGCACGAGGTGCGCTGGTTCCTCTACAACGGCGGCAACGACTCGGCCGATACCGCGCTGAAAGTCTCGCAACTGGCAGCGGAATTCGACTACCCGCTGACCTGCATCGGCGTGCCCAAGACGGTGGACAACGACCTTGCCGTCACCGACTGCTGCCCCGGCTTTGGCTCGGCGGCCAAATACACGGCGGTGAGCGTGCGCGAATGTGCGCTGGATGTGGCGGCAATGGCCTCCACTTCCACCAAGGTATTCGTGTATGAGGCCATGGGACGCCACGCCGGCTGGCTGGCCGCAGCTGCGGGTCTGGCCGGCAAGGGCGAGGATGAAGCGCCGCACCTGATTCTGTTCCCCGAGCGGGTGTTTGACGAAGCCGATTTTCTGGCTCGCGTCGATTCGATAGTCAAGCGCGTGGGCTATTGCGTGGTGGTCGCCAGCGAAGGCATCCGCGACGCACAAGGCCGCTTCGTGGCCGATGCCGGCGCCGGCAAAGACGCCTTCGGCCATACCCAGCTCGGTGGCGTGGCCAGCCACCTGGCTGGCCGGGTGCAGGAGAAGCTCGGCTACAAAGTCCACTGGGCAATGCCCGACTATCTGCAACGCTCCGCCCGGCATATCGCCTCGGAAACCGATTTTGCCCACGCCCGCGCCGTCGGCAAAAAAGCCGTGCAATACGCCCTCAAGGGCATGAACGCGGTGATGCCGGTCATCGTGCGCAGCAGCGATATGCCCTATCGCTGGAAGATTGAACCAGCTGCGCTGGAGGATATCGCCAACAAGGAAAAAACCTTCCCCGAGCACTTCATCCGCGAAGACGGCCATGGCATCACCGAGGCCGCAAGGCGCTATCTGCAGCCGCTGATTCGCGGTGAAGCCTACCCGCCTTTTGCCCGCGACGGGATGCCGAAATATCTGAAGCTGAAACTTTGATGCGCGTTTTGCAACTGAAAGTCAAACCCAATGCCCGCAGCCAGTCGCTCACCGAAGGCGAGGACGGCATCTGGCTTGCGCAGCTCAAATCCCCGCCGGTGGACGGCAAGGCCAATGCCGAACTGATTGCACTCCTCGCCAAGCACTTTGGCTGCCGCAGAAGCGATGTGCAAATCAAAACCGGCGCCGGCTCACGCCTCAAACGCGTGCTGTTGCCGGAGTAGAACTGCCCTGCTGCGCGAAGCCACACCACAAATGACGACCCATTACGCAAGCCGCATCCCCCAACTCATCACCCTGCGCGAAGTCGCATCCACATCCTGTCACCCTGCGCGAAGTCGCAGGGTCTGTTGATGAGCCCGAGAAGATTCTGCGACTGCGCTTGTGCAGAATGACAGTTGATTTTGCTTGCGGCTGCTTTTGCCGTTGCTCTTGCTTTTGCCTTTCCGCCCTGTTCGGACGCGCCGAGTACCGCAGCGACCAATGGAAACAAGGCAGGGCATGTCTGAGCGTAAGCGAGTTTGCCCTGCCGCCATTGGTCGCGAGGAACGCAGGGCACCTTGCGCAGCAAGGCGCGGGAGCAGGGCTGGTTTCTTTGCCTCCTTTCTTTGCTAGCAAAGAAAGGAGGTGCGCTGCCGGGCGCAGTCCCGGCGTTGAACAAACATCAGAAATCCAGAAGATTCTGCGACTGCGCTTCGCTTGCGCAGAATGACAAAAACAGCCATCGAAGATGGCGCAGACTGCTGACAAACCCTGGCCTTGGCCTGGGTTTGTTGTTTTCATAGACAGATGCTGAAAGAGCCCACGCCTGCGCAGCAGCAGCTTGAGATGGTGACGCTTGAGATGCTGGTGCCCCAAGACCACCTGTTGCGCAAGATCGACGCAACGGTGGATTTCTCCTTCATCCGTGACCATGTGGCGCATCTG
>NWQQ01000026.1 GCA_002798255.1 Lysobacteraceae bacterium NML95-0200
TGTACTGGCTGAGCGGCTACAGCGCACGAATCCTTCACAGAACGCCTTCAACACGACCAAGCTGCATCGCATGCTTCTGACCTTCAAAGGGCTCCCAGCATGCCATTGAAAAACCCCGTGCCAAAAACACGGGGTTTGTCAGCGGTCTGAGGCCATGCCACAACGGCATGGCCTTGTTTTTGGCTACGGGACAGGCTCAGCAGCTCTGCCCTGCCTCATTGCAGCGTGTCGTCAGCGCCGCCTGCACCGCTGCCTCGGTGCTCTTCATCCCGGCCTTGCGGCCAAGCTCAAGTGCAGCGGCGTGCTCCTGACCTTCGTTCAAGGCGGCCATCAGCGCCAGCAAACCACCGGCACGATTGGCGCTACCGCAATGCAGCAGCACCGGGCCATCGGCATCCTGCAGCAACTGCTGCAGGCGCGCGGCATTGTCGGCATTGATGGCGCTGCCATCTGCAATCGGCAGCTCCAGATACTTCATCCCGGCGGCCGTGACTTCCGCCCGTTCATCGCGCCCGGCCAGCTCATCCGGGCCCCGCATATTGACGACCGTGGTAATGCCCCTGGCGGCAAATACCTGCCAGTCCTGCGCGGCTGGCTGGCCCGCGCTGTAAACGCCCTGGCGCGGATTGAATACCGGAATGCTCACATTCATGGCGCTCTGCGTTTGATGAATAACGGCAGGCGCAGCCGCCTGCTCACGCTTGGGGGGCTCAGCACAGGCTGCCAGCGTCAACAAGGCCAAGGCCGACAGGCCAAACCGGATTGAATTTTTCACACACTTCTCCTCAGTTGGGAATGACAGACTCAAAGGGCACTTCTACCCAGAGTGCACCACGCAAATCACCTGCTTCAAAACCTGTAGCGCTATCTTCAGGGTAATTCTTCGCCAAGGCGTCCCGAACGGGCTCGGCCAGTTGTTTGCCGTGGCAGGCAAGGCAAGCCGGCTGGACTTCGATGGCTTTCATCATGCGCAGGGCAATGCCTTCGGGCAGTTGCTCGGCACTGCTATAGACCAGCTCAGACACCGGTGTGGATGCCGCACGCGCTTGAAAGTCGGCCAGCACCTCGGCCTGCCAACCTTCAATGGCATTGGCCCGATTGCGCACCTTGCCCGCAACCGGGATACGGCCAATCGCCACCCCCTGCTCATCCGCCACGGCCGCCGCGATGACCGGCGCCTGTGTCTTGCAAAAATCAATCGCCGCAACCGGGCCTTCGGCACCCATTTTTTGTTTCAGCGCACTCTGCAACCGCTCGGAGAACGCCCTGGCCGCCTGTTGCGCACGCTGCCTGGCCGCTTCATCAACTTGCTCTGACGAGGGTTCCACATTTTGCAGTACCTCTGACGTGGCCGGTTTCTCCGCCTGACAACCCGCCAATACCGGCAGCAGCAGCCATCCTGCCCATGATTTCATCGCAACACCTTGCATAAGAAAAATCTTAATTAAGTGTATCATCTACCCTACATGCCAACGAGGAAACCCCATGTCCATGACTGCCGCCGAACTGGTCGCCCAGGCCAGACTGCGTATCCGTGAAATCTCGCCTGCGGATTTTCATCGTGACAATGCAGCCGCACTGCTGGTTGATGTGCGCGAGCCTGCCGAATTTGCTGCCGGTCATATTGAAGGCGCCATCAATATCCCGCGCGGTGTGCTGGAGTTCCAAATCGGCGCCCATCCTGCCGCCGGGCAGGATGCCAGAATCGTGCTGTATTGCCGCACTGGCGGGCGCGCTGCCCTGGCGGCGGACAGCTTGCAACAGCTTGGCTTTACCGATGTGCACTCGATAAGCGGCGGCTTTGAGGACTGGACTGCGGCCAAACTGCCCATCGTCCTGCCATGAGCGCAGCGGACGAAACCGCAATACAGGCGCATGTGGGCGAGGCCACGGCATTATTGAAGGCGCTGGCCAATGAAAACCGCCTGATGCTGCTATGCAGGCTGGTGGAGGGCGAGCAGTCCGTGGGGCAGCTCAATGCCGGCATTGACTTGAGCCAGTCGGCGCTTTCCCAGCATCTGGCCGTGCTGCGCAGCGAAGGCCTGGTCACTACCCGGCGCCAGGCGCAGACCATCTATTACGCGCTGGTTGATGGCCCGGCCAGACATATCCTCGACACACTCCACGCCATCTACTGCGCCCCCCAATCCTCCGGTTGACGCTCATGCACGCTCAAGTACACCCGTTTTTCCATGACGATAGCAATACTTGGAGCTATATCGTCAGCGACCCGGCCAGCGGGCAGGCCGCCATCATCGACAGCGTGCTGGACTTTGATTTCAAGTCCGGCCGCACCGCCACCACAAGCGCAGAAAAATTGCTGGCGCATATTGCCCAGCATCGGCTGCATGTGGCATGGCTGCTGGAAACCCATGCCCATGCCGACCATTTTTCTGCCGCCCACTGGCTGAAAAGCCGGCATTTCCCGCAGGCCCAAATCGCCATTGGCGAAGGCATTGCCCGCGTGCAAAAAACTTTCCGGCCGATATTCAACCTGGGCGAGCATTTCCCGGTGGATGGCTCGCAGTTTGACCATTTGTTCGCCGCAGGCGAGCGTTTTGCCATCGGCGCGCTACAGGCCGAAGTCATTCCGGTGCCGGGACATACCAATGACAGCAATGCCTTCCTGATTGGCGATGCACTGTTTGCCGGCGACTCGCTGTTCATGCCCGATGGCGGCACTGCGCGCTGCGATTTTCCCGGTGGCGATGCCGCCACCCTGTATCGCTCCATCCAGCGGCTATATGCCCTGCCTGATGCCACCCGGGTATTTGTCTGCCATGACTATGCGCCGGGCGGGCGCGAGTTCCGCTGCCAGACCAGCATTGGCGAGCAAAAACTTGGCAATATCCATGTGCGCGCCGATACGCAAGAGGCCGAGTTTGTCGCCATGCGCACGGCTCGTGATGCCACCCTGGCAATGCCGCGCCTGCTGCTGCCTGCGGTGCAGGTCAACATCCGCGCCGGCGCCCTGCCCGAGGCGGAAAGCAACGGCGTGCGCTATCTGAAAATTCCGCTGGATACCCTGTAACCCTTTAGTCAAGGTGAAATCATGATGACTTCTTTCACGCCCTGGCCAGCACTGCTTGGCGGCGCATTGATTGGGCTGGCCGCGCTGCTGTTGCTGGCCGGTATTGGACGCATTGCCGGCATCAGCGGCATCCTCAACAACGCCCTGGAAAGCCGCGAGGGACGCGGCTGGCGAATGCTGTTTTTGCTTGGACTTATCATCGGTGTGGCGCTGCCTGCACTGTTGGGTCAAGTGCAATACCAGGCTTCTCCGGCCAATTGGCCGCTGCTGATTCTGGCCGGTTTGCTGGTCGGCTTCGGCACCCGCCTTGGCAATGGCTGCACCAGCGGTCACGGTATCTGCGGCCTGGCGCGGCTTTCACCGCGCTCCTTGCTTGCCGTGCTGACCTTTATGGGCGCTGCCTTCATCACCGTGTATCTGCTGCGTCATGTCCTGCAAGGAGGCTTGTCATGAAGCCAATCATTGCCCTCATCGCCGGTCTGCTGTTTGGCCTTGGCCTTGCCATCTCCGGCATGGCAAACCCGTACAAAGTGCAGAACTTCCTCGACCTGGCCGGTCATTGGGACCCATCACTGGCACTGGTGATGGCCGCGGCGCTTGCCATCACCACTCCCGGCTTCTGGCTGCTGCGCCGCCGTGAGCGCGCCTTCAGTGGCGATGCCATGCCCACACCGGCCAATGGCGAAATCAGCAGGCCGCTTCTCATTGGCAGCGCCCTGTTCGGTATCGGCTGGGGCCTGGCGGGCTACTGCCCCGGCCCTGCGGTTGGCAATCTGGCCTTTGTCTTGCAGGACGCGCTACAGCAGCTTGGCGGCAATACCAGCAGCTTCAGCAGCCTCAATATCCTGTACTTCATCATCGCCATGCTGGCAGGCTCGCAACTGGCGCGCCTTATCGGCACCGGCAAGACTTAAAGCGTTACCGCACGGCCATTGATTTGCCGGAACTCGAAGGTCATTTTTTCCGACCACGGCAGGGCTTCGGCCTTGCCCTCCTGCCAGCGTATCAGCGGGGAAAAGCGCCAGCGTTGCACAGCTTCGACCACCGCATCAATAAAAGCCTGCGGCACGGTTTCGTCCTCCACTTCCGGCAGCACATGGCTGACCGCGCCTTCCGTATCGACAATCACCCGCACCGTGACGGAAACCGGCGGCAGGCGCGCTGCAAGCAAATGCCCGGGATACCTGGGCGATGTGTTTTCTGCATCGGCAATAAGCGGCTCAAAATGCACACCGGCTATCGGGTAACGCGCATCCCCCGGCGACTGCTGCACGCTTTGCCGCACCTGGCCATCAGCCTGCCAGCCCTGCGCCCTGGCTGTAGTCGCAAGCGGTTTGCGGCTTGCACAGCCGCAAACCATGACCAGTAGCAACAGGGCGGAAACGACGCTGCGCATTATTTGTCCTGCACAAAGGCGATTTCGATATAGCCACTGCTCTCCTTGCCCTGCGGCGTGAAACGCATTTCCCGCACCGCCGTCAAAGCCGCCTCATCGAACACCCCGGCAGGCTCTGACCTGCCGACCCGGACATCCTTGACCGTGCCATCGGCATTGACATCCACCAGCAACCGCACCCTGCCCTCGATTCCGGCGCGCAACGCTTCGGAGGGATATACCGGCAGCGGGCGCCTGATAACCGTATGCAGCAAATCACGGCTTTGTGCTGCTTCCCCATTCAATGCCTGTGCTTTGTCTCGCGCAGCTTGCATATCACGCGGCGTGACCGATACCGACAATGTCAGCGCACCTGCCTCGCCCATCGTGCGCAAGCTACCGCGCTTGCCCGGCTCAACCAGCAACATCACCGGCGCGCCGCCTGCCTGTCCTTGCCGCTGGATATTTCCATCCATACGGAATGCCAGCTTTTCGCCCAAAAGCACCGGATTTATTTGCCCTGCGAAAGCCAAATCACCTGCATCAGTCTTGACTTCAAACCCGCGGCCATAGCCTTCGTTGAGAGTAAAACGCTGCGCTTTTCCACCATCTACTGCCAACTGGATTTCGGCGCTGTAATCATTTTGCGCGCTGCCTGCCAGCTGGCTTGTGGCTGGCTGCATCGCCCAGGCTGCAAAGCCGGAGGCCAGGGCCAGTGATACTGCCAGCGCCATCCCCGCTGCACGCAGGGTTTTTTGCGGAAGTTTTCTCTGCATTTGCATGACTCGCTCCTTCAGTGGATGTGTGCTGCCCCAATGGCAGCCCACGGGTAGTGAAACGTTTGCGATATGGGTTTTCAGCATCGCCCCGGCGTAACGGCGGCGCGCCTGCGGCTGCTGCTGCAATACCCGCGCATCGCAGGCCAGCTCCTGGTCATGGCGGAAGCGCGCAGCGGCAAAATGCAGCAGCGGGTTGAACCAGAACAGCACCCGCAAGGCGGCGGCGAGTGCATTGCCGGGCATATCAAAAGACTGGCGATGGGCGTTTTCATGCAGCAGCATCAGCCGCTGTTCTTCTGCGTCGTAACGGACATCGAAGTCCAGAGGCAACACGATGCGCGGGCGGAAAATCCCCATCAGCGCAGGCAGTCCGGCCTGCGCCTCGGCCAGCCACAGGCCATCATCGCGGCGCCGCAAGCGGCCAAGGCTGCACAGAAAACGCCATTGCTGCCAGACAAGCCAGGCCAGCATCAGCAACATCCCGCCCAGCCACAGTCCGACAAAAACCGCCGAATCATCGCTGACCTGGGACAAATGCAGGGCGCTATCGCTGCCAATAGTGAAGGCCGCCAGTAGCGCAGGTGCTGTCTCGGCGGCGATGAGCTTGCGTGCCGGTAACAGGCTGCCAGCAAGCGCCAGCGGCAGCAGCCACCACAGGGCATAGGCGGCCTGTGCGCCCAGCCAGCGGCGCAAGGGTTTGCGCAGCAGGAGTATCAGCGCGGTGGCGGCACTGCTGATAAAGGTGGCGTATTTCAGCCAGGCAAGGATTTCAATGCTGCTCATCATCCAGCTCCTCAATCAGGCGCCTCAGCTCGGCAATATCCTTGCGGCTCAACCGCCGCTGCTCGGAAAAATGCGCCACCAGCGGCGCTACCCGGCCACCAAACAGCCGCTGCAAAAGGCTCTGGCTCTCCCCGGTCAGCCAGTCCTCGCGGCTTAGCAGCGGCGCATACAGATAACGCCGCCCTTCGCGCTCGGCGCTGACCGCACCCTTGTTGAGCAGGCGGTTGAGCAAGGTTTTGATGGTCGGCTCCTGCCAGTCATGGCTCCGGGCAAGCGCGGCGACGACTTCATCGGCGCTTTGTGGCGCTTGCTTCCACAGCACTTCCATCACGGCAGATTCGGCTTCACTGATTTTCATGGCTTCATTTACATCTGTAATTGCAAATGAAATTACACCTGTAATTTTTTGCTGTCAAGGCCGCCAAACAAAACGAGCCGCACGCGGCGGCTCGTTCCAGGCTGGATTGCGTCAGGCTCAAAGCATGCTGGCTGCATCCAGCACGGCTTCCACGGTAAAGCCGTAATGCTTGAACAATTCACCTGCTGGCGCGGAAGCGCCGAACTCGCGCATGCCCATCACCCGGCCTTGCAGGCCGACATACTTGTACCAGTAGTCGGCAGTACCGGCCTCAATGGCGATGCGCCGGGTGCAGGCTGCGGGCAGCACTTCCTCGCGGTATTCGGCGCTCTGGCGCTCGAACACTTCCACGCAGGGCATCGACACCACGCGCACGCTATCGCCCAGTTTTTCTGCCGCCTGCATGGCCAGCGCCACCTCTGAGCCGGTCGCAATCAGAATCAGCTCCGGCTCGCCGACGCTGTCTTTCAGCACATAGCCGCCGCGGAAGATATTGGCGAACTGTGCTTCATCACGCTGCTGATGCGGCAGGTTCTGGCGGCTGAACACCAGACACGAAGGTCCGTCCTGGCGCTCGATGGCGCTGAACCAGGCGGCGGCCGATTCCACCGCATCGCAGGGGCGCCAGACATCGTTATTGGGGATATGGCGCAGGCTGGCGACATGCTCGACAGGCTGGTGGGTCGGGCCGTCCTCGCCCAGGCCAATCGAGTCATGGGTATAGACGTGAATCACCCGCAGCCCCATCAGTGCGCTCATGCGGATGGCATTGCGGGCATAGTCGCTGAACACTAGGAAGGTGGCGTCATAAGGGATGAAGCCGCCATGCAGCGCCAGCCCGTTGCTGATTGCGCTCATGCCAAACTCGCGCACGCCGTAGTAAATGTAATTGCCGCCAGCCTGGCTGCCATTGGCATCGCGGCTGCCACTCCACAGGGTGAGATTGGAATGGGCAAGGTCGGCCGAGCCGCCGATGAGTTCCGGCAACAGCGGCGCAAAGGCTTCAATCGCCATCTGCGAGGCCTTGCGGCTGGCCACCACCGGGCCTTCGGCCTGCAATCGCTGCATATACGCCATTGCCTTGCTTCCCCATTCCCCGGCAGCGATTTCGCCATGCATCCGGCGCAGGAATTCGGCCGCCAGCTCAGGATACGCCGCCTGATAGGCATCAAAGCGCGCCTGCCAGTCTGCTTCAAGCTGCTGCCCGGCAGCGCGGGCATCCCAGGCAGCGCGAATCTCCTGCGGGATTTCAAACTCGCCATACGGCCATTGCAGCGCCTCGCGGGTCAGGCGGCTTTCCTCCGCACCCAGCGGCGCGCCGTGAACCGACTCCTTGCCTTCCTTGTTGGGCGAGCCAAAGCCAATCACCGTGCGGCAGCAAATCAGCACCGGCTTGTCGCCGGACTTTTTCGCAGTCTGGATGGCGGTTTCGATTTCCACCGGGTCATGGCCGTTGACATTGCGAATCACTTGCCAGCCATAGGCCTCGAAGCGCGCCGGGGTATCGTCGGTAAACCAGCCCTGCACATCGCCATCAATGCTGATGCGGTTGTCATCCCAGAACGCCACCAGCTTGCCCAGCTTCCAGGTGCCAGCCAGCGAAGCCGCCTCATGGCTGACACCTTCCATCAGGCAGCCATCGCCCAGGAATACCCAGGTGCGGTGGTCAACGATTTCATGCCCTTCGCGGTTGAACTCGCGCGCCAGCAGCTTTTCGGCCAGCGCCATGCCAACGGCATTGGCAAAGCCCTGCCCCAGGGGGCCGGTGGTGGTTTCAACGCCCGGGGTGATGAAGTTTTCCGGATGCCCCGGGGTCTTGGAGCCGAACTGGCGGAAGTTCTTCAGCTCCTGCAGCGGCAGGTCATAACCTGCCAGATGCAGCAGCGCATATTGCAGCATCGAGCCGTGGCCGTTGGAGAGCACGAAGCGGTCACGGTTCAACCAACCGGGGTTGGCCGGGTTATGGCGCAGATGGTCGCGCCAGAGCACTTCGGCAATATCGGCCATGCCCATCGGCATGCCGGGATGACCGGAATTGGCGGCATTGACCGCATCAATGGCAAGAAAACGGATGGCGTTGGCAAGAGCTTGGCGGCTGGGCTGCGTCATGACAAAGAGTTTGGGATTGACCCGCAATTCGGGGGCGCTATTGTCCCATGTCAGGCGCAGCCGTGCTTGCGCTTGGCGCCTCAAAACACCATTACCAGCGCATCAAACCTTGTAGCCGGTATGGATGGCGACGATGCCGGCGGAGAGGTTGCGGTAGCCGACACGGGCAAAGCCTGCCGTCTGCATCATGGCCTTGAGCGCCTCTTGCGGCGGATGTTTGCGGATAGACTCGGCCAGGTACTGGTAGCTGTCGGCATCATTGGCAAACAGTTTGCCAAGACGCGGCAGCACCTTGAAGGAGTGGAAGTCGTAAATCGGCCGGAACCATTCGGCGGTGACTTCGGAAAACTCCAGCACCCGCGCCTGGCCGCCGACTTTCAGCACGCGCTGCATTTCCTTGAGGGCAGCGTCTTTATCAGTGACATTGCGCAGGCCAAAGGCGATGGTGACCAGATCAAAGCTGGCATCGGGAAACGGCAGTTTCTCGGCATTGCATTGCACGTATTCAAAGCCACGCACCTGACCGCGATTGGTCATGCGCTCGCGGCCGACTTTCAGCATCGAGGCATTGATATCGCCCAGTATCAGGCTGCCGGCATCGCCCACGCGCGGCTTCAGAAGGGTGGCGATATCGCCGGTACCGCCGGCCAAATCCAGCACCCGGTCACCGGGGCGCACCTGACAGGTGGCAACGAAATAGCGCTTCCAGAGCCGGTGGATGCCCAGCGACATCAAATCATTCATCAGGTCGTAATTGCCCGCCACCGAGGAAAACACCTCGGCCACCAGTTTTTGCTTCTCACCCACCGGCACGTCGCGGAAGCCAAAGTGGGTGGTGCTTTTGTCGTATTCGCTCATTGAACAGCTCCGCCGCCCCAGCAGCCGGGGCGGTTTCTGAAACCTTGCGGCTTATTTTTTCTTGGGGATGTACAGGTCGGTAATGGTGCCTTCGTACACTTCCGAGGCCATGCCAACCGACTCGCCGAGGGTCGGATGCGGGTGGATGGTATGGCCGATGTCGGCCGCTTCGCAGCCCATTTCGATGGCAAGGGCGACTTCGGAAATCAATTCCCCGGCATGCGGGCCGACGATGCCGCCGCCAATCACCCGATGAGTGGCTTCATCGAAAATCAGCTTGGTGAAGCCTTCGGTGCGGCCAAGGCCAATGGCGCGACCGCTGGCGGCCCAGGGGAACTTGCCCACGCCCACCTTGAGGCCTTTTTCTTTCGCCTCGGCCTCGGTGACGCCGACCCAGGCGATTTCCGGGTCGGTATAGGCCACGCCCGGAATCACCCGCGCTACCCATTCTTTCTTCTCGCCCGCGGCCACTTCTGCCGCCAGCTTGCCTTCGTGGGTGGCCTTGTGCGCCAGCATCGGCTGGCCGACCAAATCACCGATGGCGAAGATATGCGGCACATTGGTGCGCATCTGCGCATCCACCGCAATCAGGCCGCGCTCGCTCACCTGGACACCGGCCTTGTCGGCATCGAGCTTGCCGCCATTGGCGCTGCGCCCCACCGCCACCAGCACGCGGTCATACAGGGTGGTCTGCGGCTGGCTTGCGCCTTCAAACACGCATTCGATGCCTTTCTTGCCTGCCTTGGCCTCGACGACCTTGGTGCCCAGATGCACGGCCACACCCTGTGCTTTGAAGCGTGCGGCCAGCGGTTTGACCAAATCGGCATCGGCGCCCGGCACCAATTGCGGCCCCAGTTCAACCACGGTGACTTCACTGCCAAGGCCGCGATAGACCGTGGCCATTTCCAGGCCAATGATGCCGCCGCCGACCACCAACAATTTGCCCGGCACGTCCGCCAGCGCCAGCGCATCGGTGGAGTCCATCACCCGCTCATCGTCCCAGGGGAAGCCCGGCAGCTTCACCGCCTGCGAGCCTGCGGCGATGATGCACTGCTGGAATTTGAGGATTTGCGTCTTGCCGCCGTTTTCGATGGCAAGCTCGTTGGGCGAGAGGAACTTCGCCGTGCCTTCGACCACTCGTACCTTGCGCTGTTTGGCCATGCCCGCCAAGCCCTTGGTGAGCTGGCCGACGACTTTTTCCTTGTAGCCGCGCAGGCCGTCGATGTCGATTTTCGGCTTGGCAAAATGCACGCCAAAATCACTGGCATGGGCAGCAGCATCAATGACTTCGGTCGCATGCAGCAGCGCCTTGGAAGGGATGCAGCCGACATTCAGGCACACCCCGCCCAGGGTCGGATAGCGCTCCACCAGTACCGTATCCAACCCGAGGTCGGCGGCGCGGAAGGCCGCCGTGTAGCCACCGGGGCCTGCGCCAATCACCACCATCTGGCATTCGATATCGGCCTGTTGGCCGCTGGCCGCGGCCGCTTGCGGCGCCGGAGTTGCGGCAGCCTGCGGGGCAGCCGCGGGCGCGGGCTTGGCGACCTCGGCAGTCGCGCCTTGGGCGCCCGCTTCGGCATCAATCACCGCCACCACACTGCCTTCGGAGAGCGTATCGCCAAGCTTCACCTTCACTTCCACCACGGTACCGGCCACGCTCGATGGCACTTCCATGGTGGCCTTGTCCGATTCGAGCGTGATCAGCCCCTGATCCTTGGCCACCACATCACCGGGCTTGACAAGTATTTCAATCACCGGCACATCGGCATGACCGCCAATATCGGGCACGTTCACTGCAATCTTGGCCATCGTTATTTCTCCGTATATTGATCCAGGTTCTCGGGGCTTTCCGCATCGCTTTCGACCAGCCCAAGTTCCGCATCCATCCGCGCATCATTGCGCGAAAGTTGCGCGCGCTCCTCATCGCTTAATTCATGTCTGTGCGGCCGGCGCGGATGCAGCGGCTCGCCCGCCCCCCGCAATACTTTCAAGGCGTCCTCGCCCTCAAGGCCAAACAGGCTGCGGATATTGAGATCGCGCTGCGGGAAGGGAATTTCGATACCGTATTTCTTCAGGGCGGTATCGAGCTCCCAAAGGTAGGCTGCACGCACGCCCAGATTGCGCCGCGCGCCCTCATCGGTCAGCCATACGGCAAGAATGAAGTCCACGCTGCTGTCGCCAAAGTTCACCAGCCATACCTGCGGTGCCTTCGGCCCTTCCATGCTGAGCGTGAACGGCACTTGTGCAGCAGCTTCCAAGGCGGCCTTCTTCACCAGCTCCTTGTCCACCCCGTAGGCCACACCAAATGGCACGCGGATGCGACGATTGAGCGACTGGTAAGTCCAGTTGGTCACCCGGCCGCTGACGAACTCGGAATTCGGCACCAGGATGTCGATATTGTCATTGGTGGTGATGCGCGTGGAGCGGATGTTGATGGCCTTGACCACGCCGCGCACATCGTTGTCAATCTGGACGAAATCGCCCACCTTCAGCGAGCGGTCGAACAGCAGAATCAGACCGGACACGAAGTTGTTGAAGATTTGCTGCAGGCCAAAGCCAAGACCCACACCCAAGGCACCAGCAAACACGGTGAATTTGCTGACCGGAATCCCCAGCGCATCCAGCGCCCAGATAATCCCCAGCGCCAGCAGCACGTAATGGACGATACGCGAGACTGTGTATAGCGAGGCGGCATTGACCTTGGGATTGCGCCGGCCAAAGCGGCGGATGCCCATCCCGGCAAGCCGGGAAATGGTCATCATCACCAGCACCACCAGCACCGAGCCAATGATGCCGCCAACAGTCAGCACATTGCCGCCAATAGTCAGCAGCTTGAACTCCAAAAATGCCTGCAAGCCGCCCGTCACCCGCTCCAGGGCAATACTTGAGCCCTGCGCCACGCGACTGCCGTCTGCCCAGGCCGCCACTTACAGCAGCACCCGGCGCATGTCGGCCAACAGCGCGGCAAGACTGGCCGTAAAGCGGGCAGCGGCAGCGCCATCAATCACGCGGTGGTCATAGCTGAGCGATAGCGGCAACATCAGGCGCGGGGCAAATTTCTTGCCGTTCCAGACCGGCTGCATTGCCGATTTGGAAACCCCGAGAATCGCCACTTCCGGCGCATTGACAATCGGCGTGAAGGCGGTGCCGCCAATCCCGCCCAGCGAGCTGATGGAGAAGCAGCCCCCCTGCATGTCGGCAGGCCCGAGCTTGCCTTCGCGGGCTTTCTTGGCCAGCGCGGAAGTTTCCTGGGCGATTTCAATCACGCCCTTCTGGTCGCAATCGCGCACCACCGGCACCACCAGGCCATTGGGCGTGTCGGCGGCAAAGCCGATATGGAAGTATTTCTTGAGCGTCAGGTTTTCACCCGTTTCATCCAGCGAGGCGTTGAACTCCGGATATTGCTTCAGCACTGCAACCACGGCTTTCATCAGGAAAGCCAGCATGGTGAGCTTGATGCCGGCCTTTTCGTTTTCACGGTTGAGCTGCACGCGCAAGGCTTCCAGCTCGGTGATATCGGCACTGTCGAACTGGGTGACATGCGGAATCATCGCCCAGTTGCGCGCCAGATTGGCGCCGGAAATTTTCTTGATGCGCGACAGCGGCTTGACCTCGACCTCGCCGAACTTGGCGAAATCCACCTTCGGCCACGGCAGCAGATTGAGACCGCCAGCGGCAGCCACCGTGCCGCCAGATGCGCCGCCGGCCAGCGCGGCCTTGACGAATTTCTGCACATCTTCGCGGGTGATGCGCCCCTTGTCGGCGCTGCCGGCAACTTGGGTCAAATCAACGCCCAGCTCGCGGGCAAACAGGCGTACCGCCGGGCTGGCGTAGGGCACCTTGTCCGGCAGTACCGCATCGACTTCAAAGCGCAGGGGCGGCTGACCACTGCTGGCAGAAGCAACAGCCGGAGCGGCAGGTGCTGGCGCAGCGCTCGGTGCCGGGGTCGGTGCAGGCGTCGCCACAGGTGCCGCTGCCTCCGCCTTTGGTACAGGCGCAGCTTCCGCCCCTTTGTCTGCCCCGGCCACTTCGATGATGGCGACCAGACTGCCTTCAGAAAGCGTATCCCCCAAGTTGACCTTGAGTTCCTTGATGACACCGGCAAAGGGCGCAGGCACTTCCATGGTGGCCTTGTCCGACTCCAGCGTAATCAGCCCCTGATCCTGGCTGACGCTATCGCCAGGCTTCACCAATACTTCGATGACCGGGACATTCTCATGCCCGCCGATATCCGGGACGCGCGCTTCCTTCAGTTCAGCCATAACCACTCCGGTGCAATGTTCAGTGAACGACTATTGTGGCGGCAGAACGAAGCGCAGGCCACACCCGAAGCGATGAAATTCAGGTTTTTTTGTTGCCGGCAGGCGATGAGCGCCACTCCTGAAGCCGCCTGTGCAGCCCCCAGCAGCAGCGCCGCCACCGCAAACAGGCTGACCGGGCGCAGATACCAGGCCGCCTGATGCGCATCACTGCGCCAAGAGCAACGCAACAAGCAGCATCAGCACCGGTATCAGGGATGCTCCGGCGCCACTTTGAGATCTTTCTCGCGGCGCAGCAGATACAGGCCGCTGGCGACGATGATGGCCGCACCGGCCCAGGTGATGGCATCAGGCAGGGTGCGCCATACCATCAGGTCAATCAGTACCGTCCACAGCAGCGCGGAGTATTCCAGCGGCGCGATTTTGGAAGCCTCGCCCAGGCGGAAAGCCTCGGTCACGGCCACCTGCCCCAATGCACCAAACAGCCCCATCAGGGCAATCACGCCGATATCTTTCATGGAAGCGATGGCCACCCAGCCGGGCAAGGCCATGGCGCCTGCGGCAAGCCCCAGCAACAGCAGAAACCACACCACCATCGCCGGGGTGCTATCGGTACGGCTCAGCACTTGCACGCTGATGACATTGGCCGCATACGCCAGGGCTGCTACCACCACCGCCAGCGCCGCCCAGGAAAAATTCCCCACGCCCGGCCGCAGAATCACCAGCACGCCGACAAAGCCGATGGCAATCGCGCTCCAGCGCCGCGGCCCGACCTGCTCGCCCAGCACCCATACCGCCAGCACGGTCACCATTAACGGCGCGACAAAGAAAATGGCATAGGCCGTGGACAGTGGCAGCTGTGACAGCCCATAGACAAAGCCGCCCAGCATCAGGATGCCAAACCCGGCACGCAGCAGATGCAGCCCTGTATTGACCGGCTTCAGGCTGACCCAGCCATAGCGGCCCACCGCCCACAGCAGTACCAGTGGCAGCGATGCAAAGCCGCGCAGGGCGCTGACTTGCAGCGGCGGATAATGCGATGAAAGCTGTTTCATCGCCGCATCCATCACCGCAAAGGCCAGCAAGGCGGCCAGCATCAGCCATACGGCACGATGGGATTGTGTTCGGGAGGCGCTGGGCATGAGGCAAAACCGTTTTTGGCATGATGCCATAGCCCCCGGACAGTCTTTTGCGCAGCCAACAGGCTATCCTTTGGGTTCATTCAAATTGAACCCAATCGCGCATGCCTTCTTTCGATATCGTTTCCGAAGTGGATACCCACGAGCTGACCAATGCCGTTGACCAGGCCAACCGTGAGCTTGGCAACCGTTTTGACTTCAAGGGCGTGGATGCCGGATTTGCGCTGGAAGAGCAGCGCATTGCCCTGCATGCGCCCAGCGAATTCCAGCTACAGCAAATGCAGGACATCCTGAAGGCACGGCTGATTGCCCGCAAAATCGACCCGCGCGCCACCGAGGCGGGCAACATCGACACCAATGTCGCCGGTGCGCGGCAGAGCATCACCGTCAAGCAGGGCATTGGGCGCGAACTTGCCAAAAAGATTCAGGCCGAACTCAAGGCCAGCAAGCTGAAAGTGGAGAGCCAAATCAATGGCGAAAAGCTGCGCGTGACCGGCAAGAAGCGCGACGACCTGCAACAGGCCATCGCACTTTTGCGCGGCCAGGAATTCGAGCTGCCGCTGCAATTTGAAAACTTCCGCGACTGATGCACAGCGACCACGCCCACGTCGAAGCCGCCACCCGCCGCTGGCTACAACGCGCAGTCATCGGCCTCAACCTCTGCCCGTTTGCCAAGGCGGTGTATGTACGCGGGCAGGTGCGCATCCATATCTGCGATGCCGACAATACCGAGCGCCTGAAAGACGTGCTGCGCGCCGAACTTTTGCAACTTGCGGCCACGCCCGCGGAGCAAACCGACACCACCTTGTTGGTACATCCGCGGGTGTTGCAGGATTTTTTCGACTACAACGATTTTCTGGATGAGGCCGATGCGCTGATTCGCGAGCTGGATTTGGAAGGCGAAATGCAAATCGCCAGCTTCCACCCGGACTACCAGTTTGCAGACAGCCACCCGGATGATGCGGCCAATAACACCAACCGCGCGCCCTATCCGATGCTGCACCTGCTGCGCGAAGCCAGCATCGACCGCGCTGTGGCCGCCTACCCCAGCCCCGAGGGCATCATTGCGCGCAATATCGCCACCATGGAAAAACTCGGCCACACGGGCTACCAAGCGCTGCTAAGCGAGGATTGATACGCCTATATATAGGCGGCAGGGTGATTCAGGCCACCCCGGCCTCTTTGGCCGAACGGTCGGCATGATAGCTGGAGCGCACCATTGGCCCGGAGGCGACATGCCCAAAGCCCAGCTGATAGCCGTAGTCTTCCAGCTGCTTGAATTCTTCCGGCGTCCAGTAACGCAGCAGCGGATGATGCGCGGGTGAGGGCTGCAGATATTGGCCGATGGTCACCATGTCGACATCGTGCGCACGCAAATCGCGCAAGGTGGCCTCGACTTGCTCCATGGTTTCACCCAGGCCGAGCATGATGCCGGACTTGGTAGAGACTTCCGGGTGCTGCGCCTTGAACTTTTTCAGCAAGGTCAGCGACCACTGATAGTCTGCCCCGGGGCGTACATTGCGGTACAAATCCGGCACCGTCTCGATATTGTGGTTGAACACATCCGGCGGCGCGGCGGCAAGGATTTCCAGTGCCCGTTCCATGCGCCCCTTGCCACGGAAGTCCGGGGTCAGGATTTCCACCTTGATGCCCGGCACGCGGGCACGGGTTTCGCGGATGCAATCGACAAAGTGCTGGGCACCGCCATCACGCAAGTCATCGCGGTCAACACTGGTGATGACCACATACTTCAGGCGCATATCGGCAATGGTCTCGGCCAGCCGGCGCGGCTCGTCCAAATCCAGCGGCTTGGGACGACCATGCGCCACGTCGCAAAAGCTGCAACGGCGGGTGCAGACATCGCCCATGATCATGAAGGTGGCGGTGCCGTGGTTGAAGCATTCGTGGATGTTCGGGCAGCTGGCATCCTCGCAGACCGTGACCAGGCGATTTTCGCGCAATCGTGACTTCAGCTGTTGTACGGCATTGCCCGCCGGAATGCGCACCCGAATCCAGCTGGGTTTGCGCAGCACCGGCGCTTCCTCGAATTTGACCGGGCTTTTGCCGATCTTGTCCGCAGCCAACTGCTTGGCACCGGGAGTGAGCGAGCTGGCCTCATCGACCACGGAAAGGGGAATACTGCGGGATACGTTCATGGCGCGATTATCGCCGATTAACACACGCCTCACCATGCACGATCAAGTTAACCTCAAACAAACCGGCAAGCACCAAGCTGAACAACCCTGCCGAGCACTTGCGCTAGAATCCATCACCGGGCAGGTCAACATCTGCCTTTTTTTTACCTCTCAACTATGGAAAGGGGATTTCCCACAATGAATCGCACCACTCGCCTACTGGCGCTCGGAATTGCCGGCGCACTTACCATCGGTTTCGCAGCACAGCCACAGTCTGCCGAAGCACAACGTCGCAGTGCACAGGAAACCCGTGCGCAAAAGATGCAGGAAATCCCGACCTGCTCGCGCAATCTGGGCAGCATCACTGTGCTGGATCCCGAATACGCTTGGTGGCGCGAATGGGAGCTGGCCTCCCCCGAAGCACTCATCAAGCTGTACGTGACCCGTTCGCGCTGCTTTACCCTAGTTGACCGCGGTCGTGGCCTGAATGCGGCCATGGCCGAACGTGGTCTGGCGGCCGACGGCCAGCTGCGCAACCGCTCCAATATCGGTCGCGGCCAGATGCGTGCTGCCGACTACGCCATCACCCCGGACATGATCAGCCGCAACTCCAATGCCGGCGGCACCAATATCGGTGGCATCGTCAGTGGCCTCCTCGGCGGACGCGGCGGTAGCGCTGTGGGCGCTTTGGCAGGCAACCTCAACCTGCGTCGCAAGACTGCCGACGTGATGCTGACCGTGACCGACCTGCGCTCCTCCGAGCAAGTCGCCATGAGCGAAGGCCATGCCAAGAAAACCGATATCGGCTTTGGTGCAGGTGGCGGAGGTATCAGCTTCTCCAGCCTGTTCGGTGGCGCAGCGGGCGTATCGAGCTATGCCAATACCGAAATTGGTCAGGTAGTTGCACTGGCCTACCTCGAGGCCTATACCAAGCTGGTGGAGGAACTGGGCGGTCTTTCCGACAATCCTGCAGCCAGCAATGCCCATCAGGCGCTGGTCGTGCAGCGCCCGGCCACCATGTACAAAAATGCCAACCGCCGTGGCGGCACGGTGCGCTCGTTGAGCGTGGGCATGCAGCTGTTCCCGACCGGCGTGAAGAACGGGCAAATGTGGGAAGTCGAAGACGAGCTGGGCAATACCGGCTGGGTCGACTCCACCCTGACCGGACTGGATCGCTAAGCCATCCGCATCACTCAGAAACAAAAACCCCATGTCAAATATGGGGTTTTTGTTTTGCGCATTGCAATTGTGCCTGCTTTCAGTCCTGGGCTCGCTCCAGGCGCAATCCAAATTGCCTGGCAAGCTCGGCCAACAGCACTGGTTTGACAGGTTCCATGCCCCCTGCACCACCGACATCCGCCATATTGATGACCTGCATGCCCGCATAACCGCAGGGATTGATGCGTTGGAACGGCGACAGATCCATATTGATATTGAATGCCAGACCGTGAAAGCTGCAGCCGCGCCGCACCCGGATACCCAGCGCGGCAATCTTGGCTTCCCCCACATACACGCCAGGTGCGCCCTCACGGCGCTGGGCGATGATGTTCCATTCCAGCAAGGTATCAATGATGGCCTGCTCGATTTTGCAGACATACTCACGCACACCGATTTTCAGTCTGCGCAAATCCAGTAGCGGATACACCACAATCTGCCCCGGGCCGTGATAGGTGACCTGCCCACCCCTGTCCACATGCAGTACCGGAATGTCCCCGGGCATCAGCACATGCTCGGGTTTGCCCGCCTGCCCCAGAGTAAATACCGGGTCGTGCTCCACCACCCAGATTTCATCGGTACTGTTTTCATCGCGTGCATCGGTAAAGCGCTGCATCGCATGCCAGACCGGCTCATACGCCTGCCGCCCCAGCTCACGCACCCGGGCGATGGGGCGCTCACTCGCTTGGCTCAGATGGTCCACTTCACACCCGGGTGTTGGCGCAAAACTTCATGTGCAGCCTGATACTGCTCGCGACTGTCCGCCTTGAAGCTCAGCTTGACCTGGATGAACTTGCCGCCAGAGGATTCGCGGATAGCAAGACTTTCATGCAGCACTTCGATGCCTGCATCGACAAGCAATGCGGGCACGGCAGTTTCAAGACCTGCATCTGCCGGCCCCATCACCGAGATTTCAAAAACGCCGGGAAACTGGAAGCCGTGTTCGGGATTGTCTGATTTGATTTCCATGCGCGTCATTATGCGGACAGCATCCGGCAAACCCAAGTGCAAAAACATCCTGCCTCAATATTTTCAGGCAGGATGTCTGGTCAAAGCCAAAAGCGCGGCTAATTACAGCGCCGCCCACCACATGCGGATTTCGTGCCAGAGGCGTTTGAAGAAGCCGCCCGGCTCCACCGTTTCCAGGGCAACCAGCGGGGCACTGGCGATTTCCTTGCCATCGAGGGTTACGCGCACGGTGCCGATGGCCTGCCCTTTTTCCACTGGTGCAATCAGGGTGGTGGGCACATCCATGCTGGATTTCAGGCTCGGGGCACTGCCGCGTGGCAGGCTGATGACCAAGGGTTGTGCCAGACCCAGATTGACTTCATTCACCTGGCCCTTCCACAGCCGCTGTACGGCGATGGGCTGGTTGGCCTCGAACAGGCGATGGCTTTCATAGAAGCGAAAGCCCCAGTTCAGCAGTGCCTGTGAGTCGGTGGCGCGCTGCTCCTCGCTGCTGCCGCCGAGGATGACCGTGATGAAGCGTTGGTCACCGCGCTTGGCCGAGGCCATCAGGCAGTAGCCAGCCGCCATGGTATGCCCGGTTTTGATGCCATCCACCGAGCCATCGCGCCACAGCAGCAGATTGCGGTTGGGCTGGGTAATCGGGCCGACAGTAAATTCCTTGAGGCTGTTATAGCTGTAAGCCTCCGGGTAGTCGCGCACCAGCGCGCGTCCCAGCAATGCCAGGTCACGGGCGCTGGACACATGCGCCTCGTCGGGCAGACCGGTGGCATTGACAAAATGCGTATTGGCAAGCCCGAGCTGCTTGGCATAGCTGTTCATCAAGGTGGCAAAAGCCTCTTCGCTGCCGGCCACATGTTCGGCCAGCGCAATGGCGGCATCATTGCCGGATTGCACCACCATGCCTTTTTCCATTTCGATAAGCGATGCCGTCTTGTTGACTTCAAAGCCGCTATAGCTGCCGTCGGTGCCGGCTCCGCCCTTGCGCCAAGCGTTTTCGGTCATCATCACCGGGTCATCGGCCTTGAGATTACCCCTGGCCATTTCCGCAGCAATCACATAGCTGGTCATCACCTTGGTGATGCTGGCAGGCGGCAGTTGTTCATCGACATTTTCACCTGCCAGCACTTCGCCGCTGGCCGCGTCCATGATCAGCCAGGCCTTCGATACCCGTGGCGCAGGAGCAGCCGGGATGGCGATTTCAGAGGTTTGCTGCGTTGCGGCTGCCATATTGGAGGATGCCGATGCCGTCGCAGACTGGGCGGTATTGGCCGTTTGTGGATTGGCCATGGCAAGGCCGATGAAAACCGCCAATGCGGCGGGGGTCAAAGCAAGAACAGGCAAGGATTTGAGTTTCATTTTTCAGTGGTATTGCCGACTTGGGCGGCATGCAAATAGGATAAACCGTGTGCTGTTATTGACGGATGCGGGTGGGCTGGCCAAAGCCGAGGCTGGCAATCTGTGCCACACGCGCGGCGACTGCGTTCTCCGGCAAGGGGCCTACGCGTAGCCGCCATATGCGCCGGCCATTGACCGCAGCATCCATCAGCCGGGCTTCTGCCACACCGGCGCCATGCAGCCGCTGTAGCGCGCGCTCGGCATTATCCATGCTGGCAAAGCTGGCGACCTGCAATTCGATGCCGCTGTTTGCAGCAGGGCTGGCAGCAGCAACCGCCTGTGGCATCTGCGCCACAACGGTGGACACAGGCTCAGCCTGCTGCGCTGCGCGATTCATCACCGGGTCGGGCTTGCCGGGAACACCGGTGGCAATGCGAATCTGGCGCGCGCGCATCCAGCCATCAAACTCATCGGCGGTCATGGACTTGCCATTTTGCTGCATGTCAAAACGGCTGCCATGGCGCGTACTGGTGGCAGGCGCCACCACCACGGCCGCGGCGGCGCCCGGGGCTTGCGCGGCTTCTGCGCTGGCATTCATGTCTTCAGGCAGCAGCGCACGCACTTCCACCCTGGCCGTACCGGCTTCGCGAAAGCCCAGTTTCACGGCAGCCGCGTAGCTGAGGTCAATCAGGCGGTTTTCATGAAACGGGCCACGATCGTTGACGCGCACGATGACCGACTTGCCATTGTCCAGATTGGTCACGCGGGCAAAACTTGGCAGCGGCAGGTTGCGATGCGCCGCAGTGAAGGCATACATGTCATACACCTCCTGATTGGAGGTGCGGCGGCCATGAAACTTGTTGCCGTAATACGAAGCGCGGCCTTGTTCCACATAGCCGCGATGGTCGTCCATCACCGTATAGCGCTTGCCCAGCACGGTATAGGGCGAACGGTTGCCTACCGCCGATCGCGGCACATGCACGACTTCCGGCTCGGGGATGGCATCCACATCGGGGATATAGTCCGGCACGGTGTCTTTCACACCCGGCGCATACAAGCCACCGGCCACATAATTGCCGCGCTTGGCCGGGTCTTCCTGTGCCGGGGCATAAGGAGAAACCCGGCGCTGGGGCGCACTGGCAGTGCCCGCTGCTCCCGTAGCCGTAGTCTCACTGCCTTTGCCGCCGACCGGCGCCGGGGCTGCCGGTTTCTTCGGGCTGCTGCCACAAGCAGCCAGCAACAGCGCAAATCCAACCAATACGGGAAGCCGCACGCCATTCATCAGTCAGAAACTCCGGCGCGAATCGCCTGCGCCAGCTGATGCACCGCCATGGTGTACATCGGCGAGTGGTTGTAGCGGCTGATGACATAGAAATTGCTGTACACAAGCCAGTGTTCGCGCCCCTGGCTGCCCTCGAAGTTCAGCACCGTGGCACCCTCATGATGCCATGAACCGTTATGATGCCATGGCTCGCCGGGCGCAGGACGATAGCCGCGCTCTCTTAGTTCGCCCATCGTGAAAACAGGCTCGATGTTCTCCGGCTGCCACTCCGGCATGTCCGGATTCTTGTCAGCCCGCGCCGCCACCGGGCCACTGCGCAGCCAGCCATGCACCACGAAATAATTAGCGATGGAAGCAAATACATCGGATTTTTCGGTCAGGATGTTGCGCTGGCCATCGGCATTGCCGTCTTTGGCCCAAAGGCGATAGCTGGACGGCATGAACTGCCCCATGCCCATCGCCCCGGCATAGCTGCCCTTGATGGCGGTGATATCCAGATGCGGCTCAGCTTTTTGCAGCGCGAACAATTGCGCCAGTTCACCGGCGAAAAACGGCGCGCGACGCGGGTAGTCGAAAGCCAAGGTATAGAGCGCGTCCAGCACCCGATAGCTGCCCATATTGCGGCCATACTGGGTTTCCACGCCGATGATGGCGACGATATATTCAGCCGGCACGCCGGTTTCGGCGGCTACTTTTTCCAGCGCGGCGCGGTTTTCACGATAGAAGGCGATACCGCCATTGATGCGCGCATCGTTGATGAAAATCGGGCGGTAATCCTTCCACTGGCGCACCGCCTCTGCCGGGCGCGAGATGGCCGCGACAATCCGTGGCTGCGGCTTGGCCTGCGACAAGATGGCACGGATATACAGCGGGTCAACGCCATAGGTTTCGGCGGTGTACTGGATGAAATTGGCTTCGCGCTGTTCACGCGGGATGGCCGGGTTGACCACATTATCCGGCGCAACCGGGCGCTTTTCCGGCTGCCGCGGCAAGTCCGTGTTTGGGCGCACGGCCTTGGGAAAATCCTGCACAACAATGGTTGCAGAGGTTTGGGGTCTATCGGTTGCCGTCGTGGCTGTAGCCGGTGGCACATGGATGGCGCAAGCGGCCAGTACCAAGGGAAGTGTCAGAGTAGGCGTGCGTCGAGTCATGCCTGCGAGGTTAGCATGCCTGTCCGAAAGCGACGAGTACGCAGCCCACGAAATCTGCCCCTGACATTCAGTTGCAGCTCGCTTCAGGGCTTGATGCTTTTGCCCAGCACCGCCAGTAGAAAGCGCGTGCCAATCAGGGCAAACACTGCCGCGCGCGCCCACAGGCCATGGCGCGGCGCATCGAACTTGCAGAAATAACGCCACAGGCCGCGATGCTTGTGCCATTCCACAAACAGCGGGTTGCTGCGCGAGGACACGCCGCGCAGATGCAGCACCTCTACATGATTGGCGCAGGCGACCATGGCACCGGCTGCGCGCACGCGGCGGCACAAGTCCAGGTCTTCGGCATGCAGGCGGTAGCCCTCATCAAAGCCGCCGACTTGTGCAAACAGGCTGCGCGGCAGCAGCAGCAGCGCGCCGGAAACTGCGGGCACACGCTGTACCTGCTGCGCCGCATCACGGGTGATGGCAAGCTGTCTTGCCGCGGGCCTGCGCAGCATGGCGACAAAATCCGGGTCGCGGCGGCGAGCCGCTGCATCGCGCCTGCCAGCCTCATCATGCAGCTCGGCGCCAAGCAGGGCCGTGCCCAGTTGCCGGGCCGCATCCCGCAGCCGCAGCAGGCTATCTGGCTCGACCATCAAATCCGGGTTGACGAAGGCCAGCCACGGCGCCGTGCTCGCCGCCGCGCCCTGGTTGCAGGCCACGGCAAAACCGGGGTTATCGGGGTTGGCGATAAAACGCAGCCGGGCATCGGCCAGCGCCAGCCGCTGCACGATGTCCAGGCTGCCATCGGACGAGCCGTTATCAATGACCCGGATTTCGGCAACATCCCGGGCCTGCAATAAACGCTGCAGGCAGGCTTCAATGGTCGGGGCGCTCTGGTAGCTGACCACCACCACGGCGATAGCGTCTGCATTCATGCAAACAGGTCGTCCTGTGGCGAGGCTTCCGCTGCCTGCGCATACAGCGCCTGCAACTGCTCACGGCTGCCGCGCAGCGGGTCTTCGGTCAGGAATTTGTACAGTCTGGGGCGGTAGTCCGGCCAGCGCGCGGCCATCACCTCCTGGTCGCCTTCGCCATGCCGGGATTCATGGTCGCGGACGACAAATGCGGTTTCGCACAGCACATTGCGCCAGCCCATCGCTGCCAGGCGCAGCGAATAGTCGGTCAGCGCCGCCGCCCAGCTGGCAAAACTTTCGCCATCGAGCGCACCACTGCGCTTGCGCGGCGTACCGCGCAGCAGCACCGCATGCGTTCCGGCATTGGGCAGTTCCTGATGCAGTGGCGGCATTTTTGCAGCAGCGGCGGCAATACGGGCAGGCTCGGCAGGTTCGGGCTGAACCCTGCCCATCTGCGGCCAGCCCGCATGTTCACCGGCATTGCTCCACGGGGTGGCCGTAGCAATGGTGGGGTCGCGGCGCAGGCAGGCGGCCAATTGCGTCAGCCAGCCCGGCGTGGGACGCACATCCGGCGCCAGTACCACGATATCCAAATCACCGCAGGCACGCACGCCCTCGGCCAGATGGGCGGCCTCGCCCACCGGCTGCTGGCGGCGGGTGTATTCGGCCTGCAGGCGGGTAGATTGCAGCCAGCGCCGGATGATTTCCATGCCGCGCGGCCCGGCCTGGGCATCGTCCAGCAACCATACCCGCGTACCGGCAGGCGTTGCCTGCTCAAGTGCCGCCAGACAGGCATCCAGCGCGGCATCATCGCTGCCAACCGGCAGCAGCACAACAGGCAAGTCTTGCGGGTTCATGTCGCCAGCTTAGTGATTACGGCCTGCCGTGGATAGCGCAGGCCGCCTGCATGTCAGCCCACCCAGGCGCGGGCATTCTGGAACAGCCGTGCCCACGGCGAGACATCGCCCCATTCCTGCGGATGCCAGCTGAAGTTGACCGCCCCCAGGGTGCGCTCCGGATGCGGCATCAGGATGGTGGCGCGGCCATCGGCACTGCAAACACCGGCAATGCCTTCGGGCGAGCCATTCGGATTGGCCGGATAAGTTTGGGCAATGCGGCCTTCGCCATCGACATAACGCGCTGCCACCGGCACGGCGGCCTGGTCCAGGCTGCTGGCAAACTGCATGCGGCCTTCGCCATGGGCAACGATGACCGGCAGACGCGAGCCGCCCATGCCGCGCAGCAGGATGGAGGGCGAATCGCCCAGCTCCACCTGTACCAGACGGCCTTCGTACTGTTCGGAGGCATTGCGCAAAAGCTCCGGCCAGTGCTCGGCGCCGGGGACGATGGCCTTGAGTTGCGCCATCATCTGGCAGCCATTGCAGACCCCGAGGCTGAAGGTGTCGCTGCGCGCAAAGAATGCAGCAAACTGCTCGCGCAGCGCCGGGCGCTCCAGAATGGACGTTGCCCAGCCGCGTCCCGCCCCCAGCACATCGCCATAGCTGAAACCACCGCAGGCGGCCAGGCCGACAAAATCCCGCAACTGGCTGCGGCCTGCAATCAGGTCGCTCATGTGCACGTCGTAGGCATCAAAACCGGCGCGCATGAAGGCGGCAGCCATTTCCACATGGCCGTTCACGCCCTGCTCGCGCAGGATGGCGACTTTCGGCTTGGCGCCGGTGGCGATGAATGGCGCGGCGATGTCTTCCTGCGGGTCAAAACCGAGCTTCGGATTCAAGCCGCTGGCGCTGAAATCACGCGCCTGGCTGCGCTCCTCATCGGCGCTTTCGGGGTTGTCGCGCAGCCGCTGCATGGCGTGCGTGACCTGCCACCAGGCATCGAACAATTCCTGCCAGCGCCATTCGGCCTGTACCTGCCCATCGCGCAGCACGCGAATGTCTTCGGCGGTATGCGGACGGGCAACCCGCTGCGCGCATTCCACCAGCCCGTGGCGCGCCACCAGGTCGGCAAACTCGGCACGGTCTTCGCTGCGGATTTGCACCACCGCGCCCAGTTCTTCATTGAACAGCGCTTCGAGCACATTGTCGGCAGGCTTGTCCGCCCAGTCGTCCAGAATGATGTCGAGCCCCAGATGCGAGGCGAACGCCATTTCCGCCAGCGTTGCGAATACGCCGCCATCGGCGCGGTCGTGATAGGCCAGCAGCAGGCCAGCTTCGCGCGCATCACGAATCAGCTCGAACAGGCCACGCAGACGCCCAGCCTCTTCCACATCCGGCACTTCCCCGGCAAAGGCCTGATAGCACTGCGCCAGAATCGAGCCACCCATGCGGCGGCGGCCAGCCCCCAGGCCAATCAGCCACAGTTCGGTGTCCTCATCGCGCGAGAGCAGCGGGGTGAGCTGCTGGCGCACATCGGCCACCGGCGCAAACGCGGTGACAATCAGCGAGACCGGCGAGACGCTCTTTTGCGTTTGCCCCTGATGCTGCCATTGCGCCTGCATCGACAGCGAATCCTTGCCCACCGGGATGGACAAATCCAGCGCCGGGCACAGTTCCATGCCCACCGCCTTGACCGCATCAAACAGCTTGGCGTCTTCACCTTCATGGCCTGCGGCCGCCATCCAGTTGGCCGAGAGCTTGATGCGCTCCAGCGACTCCAGCGGTGCGGCGCACAGGTTGGTAATCGCCTCGCCCACCGCCATGCGCGCAGCGGCAGCGGCATCAATCAGCGCCAGCGGGGTGCGCTCGCCAATGGCCATCGCCTCACCGGCAAAGCCCTCATAACCGGCCAGGGTGATGGCGCAATCGGCCACCGGCATTTGCCAAGGACCGACCATCTGGTCGCGCGCGGTCAGCCCGCCGACGCTGCGGTCACCGATGGTGATCAGGAACGATTTGGCGGCGACGCTCGGATGCGCCAGCACGCGCAAGGCGGCCTCGTGCAGTTCGATGGCTTCGGTATCGAGCTCTGGCCAGCGGCTGGCAGCCGGGTGGCGGGTATCACGGTGCATCTTCGGCGGCTTGCCAAACAGCACGTCCATCGGCAGGTTGATGGCGGCATCGGCAGGCACATGCCCCGGCACCGCACCGTAACCCACCACCAGATGCTCGGCTTCGGTGGCATAGCCGACCACCGCGAACGGGCAGCGCTCGCGCTGGCAGAGGGCGGCAAAGGCTTCGATATGCTCGGCGCCAATCCCCAGCACATAGCGCTCTTGCGACTCGTTGCACCATAGCTGCATCGGCGAGAGCGAGGGGTCATCGCTGGGCACGGCATCCAGGTCGATGATGCCGCCCACGCCCGAGTCGTGCAAAAGCTCGGGGATGGCATTGGACAGGCCACCGGCGCCGACATCGTGAATCGAGCGAATCGGGTTGTCAGCGCCCAATGCCACGCAAGCATCAATCACTTCCTGACAGCGGCGCTCCATTTCCGGGTTGTCGCGCTGCACGCTGGCAAAATCCAGTTCCTCGGCTGTTTCGCCCGAGGCCACCGAGCTGGCCGCACCGCCGCCCAGGCCAATCAGCATCGCCGGGCCACCCAGTACAATCACTGCATCACCGGGTGCAAGCCGCTGCTTTTCCACCAGCGCGCGGTCAATCGCGCCCAAGCCACCGGCCAGCATGATGGGCTTGTCATAGGCGCGCACCAGCCCCTCGCCTTCGGGCTGCTCGAAACTGCGGAAATAGCCAGTGAGATTGGGGCGGCCAAACTCGTTATTGAAGGCAGCCGCACCAATGGGGCCTTCCTGCATGATTTCAAAGGCGCTGGCCATGCGCGGGTTGAGTGCGCGCGGGGCTTCCCAGGGCTGGGGCAGGCCGGGGATGCGCAGATGCGACACCGAAAAACCAGCCAGACCAGCCTTGGGCTTGCCGCCACGCCCGGTCGCACCCTCATCGCGGATTTCGCCGCCCGCGCCCGTGGAAGCGCCGGGGAAAGGCGAAATGGCGGTCGGGTGGTTATGGGTTTCCACCTTGATGGCAAAGGCCGACTCGGCCTCGGGCTGCAATACATACTGCCGCGCCTGGCCTTGCGCACGCAGACGGCGGCTGGGATAGCCCGCCACCACGGCGGCATTATCGCTATAGGCCGAGAGCGTATGCTGCGGGGTTTTCGCATGGGTGTTCTTGATCATGCGAAACAGCGAGCGCTCCTGCTCTGCGCCATCAATCGTCCAGTCGGCATTGAAGATTTTGTGGCGGCAGTGCTCGGAATTGGCCTGCGCGAACATCATCAGCTCGACATCATGCGGATCGCGCCCCAGCGCCTGATAGCGCGCTTCCAGATATTCGATTTCATCCTCGGCCAGCGCCAGTCCCAGACGCTGGTTGGCCGCGCGCAAATCAGCCAGCGCAATCACCTGCAACTGGCCGCGCTCGGGGCTTTGGAAAAGACCGCTGGCCGCATCGGCATCATCCAGCAGCGATTGCGTCATTGCGTCATGCAAAAGCCGCGCCAGCGCTTTTTGGCTTCCGGCATCCTCCGGCCAGGCCGCCAAATCCAGACGCATGCCACGCTCCACACGCTTGATGGCCAGCCCGGCACCGCGCAGCAATTCACCGGCCTTGCTGGCCCAGGGCGAAATGGTGCCAAGCCGCGGCGAGATGAATTTCGACACCGTGCCCTCAGCCTGCGGCGCACGGCTGACATCGGCCTGCAGGATGCGCCCAAGTTTGGCGGTATCAACGACTTGTCCTGCTTCTGGCTCCACCCAGTAGGTGAACCAGGCACCGGCAACTTGAATGACGGGATGGACGCTGCGGAGGCGAGCTTCAAGGCGTTCACGACGGAACGGCGACAGGGCGCTTTGCCCTTCGAGCACAATCATGCTTGCAAAACCAAAGGTTTACGGGGCGGCTATTGTAGCCTGCCGCAGCCTGCAAAGCCCGCCCAAAGAAACAGGCCGGGAAACCCCGGCCTCAGACTGCTGACAAACCCTGGCCTTAGCCTGGGTTTGTTGTTTTCATAGACAGATGCTGAAAGCGCCCACGCCTGCGCAGCAGCAGCTTGAGATGGTGACGCTTGAGATGCTGGTGCCCCAAGAC
>NWQQ01000028.1 GCA_002798255.1 Lysobacteraceae bacterium NML95-0200
TGTACTGGCTGAGCGGCTACAGCGCACGAATCCTTCACAGAACGCCTTCAACACGACCAAGCTGCATCGCATGCTTCTGACCTTCAAAGGGCTCCCAGCATGCCATTGAAAAACCCCGTGCCAAAAAACACGGGGTTTGTCAGCGGTCTGAGGCCGGGAAACCCCGGCCTGTCGCTGTCCCACGGCATTATTTCTGCGTTGCTTCCAGCCATTGCAGCAGCTGCTCCGGCGGCATGTAGCCCGGCGTATTCTGCCCATTGGCACCGATAATCATCGGTGTGCCCTGCAGACCAATCTGCTGCCCCAGCGTCCAGTGCGACATCACCGGATTGGTGCAGCGTACCGCCTGCGGATTCTTGCCATTCTTGGAGTCGGTCAGCGCCTTGTTGCGGTTATTGGAACACCACACTGCCTCCATGATGGCGAAATCCGGGCTGGAAGGCCCCATCCGCGGGAAGGCCAGGTATTCAACGCTGATACCCAGCTTGTTGTATTCATCCATGGCATTGTGCAGGCGGCGGCAATAGCCGCATTCCACATCGGTAAACACGGTCACCACATGCTTGGGATTGGCCGCAGGAAACACGATGCGCTCACTGGCCGGCACCCGCGCCAGCAGGCGCTGGCGCATTTTCGCCAGTGCATCGCCACTCAAATCCCGCTTGGCCTGCATGTCGAACAAGCTGCCCTGCAACAAATAACGACCGTCATTGGAGATGAACAGCGTTTGCCCGCCAACAATGGCCTGCTGGAAGCCCGGCAACGGCGCATCGGTCACATCATCGACCTTGATGTTCGGGTTGAGACTCTGGATGGCCTGCACGGCACGCTCACCGGCGCTGCCTGCTTCGGGCTTGATGGCATTGGCCGCCTGCGCCGCTGCAATGGCCGCCTGGGTTTCCGGCGTGGTTGCTGCATTCTGCCCCTTGTCCTGGGCGCAGGCCAGTATGCTGATGCTGCCAAGCACAGCGGTAATCAGGGCTTTTTTCATGAAATGTCCTTGAGGCATGGAAATGTTTCAAAACCAAAGTGGCGCGCATTGTCGCACGATGCGCAAAACAAGCGCGCTCGCACCTTTGCCCGGGCTTCAGCCACGCGGGTGATGCGTCTTGTGCAGGCGCTTGAGCTTTTCTTTGGCCACAAGGGTGTAAATCTGGGTGGTGGACAGCGTGCTATGCCCCAGTAGCAGTTGCAGTGCGCGCAAGTCGGCGCCGTGGTTCAAAAGATGCGTGGCAAAGCTGTGGCGCAGCACATGCGGGCTGATTTTTTCAGGCGCAATTCCGGCAAGCTGTGCCTGTGTCTTGACCTGCTGCCAGCATTGCTGGCGGGTCAGCGGCTTGCCCCTGTCATCGACAAACAGGCTTTCGACCGGCTGCTTGCCCACTAGTGCCGGACGCGCCTCTTGCAGATAGCGTTGCAGCCAGTGCATGGCTTCTTCGCCCACCGGCACCAGCCGTTCTTTGCCGCCCTTGCCACTGACCCGGAGCACGCCCTGACGCAGATTGACGCCAGTGGCCGGCAAATTGGCCAGCTCACTCACGCGCAGCCCGGCGGCATACATCAGCTCCAGCATGGCACGGTCGCGCAAGCCTTCTGCGCTGCCCACATCCGGCGCTGCCAACAGTGCCTCAATCTGGCTCTCGGCCAGCGCCTTGGGCAGGCTGCGCGGCTGTTTTGGAGGCGCAAGCAAAGCCACCGGGTCGTCCTTGCGCAGGCCACGCTGCACCATCCAGACAAATAGCGAGCGCAGCGCCGAATGCAATCGCGCATCGCTGCGCCGACCATAGCCATGTTCGGCGCGCCAGCGCAGATAGGCAAACACTTCCTCAGTGCTGGCGTTTTGCAGGCCACCCTGCACGCCATTGCGCCATCTGGCAAACCCGGCCAAATCGCGGCGATAACTTGCCAGCGTGGCCGATGCCAGACCGTGCTCTGCCCAGATGGCATCCAGAAACTGCGCTATCAATGCCGCATCGGCCTCGGCAAGTGCGGGCAATTGCTGCGCCAGTTGACGACGGTCGGCGGGGGTGACTCTGGACATGGGCGCAATGTATCGACAGAGCGCATCAACTGCCAGCCCCAACGACCGACACCCGCCGGGTGTCATCACTGACACCCGGCGGGTGAGGCGCGCCATATCCGGTCGCTGCAATCAGAACTGATAGCGCAGGTTGAGTGCCAGATAACGCCCCGGCTCGCTGTAAAAATTGCGGTTGGCGCCACGGGCGCGAACCCAGCGCGAATACTGGCGGTCGGCGACATTGTAGATGCCGCCACTCAGGCTGAACTGCTCGCCAAGGCGGTAATGGCCAATCAGGTCGACCACGCCATAGCCCGGCAGCGGCGAGATGCCCTTGGGCAAATCCCCAGCCTTCTTGGCAGCCGCAAAGTTCAGCCGTGCCTGCACTCCCCAGCGATTGCCCGGATCGGCATAGCGCAGCGCCAGGCGGCCATTGGGCGGATTCACCCGCCCCAGCGGCTCGCCACTGGCGCTCTTGCCCTTGACATGGGTGGCAGCTGCATCCAGGGATAGCCCCTGCGGCAGGCCGAATGCATCCAGCGCCAGGCTGCCTTCCAGCTCGATGCCATACAGCTTGCTGTGACCATCGACATTGAATACCTCGCAATAGCCATCGGCATTGAAGTTGCCATAATCACAGGTGACATCCACCATGTCGTTATAGCGGTTGTAGAACAGCGCGGTCTTGTAGCGGCCAAAGCGGCTGTGGTTCATCCACGCCAGCTCCAGCGCATCGGCGGTTTCCGGCTTGAGATCGGGATTGGGGCGGCCAATCCAGTGCCCATAGCTCTGGGCATTGGTTTCGCCATAGGCCGGCAACCGGGTGGAATGCTGGTAACTGGCGCTAAGCAGATTGTGCTCACCCAGCAGCCAGTCGAGCACCAGGCCGCCACCCAATGCCGTCCTGCTGAACTTGGCGGTGCCTGCCACCGGCTTGCGGTAATCGCGCACTTCCGGGTGATTCACGATGCGGCTGACATGCAGCGACGGGGTCAGGCTGATGCCGCTACCGGCAAAACTGATTTGGTCGGCCAGATGCAGCCCGCCCTGCCATTGCTTGGTCTTGGGGAAGAAATTGCGCTCCCGCGAGATTGCGCCGCTGCGAGCCAGCGAATATTGGTCAATGCTGCTGTATTGCAACTTGGCGCCATAGCTCAGCGCATGCTCGATACCGCCGCTGTCGCCGAATGCCTTGCCGAAGTCCGCCTTCAGGGTGTAATGATTGATGCGGAAATTATTGTCATCGTGGCTGATACCCCGGCCCGTGCGCGGATGACTGCGCTCATAGGTATTGAAGCCTTCGCTGCTGGTGCGCTGCACCGATGCCTGCCACCTCAAGGTATCGAATGCGGCGCTGTTGCTTTCCAGCTCATGCAGCAGCGACAGCGCATTGCGCTGGTTCTTCTGGGTATTGTGATAGAAGAAAGTCTCCACGCCGCTGCGCGGATTCTTGCCAACCTGATTGAGCAGCTCGCTCTTGTTCTCGACAGTGAAATGCTGCAAGGCCAGGGTGAACTTTTGCGCCTCGCCGGGCTTCACCACCCACTTGCCGTTCAGGGAATGGCTGTTGCCATCCAGCGGATTGGACTTGGTACGCTCCGGGCCAGTCACATCCAGGCCGCCCTTGTTGTCCAGCTCCTGGTACTGGCGACGGGTATAGCTGAGCGAAGCACTCTGGTGCTGCCCAATCAGGGTGGCCAGGGTCAGCCCGGCGGAGATATCGCGGCTGTCGCCGCTATAGCCCAGGCGCACATCGCCGCCCAGCCGCCGACCTTCGCGGATGTAATCACCCGGGTCCTTGGTGCGGAACTGCACATTGCCAGCCAGCCCGTTGGCGCCCGGCCCCTTGTGAATGGTGACGCTCTTGAGGTCGGCCGGGTCGAAGTACTGGCGGCCATTGCGCATATTGTGCCCAAAGGTAAAGCTCTGGCCGACATCCATGCCGTCCACTTCCAGCGTGACCCGGTTGCTGGCATTACCCATCATCGAGCCCATACCCCCCATGCCGCGGATTTCTATATCGCCAAGCTGGCCAGCGCCGGTCTGGGAGAACTCCACGCCGATGGTGTCGTCAAACAGGCGGCGGATATCCTTGGGCGGCTCGTTTTCCATCTGCTTCTGGTCAATCACCGTTTCCGAAGGACTGCGGCCACGCACGATGATACGCGGGAAATCCGGTTTGGCCGCCTGCTCGCTGCTGCTGGCGACCGTGACCGTTTGCAGCGGCGCCTGCATCTGGGCTTGCGCAACCAGGGGCAGGCAGCAGGCTTGGGCAATCCAGATTGCCAAAGGTTTGCGCACGAATCTCAAAGACATGGATATCTCCTGTAAAAATCGGCCTTATGGCCGGTGTTGGCATGCGTTGCCCGCGACCGGCAAAGCCGGCCACGGGCAAAGTTGAAAGTCGCCCATAGCCTGTTCAAGGCCTCTTCTTGGTACCCGCAAGTGCCCCCCATGTGCAGGGGCAAGACGCACGCCATCGTGATGTGTCATCGTCCCGTCCTCGCCATCACTGCCGAAAACCTGCGGGGGAAAGCCGCGCTCCTGATGCGATGGCCGCCAGAAGTCAGGCAGGCGCGTCGGCTGCGCAGCCGCCTGCACATCGCTTTGCTCCGGTTTTTCTTTCTCTGCCGATAGCAAACACGCAACATCGGCAGACAAGCGCCATGCTGCAAACAGCGCCGAGCCAACTGGCCAGTTGTTCATCGCTCCTCATCCCGGGCAATAGTGACAATCGGCTTGCACTGACCGATGAGGCGGCCGGCTGGCTGGGGGCGGCTATTATATATTGATTCTTATTCTCTTTTACTCGATTTTCCCTATCGCAATCACGCCAGAACGTCTGCTTTGCAATCCCTGCATCGCCACAAACCGAATCCCGGAGGCGTTGGCAGCATGCCTGCCGCCACCCCAATCGCCCCACTCGGGTCACTACGCAATTTCTGCACAATTCACAGGGTTCGCAGACGGTCGTTAAACTTCAGCCATGAACACCGCAGCCCCCACCCCCAAACCGCCCACCCATCGCCCGTTGATTGGCTGGCGTCTGCTCGCGCTGTTGTATGACTTTTTCCCGATTCTCGGCATCTGGTTCGTGGTGGTGGTGGCCGCGCTGGCGCTGAACGGCGGTGAGGCCATCCAGAGCAATACCCTGGCCGGGTTTCTTGAGCTTGCCGCGCTGATTGCCATCACCGGACTGTACGCCACCGCCAGTTGGCGGCGTGGTGAGCAGACCATCGGCATGAAGCCGTTCCGGCTGTATGTAGTGACGCCCGAGGGCAAAACCGCGCCCTTGGGCAAGCTGTGGCTGCGCTATTTCTGCGGCATTTTTTCGCTGCTGTGCGCCGGGCTTGGTTTTTGGTGGGCCTGGTTTGACCGCGAGCAGCTGACCTGGCATGACCGCCTCAGCGGCACGCGCATGATTCGTGACTTTAAGCGCGATGTCTTGAAAGGCTAACCACTGCGCCTGCGAAACAGCAGCCAGGAAGTGGCCAGCATCAGGAGCAGCGGCATCAGATACGCCAACCGGTAGTCGAACTTGTATGCCCCGGCCATGCGCGCGGACATTTCCTGCAACAGCCAGAAGCCCAGCGAAAATACCACGCCGATGAACAGGCGCTTGCCCAGCCCGCCACTGCGCAGGCTGCCGAAGGCAAACGGAATCGCCGCAAGGCACAGTGCCAGCACGTTCAGCGGATAGAACCAGCGTCCCCAGTAGAAGGCTTCAAACTCACCGGAGTCGAGCTGGTTGCGCTTGCGATAGTCGATGCTGGCCCTGAGGCTGGCCGAATCCAGAAATCTGGGGCGCGCCACACTGGCCGAAAGCGCCGAAGCATCGAGCTGCGACTGCCAATGCTCCTGCGCCACATGCTCGCGCTCAACGGTGCGCTCGGCAAAGCGGGTACGGGTGACATCCTTCAACAGCCAGCCACCGGGACGATGCTCGGCAACAGCGGCATGGGCGATGGACAGCAGCCGCCCGTTTTCATCCAGCTGGTACATGCGCAGGTCTTTCAGCTCCAGCCAGGCATCGGTGCCATCGGTACGCTCATGACCGGATTCGGCGTTCAGGAACACATTGCCTTCGCGCGCCCACAGGCCGGAATACTGCGCCACAATCATATTGGGAGAAGTGGCGGCAGCCTTCAGCGCATTGGCGCGTTTCTCCGCCCAGGGCCCCAGGGTTTCGCCAGAGAGCACCATCAGCCCGGTGAGCACGCTGATGGTCAGTGCCACCGACAGGCTCAGGCGCTTGCGCGAGAGCCCCAGCGCACGCAATGCCGTCAGCTCCGAGCTGGCCGCCAGCTGCCCCAGCCCCAGCAGCGCACCAATCACCGCTGCGGTCGGGAACAAGGTATAGGCGCGGCGCGGCAGGGTATAGCTGGAATACAAAAACGCATCGGCAAACCGGTAGCTGCCCTTGCCGATGTCATCGAGCTGCGCCATCAACCCGCCACCGCCGAGGATGAAGTCCAGCATGATGAGCACAAACCATACTGCCAGCACAAACAGCAGCACGGTACGGCCGATATAGCGGTCATGAATCATCGGAAAGGGTTTCATCGTGCCAATCTCCGCCGTGCCAGACGGCCATCTCGTCGGTATAGCCAGATGCCCAGCAGCAGAGCCGGCAGGGTCAGCCACCAAAGTCCGAGCGCCACTGGCAGCTTGCTCTTGGCAATCAGGTCAGTGCCAAGAATCATCAATTGAATGGCGACCAGATAGCCCATGAAGCCCAGCGCCATGCGCCCATAGCGCGCCTGTCTTGGCGGGCTGCGCGAGAGCGGCACCGCCAGCAGCGCCAGTGCCAGGGCAATCAGCGGCGGCGCGATGCGCCAATGCAGCTGGGCACGCGCTTCGGGCGAGCTATCGGCCAGCAACTCGCCGGTGGTGCGACGGCGGATTTCGTGGCTTTTCCTGCGTTCGGTTTCTTTGTCCGGCAGGCGCACATCATTGCGGGCAAAGCCCAGCAGCCGGTAGTCCAGCGTATCGCCATGCATCGGCCCTTCCACTTCAAAGCCTTTGCCCAGCGACAGATAACGCTGCTCGCCATCGCGCAGCAACGCACCGTCAGCCGCAGTGGTGACATCCAGCCGGTCGCCCTTCTGGCGATAAATGAAGATGCGCTTGAATTTGTTGCCGGCCTGCTCGATTTCGCCGACATAAATCACCCCGCCGCCACCGGGCAGCTCGGTAAAGCGGCCAGCCTCCAGCCCGCTGATGAGCATATTGCGGCTGGCTTCTTCCAGCATCGCCTGCGATTTGCGCGCTGCCCACGGCCCCAGCCATAGCGAACACACGGCGATGAACGCCACCAGCGGCAGGGTGACCAGCATCAGTGGTTTCAAAAGCCGCCCAGGCCCCACGCCAATGGCCGTCAACACCGGCATTTCTGCATCGCGGTACAGTCGCGAGGTCGCCATCAGCAAGCCCAGCATCAGCGCCAGCGGCATGATGACCGGCACCCAGGTCAGCAGTACCAGTCCCAGCTGCGCGATACTCATATTGGCCGGCAGACGGCCGCGAGCCACATCGCCCATCACGTCAATGAATGCACCGCCAACCATGACGATGAGCAGCACCATCAAGGTGGCAAAAATGGCTTGGACGAATTCACCTGTCAGATAGCGGTCGAGTTTCTGCATTCGTGGGTCGTGGCGGCTTGAATTAGACTATGCGGCTCTTGCGATGCCAGAACGCGGCGCGTCCTGACACTCGCGCATTGTACGGAACCCATACTGGAATCTGCTGATGGCTCTCGAATTTGCCCTGAACAACACCTCGCCCGCCACTGCTACCACCGACTGCGTCGTGGTGGGGGTCTTTGCCGACAACACGCTCTCGCCTGCTGCCAAGGCGCTGGATGAGGCCAGCAATGGCAAGCTCGCCAGCCTGGTTGCGCGTGGCGACATTTCCGGCAAGGCCGGCAAGACCGCGCTGCTGTTTGACCTGCCCGGCGTGAGTGCGCCGCGCGTCCTGGTGGTGGGTTTGGGCGATGCGGCCAAGTTCGGCGCTGCGCAGTACCTCAAAGCCGTGGGCGAGGCTGTCCGCGCGCTCAAGACTGGCGCGGTGAAGTCGGCGCTGCTGACCCTGGCCGAGCTGGAGGTCAAAGACCGCGATGCAGCCTGGAATATCCGTCAAGCCGCCATCGCGGCTGACCATGCCATGTACCGCTATACCGCGACGCTGGGTCAGAGCAACAAAAAGCGCGAAGAAAAAGGTCTGGAGTCGCTGACCATCAGCGGTAGCGATGAAACCGCACTGGCACAGGGTCAGGCGATTGCCCAGGGCGTGGCCTTTGCCCGCGAATTGGGCAACCTGCCGCCGAACATCTGCAATCCGCAATATCTGGCCGATGAAGGCCAGCGTTTTGTCAAAGACTTCGACAAGGCCGAATGCGAAGTGCTGGGCGATGCGGAAATGGAAAAGCTCGGCATGGGCTCGCTGCTGGCGGTGGCGCGCGGCTCGGCCAACCGCCCCAAGCTGGTGGTGCTGAAGTGGAACAATGGCGGCGATGCCAAGCCCTATGTGCTGGTCGGCAAGGGCATCACCTTCGATACCGGCGGCATCAACCTGAAGGTACAGGGCGGCATCGAGGAAATGAAATACGACATGTGCGGCGCGGCCACGGTGTTTGGCACCTTTGTCTCCGCCGTGCGCATGGGGCTGAAAGTCAACCTGGTGTGCATCCTGGCCGCCGTTGAAAACATGCCCGATGGCAATAGCTACCGGCCTTCCGATGTCATCACCAGCATGTCCGGCAAGACCATCGAAGTGGGCAATACCGATGCCGAAGGCCGCCTGATTCTGTGCGATGCACTGACCTATGCGCAAAAGTTCAACCCCGAGGCGCTGCTGGACGTGGCCACCCTGACCGGCGCCTGCATGATTGCGCTGGGCACCTTTGCCACTGGCCTGATGACCAAACACGACGACCTTGCCCAGGAGCTGCTGGCTGCCGGTGAAACCGTGTTCGACCGCGCTTGGCAGCTGCCGCTGTGGGACGAATACCAGTCCATGCTGGACTCGCAGTTTGCCGACATCTACAACATCGGCGGCCGCTGGGGCGGCGCGATTACCGCCGGCTGCTTCCTCTCGCGCTTCACCGAAGGCGTGCGCTGGGCGCATCTGGACATCGCCGGCAGCGCCAGCGCCGAGGGCAAGATGGGCATGGCCACAGGCCGCCCGGTCGGCCTGCTGTCGCAGTGGCTGCTGGAAAAGGCGGCCTGAGTCATGCGGAGGCCGGGCAACCGGCCTCCTGCCCCCGATGCGCGCCGACTTTTATCTCATCGACAAGCCCCGCTTCCGCGCTGAGCCGCTGCGCCTGGTGTGCGAGCTGGCACGCAAAGCGTGCGATGCAGGCTTTGCCAGCCTGATTCTGGTACGTGACATGGTCGAGGCCGAAACGCTCGACGACCTGCTCTGGTCATTCGACCCGGAAGCCTTTATCCCGCACCAAATCGCCGGCAACGAAGAAGACGACGAAACCCCGGTACTGATTGTGCCGCCGGACATCGACACGCCAATGCGCCCGCTCATCATCAACCTGCGCCCGGCGCCGGTGGAAGGCGACTTCGAACGCGTCCTGGAAGTCGTCCCCGCCGACCCCGCCGCCCGCGCCCCGTTGCGCGAACGCTGGCGGCAATACCAGGCACGCGGCCTTAGCGTGCACAAGCACGATATGTAAGCCATACGCCCTGCCCGCCTCTCTGGCCAGCCCAACAGTCCGCCCCCTTCAGCCCCCAACCGCCATACCGCCTGTTTAACCACCATGTCTCTCGCCCAAAGCTATCTGCCCGCCGCCATCGAAACCGCGCTGTACGAAAAGTGGGAGGCCGCTGGCCTGTTTGCCCCGCAGGGCGATGGCCCGGCCTATACCATCCTGCTGCCGCCGCCGAATGTCACCGGCACCCTGCACATGGGGCATGCCTTCCAGCACACGCTGATGGATGCGCTGGTGCGCTATCACCGCATGCGCGGCTTCCGCACGCTGTGGCAGATGGGCACCGACCATGCCGGGATTGCCACGGAAATGGTGGTCAGCCGCAATCTTGCCGCCGAAGGCAAGGGCGAAACCCGCGATTCGCTGGGGCGCGAGAAGTTCATCGAAAAGGTGTGGGAATGGAAGGCGCATTCGGGCAGCAGCATCGAACGGCAGATGCGCCGCCTGGGCGCTTCCGGCGACTGGTCGCGCAGCGTGTTCACCATGGACCCGATGGCCGCCGAAGCCGTGATTGAGGCCTTTGTGCGCCTGCATGAAGAAGGCCTGATTTATCGCGGCCAGCGCCTGGTGAACTGGGACCCGGTGCTGGATACGGCCATCTCCGATTTGGAAGTGGAAAACAATGAAGTCGATGGCCATATGTGGCACTTCAAGTACCCGCTGGCCGGTGGCGAAACCTACGAATACATCGAGCGCGACGCAGACGGCAATATCGCCCTGCGCGAAACCCGCGATTACATCGCCATCGCCACCACCCGTCCGGAAACCATGCTGGGCGATGGTGCCGTGGCGGTGCATCCGGACGATGCGCGCTATGCGCCGATTGTCGGCAAGCTGTGCGAAATCCCGGTTGGCCCCAAGGCGCAGCGCCGCCTGATTCCGATTATTGCCGACGAGTATCCCGACCCGGCGTTTGGCTCGGGCGCGGTGAAAATCACCGGCGCGCATGACTTCAACGACTACGCTGTTGCCGTGCGCCACGGCATCCCGCTGTATGCATTGATGGATGGCAGGGCGCAGATGCGCCGTGATGGTTTGGGCTATGACGAGAGCGCACGCATTGCCGCTGCCATCGCGCGCGGCGAACAGGCCGTGGATGAGAGCGTGCGCAGCGTCAACCTGGTCCCAGAAGAACTGCGCGGACTGGACCGCCTGGAAGCGCGCCGCCAAATCGTGGCGGCCATCAATGCTGAAGGGCTTGCCGTTACCAATGCCGAAGGCGAACCGCTGGTGGAGGCGAAAAAAATCATGCAGCCCTTCGGCGACCGTTCCGGCGCGGTGATTGAACCGTTCCTCACCGACCAATGGTTCGTGAAGATGGACGGCCTGGGCAAGCGCGGCCTGGAGCTGGCCGAAACCGGCAAGGTCAAGTTCGTGCCGGAAAACTGGATTAATACCTACCGGCACTGGATGGAAAACATCCAGGACTGGACCATCTCCCGCCAGCTCTGGTGGGGGCATCGCATCCCCGCCTGGTTTGCCGAGGATGGCGAGATTTATGTCGGTCGCAGCGAGCAGGAAGTGCGGGAAAAATACGCGCTGGGCGACAAACCACTGCGCCAGGACCCGGACGTTCTGGAAACCTGGTTCTCCTCGGCGCTGTGGCCGTTCTCCACCCAGGGCTGGCCGAATGCGGCGCTGATGGCCGAGCGCGGCTTTGCCCGGCATGTGCCCAGCAATGTGCTGGTCACCGGCTTTGACATCATCTTCTTCTGGGTCGCGCGCATGATTATGCTCACCGACCACTTCACCGGCCAGGTGCCATTCCACGATGTGTATATCACCGGCCTGGTGCGCGACCGCAACGGCCAGAAGATGTCCAAATCCAAGGGCAATGTGCTCGACCCGCTGGACATCATCGACGGCATCAGCGCCGATGCGCTGGTCGCCAAGCGTACCGCCGGTCTGATGCAGCCGAAGATGGCGGCGAGAATCGAAAAGGACACCCGCAAGGAGTTCCCCGAAGGCATCGCCGCCCACGGCGCCGATGCGCTGCGCTTCACCATGGCGGCGCTGGCCGGGCCGGGGCGCGATATCAAGTTCGACCTGGCGCGCGCCGAGGGCTACAAGAACTTCTGCAACAAACTGTGGAATGCCACCCGCTTTGTGCTGATGAATACCGAGGGCTTCAGCGCCAGCGGCCTGCCGCAGCCGGTGAGCGATGCAGAAAAATGGATTCTCTCCCAGCTGGCCAAAACCACGGCCGAAGCCGCCGGGCACTTTGCCCACTACCGCTTCGACCTGCTGGCACAAACCCTGTACGAGTTCACCTGGAACCAGCTGTGTGACTGGTTCGTGGAACTGGCCAAACCCGCCTTGAATGGCAGCGATGCGGCCGCGGCCAATTCCACCCGCCACACCCTGCTATATGTGCTGGAGCAATCACTGCGGCTGCTGCACCCGCTGATTCCGTTCGTCACCGAAACCCTGTGGCAGGAAGTCGCCCCCAAACTCGACATTGCCGAAGGCAGCCTGATGCTGGCCGCCTATCCCACGGTCGAAGCGATGCATGTGGCGGACTTTGCCCAGGCCGATGCCGATATCGAATGGCTCAAAGCCATGGTCTCGGCACTGCGCCGCATCCGCAGCGAGCTGGGCGTCTCCCCCGGCAAGCAAGTCACACTGCTGGTACGCGGCGGCGATAGCACCCGCCTGCAACGCTTTGATGCCGCGCTGTGCTTCCTGGCGCGGCTTGAAAACATCGAAATGCTGGACGGCGAGCCGCCCGCCGCCGCTGCCGCGCGCGTCGGCGATATCGACCTGTTCGTACCGCTGGCTGGCCTTGTCGACCTGGATGCCGAACGCGCCCGCCTGGACAAGGAAATCAAGCGTGTGGCTGCCGAACTTGAAAAATCCAGAAACAAACTCAGCAACGAAACCTTCGTCGCCAACGCCCCGGCAGCCGTGGTCGCGCAAGAACGCCAGCGACTGGCCGACTGGGGCGCGCAGCATGAGGCGCTCAATGCCCAACGGCAGCGGCTGGGTTAATCAAAGCCAATGCTTACAGCAGCCCTCTCCCGGAGGGCTTGCTTATTCGCCCGAGACTTACAGCGCTTCAATATCGCCCAATGCGCGAATCAGGCGGCGGGCACGTTTGTCCGGGCGGGTTTGTGGGGGCTGGTAGCCCGCGCGGGCGGCGGCCTGTTCGGCGCGTGCAGCCGCGCGGGCGGTAATGGAGCTTTCCGATTCCAGATACAAGGTCTGCGCATGGCTGGCCGGGCCACGGCGGTCATCCAGGGCGCGCACTTCCAGCTCAAAGCGCTCCACGCCGCGCACCACGGTGAGCATTTCGCCACCGCGCAATGCCCGTGCCGGTTTGGCGCGCTGGCCGTCCACCTCCACCCGTCCGGCTTCAATGGCCTGCTTGGCAAGCACCCGGGTCTTGAAAAAGCGCGCCGCCCATAACCAGATATCCAGTCGCAATGATGCCAATGGTTCGGCAAGTGGTTTCATGTCAGCCTCCAACGGCTAAAAACAACAATGGCCGCACGCGGCGGCCATTGTGTTGCAAAACTTGCCGGGATTATTCGGCAGCGGCAGCAGCGGCAGCCTTGGCTTCGGCCTTAGCCTTGGCAACGGCGGCCAGGTCTTCGCGGATACGAGCCGCCTTGCCTTCCAGGCCGCGCAGGTAGTACAGCTTGCCGGCACGCACGGCACCACGGCGCTTGACCACCACCGAATCAATCGCGGCGCTGTGGCTCTGGAACACGCGTTCCACGCCGTAGCCGTGAGAAATCTTGCGCACGGTGAAGGAGGAGTTGAGACCGGCGTTCTTCTTGGCGATGACCACGCCTTCATAGGCCTGGACGCGCTCGCGGTTACCTTCTTTCACCTTGACATTGACCACGACGGTATCACCGGGGCCGAAGGCGGGCAGTTGGCGACCGGCTTGCGCCGATTCAAATTCGTTGACGAGATTGGCGAGAGAGGGCTTGCTCATGATATGGGCCTGTGTATTTGTGGTTTATCGGCGCAAGTGCACGTGGACCTGCGTCCGGGCTTGGGAAAGCGCGCGATTCTAGCAAGATTTCATGGCTGATGGCAAGCCAGTGTATCCCGCCCGTCCTAGATATCCTGCGCCTCAAGCCAGGCACGGTCTTTGGCCGGGATGTCCAGCCCGGCAAGCAATTCCGGGCGACGCCGGGCGGTGCGCAGCAGCGATTGCCGGTAGCGCCAACGGGCGATTTCGGCATGATTGCCGGAGAGCAGTACCGGCGGCACTTCGCCATAGGCATGCTGCAACGGCCGGGTGTAGTGCGGGCAATCCAGCAGGCCGTTTTCAAAGCTGTCCTGACGGGCAGATTCGGCATCGCCCAGCGCGCCTTCCTGCAGGCGGGCGATGGCATCAATCAGCACCGCCGCCCCCAGCTCACCACCGGAGAGCACATAATCGCCCAGCGAAATTTCTTCATCTACTTCCTGCTGGATAAAACGCTCGTCCACGCCCTCGTAGCGGCTGGCAATGAGGGCGATGCGTGGCAAGGCCGCCAGTTCATGCACACGCGCCTGCCGCAAGGGTTTGCCCTGCGGACTTAAGTGAATGACATGCGCCCTGCCCTCGCCAGCCTGTTGTACAGCGGCCAGTGCGCGGGAAAGCGGTTCAATCATCATCACCATGCCCGGGCCGCCGCCAAATGGGCGCTCGTCCACACGCCGGTAATTGCCTTCGGCATAGTCGCGCGGGTTCCAGGCTTCCACCTGCAACAAGCCGCGCTCACAGGCACGACCGAGCACGCCAAAAGCCACCGCCTGGCGGATAAAGTCGGGAAACAGGGTGATGACATCAATGCGCATGGGAAAGCAGGGACAGGGGGCAGAGGTCAGGAGCCAGGGGTCAGGGGAAAAGCGAGAGTAAATTTCTGGCCGGGACTCGGGACTCGGGACTCGGGACTCGGGACTCGGGACTCGGGACTCGGGACTCGGGACTCGGGACTCGGGACTCGGGACTCGGGACTCGGGACTAGCATCGACAGTACCGCCGGACTGTCAAGCCTTCCTGCTCTCCCATCCGTACTCTCGGCCTTCGCTTCTGCCCCCTGCCCCTTGCTGCTCAGAACTCCGCATCCCAATCCACCACCATGCGGCCAGTTTCCAAGTCCACCTGGCGCACTACATCGGGCTGGATAAAGGGAATCAGGCGCTCGCGCTCGCCGCGCACGCTGATGACATCATTGGCGCCGGTGGAGAACACATGGTCGATATGCCCAAGCGGCACGCCCTCGACCGTTTCCACTTGCAGCCCTTGCAAATCCACCCAGTAATATTCGCCGGGTCTGGGCGCAGGCAGTGCCGAGCGCGGCACATAGATTTCCACGCCGCGCAGCGCCTCGGCGGCATCGCGGTCGTGGATATCGGGAATGCTGGCCAGCACGCCCTTGCTGGCAGCCCGCCCCCTGGCGCCAGTCACCTGCCATTCGCGACCGCGCGTATCGCGCAGTGTCCACGGCTGATAGCGCAGCAGGGCGGTTTCCGGGGCGGTGTGGGAGAGGATTTTCAGCTCCCCACGAACGCCAAACGCACCCATGATTTTGCCAATCAGGATGCGTTTGGAGGTGTTGTTTGCGGCACTCATGCCGGTCTTCAGCAAGGCCGCAGAGACATCAGGCAGCGGCCTGAGCCTTCTTGACTTCCTTGAACAGGGCGCCGACCTTGTCGGTCATCTGCGCACCATGGCCAATCCAGTGGTTGACGCGCTCGACGTTCATTTCCACGCGCTTTTCGTTGCCGGAAGCGACCGGGTTGAAGTAACCCACGCGCTCGATATTGCGGCCATCACGGGCGCTACGGCTGTCGGTGACAACGATGTGATAGAACGGACGCTTCTTGGCGCCGCCACGGGTAAGGCGAATCTTGACCATTTTGGTTTCTCTTGTGTAGCCCAGCTGCCGGGATGGCAGGGTAAGCGGGCGATTCTAGCAGAAAAATCCTGCGCAGCAAAAGCTTATGCGCATCCTGCCCGGATTTTTGTTGCGCTGCCTGCCGTATGGCCTATCGGCCTGACGGCTAGCTGGCAGATATCAACGCCTGGATTAGCGCAGTGAAAGTGCGTAAGAGCGCACCAATTGGCTGTCCATTTCTTCGTTGAAAGTGAAGTTCACGTACTTGGCATCGTCTTCAGCAAATTCCACTTCCACCCGTGCGCGGCCAATTTCCGTACCTGATTCATCCAGCGCACGCGCCATGATGCTGCCCTTGAAGGGTTTTTCAGACACGATGTAAACCGAGGCATCTTTAGAGCCCACGCCGCGACTTTTACCGAGCGTAACCGTCAGCCCTTTGGCCTGAAATGCCGGGTCAAGCACCAAATCCAGCGTCATCTTCTTGTCCACGCCTTCGCCCAGACCCGCAACGAAATCACTCGCGCTGCCGCTGATGACGCTGCCTGCCTTCTGCGACAGTGAACGGTCATCCCCACAGGCGGCGAGTGCCAATATCATCGCCGCCATTACCCAAGTTTTTTTCATTCGAGCTTTCCTCACTTCATTTGCAAAGCAGCCTATGTTTCATTGCGCAAATTGCAATCAGCGCATGAACGGCATGCCGCCGCCCATCATGCCCTTCATGCCTTTGAGGCCGCGCAACATGCCTTTCATGCCACCGCGACCAAGCTTGCCCATCATCTTTTCCATTTGCTGATACTGCTTCATCAGCCGGTTGACATCCTGCGGCTGCATGCCAGCGCCACGGGCGATGCGGGCGCGGCGCGAGCCGTTCAATATCTCCGGGTTGCGGCGCTCTTTCAGGGTCATGGAATTGATGATGGCAATCATCCGCGGGATTTCCTTGCCGGTGACCTGATTCTTCACTTCTTCGGGAATCTGTCCCATGCCCGGCAGCTTGTCCATCAGGCCATGCAGGCCGCCCATGTTCTGCATCTGCTCAAGCTGGTCACGCATGTCAACCAGGTCAAAGCGTTTGCCCTTGGCGACCTTTTCCGCCAGTTTTTGCGCCTTGTCCTTATCAACATTGGCCTCGACCTGCTCCACCAGCGACAGCACATCGCCCATGTCGAGGATGCGGCTGGCAATCCGGTCGGGATGGAAAACATCCAGGCCATCGGGCTTTTCGCCCACGCCGATGAACTTGATGGGCTTGCCGGTGATATAGCGCACCGACAGCGCGGCACCGCCACGGGCATCGCCATCGGTCTTGGTCAGCACCACCCCGGTCAAGGGCAGGGCTTCGCTGAAGGCTTTGGCGGTATTGGCCGCGTCCTGGCCGGTCATGGCATCGACCACGAACAGCGTTTCAGCCGGGTTGGCCACCGCATGCAGCGCCTTGATTTCCGCCATCATGGCTTCATCAATCGCCAGGCGGCCTGCGGTATCCACCAGCAGCACATCGGCAAACGACTTGCGCGCCGCATCTATCGCCTCGCGCACGATGTCTTCGGGCTTTTGCTGCTCGCTGGAAGGGAAAAACTCCGCGCCGGTCTGCGCGGCCAGGGTTTTGAGCTGCTCAATCGCGGCCGGACGGTACACGTCAGCCGACACCACCATCACTTTTTTCTTGCGCTTTTCTTTCAGATGCTTGGCGAGCTTGCCCACCGTGGTGGTCTTGCCCGCGCCCTGCAAGCCCGCCATCAAAATGATGGCCGGTGCCGGTACATTGAGATTCAGCTCATTGGCCTGTGCGCCCATCACATTGGTGAGCTCATCGCGCACCACCTTGATGAGCTGCTGGCCGGGGCTGAGCGACTTCATCACTTCCTGACCCAGCGCGCGCACCTTGATGCGCTGAATCAGCGCCTGCACCACCGGCAAGGCCACATCAGCCTCCAGAAGCGCGATACGCACCTCGCGCATCGCCTCGGTGATATTGGATTCAGTCAAACGGCCGCGGCCACGCAGACGGTTGATGGTGCCGGACAGGCGTTCGGTCAGGGATTCAAACATGGGAAGATGCTGCGTTGAATATTAATAACCGCGATTATAGGACAGGTCTTGCCCAGCCCGGCCTGCCAAGCACCCGCCACTGCATCCCCCCGGCCTCAGCGCCTGTGCAGAGGCTTTTCCCGGCTCCCGCAAGTGCGCAGCTGCGCAGGGCGGCCTTGCCCGGCGGGGCGCACACTTTCCGGCATCATTTCATTTTTGTACGCATGCTGGCCTGACTTGACGGCTTTGGCATGCGAAACTAGGCGCAAATGATTCTCGTACTCGCAGCTACCCTTCTATACGTCTCCGCCGCCCTGATGCTGGCGGTGTCACTGCGCCAGCCAGAGAAGGAAAACAACCGCAGCTGGCTGCCACTGGCGATTCTGGCGATGATTTTTCATGGCGAAATGCACGCCGAAGCCTGGCGACAGGCGCAGGCTCCGGAACTGCATTTCTTCGCCACGCTGTCACTGGCAACGCTCGGCATGTCGGCACTGACCACCGGGCTGGCACTGTCCGGGCGCATGACGTCTCTTGGCCTCATCGTTTTCCCGCTATCGGCCATGTCCAGCCTGCTGTACCGGCTGGGCGACCATGCGCCGCCCATCGCGCTTGGCTGGCAATTGCAGTTGCATGCCTGGATTGCACTTTCAGCCTATGCCGTGCTGGCGGTCGCGGCATTGCTAGCCATTTTGCTGTGGGTACAGGAGCGCACCCTGCGCAAACGCGGCACACACCGCTGGCCGCGCATCCTGCCGCCGCTGACCGAGCTGGAGAGGATGATGTTCCGCAGCATCAGCCTAGGCTTCTTATTGCTGAGCGCCACCTTGCTGACCGGCGCACTGTTCGTGCACGACCTGCTTTCGCAACAACTGGCGCACAAAACCGTGCTGTCACTGCTGTCCTGGGTCATCTTCGGCATCCTGCTGTTTGGCCGCTGGCGCTACGGCTGGCGCGGCATCAAGGCCGCACGCCTGACCCTGCTGGCCATGCTGCTCCTGGCGCTATCGTTCTTTGGCAGCCAGTTTGTTTATGAGTTTGTGCTGAGGCGCGGCTGACTCAAATTAGCGCCCATACCCCGGCAGCAAGTCCGAGGATGCTGCCAGCCATCACTTCCAAGAGGGTATGGCGACCCAACGCCAAGCGCGAAGCCGCGAGCAATGGCAAACAGGCTGCCAGCAATACCCCCACCCACGGGCAGAGCTGCCAGGCAACCGGCACGGCAAAGCCCAGCCCCAGAAGATGCAGCGAGGTTTTCAGCCAGCGATTGCCAAGCCAGGCCAGCATCAGCGCCAATGCAAAGTACAGCAATGCGCGGCCAGTGACACTTGCCCAGCCCCCTTGCCATAGCGCCAAAGCCAGAATAACCGGCAAAATTACGGCGTACAGGCTGGCGCGCTCGCGTTTGTCAGAAGCATCCACCGTCCCCCAGTCACCGCGCCGCCAGCGCCATAGCACATAGGCGGCGCACACGGTGATAGCCAGCAGCATCGGCCATGCCTGCGCCCAGAATGCCTCCGCGCGGTGCTGCCATAACGCCAGCAGCCAAAGTCCGGCCAATACCCAGAAAGGGTGCAGCACGATGGACACCGCTTGCCATAAAGCATGGCGCGCGCGGGCGGTCACACCTGCTCCAGCGCCTCGGCCAGGCGGGCAACCGCAATAACTTCCATGCCCTTGATACGGCCTGATTTGGGGGCATTGGCATGGCTGACGATGGCGCGCCTGAAGCCGTGGGTAGCGGCTTCTTTCAGGCGCTCCTCGCCATTGGGCACCGGGCGGATTTCACCGGACAGGCCCACCTCGCCAAAGGCGATGGTTTTTTCTGCCAGCGGCGCATCGCGCAGGCTGGAGAGCACCGCCAGCAGCACCGGCAAGTCGGCGGCTGTTTCCTGCACGCGGATGCCGCCAACCACATTCACGAACACATCCTGGTCACCGACCATCACCCCGCCGTGGCGGTTCAGCACCGCCAGCAGCATGGCAAGGCGATTGCCTTCCAGCCCTACCGCCACCCGGCGCGGATTGGACAGCGGTGAAGCATCCACCAGCGCCTGCACTTCCACCAGCAGCGGGCGGGTGCCTTCGCGGGTGACCATCACGCAACTGCCAGGCTGATGCGTACTGCCGCCGGAGAGAAAAATCGCGGACGGATTGGGAACTTCACGCAATCCCCTGTCGCTCATGGCGAACACGCCCAGCTCATTGACCGCGCCAAAGCGGTTCTTGAAGGCGCGCAGCACCCGGAAGCGGCTGCCGGAATCGCCCTCGAAATACAGCACCGCATCGACCATGTGCTCCAGCACCCGGGGGCCTGCGATGCCGCCCTCCTTGGTGACATGGCCGACCAGAAACACCGCGGTGCCGGTTTCCTTGGCATAGCGCACCAGCCGCGCGGCACTCTCGCGCACCTGGCTGACCGAGCCGGGCGCGGCGCTCAGGGTTTCGGTCCACAGCGTCTGGATGGAGTCGGCGATGATGAAACGCGGCCTGGCGACAATCGCCTCGGCCAAAATGCGCTCCACGCAGGTTTCGGCCAGCGCCTGCAGGCCATCCAGCGGCAAGCCCAGCCGCGAGGCGCGCCCGGCCACCTGCGCCAGTGATTCTTCGCCGGTGACATACAGCCCCGGCAAGCTGCCCGCCATCGAAGCCAGCGCCTGGGTCAGCAGAGTGGATTTGCCGATGCCGGGGTCACCGCCAATCAGTACGACCGCGCCTTCTACCAGCCCGCCGCCCAGCACCCGGTCAAATTCGCCAATGCCGGTGGACACGCGCACGGTTTGGCTTTGCGCCACATCTTTAAGCGCAGTGATTTTGGCGCCATCCACCTTGCCCGCCCAGCCACTGCGGCGCGATGCGGCAATACTCGTCGCCGCACCCGATGTCGTCTCAAGACGAATTTCCGACAAACTGTCCCAAGCACCGCAGGCCGCACACTGCCCCTGCCACTTGGAATAGTCCGCCCCACATTCATTGCAGACATAAGCCGTTCGGGTTTTGCTGGCTTTGGCCATGAATCTCTCCTTCGGAACAGGCAGAGATTAACGGCTGAGCGTCGCAAATGCTGCGACCATGAGACCTCGGCAGTACCCCAACTAGCCGCCAATGGCTTGCAACACATCATCCAGAAGCGCGGCGGCGGTGACTTCTGCTCCGGCGCCGGCGCCCTGGATGACCAGCGGCTGGGGGTGATAGCGGTCGGTCCAGATGGCAACACGGTTGTCAGTGCCTGCGCCCTGTGCCAATGGATGGCTGGCGGGCAGTGATTCCAGGCCAACGCGAGCCGTGCCGTTTTCAAAGCGGGCAATGAACTTCAGCACTTCGCCGCGCGCATGGCTGGCCTTGCATTGTTCCGCCAGTGCAGCATCCAGTTGCGGCAAGGCCGCATCCAGCTGTGCCAATGGCAGTGCAGCCAGTGCCGGTGGCACCAGTGACTGCACCTTGACCGCTTCTGCTTCCAGAGCGAATCCGGCGCTGCGGCAAAGAATCAGCAATTTGCGGCGCACATCTTCGCCAGAGAGGTCATCACGCGGGTCGGGCTCGGTATAGCCTTGCTCACGGGCGCGGCTCACCAGCGCCGAAAACGGCTGGCTGCCGTCAAACTGATTGAACAGCCAGGCCAGCGAGCCGGACAACACCCCGGCAATGGCGTGGATGGCATCGCCGCCTTGACGAAGCCGGCGGATTTCCCGAATCAGGGGCAGCCCCGCACCGACCGTGGCGCTGTCACCGTAGTGGCGACCGGGCAGCTTGCGTGCAGCATCAATCGCCTGCCAGCGGGCAAGTGCTGCGCCCTGACCCAGCTTGCAGGCGGTGACGACAACCGCGCCGGCTTCAAGCCACCGGGCATGGCGCGCGGCGACCTCGTCACTGCTGCTGGCATCCACCACCACATCGCCTGCGGAAAAGTCGTGTTCTGCCAGCCAGTTGCTGCTTGCGGGCGGCGCTTGCCGCAGTGCTTCCAGCACCGCAGCGGCATCGCCCGCCACCGGCAGCAAGCCGCGCGAATTGGCAATCGCGGCCATTGGTGGCAATGCCACCCCAGCTTCTACAAGTCGCGCATGACGGTGCACCAAGGCGCTGCCGACCGTGCCGGTACCAAGCAAAATCAGGCGTTTCATGCGACCACCTTGTCCAGCGCCCTGCGCATGTCGGCCAGCAGATCCTCGCTGGCCTCAATACCCACCGAAATACGCACCAGGCCATCACCAATCCCGGCAGCCGCACGCGCCTCGGCGCTCATCGCTGCATGCGTCATGGTGGCCGGATGGGCAATCAGGCTCTCCACGCCGCCCAAGGATTCGGCCAGGGTGAAGTATTCCAGTGTATCGACCAAGGTGCGCACGGCCGCCTCGTCCGCCAGCTCGAAAGACAGCATCGCGCCAAAGCCTTGCTGCTGGCGTGCGGCAACCGCATGCCCCGGATGACTGGCAAGTCCCGGCCAATGCAGCGCTTTCACCGCCGGATGGCTTTGCAGCAATTGCACCAATGCCACGGTGTTTTCCTCATGTACGCGCAAGCGTGCAGCCAACGTGCGCAGCCCACGCAGGGTCAGAAAACTGTCAAACGGTGCCCCGGTCAGCCCCAGAGCATTCCCCCACCAGCTGAACTGCTCGTGCAGTGCGGCCTCGCGGGCAATCAGCGCACCGCCGACCACATCGCTATGGCCATTGATGTATTTGGTGGTGGAGTGCAGCACCGCATCGGCACCGAAGTCGAGCGGCCGCTGCCACAGCGGCGAGAGGAAGGTGTTGTCGGCCACGCTCAGGGCACCGGCAGCACGCGCCTGCGCAATCACCGTTTCAAGACAAGTGATGCGCAGCAGCGGATTGGACGGGGTTTCAATCCACACCAGCTTTGGCTTGCGGGCAAAAGCAGCCTGACGTGCCGCTTCATCGTTGAAATTGACCGTGAGCAATTCAAACGCCCCCTTGTTGGCCAGCGCATTGAACAGCCGCCAACTGCCGCCATAGCAATCATGCGGCACCACCAGTATGTCGCCGGGGGAAAGCAGTGCAGCAAGCGCCAGATGGATAGCCCCCATGCCGGTGGCGGTAATCACCCCGCCTGCACCGCCCTCAAGTTCGGCCAGGGCATTGCCCAGCAGATCACGGGTAGGATTGCCGCTGCGGGTATAGTCATAGTGCCGCTTCTGATTGAGACCGGCAAAGCTGAAGTTGGAGGACAGCACCAAGGGCGGCGTGACCGCACCATAAGCAGTGTCAGTATCGATACCGGCACGCACCGCGCGTGTGGGAAGCTGGGGCTGGGTCATTTCAATCATCCAAAGCAGTATTGATGGCGGCGGCAATCGCCGTGGTTTCTTTCAAATAGGCCGCATGGCCGTGTGCGGAAGCGATTTTTTGCAGCCACGCATTGGGGGCACGCACCGCCAGTTCCGCCAGCGTCTTTGCAGGCGCCAAGGTATCACCTTCCACGGCGATGACCGACAGCGGCACGGCGATGGTTTCCGGGCAGAGTGCATGATCGGCAATGCCGATACCGACCTTGCCCCATTGCTGCGCACATAGCGAGTGCGCACCGCTGATGGCGATAACCCGCTCGGCCAGACGGACATGGCGCGCAGCAAACTGCAAGCCCACCAGTGCCCCGTAAGACGCACCGATGAAAGCGCGCGCAGGCGGTAGTCCCAACGCCTTGCAAACTGCCGCGATGGCATCGGCTTGGGCGGCGGTACTGCCGTTTTCCAGCCAGTCGATGGCCAGCACCCGGTAACGGCCAAGCAGCGCCGCATGCGCCTGCCACCACCCCGCTGCCACATCCAGATCATTGCTGCACACATGGGAGCCCTCATTGATGCCGCCGGCCACAATCAGCAGCGGCGCGTCGGTGCGACCTGCCAGCTCCCAGACAACCCTCACGTCCCGCCCGTCTATGGGGCAATGCAGCTCACCACGTCGGCTATGCGGCGCGGGCTGCCATTCCGCAGCAAACTGGCACGGGGGCTGGACAGATTCGGCATTGTCAAAAGTGGCAAGCAAACTCATGAAGGACTCCTGGGTGATCGAGTCCTGCGGTTGCAAACGTCGGGCTGCACAGCACACAGCTCAACCATCTGCGCGGTGAAGACATCACCGCAGGAATTGGCACCTTCGGGAATATCCCGGGTTGCCTCGGCTTCAAAGGGCCTGTCCCTCCGCCGATCTCGATGGATGGCGCGCAGCTTGCCAGTCATGCCATGAAAAGTCAATCGCTTTATACGCATGAAAAGATTTTTGCTTGATGTGCATAGTCCGGCGATACTGCCGCCCATGCTTCTGCGCCCCGCCCTCGCTCTGACTTGCCTGCTGCTTGCCTGCATACCCGCCAGTACAACAGCGCAATGGCTGTCCTGGCCGCCCAGACCCGCGCCTGACAGGCGCGCGCCAATACCGCCGCCTGCCGCGGCGGTACGGCTTGATATCGAAAACCGCCACGACCTGCACCGCATCTGGGTGAAAAACGACCTGCATGGCCCGGTGCAAGTGCGCATCGAAAGCCTCCAGCCACTGCCCGGACTCCCCGTACAGCGCATCCTCGACACGCCGGGGCGATATCTGCTTGCCGAAGTGGCGCAAACTGCCCGGCTGGATTTACGGCTCACTGCCACACCCGGCGCAGCGGCCAAGCACCAGGCAGACTATTTGTACTCCTATCCCTTGCAGCTGGACGATATCCGCATCAGCCAGCTACCGCGTGGCGCGTTCAGCCATCACGATGCAGAAAATCTCGATGCCATCGACTTTGCCGCGCCCATCGGCACGCCGGTCATCGCTGCCCGGGATGGGCTGGTGATGCAGGCCGAAGGCCGCTTCAGCGACCATGGCGGGCAGCGCGACGCCGTCAATCTGGTTCGCATCCTGCACGAAGATGGCAGCATGGCGGTGTATGCCCATTTGCAGCAGCGCAGCCTGCAAGTGCGCGCCGGGCAGCGTGTCCGCCGTGGCCAGATCATCGCCCGCAGCGGCAATTCCGGCTACTCGACCGCGCCGCACCTGCACTTTGTGGTGCAGGTCAACAACGGCCAACAGCTGCAATCGGTGCCATTCCGCATGGACAGCCCCAAGGGCGAGCTGCGCCTGCCGCGTGTTGGCGATTGAGCCCCCCGGACAGCGCTGCCTGTCCTGCACACGCACCGTATAATTTGTGCTTTCGTTTCCAACGGGCGGCGCACATGCCGCCAAAAGCATGTCCGAAATCCAGCAAGAAGCCGCAAAACGGCGCACTTTCGCCATCATCTCCCACCCCGACGCGGGCAAGACCACGCTGACCGAAAAGCTGCTGCTGTTCGGCGGCGCCATCCAGATGGCCGGCTCGGTCAAGGGCCGCAAGGCAGCGCGCCATGCCACCTCTGACTGGATGGCGCTGGAAAAGGAGCGCGGCATCTCGGTCACCAGCTCGGTGATGCAGTTCCCCTATCAGGGGCGCATCGTCAACCTGCTCGACACCCCCGGCCACGCCGACTTCGGCGAGGACACTTATCGCGTGCTTTCGGCGGTGGATTCGGCGCTGATGGTGATTGACGTCGCCAAGGGCGTCGAGGAGCGCACCATCAAGCTGATGGAAGTCTGCCGCCTGCGCGACACCCCCATCATGAGCTTCATCAACAAGCTCGACCGCGAGGGCAAGAACCCGATCGAGCTGCTGGACGAAGTGGAAAGCATCCTCAAGATCCAGTGCGCACCGGTGACCTGGCCGATCGGCATGGGCAAGCGCCTGCGCGGCGTGGTGCATTTGATTAGCGGCGAGGTGCATCTGTACGAGGCCGGCAAGAACCATACCCGGCAGGACTCCACCATCTATCCGTCGCTGGACGACCCGCGCGTGCTGGATGCCATTGGCGCCGACATGCTGGCCGAGCTGCGCGAGGAGCTGGAGTTGGTGGAAGGCGCTTCGCACCCGTTTGACCGGGAAAAATATCTGGCAGGCGAGCAGGCGCCGGTGTTCTTTGGCTCGGCGGTGAACAATTTCGGCGTTGAGCCGCTGCTGGACTTCTTTGTCGAGCACGCGCCGCCCCCGCAGGCACGCGCCACCACCAGCCGCACGGTCGAGGCCGGCGAGGAAAAGCTCACCGGCTTTGTGTTCAAGATTCAGGCCAATATGGACCCGCAGCACCGTGACCGCGTGGCTTTCATGCGCGTGTGCTCGGGCAAGTTCAGCGCCGGCATGAAGGCTTTCCAGCCGCGCACTGGCAAGGAAGTCAAGCTCGCCAATGCGCTGACCTTCATGGCATCCGACCGCGAAATCGCCGCCGAGGCTTATCCGGGCGATGTCATCGGCATCCACAACCACGGCACGATTGCCATTGGCGATACCTTTACCGAAGGCGAAATGCTGGCCTTTACCGGCATTCCCAACTTTGCCCCGGAACTGTTCCGCCGCGCCCGTCTGCGCGACCCGCTGAAACTCAAGCAATTGCAAAAAGGCCTGGCGCAGCTCTCCGAAGAAGGCGCCACCCAGTTCTTCCGCCCGCTGATGAGCAATGACCTGATTCTGGGCGCAGTCGGCGTGCTGCAGTTCGATGTGGCCGCCTACCGCCTGAAAGACGAATATGGTGTGGACGCCAGTTTCGAGCCGGTACAAATCGCCACCGCCCGCTGGGTGAAGTGCGAGGATGCCAAAAAGCTGGAAGAATTCCGCGAGAAGAACGCCGTCAATCTGGCCGTGGACGCCGCCGGCGAGCTGGTCTATCTCGCCCCCAGCCGGGTCAATCTGCAACTGGCCGAGGAGCGCGCCCCGGCGGTGCAATTCCTTGCCACCCGCGAACATGCCCATGCCTAACGGCACTCAAGGCCGCCACATAGTAGCCTTGTCACTGTCTCCATCAATAGCCGCATGAAGCATCCATTGAAAACAAAAAAGGGGCTTAGGAAGCAAACGCCTCAAAGAGGGTCATCTTTGAGCAGTTTAAGCAGTGTCTTGTAGAGATCAAGGTGCCGATGATTGAAGCGGAACTCGGTCTCCTTGAGATGCAGCTCGAACTTGTCCTTGCGTACACCATGAAACTGCGCCAGCCGATGCTTTGCGTAGCTCCAGAAAGACTCGATGCCGTTGACATGCCTGGCACCTTTGACGAACTCGTTGTTGCCGTGATTGACCCGGAAGTGCTTCTCCAAACCCAAATCAACCAGCCCATCATAGCCTCGCCAGCCGTCGGTATGGATGATGCTGTTGGGGTCCACTTTGCCGCGGATGATGGCTTGCAGCGTGGCTTTGGAGGCATTAGGGACGATCTCGGTGTAAACGCAGTCGCCACGTTTGAGCAGACCAAAGACGATGGTTTTGCCACCTGCGCCACGCCCGCGTTTGCCCTGGATGCGCTTGGGGCCGAAATAGGATTCATCGGCTTCAAGCTCGCCCGAGAACGGCGACTGCGCAGCACATTCTTGAGCCAGGCGGGCACGGATGCGTTGGTACACCGCATTGACCGAACGCACGGAAAGGCCACACAACTGCGCGGCATCCGTGGCGGTCAAATCCATGGCAAACAGACGCAAAAGACGTCGAAACTTGGCCTCACTGATTTTTGAGTGACGGTAATATCTATTTTTGCTTGGAATTTCAAGAAGTTAGCATGTGGTCAACACATGTTTTCTTCCTAAGCCCCTCTGTTTTTGCTTGGCATTTCAAGAAGTTAGCATGTGGTCAACACATGTTTGCTTCCTAGAGCGTGTTATGCACTTTTCCGAGAGGTTGTGTTGATCTTGGATACAGTATCAGCATGTCTCGTAAACCTTACCCCAGTGATGTCAGCGATGAAGAATGGAGCTTTGTCGCACCCTACCTTATCT
>NWQQ01000005.1 GCA_002798255.1 Lysobacteraceae bacterium NML95-0200
TGCCAGCGGCGCACTCGGCACCCTCAAGGGTGAGGCCAGACTGTGGCGCGGCCATCACGGCTGCGGGCAAGCTAGCTGCCAAAAGACTGCATGCAATTGCCTGGAAAAGCTTGGAGCGGGTGTTGCTAAAGTTTCTGCACTTCATGTTTCAATATCCTGAATACGTATGAGCATAGAGACACGAAATCACTACTTGCGTAATGACTCCGCAAGAATATAACTGTTTCACTGGCATTCAGGATAGTCTTTTTTCAACAGATGCTATCGCACTGTTTGGGCACCACGGCTGCAAGCCTGCCCAGTGAGCTGTTTTCCAATGTCAACAACATGCCCACAGATTGCGCATCAGCGAAGCAAATGCCGCGTGTTGGCAGGTCATTACATTGACAAAGACAAACCCCGTGTCAATTGACACGGGGCCGTTCAAGTTACCGGACTTTCAACAGCGGCCATCTCTACAGTCTTCGGCTTTTTGCTCAACCTTTTGGCCTGCTTTCTGGATGTCCTTGCCGGCACCGGCCATGGTGTTGCAAGCGGACAGAGCCATGGTCAACAGAGCCAACACGGCAATGCTTATCAAACGCTTCATGAAACTTCTCCTTGAAATTGGGGTTGGGGCTGTGTATGCAGCCACTCCCCCATCAAAACGTGAAACGCGTGAATTTTCCGTATATCTCAAGCATTGCCGCAGTACTTCATTCAGCAAACCCGTCAGTCACGCATCAGCGTGGATTTGCCAAACAGGCTTTCCACCAGCTCCACTGCAAGGCGCGCCGTAGCGTTGCGCTTGTCCAATGCCGGGTTTACCTCCACCAGATCCAGCGAGGCCATACGGCCAGTATCGGCGATCATTTCCATCATCAGCTGCGCTTCACGGTAATTGACGCCGCCCGGCACCCGTGTGCCGGTACCCGGTGCGATGGATGGGTCGAGCATGTCCACATCAAAGCTGACATGCAGATGGGTATCGGCATCCACGCCCTCCAGCGCTTCTTCCATCACCCGGCGCATGCCGATTTCGTCGATATAACGCATGTCATAGATATCCAGCCCATGCTCCTTGACCAGGCGCTTTTCCTCCCTGTCCACCGAGCGGATACCGATTTGACGGACTTCCTCGGGACGGATGGCAGGTCCTGAGGCCCCCAGATTGACCAGCACATCAGGCCCCAGACCACACAGGCAGGCCACCGGCATGCCGTGAATATTGCCCGAAGGCGTAACGTCACTGGTGTTGAAGTCGGCATGGGCATCCAGCCACAGTACCCGCAGCTTTTTGCCGGCTTTGCGTGCATGTGCAGCCACAGCAGCAATCGAACCGATAGCAAGACAGTGATCGCCACCCAACATAATCGGCATCCGGCCTGCGGCAAGCGCCTGCGAACTCATCTCGAACACCGCCTGATTCCAGGCAATGACTTCTTGCAAATGCCGATAACCATCCACCGGCGCAGCCTCCGGGTTGCGCGGCCCACTGACATCGCCCAAATCCTGTACTTCAACACCCCGGCGTGCAATCGCCGCTGCCAGCCTGGCTACACGCAGCGCCTCTGGCCCCATTGAAGCCCCGCGATGCGCCGCTCCCACATCGGTTGGCACGCCAAAAATGGAAACAGGAAGATAATTTCGATTCATAACCTACTCTTTTTAAGGGGGTATATAGCCATTCCAGCTATGCACATCTTAACCGCTGCCCCCATAAAACTTGTCCATTCAGCAGCCCAGGTGCCCCATTCCGGTATCTGAGCCACTCACGCTCCGGACACCACATGGCCGCCATCAAGCATTTGAGCAGCTTCTGCCCCGCCAATCCAGCTGTGAGAGGGCATAAAAGCACGTCGCTGTGGGCACAAATGTCCAGCAAAATCACAGCATTCCGGTTTCCAGCCGTGCCGCTTCGCTCATCATGCTGCGGTTCCACGGCGGGTCGAATACCAGCTCCACGTCAGCCTCAACAATGGTCGGAATCATCTCCAGCTTGTCGCGCACATCGGCCACCAGAATATCGCCCATGCCGCAACCCGGCGCGGTCAGGGTCATCTTGACATCAACGCGGCGCTGGCCGTCCTCAAGGGCATGCAGATTGGCCTCGTAGACCAGCCCCAACTCGACCACATTGATGGGGATTTCCGGGTCGAAAATGGTGCGCAACTGCCGCCATACCAGTTGTTCGACATCTTCATCACTGGCGTTGTCCGGAAGTTCGATGGGCGGCGGCGGCTCCTTGCCGATGGCATCGGCATCCTTGCCCGCCACGCGCATCAGGTTGCCTTCAACAAATACCGTAAAGCTGCCACCCAGCGCCTGGGTGATATAGCCAACGCTGCCAGCCGGCATGGTGACTTCTTCGCCGGAGGGGACAAGGACGACTTGGCAATCGCGCTCAAAGCGCACCGGTTCACTGCTGCGGGAATACATGGCCACACAAGGCAAGAAAAGAGGCGCATTGTAGCGCCGCAGGCTCTATCCTGTAGCGATGACTGTTTCTCATCTGTCGCGAACCTCGCTCACTGGCCTCCTCCTGCTGCTGCTCGGCGCATCCGGTGCGGCCGCGTTATGGGTGTTGGCGGTTTTCATTTTTGACCTGCCCTCCTCCACCCTTGCCTTTATCGCCTGCGCAGACTTGATTGTGATGATGCGGCTCGCCCGCCTTGCGCCGGGCATTTGGCGCGGCATGCAGGCTGCACTGGGCACGGCACTTGCCATCGCCCTGGCGCAATGGGGGCTGATGGCCACCCACGTCGGCCTGCAACTGGGCATGCTGCCGTGGGAATCCCTCCCGAAAATGGGTCTGGGTTTTGCCTGGATGCTTTCGGGCTTCTGGCTGTCAGCATTCGACTTGTGCCTGTATGCCTTTGCCATTTTGCTTGCCGCGCTGCTTGGCAGATAAGCGCGCGTCAACCACTTGGCTTGCCGCGCGTTTTCAGCATCGGACTTCACCACCATGACCGCCCGCCCCGTGTGCCCCGATGCCGGCCCCAACCTGCTTGACCACGCGCTGCCAAGTGCAGTGCGGCCAACACTTGAGGCATTTCTGGCCGATGTCGGGCCGCGTGCATTCCGTTTTGCCGAGACCAGCCTGCGGCATCGTGAGGATGCGCTGGATGCGGTACAGGAAGCGATGCTGAAAATGCTCGCCTACCGCGAGCGCCCCGCAGACGAATGGCCGCCGCTGTTCTGGCGCATCCTGCGCACCCGCATCATCGACAGCCAGCGCAGGCGACGCTTTCGTCTGGGCTGGCTGACTTCAGCAAGCGATGATGAAGGCCGGGAAATCGACTGGCTGGACGAAGCCACCCCCGAGCCATCGCGCCAACACGACAGCCGCGAAGCCTGGCAACGGCTGCGGCAAGCTCTGCGAGCCTTGCCCGCACGTCAGCGCGAGGCCTTCACCCTGCGGGTATTGGAAGAGTTCGACGTGGCACAAACTGCACACATCATGGGCTGTAGCGAAGGCTCGGTGAAAACCCATCTCTCCCGCGCCCGCGCCGCACTGCAAGCACAACTGGAGGACTGGCGATGAACGACCAGCAATTCGACCAACAACTGCGCCAGCAATGGCAGGCCGCCGCCGCACACCTGCCCGGCCCTGTGCGCCTGCAACTCTCTCCTGCCATCGCCGCACAGCGCAGGCAGCCCGCCCGCTCACGCCTGCTTCCCTGGAGCGCCGCCTTCGCCAGCCTGGCACTGCTGACAGTATTGCTGGCACCCGTTTGGAAAAGCCCGGAGCCAGTGCCTCCGGCAACGCTGGCGACCCAAGCGCCTCCCCAAGATACCGACCTCGACAGCGATGATGACCTGCTGTCTGTCACCCCGGACTTTTATGCCTGGCTGGATTCGGAAGAAATCCGCACTCTGGCCGCGAAATGAGTACCCCCACGATGCACATCAAACACACTCCCCTTGCCCTGCTCGCCCTGTTGGCCGCCCCGGCACTGGCACAGTCTACTGATAACGCCCAACTACGCTGGGAACAATTGCCACACACGCAGCAGGAACTTCTGGTTCAGCCCACGCGCGAGCGCTGGAACCAGGCCAGCCCGGAGCAGCGGCAGCGAATGCTTGAGCGCGCACGACGCTGGCAGGCCATGCCCCCGGAGGAGCGCGCCCGCGCCCATCGCGGCCGTGAACGCTTCGAGCAGCTTTCTCCCCAGGAACAGCAGCAAATGCGCGCGCTGTATCACACCATGCGGCACATGAATGCCGAGGAACGCACGGCACTGCGCCAGCGCTGGCGCCAGATGAGCGCCGCCGAACGCGAAGCCTGGGTGGAAACCCGTGCCCAGCGACATAAGCGCGAGCACCGTCAATCCCCGGAAAACAAGCAGGACTGAACACGGCGCGCAGCCAAACAGCAACAGCGCCCATGTTCAAACCGCATTCGCCCGCCGGTACCGGCGGCACGGCTTGATTTTCCCAATCAGCGCTTTGCTCGCCTGCTTGCAGTACCACGCCTCACATGGGTATCGCCCCAAGCCTTCAGGGCGGCAATGACCGGCGCCAAGGTTTGTCCGTAATCACTCAGCCGGTATTCCACCCTGGGCGGCACTTCGGCATAGACCTTGCGCATGACAAGACCATCGGCTTCCAGCTCGCGCAGCTGATTGGTCAGCATGCGCTGGGTGATATTGGGCAGCAGCCGACGCAGCGCGTTGAAGCGCAACACTTCTTCGGTAAGCAGGCGATAGAGAATGACACCTTTCCACTTGCCGCCAATCAGCTCAAGCGTGGCTTCGACCGTGCATCCGGCAGCGCAAGTAAAGGTTTTATGCGGGGTTCGCGCCATAACGGTATCTTTTTCGACACTATATACAAAACATGTGCGTTCTTGCCAAAGCCAAGATAACAGAAACAATGGTGTATACACGTCCCCTTGAGGAACACCATGAAAGCTGTCGGCTTCAACCAGCCCCTGCCCATTTCGCATCCAGAATCACTGGTTGACCTGGAACTTCCCGACCCCGACTATGGCGAGCACGATCTGCTGGTCGAAGTACAGGCCATCGCCGTCAATCCGGTGGACACCAAAATGCGCCGCTCGGCAGCGTCTGCCAAAGGCATCTGGCGCATTCCCGGCTGGGATGCCGTGGGGCGCGTCCGTGCTGTCGGCACATCCGTCAATGGTTTTCAGCCCGGCGACCGGGTGTTTTATGCCGGCGCCATCGACCGTCCGGGCGCCTGTGCGCAGTTGCAGGCCGTGGACGCCCGCATCGCTGCCCATGCACCTGCCGCATTGGATGACGAGGCCGCTGCTGCCCTGCCATTGACCGCGCTCACCGCCTGGGAAACCTTGTTCGACCGGCTGGATGTGGGAAAACCAGTGGCAGGCGCTGCCCCTGCCATCGTGGTGATTGGCGCTGCCGGTGGCGTCGGTTCCATCACTTTGCAATTGGCGCGCGCCCTGACTGAGCTGACGCTCATTGCCACTGCCTCACGCCCGGAAACGACCCAATGGGTCAGGCAATGCGGCGCACATCATGTCATCGACCATGGCAAGCCGCTGTCAGCACAGATAGAGGCACTGGGTCTGGACGCACCCGCCTTCGTTTTTTCAACCACACATACCGATGACTATCTGGCCGACATCGTTACATTGATATCGCCACAGGGGCGCATCGCATTGATTGACGATCCCAAATCGCTGGACATCGCACTGTTGAAGCGCAAAAGCCTGTCGCTGCATTGGGAATTCATGTTCACCCGCTCCCTGATGGCTACCAGCGACATGCAGCGCCAGCAAGACATCTTGTGCAAAGTGGCCGAGCTTGCCAATCAGGGCAAGCTCGGCAGCACACGTACTCGCTCATTCGGCCTTATCAATGCGGCCAATCTGCGCAAAGCCCATGAATTGATTGAAAGTGGCCGGAGCATCGGCAAGCTCACCTTGAGCGGCTTTGCCGCATAGCACAAAGCGCATCAGCAAGCCGGGGGCTGATTACGCCCCCTTGCCGCGTACCAGTTGCATGATTTCGCCCATATCAAGGGTTTGTGCGCGCTGCTCGATTTGCGGGCGCATCTGTAGCTGCAACTGCTGCCCCTGGCCGAACAAACGCTGGTAGGTATTCTTCAGCACATCGGTGGAAAGTTTGCGGCCACCGGCGTAATAGGCCAACGCCACATGTCCCAAAGCATAAGTGCTGGCAAAGCTCATGCCGGAGCTGATGGCTTGCTTTCCAAGGCCGCCCAGCACGCCGCCAAGCATGCTGCCACCGGCCTTCTTCAGCATGCCACCCAGGAGCTTGCGCCCTGCGCTTTCCAGATATTGCGAAGTCAGCCCCACCCCCAGCGTGGCGAGAAAATCCTTGATATGGCCGCTGTCCAGTTTATAGCCATGCGCCTTGCCGATGCGATACACCAAACGCATTTGCAGCGGAATGATGGCCATGGTGGACAGCGTTTCCGGCAGCAATTCCAGCGCGCCATTGGTGATGGCGGCAGTGCGGATTTGCGCTTCGAGCTGGTCGCGGTCAATCACTGTCAGCGGCGGCGGCGGCGGCGGCGTGCTGCTGGCTGATGCCGGGTTTGCCGCAACCGGCACGGCAGCGGCGGCCAGGCTGTCTGCCTGTTGCACAAAGTACTCACTGGGCGCTTGGGCAAGCCCAAGCTGCTGCTGCAAATCCTGCAAAAACGCCTGCTCGGCACTGCTGTGCACGCCATCGGCATCGCATAGGCACACCGCCATCTCGTAAGCCAGTTGCCGGATTTCATCGCTCTCCAGCGCCGCTGCCGCACTGGCAAGACTGACGCGCTTGAGCAATACATCCTGATACAGCGAAGGCAGGTTCACTGCCTGGTCATTGCCCAGGCTCTCGGCAATGCTGCGTACCGCCTCACGCTCACGTTCATGCTTGGCGCCATCGGCAAAGCCCGCCATCAAGGCAATATGCAGCACAGCCCGGGTTTCAGTGGTTTTCATCTCGACAGCTCTCGAATAATGGGACACGCCCGAAACCGCACACATTGCCACAACCGGGATGAATGCCAATCTCCCCGGCATCGGCCACTACCCACCCTAGCCATTGGCAGCCCATCCGGATTGACGCACAATGCGGCACGCGCCGCTACCCTTGCCTGCCTGCACCCATGCCGGAAAACACGCCTGTGAAAATCATCCGTGCCCATCAATTCACTACCTCGCGTGCCTGGGGAGCGCTTGATATTGCGCAAATGAACGGCATCAGCGTGCGCCTGCACTGGACTGACCAGCCCTATCAATGGCATGTCAACGATGGCGAAGAAGTTTTTGCCGTGCTCGATGGCATCGTCGATATGCACTATCGGCATGATGGGCGCGAGCATACCGCCCAGCTCGGTGTTGGCGATGTGTTTTTTGCCAGCATCGGCACCGAGCATGTTGCCCATCCACGCGGCGAGGCACGCATCCTGGTTATCGAAAAAGCCGGCAGTCTTTGAACTGCTGATACAGGGCAATAAACAGCCCGCATTCGCCGTATTGACAATAGATACACACGTAGCCACCATCTGTATATTCATTGCCTACACAAACTAGCCAAGGTGACTTATGCGCAATGCCGCCATCAATCTGCGGGCACTGCCCGAGCAGCGTGACTTGATTGACCATGCGGCCAGCCTGCTTGGCAAAAATCGCTCTGACTTCATGCTGGAAGCCGCCTGCGAACGCGCGCAGGCGGTACTGCTGGACCAGGTTTTTTTCAGGCTGGATGCAGACAAGTTCAAACAATTCACCGACATGCTGGATGAACCCGCCACTCCCAACCCTGGCCTTGAAAGGCTGATGGCGCTCGAGACCCCCTGGGACGCAGACAAGGTATGAGCCTGAAGCTCGGTGCGCCGCACCCCTTGGCAGCCCAACATATCCTGGATGCGTTCGCCTGCGGCGAGGCGAGCCTGGATGAATGGCTAAAGCGCCGGGCACGGGTCAATCAATTAAGCGGCGCCAGCCGCACCTTTGTTGTCTGTAACCAGGACAAACAAGTCCTTGGCTACTACGCACTGGCCGCAGGCGCGGTATCGCGCCTGTCTGCACCGCAGAACGTGCGCCGCAACATGCCAGACCCGGTGCCGGTACTGGTGCTTGCCCGGCTGGCCGTGGACAAACAGGCACAAGGCGTGCAACTGGGAGGTGCGTTATTGCAGGATGCAGTGCGTCGGGCTGCGTCTGTATCGCAAAACGCCGGTGTACGTGCCCTCTTGGTGCATGCGCTCAATGAAGGCGCCAAGTCGTTTTACCTGCACTATGGCTTTCAGGTATCGCCCCTGCAACCGATGACACTGATGCTGCGGCTACCGTCATTTGAGGCATAAACAACAACGGGCAGCTTATCCGCTGCCCGTTGTTTGTTCTGCAAAGCGCGTAATCAACCGCTGGCAAGCCACTTCAGTACAAGTCCAAGGCCATAGGCGACCACGGTGCCGGTGGCATAGCCGACCGTGCCCAGCAATACGCCCACCGGCGCCAGCGAGGGGTGGAAGGCCGCAGCGACTACCGGGGCAGAAGCTGCCGCGCCGATATTGCCCTGCGAGCCCATGGCGAAATAGAACAGCGGCGCTTTCACCATGCGCGCCGCTGCCCAGAGCACGCCGATATGCACCAGCATCCACAAAATGCCGATGACCAGCAGTTCCGGGCGGTCGGCCAGTTGTTTGAAATTCATCTGCATGCCAATGCTGGCAATCAGGAAATACAGGAACAATGCCCCCAGTTTGGAGGCGCCCACGTCCTCCAGCTTGCGCACCCGGGTAAAGCTGAGTGCAAGGCCGGTGAAGGTGGAGAACATCACAATCCACACAAATGGCGTATCCAGGCTGAGCCGCGCGGCATAGGGCACATGCGCGCCCGCCCAGGCCGAGGCCGGGGTGGCGATGGCATGCGCCAGCCCAACCACGCCAAAGGCAAGGCCGATAATCAGCATCAGGTCGGTGAGGCTGGCAATGCGGGCATTGGCGGCCTCATAGGCGGCAACCCTCGCCTTCATTTCATCAATGGCGCGGGTATCGGCGCGACTGGCCTTGTCGATTTGCGCCGAGCGCCCGGCAAGAAACAGCAAGGTCGCCATCCAGATATTGGCGATGGCCACATCCACCACCGAAAACTGGCCAAACAAGGTAGCATCGACCTCAAAGATTTCCCGCGCCGCCACCATATTGGCGCCACCGCCAATCCAGCTGCCGGCCAGTGCTGCCATGCCTTTCCAGGTGTCCCCGGCCACCGCTGCCGGCCAGAGCCATTGCAGCAGTACGAAACTGACGATGGCGCCGAGCACGATGCCCAGTGTCCCGGCACAGAACACGAACAACAGGCGTGGGCCGAGTTTCAGGATGCCCTTCAAATCCACCGAGAGAGTGAGCAAGACCAGCGCCGCAGGCAAAAGGATGCGGCTGGCAACCGGGTTGTAGATAGCACTGTTGGTGCCATCAATCAGGCCATAGGTGTTGTACAGCGCCGGAATGAAATAGCACAGCAACAGCGCCGGCACCCAGGAAAAGAACTTCTTCCAGAACGGCGTGGGGCCGCTGGCGAGATAAAAAATCAGCCCCAGCGTGGCGGCAATCAGGCCAAACACCACGACATCATTGCCAATCAGTGGGGCGGCGGTATTCGGGTCGGCAGGCAGAGCCATCGGGGTTCTCCGGTTTCAACAGGCAAAACAAACCCCTGTCCAATGATGCGACAGGGGTTTGGGCGCAGATTACTTGCCAAGATGCTTGGCAAGCCAGGCATTGACCGTGTGATGCCACTGCACGCTGTTATGGGATTTGAGCACCCAGTGGTTTTCATCCGGGAAATACAGGAACTGCGAGTCGATGCCGCGGCGCTGCAAGGCGGTGAAGGCGGAGAGGCTCTGGTCAATCGGCACGCGGAAATCGTTTTGTCCGCCCACCACCAACATCGGCGTCTGCCATTTGCCGATATGACGCGCGGGATTGAAGCGCTCGTAGTTTTCCGGCTTTTCCCAGACCGTGCCGCCCATCTCCCATTCGGTAAACCACAGCTCCTCGGTCACCAACCCCATCGAACGGGTATCAAAGACGCCGTTATGGGTGACCAGACACTTGAACGGCGCGCTGCCATCGGCATTGAACCAGTTACCGGCAATCCAGTTGGTCATGAAGCCGCCATAGCTCGCGCCAAGCGCGCAGGCACGCTCGCCATCAAGCCACGGATATTGTTGCTGCGCCGCCGCCCAGCCTTTTTGCAGGTCTTGCAGCGGGCGATCGCCCCAGTGGCCGCTGATGGCATCGGTAAACGCCTGGCCGTAGCCGGTGGAGCCGTGGAAATCAATCATCACCACCGCATAGCCCTGCCCGGCATAGGTCTGCGGGTTCCAGCGGTAGCTCCAGCCATTGCCAAAGCTGCCCTGCGGGCCGCCGTGGATCAAAAACGCCACCGGGTAGCGCTGGCCGGGCTGGTAATTCCAGGGCTTGACCACATAGCCGTACACGGTTTCGTCATTCCAGCCCTTGAAGCTGAACTGCTCGAAATCGCCAAAGCGCACCGCCGGTTGTTGCTCGGCAGCCGAAGGACTGAGCGCGCGCGCATTGCCGCCTCGCGCGGGCATGACAACAATCTGGTCGCCCGACTTCAGGCTGTTGCGGGTAAAGACCAGCTTGCCGCCACCCACCGAGATATTGCCGGTGCTGCCGCCCTCAGCCAGCTTGCGCACCTGGCCTGTGGCGATGTCGATGGCAAACAGCGGGCGCTGCCCGATATCATCGGCACTGGCATAAATGGTCATGCCGTCTTCAGACAGGGTGATGCCATTGGCCGACCGGTCCCAGTTCGGCGCGATTTCGCGCAGCTGGCCGGTTTCAAGATTCATCTCGGTCAGTGCATGGCGGTCCGCCTCGAACTTGGGGCGCTTCATCGCCCAGTAATAGAGCTTCTTGCCATCGGCCGAGAATACCGGGCCGCCGTCCCAGGCGGGGTTGGCCTGGGTCAAGTTGCGCGGCTGGCCACTGCCATCGGCATTGACCAGATACAGGTCGAAATTGGTGCTCCACGGCTCGCTGCGCCCCGCTTCGCGGATGCTCATCACCAGCTGCTTGCCATCGGGCGAGAAGGCCAGGTCGGAGAAATCACCAAACGGTTTGGACGGGATATTGCCCGCCACCGCGCCACTGACCAGCACCGCGTCTTTGGCGGGCGCCTGCCCGACCTGCGCCACAAAAGCGCGGTTCATGCGGCCATCGGCCCAGGTATCCCAGTGGCGCACAAAAATTTGCTGGTACAGAACGCCGGAGGTTTTTTGCTTGCCAGCCTCATCCAGACGCTGCCTGCTACAAGCCAAATCCGCAGCACAGGCCGGATACACGGCAAGACCGAGCGCCACCGCATCCCCGCTGGGCGAGAACTTGTAAGTCTCCACATCCAGCGGCAAGTCGGTCAGCGCACGCGGCGTGCCGCCTACCAGCGGCAGCGCATACAACTGCATGCTGCCCTGCTTGGCGCTCAGGAAATACACCGTCTTGCCATCGGCAGAAAACGACGGGCTGTTGACGCTCCAGCCTGCCGGGCTGATTTGCCTGGCCGCACCGCCATTGCTCGGCACCGCCCACAACGCGGTGCTGGCCTTGAGCTCGGCATCCACCGTGCGACGCAGATAAACCACCGTGCTGCCATCAGCAGAAATCTGCGGCGCACTGTAGCGGTCCAGCCGCACCATGTCCTCCACGGTAAAACCACGGTTAACCTCAGCGGCGGCAGGCAATGCATAGAGCAACGCAAGCGGCAAAAGCGCAGAACGAAGTTTCATCAAAGATTCCTCAAAACAGGGAATTGCGTTAAGAACGGGAGCAAAGTGACACGCCTGAAGATGGGCGCAGCGGTTTTTCATCAGAACGGAATATCGTCATCGTCAAAGCCGTCAGCGCCGCCAAAATCCGCCACAGGCGGTGGGCTGGACTGACGTTGTGGCGCCGCACGCTGGCCGCCCTGGTTGCTGCCGTAGTTATTACCGTAGTTACCGCCGCCAAAGCCATCATCGCCATAACCGCCTTGTGGCTGCGGCTCACGACGCTGCGCTGGTTGCTGGCGCGGGCCACGCTCATAACCACCGCCAAAGCCGCCATCATCCCCTCGGCCAGCGCCGCCCAGCATCTGCATTTCATCGGCAATGATGTCAGTGGTGTAGTGACGCACGCCGTCTTTTTCATAGCTGCCGTAGCTGAGCCGCCCTTCCACGTACACTTGGCGGCCTTTGCGCAGGTATTCAGCGGCGATTTCCGCGAGCTTGCCAAAGAAGGTCACACGGTGCCACTCGGTCTTTTCCTGCTGCATGCCGTCACGGTCTTTGCGCACCGTGGTGGTGGCCAGGCTGATTTTGGTAATCGCCATTCCGCCCTGGGTGTATGAGGTTTCCGGGTCATTGCCCAAATTGCCGACCAGAATCACCTTGTTGATGCCGCGAGCCATGTCTTTTCCTTACTAGATTGTGTTCTGCTGGTGTTTTGCGGCTCAAGTGCCGCCATGGAGATGGGATGATACCGCGCAATGCCGCCCATCTATAATGGCGCAATGCACAATATGAATATCGCCCAAGTCCGTCCGCACCAGCTTGACCTGCCCGCCATCCAGGCGCTTGCCGCGCCTGACATGGCGGCAGTGGATGCGCTGATTCGCCGCCGCCTGGCCTCCGATGTGGTGCTCATCAACCAGGTTTCCGAGTACATCATCAACGCCGGTGGCAAGCGGCTGCGCCCCATGTTGCTGCTGCTGGCCGCGCGCGCGCTGGGCTATCAGGGCGCGAATGCGCATCAACTGGCCGCCGTGGTGGAGTTCATCCATACCTCCACCCTGCTGCACGATGATGTGGTGGACGAATCCGAGCTGCGCCGTGGCCGCAAAACCGCCAATGCCGTCTGGGGCAATGCCGCCAGCGTGCTGGTGGGCGACTTCTTGTATTCGCGCAGCTTTCAATTGATGGTCGAGCTTGAGTCCATGCCGGTACAGCAAATTCTGGCCGATACCACCAACCAGATTGCCGAAGGCGAAGTGCTGCAACTTTTGCATGTGCGCAACCCCGATACCGACGAAACCGCCTACCTGCGCGTCATCGAACGCAAAACCGCGATTTTGTTTGCCGCAGCCACCCGTCTTGGCGCGCTGCTGGCAGGTGCCGATGCCGCCACCCAGCAGGCGCTGCATGATTACGGCCTGGCACTGGGTTACGCCTTCCAGATTGCCGACGATGTGCTGGATTACGCATCGGATGCGCAAACGCTTGGCAAAAATCTCGGCGATGACCTCGCCGAAGGCAAGATGACCCTGCCGCTGATTCATGCCATGCAACATGCCGATGCCAGTGGCCGCGAACGACTGCGGCAGATTGTCGAAAATGGCGATGTCAGCGCCCTGCCGGAAGTGATAGCCGCCATCAATGCCCATGACTCGCTGGGCTACAGCCGGGCACGGGCGGAGCAGTTTGCCTCGCGCGCCGAAGCCGCCCTTGCTGCCCTGCCTGATAGCGAAGCCTGCGCCGCCCTGCGCGGGCTGGCACATTACGCCATCTGCCGCGACAAATGACACCATGACCTTTGGCCGATGCCGGCCACGGCTGTTTACCGCAGCATGAGGACTTGACCCCAATACCGGAGTTGCCCGATGCGCTATCGCTCCCATATTGCCGCCCTCAGAGCCTGTTCAAAATCTTTTGAGGGCAATCGCCAGGAAAGCCAAGTGGATGAACTGCAAGCTGGTATTGAGCAGGCGCTCGCAGTTCTTCTACAAGCGTCTGTTCTTGTCCAGCCAGGCAAAGCTGCGCTCCACCACCCAGCGCGTGGGCATCACCTTGAACGTGTGCAACGGGCTGCGCTTGGCGATCTGCACGTTGACGTGCGCTCCCAAAATGGGCTTGCACGCCCTGTGCAAAAGGCTTGCCCACGTAGCCACTGTCACACAGCAAACTTTGCACGCGCTTGAGTGCGGGGCTACAACGCATGAGCGCCTGTAGCGCGCCTTGGCGATCCGTCACATTGGCTGTGGTCACAGCAATGGCGTGGGGCAGGCCTTGGCTATCGACTGCGATGTGACGTTTGATACCCGAGACTTTCTTGCCTGCGTCATAGCCCTTGTGGCGGGCGCTGTCACTGCCCTTTACGCTCTGTGCGTCCACGACAAGCGCGCTGCATGCGTTGCGCCCCTGTCTCTCGCGGGCCGCGCCAACCTGATTTTTTGAGTGTGTAAAGTCCCGCCATTAACTGGCTCGGATTGGTTTTGAACAATTCAGGCTGGGAATCCCACTGTTTGCAGACGAATTCGTAGGGTGTCAGTCCCTTTAGCGTCTTGAGCCTGCGCGCGAAGTTGTAGGCGTCAATAAAGCTGGCCAGGTGCTGCTGTAGCTGTGCGTGGTCGTCGTAATGAAAGCGCTTGACGGTGGCCTCCTTGATGGTTCGGTTCATGCGCTCGACCTGCCCATTCGTCCAGGGATGCTTGACCTGGGTCAGGCGATGTTCGACGCCATGTTCTTGGCACACCCGGGTGAAGATGTGCGCAAAGCTGTAGCGGTCACGGTTGCGATGGGTGAACTGGAGGCCGTTGTCAGTCAGTACCGTATGAATGTGGTAGGGCACGGTATCCATCAGCTTGCGCAGAAACTACGCGGCCACCATTTTGGTGGCGCGGCTATGCAGTTCGGCAAAAGCAAACTTGGACGTTCTATCAATGGCCACAAAGAGGTACAGCTTGCCCTCGGCGGTATGCACCTCGGCGATATCGACATGGAAATAGCCGATGGGATAGCGCTTGAAGTGTTTTTTGACGGGCTTGTCAGTCTCCGGCTCAGGCAGCCGGGAGTGCCATAGCACTTCAGGCAGCGATGCAGGGAAGAGCGGGTCAGATGCGGGATAGTGGGCTGCAAGGCATACAGACAGTCATCCAGCGGCAGCAGGGTGTGCTTGCGAAAGGCGACGATGGCGGCCTCTTCCTCGATGGATAACACGGTCGAGCGCGGTTGCCTGGGTCCGGTCGGCAGGTCAGCCACCGAAGTGCGCTTCTTCCACTTGGTCACCGTTTTGATGTTGATGCCATAGCGCTTAGCGAGCGTTCTCAGGCGCTCTTGACTCTCTTGTATTGCCAGGCGGGTTGCCTCTGTCGTGGTGCGCGTGCATGGAGTACCTGGCCCATAGTGCTTCCTTCCATTCGGGGGATAAGATGGAGCCATTAAAGCATGAGACCTTACAACTAGCCTGCTCGACCCGAAGGATCGGCTGCTGCGCTGGCAACGCAAGCTACTGGATCTTTCGCTTCGCAACAATCTGCTGAACTTCAAGGGCGACAAGAAGGCGCTCAAGCTGGAGACGCCAGACCCTGGCGCGCTGGAAGACCTGCTGGCCAGCGGCCACCCCCTGAAGCTGCGGCCGCGCCCGGATCTGATGGATGGCGCCGATCCGCGCGATCAGGCCATCTACGAATCCCGCGAGCGCGAAAACCTGCGCCGCGCACATGCCCTGGAAGCCTTGCAAAAACGCGAGGTTTTCATCGGCGTTGCCGAAGCCGAACTCGACGCACGGCTGACCGAGCTGTTTCGCAGCGCCCGCACGAATTTGCAGGAAGGCGGCGCCAACACGCTTTATCTCGCCTTGGGCTTTTTGTCCTGGACGCGCGAGGATCGCGACGGTCAGCGCTATCGCGCCCCCTTGATCCTGGTGCCGGTCAGCCTGCAATGCCAAAGCGCCCGCTCGGACTTAACGCTCAGCCTGCATGACGATGAGCCCCGCTTCAATCCGACCCTGATCGAGATGCTGCGTCAGGACTTCGAACTGAACCCGGGCAGCCTCGAAGGCGAACTGCCGCGAGACGAGAACGGGCTGGATGTCGCCGCGGTCTGGAAGACCGTTGGCCACGCCATCAAGGACATCAAGGGCTGGGAGGTGACCGAGAACGTGGTCTTGTCCATGTTCTCGTTTGCCAAGTATCTGATGTGGAAAGACTTGGCCGAACGCAGCGAGCAGTTGCGCGAAAACCCGGTCGTGCGCCACCTGCTGGACACGCCGCGCGACCTTTACCCGCCTGGCGCGCCATTCCCACAGGTACGCGAACTGGACCGGCACTTCGACCCCAAGCAGGTGTTCTGCCCCTTGCCGGCCGACTCCTCGCAGTTGTCGGCCGTGCTGGCGGCCTCGCAGGGCAAGGATTTCGTCCTGATCGGCCCGCCCGGCACCGGCAAAAGCCAGACCATCGCCAACCTGATCGCCCAATCCCTGGCGCAGGGACGGCGCGTGCTCTTCGTATCCGAAAAGATTGCGGCGCTGGACGTGGTCTACCGGCGCTTGCGCGAAATCGGCCTAGGCGAGTTCTGCCTGGAGCTGCACTCAAGCAAAGCGCGTAAGCGCGACGTGCTGGCTCAGCTGCAATCGGCCTAGTCCAGCAGCGGCCAGGCCGACGCCGAGCAGTGGCGCGCAGAGGCCGACAAGCTCAAGCAGTTGCGCGATGCACTGAACATCTACGTCGAACGCCTGCATCGTCGCCGCCGAAACGGTTTGAGCCTGTTCGACGCAATCGGCACGGTCAGCGCCGAACACGAACAGCGCATCCGCGACTTCCGCGCGCTCGACGAACGCTTCACCGCCCTGACCCGAGACTGGCTGCGCGCCCGCCTGTGCGCCAAACTACCCTCGCCGGACAACGTCAGCCACAATTCCGAATGGGGCGTTTTGCGGCGCGAGATTGGCAAGAAGCGCGCGCATCTGCCTTTGCGGGAATTGTTTGGGGGCTTAGGAAGCAAACATGTGTTGACCACATGCTAACTTCTTGAAATGCCAAGCAAAAATAGATATTAGCGTCACTCAAAAATCAGTGAGGCCAAGTTTCGACGTCTTTTGCGTCTGTTTGCCATGGATTTGACCGCCACGGATGCCGCGCAGTTGTGTGGCCTTTCCGTGCGTTCGGTCAATGCGGTGTACCAACGCATCCGTGCCCGCCTGGCTCAAGAATGTGCTGCGCAGTCGCCGTTCTTGGGCGAGCTTGAAGCCGATGAATCCTATTTCGGCCCCAAGCGCATCCGGGGCAAACGCGGGCGTGGCGCAGGTGGCAAAACCATCGTCTTTGGTCTGCTCAAACGTGGCGACTGCGTTTACACCGAGATCGTCCCCAATGCCTCCAAAGCCACGCTGCAAGCCATCATCCGCGGCAAAGTGGACCCCAACAGCATCATCCATACCGACGGCTGGCGAGGCTATGATGGGCTGGTTGATTTGGGTTTGGAGAAGCACTTCCGGGTCAATCACGGCAACAACGAGTTCGTCAAAGGTGCCAGGCATGTCAACGGCATCGAGTCTTTCTGGAGCTACGCAAAGCATCGGCTGGCGCAGTTTCATGGTGTGCGCAAGGACAAGTTCGAGCTGCATCTCAAGGAGACCGAGTTCCGCTTCAATCATCGGCACCTTGATCTCTACAAGACACTGCTTAAACTGCTCAAAGATGACCCTCTTTGAGGCGTTTGCTTCCTAAGCCCCTTGTTTGTTGGCCCAGATTCCCGAAGCCCTGACCAGACTCACGCCCTGCTTGCTGATGAGCCCGCTGTCCATCGCCCAGTACCTCCAGGCGGGAGCCAACGCCTTCGACCTGGTGATCTTCGACGAAGCCTCGCAGATTCCGGTCTGGGACGCGATCGGCGCCATCGCCCGTGGCCGTCAGGTAGTGATGGTCGGCGCCCCCAAACAGTTGCCGCCCACCTCGTTCTTCGACTGTGCCGAATCCGGCCTTGACGACGGCGACGTCGAGGCGGATCTGGAGAGCATCCTCGACGAGTGCATCGGCGCCAACCTGCCAACCCGCGACCTGAACTGGCACTACCGCAGCCGCCATGAAAGCCTGATCGCGTTCTCCAACCACGCCTACTACGGGGGGGAGCTGGTCACCTTCCCTTCCCCTGTCACCCATGATCGCGCGGTCAGCCTGCAACGGGTCACCGGCACCTACCAGAAAGGCGGCGCGCGAACCAACCCGGCCGAAGCCAGGGCGCTGGTTGCGGACATCGTCGCCCGCCTGACCGCGCCCGGATTCCGCGAAAGCGGCCTCACGATCGGGGTGGTCACGTTCAACGCCGAACAGCAGAAACTGATCGAGGACATGCTCGACGAAGCCCGGCGGAAAGACCCGCGGCTGGAACCCTACTTCGCCGAGAGCGAACTGGAACCCCTGTTCGTCAAGAACCTGGAAAGCGTGCAAGGCGATGAGCGCGACCTCATCTACTTCTCCATCACCTATGGCCCGGATCCCGCAGGCCAACTGGCCATGCACTTCGGCCCGCTCAACCGCCAGGGCGGCGAGCGGCGGCTCAACGTCGCCATCACCCGCGCACGGCACGAGCTGCGCGTGTTCGCTAGCTTCCGCGCCGAGCAGATGGATCTGGCCCGCACCCAGGCCGTCGGCGTACGCGATCTCAAGCACTTCCTGGAATTCGCCGAATGCGGCGCTCGCGCGCTGGCGACCGCGAACAGCGGCAGCCTTGGCAGCTTCGACAGCCCCTTTGAACAGGCCGTGGCCGCAGCCCTGGCCCAGCGCGGCTGGCAAGTCCAGCCGCAGATTGGCGCCTCCTCGTTCCGCATTGATCTGGGCATCGTCGATCCCGACGCACCTGGCCGTTATTTGGCCGGCGTGGAATGCGACGGCGCCACCTACCACCGCAGCGCCACGGCGCGCGATCGCGACAAACTGCGTGAACAAGTCCTGCGCGGCTTGGGCTGGGAAATCCTGCGCGTCTGGTCCACCAACTGGTGGATCGACCCCGCTGGCACCCTAGACAGGCTGGATGCCCGGCTGCAAGCCGTGCTTGCAGCCCAGCGCGAGCGGCGCGCCCAACAGGCCGAACGCGAAGCCGAAGCCGAGCGCCTGGCGCAAGCGGCCATCGCACAGGCCATGGCCCCGGTGACGACACCGGACGAGAAAGCGCCGTTCCCAACCGAGGCGACCCCAAACGCAGCGCAAGCCCCCGCCACCGCGTCCGCACCGCAGACCGAGGAAGTCTTTGCCCGCCAGATCGGCGCAGCAGCAACAGCCGAATTCAACGCCAATGCCGGAGCAATAACGCCAGCGCAAGCCGCGCGCTATCGGGTCACTGATCCCGCTGAAGCCGTCGCGGGCGCCAATCCCGATCGCTTTTTCGACAGTGAATACAACGACGTCCTGTCGGCCATGATCGCCCACGTCATCGAGCATGAAGGGCCGGTGCTCGACACCCTGCTGGCTCGTCGCATCGCCCGCGCCCATGGCTGGCTGCGTACCGGCGGCCGCATCCGCGAGCGCGTTTTCCAAATCGCGCGCGCCCGCCACCGGACGAGCGACGAAGAAGCCGGCACCTTCTACTGGCCAGACCATCTGGACCCTACAGTGGAAGCGCCTTTCCGGGCGCCTGCCGAGGAAGACAGGGTGCGCGCAGCCGACGAGATCAGCCTGCAAGAACTGGCTTCACTGGCCCGCACCGTGATCGCACGCGGCGCCCAAGGCGAATCGAGGTATGCCGAAATGGCGCGCGCACTGGGCCTGCAAAAGCTGGGCGCCGCCAGCCGGGCACGCTTAACGCAGGCCTTGCAGGCCGTATCGCCCAACCCATGAGGTGATGCGGTCAGCCCCGTCCAGACCGCTGATCTGTTTCACCGCGACGGTGCGGAAAAACCGCTTCGTATCACTGCGCCCTGGATTGCTTCTCGCCGCAGCCAAGCAGCAGTTCCGGTGGCATGTTTGTCAGCCTAACCGAGCACAGAGTCAGAGCTACATACAACTAGCTTCATCGAACCACGGGTCATAGCCACGTACAGGTGTTGGGCGTTCATACGATCTGCATCCAATACCACCGCCACTTCGGCTTCTAGCCCTTTGAGCAATAACGTACTACCAACGGCTCGCCTCGGCAGTGATCGGCCTAGCAAGCGACTTTCCTCTCGTACGCGCAAAGCCGCCTCTTCCAGAGAAATATTTCCCGAAGAGGCTATCTGAAATGCCCTAAGTAACCCAAAGAGAATAGCCGGCCGATACACACGCACATTTGGCAGTGCCCGCAGCGCCGACAACAGCTCAGCAGCAGCAGCGAGAGAGTGCGCACGTCCGAACGCCAGTGCACAGCTTTCTGCCTCGTTCGGAGGATTTCTTGCTGTTCCCTTTGTCAACGACTCCAAGCGTCGCTTCAACTGTGCCACGCTCACATTGGTCATGACGCTCTGTGCAAAGTCCAGTAACTGCGCGAGAGCATTCGGTGCCCCCGCATCAAAGTTACTGGCGAAAGCGATTAAGTCTCGTAGATCGACAGCCTCAACCGTTGAAGCCCCCGGCGTCTGGCTCGCAAAGTCCTGCTGAGCTGTACGGTTGCGGCTATCGGCAATGATGAGCACGCGCCCGTTAGCGTTTGGCGATGCCGTCCTCGCAGCGGTTAAGCGTTGGGCATGATCGTTGGGCGGAACGGTCTTAATCCAAGTTACATGCTCCGGTGGAGCGCTACGCAAATCCACCGGCTGCCCTGCAGCCAATAACTGGCGAGCCCCTAGCAACCATTGTCCCAGCGCTTCCGTGCCAGCGTTGCGCCATCGCCAGGGCGTTGCCAGCTCCCCGACGACAGGAAAATGTGCGCAAACGTGCTGGTTCCAGTCGGCCAGCGCATTGCCCCGGAACCCGAAGATCGCCTGCATGGGATCACCGAGCACACAGGTTGGCAAGATCAATGAGAGGGAACAGACGATGTCGTGTTGAGGCACCGAACAATCCTGGTACTCATCCACGATCAAATGCGCATACGAAGCTTTCAGCACCTCATTGACGTGCTTAGCTTGCAATAGCTTCAAGGCGGCGACACGGATCGCTGGGTAGTCCTGCGCAGGTGCAACTAGCCGCAGAGTCTCCGGATCATGGGCACTGCGGCCGGGAAAGGTCGAAATGAGCCGGATAGCCCAGCCATCGATCGTGCTTAATCGGTAAGCGCTGGCAGGCACGCCGGCGCGCTCCAGCCGGCCGCGCAGAGCCGCAACCCCGGCATTCGTGTGTGTCAGCACAAGGATGGGCTTGTTGCCTCGATGCCCGGCAAGCGCGTGGGCAATCAGCTGTGTCTTGCCGCAGCCGGCAGGTGCAGTGACGGTTCCGCGTTCGATTGCACGAAGGTCGATTTCAACGTGGTCCATCAGCAGCCCACTTGAATACCTGATCCATTAGAGCACGAAAGTCCTGATCACAAAGATCCAGGTCCGGTGCAACGATGGTCCTCGCCACGCCCTCCATCCACGAGATAGATTTGAACCAGCCAGCCTTCTTTCGACGCGCTGCCTTACCAAGAATAGTCCTGTGCTCGTCCGACAGGCGATCAGTACTCTGGATCTCATCCTGGATCTGCTGAAGCGTGAGCGTGTTGTTCGAGACGGTGCGCAAGTGTTCACTGATCAGATCACCGTGCAATTCTTGGGCATAGTTGATCAGCCTCTGGCAGGCAGTCGGCGTGAGACTGCTGAACAGCTCGTCTTCCAACGCCCGGCCTGCGCGGTAGGTGATGACGGTGCCACCGCTATCGACAAAGTCCTGCTCAACTTCGAGGGTGGGTTTTATATCGTCGTCACGCAGTATCATTACTCGATAGCCTAAAGACTGGAATGCTTTACCGCGTGCATACGGTCGATCCGCCACCCCGCCGCCACAATCAACGAGAGCCACGCCTAACGCAGCCAATGACAGATTCCCCTGCTCAAGCCTGTACAAGTCGAGGCCGCGCAGCAAACCAATCTCGCTGGCTCCCTCGCACACGACGACGGAGCCAGCCAGAAAGGCCTCTGGATGGAGACGGATCGTGCTCTGAATGTCATCATCAACGCCTACCCGACAAGCCTCATGGCTTTGAGAACTTCGGCGCAACACAAACAGCTGATCGCCCGATAATTCTCTTAATGCCACGGGCGAATGAGTGGTGAGAAAGACTTGCAGTGGAGCAATGTCCTCCTTGGCCCCCAAGGAACCTAAGAACCGCGCAATACGGTGGGGCTCCAGTCCGTACTCTAGTTCGTCCGCGAGCACGATGGATGCCTGGCTGGCTGCCTTGCGTTGCAGGCCAGCAACCAGTAGGCGTGTTGATCCAATCCCCAAATTGCGAAGCGGGATACCGCTTTCGTTGTGCAGAGAGATCGTTCCGCCGCCGAACGACACCGAATGCGAATCCAGCAGCGCCTTGGCCTTGGTACCGATATTGACACCCAACTCTTGAGCAGTGGCCGTGACGATCCCCAGCGCCTCCTCCAACTGTTGTTCGGCTTGGTCACCGAATGTGGTGCGCGCGTTTCTCGCAGCATCGACCAAAGCAGCAGAGGCATCGGCTCGCTCTTCCGAAATGCGGTTCAGTACAGAGCCACGCTGCCACCTGAAATTGAAATCCGCTAGGACGCCGATGCGGGTGGGCGACAGCGCAACACGATCCTTCCATGCAAGTGTCTTAACGATGCCTTGCTGTGCGGCGCGATCGGAGACAAGAGTCCACGATGGCTCCAGATCACTGGCAACTGTCAAGTTGAGGCAAAGCACAACTTCCGCGCCTGTTGATGGTTCATCTTCGACAACACCGGTATTGGCGTGGTAGCCACGCAGGAATACCCCGAAGCTCTCTAGCGCCATCATGCTGTCATGAAGGTCGCCAAGCGTCAGCGTGATGCTAATGGGAGTCGTAATGTCCAAGCCAAAGAAGTCTGTATCCGAAAACTGGACATTGCGCCTAGCCCCCAAGCATAGGTCGATCGCGTCCAGTACTGTTGACTTACTACTGTCACCAGGACCGATTAAACAGTTGATACCGGGTGATGGACACCAAACAAGCTTTTGAATGCCACGAAAATTAGCGATCTCAATTTTTCTAATTCTTGCCATAAGAAAGTACCGACACTCAACGAAATTTGTACGAAGCGTTTTAGTAGCGAACGCCTCACTCCCACTCAATCGTCGCGGGCGGTTTGGATGACACGTCATAGGTCACCCGATTAATCCCGCGCACTTCATTGATGATTCTTGACGACACTTTTTTCAGCAGCGCGTACGGCAATTCTGCCCAGTCGGCGGTCATGAAGTCGCTGGTTTGTACGGCGCGCAGGGCGACGACGTAGTCGTAGGTTCGGCCGTCGCCCATGACGCCGACGGATTTGACGGGCAAAAAGACGGTGAAGGCTTGGCTGGTGAGGTCGTACCAGCTTTTGCCGCTGTTCGGTTCGATGGTGGAGCGCAGTTCTTCGATGAAGATGGCGTCGGCCTGGCGCAGCAGGTCCGCGTATTCTTTTTTGATTTCGCCGAGGATGCGCACGCCGAGGCCGGGGCCGGGGAAGGGGTGGCGGTAGACCATGTCATGCGGCAGGCCGAGCGCCACGCCGAGTTCGCGCACTTCGTCCTTGAACAGGTCGCGCAGCGGCTCCAGCAGTTTCAGGCCGAGCTGTTCGGGCAGGCCGCCGACGTTGTGGTGGCTTTTGATGACCACAGCTTTTTTGCTCTTGGCGCCGCCGGATTCGATCACGTCGGGGTAGATGGTGCCTTGGGCGAGGAAGGTTGCGCCCTTGTGACCTGCGCCGCTGGCCTTGAGCTTTTCCGCTTCTGCCTTGAAGACATCGACGAACAGCTTACCGATGATCTTGCGCTTTTGTTCGGGGTCGCTGACGCCCTTGAGGGCATCGAGGAACAGCTCGCTGGCATCGACGCGCACAACGCGAGCGTGCAGCTTGCCGGCGAACATGTCCATCACCATGTCGCCTTCGTTGAGACGCAGCAGGCCGTGGTCAACGAACACGCAGGTGAGCTGCTCGCCAATGGCGCGGTGAATGAGGGCGGCGGCGACCGATGAATCAACGCCGCCGGACAGGCCCAAAATGACTTCTTCATCGCCCACTTGCGCGCGGATTTTCTCCACCGCTTCTTCGATGTGGTCGCGCATGATCCAGTCGGGCTTGGCGGCACAGATGCCGAGCACGAAGCGCTCCAGCATGGCGCGGCCCTGCACGGTGTGGGTCACTTCCGGGTGGAATTGCACGCCGTAGAAGCGCCGCGCCTCGTCGGCCATGCCGGCGATCGGGCAGCTGGGCGTGCTGGCCATGACCTTGAAGCCCTCGGGCAAGGCGGTCACCTTGTCGCCGTGGCTCATCCACACTTTCAGCATGCCGTGGCCTTCGGGGGTGTGGAAGTCCTGAATGTCTTTCAGCAGCGCGGTGTGACCGCGGGCGCGCACTTCGGCATAGCCGAATTCGCGGGTATGGCTGCCCTCGACCTGCCCGCCGAGCTGCTGCGCCATGGTCTGCATGCCATAGCAGATGCCAAGCACCGGGATGCCCAGTTCAAACGCGGCGTCCGGCGCGCGGTCATCCACTTCATAGACGCTGGCGTGGCTGCCGGAGAGGATGATGCCCTTGAGCCGCCCATCGGCGGCGTAGTCGCGCAGCCAGTCGCTGTCCACATCGCAGGGGTGCACTTCGCAATAGACGTTGGCTTCGCGGATGCGGCGGGCGATGAGCTGGGTGACTTGCGAACCGAAGTCGAGGATGAGGATTTTGTCGTGGGACATAAATAACCTTAACTACTCTCAGCAGATTAAATCAAAAGAAACAGCCTTCTCAAAATGATCATCTTATCCAGCTCATTCAATGAGCCATGAATTTCATAATTCATATCATCATAGACTTTTGCTTTATTTCCATCATTAATATTTTCCCCATCAAGGTGAAAATTCGGATGATACGGGCGCAATTTTTCCACCCAAAAAACATTATTTTTCCCGTTTACTGAAGTCGCAAAATCCACCAGCTCTTTACATGTTCCACCTTTTGTCCTGGTAGCTGAGATAACAATATCTGCTTTGTTATTTGCAAAAAACTCACAGTTATCCTTGAGCGCATCACCCTCATCCCCACCTGTTGCGACACATACTTTTTTCCCCCGAAATTCCATGCAGACATTCCTATCTTGAATAGCCAAGTCTCTAGAAGTATTTGGCGGATCAGAGCTAATCACTTTAGCCCCCAAAACAAGCAATTCATCAATGACTCGATTTAGAGTATTTGTTTTCCCACAATTCGCCTTTCCAAACAATCCGATAATTTCCATAAACACCTCTATTGCAACAAATACAAAAACGGTGGGTTGACACCCACCGCTACGACTTCATGCACAGCGAAAAACGCAATACTGTGCCGCCAGCAACAGCATCGGCAAAAACATCAGCAGGAGCGCTGCAAAGGACATGCTCAGCCAGCGCGATAGTTCGGCGGCTCTTTGGTCATCTGCACATCGTGCACATGCGCTTCGCGCTGGCTGGCGGCGCTGATTTTGACGAACTGCGGTTTCTTGCGCATTTCCTCAATCGTGCTGCAACCGACATAGCCCATGGTGGCGCGCAGGCCACCGGCGAGCTGATGCACCACTGCGCCCAACGAACCACGGTAAGGCACGCGGCCTTCGATGCCTTCGGGCACCAGTTTGTCGGCATCGGCGCTGTCCTGGAAGTAGCGGTCTTTGCTGCCCTTCTCCATTGCGCCGAGGCTGCCCATGCCGCGATAGCTCTTGTAGCTGCGCCCCTGGAACAGCTCGGTTTCGCCGGGGGATTCTTCAGTCCCGGCAAACAGCCCGCCAATCATGATGGTGGAGGCACCGGCAGCCAGCGCCTTGCCGAGGTCGCCGGAATAGCGGATACCGCCATCGGCAATCAGCGGGATACGGTCTTGCAGGGCATCGGCCACCATCGAGATAGCGCTGACCTGCGGCACGCCGACACCGGCGACGATGCGGGTGGTGCAGATACTGCCCGGGCCCACGCCGACCTTCACCGCATCGGCTCCGGCATCCATCAGCGCCAGCGCCGCATCGCCGGTGACGATATTGCCGCCGATCACTTGCAGGTTCGGATAATTTTTCTTCGCCCAGGCCACGCGGTCGAGCACCCCTTGCGAGTGTCCATGCGCGGTATCGACGATGATGACATCCACCTGCGCTTCCACAAGTGCCTCGATGCGCGCCTCGGTATCGCCGCCCACGCCCACCGCCGCACCGACCAGCAATTGCTCATCGGCGTCATAGGCGGCATTGGGGTTGTCACGTTTTTTCTGGATGTCCTTGACGGTGATGAGGCCGCGCAGGGCAAAGTCGTCATTCACCACCAGCACCTTCTCGATGCGGTATTTGTGGAACAGCTCCAGCACCTCGGCATCGCTGGCGCCTTCCTTGACGGTGATCAGCTTGTCCTTGCGGGTCATGATGTTATAGACCGGATCATCGAGCTTCTTTTCAAAGCGCATGTCGCGGCCAGTGACAATGCCGACCAGCTGGCCGCCCTCGTCCACCACCGGCACACCGCTGATATTGCGTGCGCGGGTCAGACGCAGCACTTCGCCGATGCTGGTTTTCGGGCTGACAGTCAACGGGTCGCGGATGATGCCGGACTCGAAGTTCTTGACGCGGGCAACGCTCGCGGCCTGCTCTTCCAGACTCATGTTCTTGTGCAGGATGCCGATGCCGCCCAGCTGTGCCATGGCGATGGCCAGGCGCGCGTCGGTGACGGTATCCATCGCCGCCGAAACAAACGGCAGCTTCAGATGCAGGCTGTTGGTGAGCTTGGCCGCCAGCGAAACATCCTTGGGCAGGACGGTGGAATGGGCGGGGACGAGGGAAACATCGTCGTAAGTGAGCGCTTCTGCAAGGATGCGGAGCATAGTGGTTCCGGGGCTTAGGAAGCGCGCCATTGTAACGCAAAGCGCACCTCAGCCAAGCAGATGGGTGGATTTGAGTGTTGCAAAAACAAAGGGCATCTTGCGATGCCCCTTCAGACTGCTGACAAACCCTGGCCTTGGCCTGGGTTTGTTGTTTTCATAGACAGATGCTGAAAGCGCCCACGCCTGCGCAGCAGCAGCTTGAGATGGTGACGCTTGAGATGCTGGTGCCCCAAGACCACCTGTTGCGCAAGATCGACGCAACGG
>NWQQ01000044.1 GCA_002798255.1 Lysobacteraceae bacterium NML95-0200
TGTACTGGCTGAGCGGCTACAGCGCACGAATCCTTCACAGAACGCCTTCAACACGACCAAGCTGCATCGCATGCTTCTGACCTTCAAAGGGCTCCCAGCATGCCATTGAAAAACCCCGTGCCAAAAACACGGGGTTTGTCAGCAGTCTGAAAGAGCCGGTTATCCGGCTCTTTGTGTTTTTGAGTTTTGGCTGGCTCGTGATGAATACGGGGTGGCATTCGCAAACAGTTTGAGTGGCGATACATTAATTTGCTCTGGCTGCGGTGCAGAAGTGCAGTTTTTTCGGGAAATTTCACTGAATGCAAGAAAAAAATCATGAAACTGCGCTTATTGAGAATCACTCGCAACAAAAATGAGGCGGGGCGCGTAAACTATCCGGCGGAGTAGGGCGTTTTACGCTTTCTTGACTTCAATCAAACATGCGCCTGAGCACGCACACAACAATGTCGGGTGCATTGAGGACTTTGCAATGACTACTGAAACCAAGGGCTACTACAACGACAAGGTGGTGCTCCAGTTTGCGCTGGCAACGGTGCTCTGGGGTGTCGTCGGCATGTTTGTCGGCGTGTTCATCGCCGCGCAGCTTTACTGGCCGACGCTGACTGACGGCATCGAATGGCTGCAATACGGGCGTTTGCGTCCGCTGCATACCAATGCGGTGATTTTCGCCTTCGGCGGCTCGGCATTGTTTGCTACCAGTCTGTGGTGTGTACAGCGCACCAGCCATGTGCGCCTGCTTTCCGACAAGCTGGCGGCATTCGTGTTCTGGGGCTGGCAGCTGATCATCGTCGCCGCGGCCATCACCCTGCCGCTGGGGCTGACCCAGGGCAAGGAATACGCCGAGCTGATCTGGCCGATTGACATTGCCATCGCCGTGGTCTGGGTGGCCTATGCCGTGCTGTTCTTCGGCACCATCGCCATCCGCAAGGTCAAGCATATTTATGTGGCCAACTGGTTCTATGGCGGCTTCATCATCGCCGTGGCGCTGCTGCATATCGTCAACAGCCTTGCCATCCCCACCGGGGCTACGCAGTCGTATTCGGTGTATTCCGGTGCGGTGGATGCCATGGTGCAATGGTGGTACGGTCATAACGCGGTGGGCTTCTTCCTGACCGCAGGCTTCCTCGGCATGATGTATTACTTCGTGCCCAAGGTGGCAGGTCGCCCGGTGTTCTCCTATCGCCTGTCGATCGTGCACTTCTGGGCGCTGATTTCCATCTACATGTGGGCCGGCCCGCACCATCTGCAATACACCGCGCTGCCGGACTGGGCACAGTCGCTGGGCATGGTGTTCTCGCTGATTCTCCTGGCGCCAAGCTGGGGGGGGGCAATCAACGGCGTGATGACGCTGTCCGGTGCATGGCACAAGTTGCGTACCGACCCCATCCTGAAGTTCCTGATTGTTTCGCTCAGCTTCTACATGATGTCCACCTTTGAAGGGCCGATGATGTCCATCAAGACGGTGAACTCGCTCTCGCACTATACCGACTGGACCATTGGTCACGTGCACGCCGGTGCACTGGGCTGGGTGGCGATGATTTCGCTGGGCTCCATCTATGCCGTGATTCCCTGGGCCACGCAGCAAAAGAGCATGTTTTCGGTCAAGGCCATCGACCTGCACTTCTGGCTGCACACCATCGGTGTGGTGCTGTACATCGCCTCGATGTGGATTGCCGGGGTGATGCAGGGCTTGATGTGGCGCGCCACCAATGCCGACGGCACCCTGACTTACAGCTTTGTGGAGGCACTCAATGCCACCTATCCGTACTACCTGATTCGCCTGCTCGGCGGTGTGTTGGTGGTAAGTGGTATGGGCGTGATGGTGTGGAATGTCGTCAAGACCATGCAGCGCGCCAAGAATCTGGCACCGGTGCCGGTACTGCCGCCGGATGCTTCCGAAGCCCGTGCCTGAGGATCTGAATCATGAGCAATGACAATAACAACTCGGGTTTTTCCCACGAGAAAATCGAGAAAAACGTCACCTTGATGGCGATTCTCGTGACCATCGCGGTGTCCTTCGGTGGTCTGGCGCAGATTGTGCCGCTGATGTTCCAGGCCGAGACGGTCAAGCCGATTGCCGGCCTCAAGCCCTATCCGGCGCTGGAACTGGCCGGGCGTGATGTTTACATCCGCGAGGGCTGCTATAACTGCCACTCGCAGATGGTGCGTACCCTGCGCTTTGAAACCGAGCGTTATGGGCATTATTCGCTGGCTGGTGAGTCGGTCTATGACCATCCGTTCCAGTGGGGCTCCAAGCGTACCGGGCCGGATCTTGCCCGTGTGGGCGGTCGTTATTCCGATGACTGGCATCGCGTCCATCTGGAAGACCCGCGCGCAGTGGTGCCGGAATCGAACATGCCGGCCTTCCCGTGGCTGAAAACCGGCACCATCAATGCCGGGCAGTTGCAGGCCAATATGCGCGGCTTGAAGAAGCTGGGTGTGCCGTATACCGATGAAGAAATCAACGCCGCACCCGAAGCGGTGAGCGGCAAGACTGAAATGGATGCAGTCGTGGCCTATCTGCAGGGACTGGGCAGGGCAGCACCCAAGGGAGGCTGAAGATGGTTTCAGGCATCGTCACCGCCATTTTGCTGGTGCTGTTCATCGTCGGCTGGATCTGGGCGTGGAGCCCCAAACGCCAACAAGCGTTTGCAGCCGCAGCCCGGCTCCCACTGGATGATCAAGAACCTGTCGCCGACCAGGATGGCGACCGTAATCAGGAGCAATCGTCGTGAACGACTGGACCTCTTCCCTTACCAGTGGCTGGTCCATCTGGATCATCGCTCTGGTGCTTATCAATGTCATCGGCTGTATCTGGCTGTTGCTGGACAACTCCAAGCGTCGTCCGGGTGACCCGGCGCCAGAGGAGACCAGCCATGTTTGGGACGGTGACTTGACCGAGTACAACAAACCGATGCCCAAGTGGTGGATCAACATGTTCTGGTTGACCATCGTGTTTGCTGCCGGTTATCTGATCTACTACCCCGGCTTTGGTGCGTTTGCCGGTGTCAGTAAGTGGACTTCAGCCTCGGAGATGCGCTCAGACCAAAAGCGCGAGAATGAAAAACTCGAAGCCGCTTTTGCGCCGTATGCGGGCAAGCCGGTCGATGTGCTTGCGCAAGATGCCGCAGCGGTCAAGATTGGTCGTGGCATTTTCAACAATACCTGTGCAGTCTGCCACGGCACCACGGCCAAGGGCGCCGTAGGCTACCCTGACCTGACCGATCAGGTCTGGAACTGGGGCGGCAAGCCCGAGGATATCCTGACCACCATCCAGCAAGGCCGTCAGGGCGTGATGGCGGCGTGGGGCGATGTGCTCAAGGGCACCGGTGGCGAACAGGCCGTAGAATACGTGGTCGCCTATGTGCGCTCGCTGTCGCAGCCGGGGGTCAGTATCCAGAACGACTTCATGGCCAGTCAGGGCAAAAAGCTCTATGACGGCGTGTGCGTGGCCTGCCACGGTGCCGAAGGCAAGGGTGACCAGAACCTGGGTGCGCCTGACCTGACCGATAGTTCCTGGCTGTATGGCAACAGCACCGAGGCGCTGCGCAAGACCATCAGCGAAGGCCGTCACGGGGTGATGCCGGCGCATCTGGAGTTGCTGGGCGATACCCGTACCCGTCTGGTCGGTGCCTATGTCTGGTCGCTGTCGCATGGAAGTGGCAATATGGCCGCAACGCCAGCGACGACCAGCCAGCAATGACCGACTCCATCGAGCCCAAATTCGATCATCCGCCCCGACCGCTGGCTCAGCGGCTCGGGGCAATTCTTTGGCCCAGCTTTTTCGCAGCCTGCGTGGCGACGATGGTGTTCTTTGCCTTTGTCGACCCCATCGAGCTGCGTGACATGACTTTTCCCGATTTGCCCATCAGCCGCGTGACCGGCTACAGCATCGGCTTTTTCATGTTCTGGCTGGCCACTGCCTCCTCCAGCTTGTTTACCTGGATTCTGCTAAGACCAGCCAGCCGCTTCAATCGCGCGCTTCCGCCAGAGTAAGGCCGAAACACCATGAGCAAGAAAATCCCGCTGGATGTCGTGGACGACGCCAGCAACTCCTATTACGTCAGTGAGCGCAAGATTTATGCCCGCGAAGTCAGCGGCAGGCTCGACCGGCTACGCCGTCTGGCCGTATGGGTGCTGCTGGGCATGTACTACATCTTCCCGTGGATTAATTGGGATGGCCGGCAGTCGGTGCTGTTTGACCTGCCCGCGCGCAAGTTCTATGTGTTTGGCCTGGCGTTCTGGCCGCAGGACTTCATTTTCCTGGCGCTGCTGCTGGTGATGGCCGGTTTTGCACTGTTCTTCTTCACTGCACTGGCCGGACGGCTGTGGTGCGGCTATGCCTGTCCGCAAACGGTGTGGACGGAAATCTTCATGTGGATGGAAAACGCCATTGAGGGTGACCGCGGCAAGCGTATCAAGCTGGACAAGATGCCGTGGAACCGGGAAAAAATCCTGAAAAAAGGCAGCAAGCACACAGTCTGGGTGCTGTTTGCGCTGTGGACGGGGCTGACTTTTGTCGGCTTTTTTACCCCGATTCGTGACCTGATTGCACGGATGCCGCTAATCGCCTCGGGTTGGCAATGGGGCGCATGGGAAACCTTCTGGGTGTTTTTCTATGCACTGGCGACCTGGGGCTTTGCCGGCTTCATGCGCGAGCAGGTGTGCAAATACATGTGCCCGTATGCGCGCTTCCAGAGCGCGATGTTCGACCGTAATACCCTCATCATCGCCTATGACCCGATGCGCGGCGAGCCGCGCGGGCCGCGCAAACGCGGTTTGGGCAGCGTGCTGGAGCGCGGCCGTGGCCTTATTGACAAAATTTCCGCATACGAATTTGTGTTCCGTGCCTCCGGCCATGCGGTCGCAAGAGATGCCGCAGACCAGGCGCGTGGACATGAGGGCATGAGCGAGCAGCGCGAGCCCGAGCCGCTGCCCAAATTCCCGGCAGAAGAGCTTGGCGACTGCATTGATTGCACCATCTGTGTGCAGGTCTGTCCTACCGGTATTGATATCCGCAACGGCTTGCAATATGAGTGCATTGCCTGTGGCGCCTGTATTGATGCCTGCGATGAAGTGATGGACAAGCTGGGTTATCCGCGCGGTCTGATCCGCTATTCCACCCAGAACGCCATCGACAACAAGCCTACCCATATCCTGCGGCCGCGCGTGATTTTCTATGGATTGCTGCTAGGTGGCGTATTTGCAGCCTGGGTGTTTGGCGTATTGAACCGCACACCGCTGATTGTCGAGGCTATCCGCGATCGCAATGCCCTGTACCGGGTGGTGGAAGGCGGCGAGGTGGAAAACGCTTACACCTTGCGCGTGGTCAACAAAGAGGACAAACCGCACGAATATCTCATCGATGCCAAGGCAGCCGATGGCATCTATCTGCCTGGCGCACCGATGCGTGTCAAAGCCGAGGCCGAAGAAGTGCTGACCCTGACCGTAGTGCTGCGTTCGCCGGGCGATGTGCGGGGTAAGAAGCCGGTGAGCTTCGAGGTCAGGACAGAAGACGGTACCATTAGCCAGAGTGTTGAAAGCAACTTCTTCGGGCAGATGTAATGAGTCAAAGACAGGAAAAAAACCGCCGTGAACCGATGCTGTGGCTGGTGGTAGGGCTGCCGCTGGTGGTGGTGATCGCCAGCTTCATCACCCTGTACCTGGCCATCACCTCCGGTGATGTGGCTGAATCACGCGATGAAGTACAGCGTCTTGGCAGGGTATTGCAGGAAACTGACCTGGGGCCGGATGAACAGGCCAAGGCATTGGGACTGACGGCACTGGTGCGCGAACGTGATGGCAAGGTGGAAGTGGTGCCGATGGCAGGTCGCTGGCAACGCCAGAACCCGCTGCGACTGCTGGCAGAGCATCCCATTGACAGCAGCCAGGATCGCACCCTGGAAATGACGCCGCAGCCGGGCGGCTCGTGGTTGTCCTCGTCGGACTTTGAAAACGAACGTCAGAACGACTGGAAGTTCGCGCTGAGCGATATCGACGGCAGCTGGCGGCTGCGCGGACGGATGCCCAAAGACCAGCTTTCTGCCGTGTTGACGCCCGCGGTGACGGCGCCCTGAGGCGGGCTTCGGGCAGCGGTAGATGGATAGCGTGAGCGCGGCGCAATGCCGCTTCATCGACGCGGTATTTTTCGAACGCGACGATTACAGCCGTGCCCACTTCGAGCAGCTTTCCAGTCCGGCTGAATTGCATTACCTGCTGCGCAAGCATAACTGGGATGGCGACAACCGCTTGCTGCAATGGTTGGCGGAAAGCCCGCTGTGCAGTGAGGCGACGGCGCTGGAAATGTTCTGGCTGGCACAGCCACAGGACTACCAGCGGCATGCCCCGGGCAAAAAGCTCAAGGCAGCCTGCGATGCACAGATTTTTGAGCTCATCCAGACCCTGATGGCGCGTTATTGTCAGGGCTTCTACGCGCGCACCGCACTGCATTTCGACCCGAGCCCGCATCTGCGCGAGGCCGTTTCCATTCCTGCCAGCCTGTATCAGCCCAGCAGCGGTGAAACCCCGTATCTGTACTGGGAAGCGGACGAAGTGGCGAACCTGTTTGGCGAGGCTCTGGCAAGTGCCTTGCAACGCGCCAACCGCATGGATCTTTACAACATCGGCGCATTACTGCCGGTTGAGATGCTGCTTGGCCACTTTGAAGCCCTGCTTGCCCATCCCGAATGTGAGCGTGGCATCGCGCAAATGTTGTTCTGGCGCTTGCAGCGGCGTTATCCGCTGGCACCGGATACGCTGTTCCGGGCGGACTTTATCCGCCGCTGGCAGGCCGGTGTCTGGACTGAATCGGCGATTGCCTATGAACCGCTGGCCGATGGCGTGGTGGCTGCGGTCAGGCCGCCGCAAGTGGCCTGGGAAATCCCGTCACAGATGAAGCAGGCGGCATGAGCGGCCGGGCAAACCATGCCGAACTGGCAACTTCCGGCTCGGCGCGTTGCTTTCATTGCAGTGAGCCATTGCCGGGCGATGCGCCTGGTGTGGAGGTGGATGGCGAGCTACGCCGCTTTTGCTGTGAGGGTTGCCGGGCTGCTGCCGAATGGATTGGCGCAGCACAGCTTGAGGACTATTACCGCCTGCGCAGCGACGCGCCGGGGCGCATCGGCAATGAGCCGGTGGACTGCCGTATCTGGGATCGTGCGGATGTCGTTGCCGGACATGTGCGCCAGGGTGAGGATGGCAGCCATGAAATCACCGTATTGACTGATGGCATGCGCTGCGCGGCCTGTGCCTGGCTGATTGACAAGGCGCTGCGCCGCGAGCCGGGCGTGGCGGAAATTACCGCCAATGCCGTGACCGGACGGGTGCGTATCCGCTGGCAGCCGGGCGAGGTGCTGCTTTCTGAACTTTTGCAGCGCATGAGTGCGTTGGGCTACCGCCCCTACCTTGCCACCGGATTGGCACGCGAGGAAGCCCGCAGGCGCGAGCGCAACCGCTGGATACTGCGCATCGGTATCGCAGGTCTTGGTGCCATGCAGGCGATGATGTTTGCCGAGGCGCTGTATCTGGATAGCGCACGGGAAATGCCCGAGGCCACCCGCGATTTTTTCCGCTGGATTACCGCATTGGTATCGGCACCGGTGGTGTTTTACGCTGGCTGGCCGTTTCTGGAAGGCATGCTGCGCGAGTTGCGCATGCGCCGTCTGGGCATGGATACGCTGATTGCCTCCTCCACCTTGCTTGCTTGGGGCGCCAGCGTCTATCAAACCGCGGTGCATGGCTATCACGTCTGGTTCGATGCGGCGGTGATGTTCGTGTTCCTGCTGCTGGCCGCGCGCATGATTGAACAAGGTGCACGCAAAGCCGCCAGCGCGCAGGTGGATGCCTTGGCGCGCGCAAGGCCGATGCTGGCAACGCGCGAAAACCTGGACGATGCCACTGGGCGCGAGCAGGTGCCACTGGCGCAAATCGCCGTGGGCGATATCGTACGCATCGCGCCGGGCGAAGCCGCACCTGCCGATGGCGTGCTGCTGGATGAGCCTGCCGGGTTTGATGAGGCGCTGCTTTCGGGAGAATCCACCCCGGTACGCAAACAGCCGGGTGATGTCGTCTATGCCGGCAGCCTGTGCGTGGACACCCCGGCGCGGGTTCAGGTACAGCAGGTTGGCGCACAAACGCGGCTGTCAGAGCTGGCGCGGCTGGTGGAGCAGGCGCAGGCGGCGCGTCCGCGGCTGGCCGAAGTGGCCGACGCCATCGCCCATCGCTTTGTGGCGAGCCTGCTGGTCGCTGCCATCGTGGTGTATCTGTTCTGGCGCTGGCATGACCCAGGCCGGGCATTTGAAATCACCCTGGCGGTGCTGGTGGTGAGCTGCCCCTGCGCGCTGTCGCTGGCGATTCCTTCGGCGCTGGCAGCTGCCCATGGCGCCCTGTCGAAAATCGGCGTGCTGGCGGTGCGAGATGAAGCCCTTGACCGCCTTGCGGCTGTGGATGCGCTGGTGTTCGACAAGACCGGCACGCTCACCGATGGCGAGCCGCGCATTGCCGCCGTGGAGGTGATGCACGGCATCAGTCAGGCGCAGGCCTGGCAGGTGGCTGCCGCGCTGGAGCGCGATAGCCGTCACCCGCTGGCGCGCGCCTTTGCCGCGAAAGCGCCGCAAGACTTGCCCAAGGCTTGCGATGTACGGCAATCGCCGGGGCTGGGCATTGAAGGCGTGGTCGAAGGCCGGCACTGGCGCCTGGGGCAGGCAGGTTTTGCTGCCCGCACAATGCCCGATGAGGGGCATGTGGTTTGGCTGGGCGATGGCGAGCAGGGCTTTGCCCGCTTCCTGCTTGCCGAAACCCCAAGACATGATGCTGCGGCGGCGGTAGAAGCACTGAAAGACCTGGGTATCGACGTTGAGCTTGCCAGCGGCGATGGCGAGGCGGCGGTGACCAGGCTGGCCGCAGAAGTTGGCATCACCCGGCATGCCGCACGGCAAACACCGGAAGACAAGCTCGCCCGTGTGCGCAGCCTGCAAACACAGGGCAGACAAGTGGCGATGGTGGGGGATGGCATCAATGATGCACCGGTGCTGGCCGGTGCCGATGTTTCGCTGGCGATGGGCGAGGGCGCCGCATTGGCGCAGCGCGCCGCAGACCTGGTCATCACCGCCCGCAGCCTTGCGCGCATCCCGCAGGCGATTGTCATTGCCCGTCGCAGCCGCACCATCATCAAGCAGAACCTTGCCTGGGCCAGCCTCTACAATGTCATCGCCCTGCCACTGGCTGCTACCGGCCATGTCACCCCGTGGATGGCCGCCCTGGGCATGGCGCTGTCATCGCTCTTGGTGACTGGCAACGCCCTGCGACTTGTGAGAGCCCCGCAATGAACATCCTGCTTGCGCTTATCCCCATCAGCCTGATGCTGATAGCCGTGGCCGTGGCGGCCTTTGTCTGGGCCGTCAAGCGTGGCCAGTACGAAGACCTGGATACTCCGGCGCTGGATATCCTCCGCGAAGACCCGAACGAGCGCATCGCCCGCGAGCGCGAAGCGGCACAGGCAGCGGAACAGCAGCGCGATGCCGGTTGACTGGCTGGTACTGGGCTCGGCCTGGCTGACCGGGTTGCTGGGCGGCGTGCATTGCACGGCGATGTGTGGCGGCATCGCCACCGGCTTTGGTGTCAGCGCCAAGCGCAAAGGGCTATCCGATGCGACTCTGGTGAACCTGGGGCGTGTTTTGGGCTATGCGCTGGCGGGCGCGATTGCCGGTGGCCTGGGCGGCGGCATACTTGCTGTTGCGCGCCTGCCCTGGCTGGCTACCGGCTCGCGCATGCTGGTCGGTGGTGTACTGATTGTGGCCGCTTTGCGGCTGCTGCTGCCCGCTGCCAAGCTCGCCTTTCTTGCCCGCCCGGGCCAGCGCGCCTGGCAGTTTTTGCAGCCTTTGCAGCGGCGGCTCCTGCCTGCCAATACGTCCGGAAAACGTTTCATGCTGGGCATGCTCTGGGGCTGGCTGCCCTGTGGGCTTAGCACCACCCTGCTGGCAGCCGCCTGGCTACAGGCATCGGCCTGGCATGGCGGCATGACCATGCTGGCCTTTGGCCTTGGCACCTTGCCGCTGATGGTGCCACTGACCTGGTCGGGCGCACGCATGATGCGCGGCTTGCAGCAGCGTCACTGGCGGGTATTGATGGGGGTACTGGTCTTGCTGGCCGGTGCACTGACCCTGGCCGCGCCCTGGCTGATGCAAGTGCCTGCCCTGCACGGTTTTTTGAGCGCCATGGGCTGCCGCAGTATGTGAGTCCTTGGACAGGCTCAAAGCGCATGCTGGCATAATGCGCGGCATGGAAAATGTTATCGCCGTAGACCTTCCCGGCTTGCGCCGCAGTTGCAGGCAGTGCTCGTTGCAGCAGCTGTGCCTGGCCGGTGGCGGAATGAGCGGCGAAGAAATGAACCGGCTCGATGACATCATCCGCAGTCGCAAGCCTGTTCCCGGTGGCGGCTATCTGTTCCGCATGGGCGATCTCATGGGCTCGGTATTTGTCATTCGTGATGGCGCGGTCAAGACTGTGACCTATAGCGAAAACGGCGATGAACAAGTGCTGGGCTTTCATCTGCCCGGCGAGCTGATTGGCCTGGATGCGCTCGCCAGTGGCCAGCATCGCTGTGATGCGGTGGCGCTGGCTTCGACCAGCCTCTGCGAAGTACCGTTTGACCGGCTCTCCGGTATTGCGGCACAGATACCCGGCCTGCAATCACAGCTGATGCGGGTGATCGGCATGAGCCTGGATCGTGACCAGAACCATAAGGAGATTCTGGTGCGCAGACAGGCCAATGAGCGTATTGCGCTATTCCTGCACGGCCTTTCCGAGCGCCTGAGCGTCATTGGCCGCGACCCGCTGCGCATCCGCCTGCCGATGAGCCGCATCGATATCGCCAACTATCTTGGGCTGGCGCTGGAAACAGTCAGCCGTGGCTTTACCCGGCTGGAAGAAGATGGCCTGATTGATGTGCGCGGCCGCCAGATTGAAGTCATTGCACCGGAGGCGTTGGCGCGTCTTGCGCACGGCATGGAAAGCGAGGCGCTGCCTAAAAAGCGCCGGGAAGTGTGAGCAGCATCGCGGTTTTTAAGGTAAATGGCCGCGCTACCTTGTCGCATCCGGATGGCTGGCACACAATGCAGCAGGCTCGCTTGACAAACTGACAGGGACAAAGTGTCCGGCTGCCGGTTCGGGAATGGCCAGTTTACTTTGCTTCGGGGAAAACCGTATATGCCACAAAAGATACAGGGTTGGGTACGGGGTGCACTATTGGGCGCCTTGTTGGGTGTTGTCACTGCCTGTAGCGGTAGTGGTGGCGAGCAGGCGGATGAAGCAGAAACTGCAGTATTGGCAGCAGGGCAACCGGCAATATCATCGGAACTCTCCACCATGAGTGCAGGAGAGTTGCAAGATGCAGCTGCCCAGGCGGTTTCCGAGCAGCGCCTGTATGCTCCGGCGGGCAATAACGCCATGGAGTATTACCTGGCACTGCGTGACAAGGCGCCCGGCGATGTGGCGGTTTCCAGCGCACTGGCAGACTTGCAGCCGTACACATTGATTGCAACCGAGCAGGCCATCACCCGTGATGATTTTCCCGAGGCCAGGCGCCTGTATGCCCTGCTTGAAAAGACCGACCCCAATGCCCCGGCATTACCCCGGCTGAAGACCGGTATTGCCGATGCCGAAAATCTGGCTGCGCAGCGCCAGCAGAATGTGCAGCCGGATGAGGCGCGTCGCCAGGAGCTGGAAAAGAAACGCCAGGAAGAACAGCAGCGCATGCAGCAGCAGGCTGCACAGCAGTTGGCGGCGCAGCGTGCAGAGGAGCGTCGCCTGGAGGCGCTTCGCGCTGCCGAAGAGCAGCAGCGCCAGCAAGCCAGTGCGCGTGAAGCAGAAGAACGTCGCCAGGCCGAGCAGCGCGCCGCTGCCCAGCGCCAGGCCGCGGCTGCGGCCGCCGCCCAGCAACAGCAGGCAGCGCCGCCACCGGCTCCGTCTCCGGCACCCGTCCGCCGCAATACCGAGCTGCGCGCCATCAGCGCACCGCAACCGCGTTACCCGGCCGAAGCCTTGCGCGGCGGACTATCGGGCACGGTACAGGTGGAATTTACCGTGGGCACCAATGGCGCCGTGACCTCTGCCCGTGTAGTCAATGCCAATCCACCGCGCGTGTTCAACAACGAAGTGCTCAATACCGTGCGTCGCTGGCGTTTCCAGCCAATTGACGAGCCGGTCACTACGCGCCGCACTTTCAGCTTCAGCCCCGAGCAGTAGCCTGCATCCTGGGGTATGGTGATGCGCGCTGGCTGGAGAAATTGCGTCATGGGCCTTCAAGCTGCCAAAACGCTGATGTGCGCTATCCGGGTTTTGTCATTTGAAAGCGGGGGGTCGCACCCGTTGCATGCCTGTGGGCTGCGCATGGTGGCGGAGGCATTGCAGGGAGGGTAATCCCGGGTTGGACTACGATGGCGTTAAGTAGTTGTTTGTTTGGTTTAGATTTTGTAAAATTCATCACACTTTAAATTCCCGGGTGGCCGGGAAATTTGAAGTATTGGCGCAACATCAGCTAATTGCTGCGTTGGCGTTGTTGTATAGGGGGTAAGGTTTGCAAGAAATTGCAGAAGCTTTTCGTTTACCTTATCGTCAGGATTTCCGGAGCCAGAAGCTTGTCCTGGTCGGGTTTTGAGTGGTCACGGTCATGTTCCAAAAAACAACCTCTTCCGACAAATTGCGCTTTTCACGCCTTTACCTTGCGCTTTCCATTGGGCTTGTTGCTGCGCCCTCTGCGGATGCGAAGTTTCGTGATGTGGCGGTGGAGGTGCCGCTCGGTAGCGACATAGGCCGCCAGGGTGTTCAGGAAGTTGATCGTATTCAGGTCAGTGTAGAGCGCGATAGTCTGCCGGCAGATGGCCAGACGCCCGCCAAGCTCAAGATTGAGCTGTTTGATGCTGAAGGTCGGCGCCTGCAGGGTGAAACCGTTGTTACCCTGCAGGCATCCAATGGGCGCTTTCAGCTCCCCGGCGCCAATAGCGACGAGTTCGGGCTGATTACCAGTGATATCGACAGCGTTACGCCCGGCTTCCAGATCAACGCAAAAAATGGTGTGGCTGATGTCTGGCTGCTGGCTCCGGTTGAGCCGCAGCAGGTAGAGGTGCAGGTCATTGCCGGGGGCGCGGTCGCCAGGGGTGCAATCACTTTTGTGCCCGAGTTGCGCGATATGCTGGCTGTGGGGCTTGTCGAAGGCATCATCAGCTTTGACCGCAAGTTTGTTCAGCCTGCGCGCCCGGAAGATGGCTTTGAAGATCGCATCAATAGCTGGTCGCGCAGCAGTGGTGATGGCAAGCGTCATGCCGCGCTACGCACTGCCTTCTTCCTGAAGGGCAAGGTCAAGGGTGATGCCTTGCTCACCATGGCCTATGACAGCGACAAGCCCGACCGCGACCGTCTGTTCCGCGACCTGGATCCGGAGCGTTGGTATCCGGTATATGGTGACGCTTCGATAACCGGCTTTGAGGCGCGCAGCAACTCCCGTCTTTATTTGCGTCTGGACAAAGACCGTCATTACCTGATGTATGGTGATATCACCACCGGTGACGGCTTTAGCCAGCGTGCAGGACAGGGAAGTGTTGCCAGCACGCAGGCGCGTGATCTGGGGCAATACAACCGTGGCCTGACTGGTGTTCGTGCCCACCTGGAAAACGACAGCGGATACCTGGATGTCTTTGCCTCTGATGACAATCTGCGTCAGGTGGTTGAAGAATTCCCCGGTCGCGGCTTGTCCGGCCCCTACACGGTCAGCAACAGCAGCCGTGCCGTGCTCGGTAGCGAGCGTATCGAATTGGTCGTCCGTGATCGCCATGCGCCATCACGCATTATTTCGGTCAAGCAGCTGGCGCGCTTTACCGACTACAGCTTTGAACCGTTCAGTGGTCGCATCCTGTTCAATCTGCCGGTGCCTTCCGTTGATGAGGCGCTGAACCCGGTCTCGGTTCGCATCACTTATGAGATTGATCAGGGGGGCAAAACCTTCTGGGTCTACGGGGTCAACGGTCAATATCGTCTGGGGACGGCCTTTGATGTGGGCGGCGGCTATGTCAAGGACGAAAACCCATTGGCACCGTTCCAGATGGGGAGCGTCAATGCCACCTGGAATATGGGGGAGCGTACTTGGCTGCGCGGCGAATATGCCCGCACCCGTAGTGCAATCAATTCGGCGGGTGGCAATATCTATACGTTGCATGCCCAGCCCGGTCAGCAACAGGTAGAGGGCGATGCCTGGCGTGCCGAATTTGGTCATGCCGGGCAGCAATTCAGCTTGTTGGCCTGGTACGGCGAAAGCGATGCCAACTTCAACAATCCTGCATCTTCCTACTTGGGAGGCCGTCGTCAGGCTGGCCTGGATGCAGGCTGGCTGCTGGGCAAGCCCACTGCGGAAAGCACCCCGGCTTGGCGTATTTTTTCGCGCGCCAACTGGATTGAAGACAAATACAGCAGTTCAGAGCGTACCCAGGCGCAGCTTGGTTTGGGTTACCGTCCCAGTAACAAGCTCTCACTGGAGATAGGTGCCAGCCATGTCAGTGAGCATGCGGGCAATGGTTTGGGCAATGGCCTTTCCATACCAGGCAGCCTGACCGCGCCATTTGGCGTAGGGATAGTCTCGCCCGGCTTTGGCGGTGGTTTCTATGGGGACTCCTCTACTGCGCTCAACCCCTATACCGGCCAAAACATGTACAACACCGGTGGTGGCTGGAGCAGTGGCTACGGCAGCTGGGTGGGCAATGGGCTTGCTGGTGTGCCGGTAGAATACACTGCGCTACGTCTGGGGCTGGCCTATCGCCCTAGCGATCGCTTTGAGCTCAATGCCGAAGCAGAGCAAGACCTGAGCAAGAGTGAGCACCGTCGCGCGGCTTTGGGTGCCGTGCTTCGGGTGCATGAAAAAACCCGCCTGTACGGGCGTTATGAATGGAATACCGGGCTTAGCAGCGTTGCGACCAGTGACGGTGTAATTGATCCGGCAACCGGTCAGCGTCGTCCCAGCCCGTATGAGGCAAACGCTTTCGTATTCGGCCTGGATACCGAATACATGGAAGGTGGCACGGTATTCAGCGAATACCGCATGTATGACGCTTTCAGCGCACGCCAGGCACAATGGGCCAGCGGTTTGCGCAACCTCTGGCATATCAGTGAAAACCTGAGCGTCCAGACCGGCTTCGAGCGTCTGCAAATTCTTGACGGTTACGGCGATTCAGCCACAGCAGCCAGCGTTTCGGCGGAGTGGCGCCCTGATGAGCTGTGGCTGGTGAATGGTCGCGTGGAGTGGCGGCGTACGGAAAACAAAGGCTTCCCCGGCTACGGTACCGGGGCGGGTGCTGGCAATATTTGGCAAGTTGGTAATTATGACAGCTGGCTTTCTACAGCCACAGTAGCGCGGAAATTGAGTCGTGACTGGACTGTGCTGGCGCGCAACTACTACCTGCTCAACAAATACGACAGCGGCCGCAAGGACAGCTACGAGAACCGTTTCCAGGCCGGCTTTGCTTATCGCGATACCGATACCAACCGCCTCAATGTGTTGGGCAAGTACGAATACTGGACGCGTCGCGACACCCTGCCCAATGACAACTGGAACAATCCTTCGGGCAGCCTGCTTGAGCTTTCCAATAGCTACGATAAACACATCATCAGTATTCACGCAGACTGGCATCCCAGTCGCACCTGGTGGCTCAGTGGTCGTGTGGCCGGCAAGCGGCAGACCAACTATTTCAGAGAAGCTCCTAGCCGTCATAACGCCTATATGGTGGGCGCACGCCTGACCCATGACATCAGTGAGCGTTGGGACATAAGCCTGATGAGCTATGGCATGTGGAGCCCCGGTAACGCTACCCAATATGCCCTGGGCGCAGAGGTCGGTTATTTGATTACCTCCAATCTCTGGCTGTCTGCGGGCTATAACGTGCGCGGCTTCCGTGCCGACGATTTGACCTCCGGCGAGTACACCAATCAGGGTGCCTACTTGCGCCTGCGCTTCAAGTTCGACGAAAACCTGTTTAATCGCGGCAAACCCGCAATCAACCCTGCCCTGCCGCGCTGAGGAAAAACCATGAACAGCAATACTCAAGCACAATCGCATAACCATACCCTGGCAGGCGTCTTTGGCGCGGCTGTATTGGCACTGGCATTCATTGCCAGCCCGCTCATGGCACAAGAGCTCAATGCGGCCAAAGACCGTATCAGCGGCAGTGCCATCCGGGCTGACCATGCCACTTATGAGCAGCTGCAAGGCCGCATCAAGGCGCTGAACGACAGCGGTATCCGCGTTGACGACTACCATCTGTCCAAGGCGCAATGCTGGCTGGATACCAGCTTCCACGAATACACCCGCAATGACCGTGGTGGCTACCCGCAGGCTGCGTTGTCTGAGTCTGCCCGCATCGTGGTTGCATTGGAAGGCAAGCAAAATCCAGGCAATGAAACTCCGCTGGTCAACAATGCGCAGCGTCTGCGCGAAGACCTCTGGGCTAAATTCAATGGCCTGAAAACCCATGCCGGTTTCTCCTGCGCGGCACAGGCCACTGCCTGCGGTGAAGTAGAACTGGTTCACGCTGGCAATGAAATCCACGATGGCGGCTGGCGGCATGCCAAGCCTTATATCCAGATTGCCGAAGACTGGCTGAAAAAGGCTGAAGAGCGCGCCGCTGCCTGCTTGCCGCCGCCTGCGCCTCCGGCGCCGCCTGCCGCGCCTGTACCGGCACCGACCAGTGAACGTTTTGATATTGCTGCCGATGCCTTGTTCCGCTTTAACCAGGGCACGCTCGCCGGACTATTGCCGCAAGGCAAGGTGCGTTTGGACGAACTGGCTGCCCGCCTCGGCAGTGCCTATGTTTCGGTCAATAGCATCCGCCTGATTGGTCATACCGACCGCCTGGGTGGGGTCGAGTACAACCAGCGCCTGTCCGAGCAGCGCGCACAAACCGTCAAGCAATACCTGCAAAGCCGGGGGGTGAGTGCGCCAATCGAGGCCTTCGGTGTGGGCGAAAGCCAGCCCGGCGGTCAAACCGGTCACTGCCAGGGCGAACGCGCTACCCCGGCACTGACCGCCTGCTTGCAGCCTGACCGCCGCGTCAGCGTGGAAGTCACCGGCAGCAAGCGTTAAACAAGTAACAAATCGCAGAACCCGGCCTGCCAGGGCAGGCCAGAACCGGGTGACATCACCCGATAAAGCAAGATAGAGACTCAATCATGTACGCATTGGTCAAAACCTTTCACAAACTGGCAAACATTGCTGAGGCAGGGAAAAGGGGGCTCGAAAAGCTGGGTCTCCAGCAACTGCATGGAAAGTCTGCCGTGGCAGCCCTTCTTGTGTGCTCGGTTTTTGTCGCGCCATGGGCACAGGCTGCGGTGACTGGGCTTCAGTTTGCTGTGCTGAAAGATGGCAATGCCCCGCTTGATACGCAAACCGGTCCGGGTTACGACAATAGCTACAACAACAAGATTGTTCGTACCAGTGACTTGTTTGACTACCAGCTCACGCTGAAGACGGATGGTGCGGGTGCCCAGGATGTTGAAATCATCAGTGAGTGGCCGGCTGACTCAAATGCACTTTGGTTCGGTGTGCCCTCTACATGTGCTGCTGGTTCAGAGATACAGGACTCTGGGCGCAAACTGGTTTGCAAAATCCCCAGTCTTGCTCCGAACTTGACCGAAAATATCACGCTGACTGCTATTGTCAAAAGCACGGTCAGGAATGGCGCGGATATTCCTGCTGCGCCGGTTACGGTGAATTTTCAGGGGGCAAGTGCAGGGCTTCAGCCCTCCGCTGCTGAAGTAAATGCCGCCAAACTGACGGTGACCGCTGCGCCATTTTATGATGTGGTCGTCCGCAACAGTTATGACGGCAATCCGCGTAGTGACGGCTTCAGGCTTGGCAATGGCCCGGATAACAAAGATGGCTTTTTCCATCGTCACTTGGTAGGTCTTGTGGCCCGTCACCCGAATGGCCATGGGCGCATTGGTGTCGAGCAGCTCAAGCAGGGGCAGCCTGTTCATATTGAAGTCGATTTCACGACCAACCATTCCAGCCCTATCGACTGGAAGCTGGACACATGGCATAGCGGCAATGGTGCGGATAGTACGCCCAAGGCAACGGGAACCTTTCTGACCGGGGCAGGCTGTGGCAGTCCGAATGCTGGTAGGCCCAGTTCGGAAATGGGTGACTATATCAATATGCATAGCTTGGTTAGCGACAGCGGGGCTCCAAGTAGCAGTCAGAGTGTCGTACCCAATGGCGGCGTGTGTTCGGTCACCCAAACGGGCAACCGGGTCAAGTTGACCCTGACCGGAGTGGATACCAGCCTGCAGCGTCGTCCGGAGAGGGGGGCGGGCACTGCCAACAACCTGATTCACCCTTCAGAATGGTGGGTAAGTAACAAGGCACTGGTGCTCTGGACGGATGCTGCCCAATATCCGGCTTCCACGCTGGTCAGGCACACCCTCTCCCTCGCCAGTATCCAGGCGCAATCCATTAGCGATCAGCCTGTGGCTTTTGTCGCGCCGGGTGGGACACCGGGCTCTACCAACGGTGGTGATCAGCAAGGCAACAACCAGTATTCCTACAACTTGATGACGCAGACCAGAGGCGATGTCAGGAAGTTTTATGCACCGGACAACTCCTTGCCAGCGCCATATGCAACGGTCAGGGATCCTGCAATCGTCGGTGATGACCACGTCAATCACATGACCCACGACCAGGTGGTGGCTACCCGTATTGGCTACCATAACCGTGGAACGACCACACTCCAGAATGTTGAACTCTGTGAAATTATCGACCGCACAGCGTTTGATTTGGTCGATGGCAAGTTCCGGGTAAATGCCTACAGCAATAGTGGTACCCCGCAGGTTGAATACGGTTACAAGCCCACCCTGTCGCCAGGAACAGAAGCTGAATACTTCGCCAGCACCGATACTGCGGCCGGCCCCTATGCGGATGGCAATCAGCCCAGCACATCTGCTTATGCAACGGCTGACTGTGCCAGCCCCGATATTGTCTGGAGCAGCACGCCGGCACCCGAACGCAAGACGGTCTATGTCCGGGCAAAGCTGCCGCAAATGCTGCCGGGCACGGATATGTACTTCTTCACCTACGGGATGCAGCTGCGTAAAACCTGGGCAGCTGATATTGCCCTGGTCAATGGAAGTGGTGCGCCGCGAGTCAAGGATCAGCCGATTCCGGTAGGCACGGTACTGCGCAATAACGCCGTGGCTCGTCGCGATGGTGTGGCGATTCAACGCTCTGGGGATTATCTTCTGGTCGTGCCTGCGCGAACCACTTCGCGTGTCGATAAAAAGATTACCAGCCATGCAGACCCGGTCAATTCGCCGCTGTCGGTTGGAACCGTAGTTGAATACCAGTTGCAGCCGCGTTATTCCACGACCTTCCCGCCGCAGCCAACCAACTTTACGGTTACCGATATCCTGCCGCCGGGTCTGGAATATGTGAATGGCTCGTCGCTTGTAGGCGCAAGCCAGATAGAGCCTGTAATCGAGCAAAACCAGCCGGCTGCGGGCTATACCCGGCTGAGGTGGACGCTGGCCAATATTGAGCCCAAGCTGGGCGAAGACAATTCTGCTGCCAACACCGCAACGATCAAGTTCAGGGCACGTATTGGCCTGACGGTGGCCAATGGTGCCAGCCTGGTCAATCATGCTGCGGTAAGTGGCGGCCCACTTGATTATGAAGCAGACTGTACTTTCGAGGTTAACGGCTCGGGTTATGGCGCTTGCAAGAAAGCATCCCGTGCCGAACTCAAGGTGCAGACCAATGCCGGCTTCCGTATTGAGAAGGCCACGCTCACCCCGGCTATCGAGCCAGGGCAACAGTTCAAATATCGTTTGGGCTATGCCGCACTCGGGGTAGATATAACTGCGCCGGATATCCCCGAGCTGATTGATATCCTGCCTTATGTAGGGGACGGCGTTGCAGACTCTGCCCGTAACTTCATTGCGCGCAATCCGCCTTCAGAGTTTGCTGCAGGAGCCTACAAACTGAGTGCTGTAAACCTGCCGTCCAATGATGCGGGCATGCAGGTGTATTACACCAAAGCCGTGCATGACACCATTAATAATGATCCCCGTGCTGCCAGCAATGACTTGGCGACTGGGTCTACCAAATGGTGCTCCGGCTTCGGCGGTGCTGGCTGCCCGGCCAATATCGGCGAGGTGACGGCAATCCGCTTCAAGCCGGGTGTCGGTACGATGCCTGCGAATGAAAGCTATTTTATTGAGCTGACTTTCGATACGGCTGCTGCTGTAGCTAAGCCGGGCGACCAGTTCAGTAATGCTGTAGGCGCTCGTCCGGTCAGCAACGCCAGTAGTCTGCTGTATGTCAATGCACCTTCGGGGCAGCCGGTAGAGATCAAGGCAGGTGGTGCCAGCATTGCCGGTCGTGTTTACGCCGATAGCAATGACAGTGGTAACTACGATGTCGGTGAAGCAGGCATTGCCAGCAACACGATTGTCCTCCATGCCTGCTTGGCCGGTGCCAATGGCACGGTGGACACACCCCAGAGCAATATGGGTACAACGCCGCCCAGCTGTCAGGGTGATGACCAATACATCACCCGCACCGTGGATACGGATGCAGATGGTGAATACAAGTTCACCGGCTTGTTGACGGGTATCTATACGCTTGTCCAGCCAAATCAGCCAGCGGGCTATCAAGACGGCACTACCACGGCTGGCTCGCAGGGTGGGACTGTAACGCCTAAAGGAACAACGCCAAGCCAGATTGCCGGTTTTGAGCTGGTTTCCGGTAGCTCCCCGACTGCGGCGACGGGCTATAACTTTGGCGAAACTCCGCCGACGATTGAAGCGCATGGTGATGACCTTGGCCGCTACAACGCGGCGACGGGCGGTACGACGGCGTCTGTACTTGGCGACAACGGCAGCGGGACGGACAAGGCGAATGGTGCGGATGCGACGCTGACGAACGTGACGCTGACGCAGGTGTCTTCGTCGAATTCGGGCGTGAGCTTGGATACGTCAACGGGTCTGATTGAAGTGGCGCCGGGTACGGCTGTGGGCACGCACACGGTGGAATACCAGATCTGTCTGGTGAGCCACCCGGCGATCTGCGCGACGGCAACGGAAACGGTGCACGTGGTGTCGATCAAGGCAGTGGATGATGACTACACGGGTACGCCGATTGACTCGACGTCTGGCGGGAAGACGGCTTCGGTGCTGGATAACGACCAGTCGAACGCAACACAGGCAACGCCTGCGAACGTGACGCTGACGCCGGGTACGAAGCCGCATGCGGAAATTGATATGGATCCTGCGACGGGTGAGATCACGGTGAATCCGGGCACGCCTGCGGGTACGTACCTCTATCCGTATGAGATCTGCCTGAAGTCGCCGGATGAGACGGTGTGCAGCACTGCGACCGCGACGGTGGTGGTGGCATCGACGCCGACGATTGAAGCGCATGGTGATGACCTTGGCCGCTACAACGCGGCGACGGGCGGTACGACGGCGTCTGTACTTGGCGACAACGGCAGCGGGACGGACAAGGCGAATGGTGCGGATGCGACGCTGACGAACGTGACGCTGACGCAGGTGTCTTCGTCGAATTCGGGCGTGAGCTTGGATACGTCAACGGGTCTGATTGAAGTGGCGCCGGGTACGGCTGTGGGCACGCACACGGTGGAATACCAGATCTGTCTGGTGAGCCACCCGGCGATCTGCGCGACGGCAACGGAAACGGTGCACGTGGTGTCGATCAAGGCAGTGGATGATGACTACACGGGTACGCCGATTGACTCGACGTCTGGCGGGAAGACGGCTTCGGTGCTGGATAACGACCAGTCGAACGCAACACAGGCAACGCCTGCGAACGTGACGCTGACGCCGGGTACGAAGCCGCATGCGGAAATTGATATGGATCCTGCGACGGGTGAGATCACGGTGAATCCGGGCACGCCTGCGGGTACGTACCTCTATCCGTATGAGATCTGCCTGAAGTCGCCGGATGAGACGGTGTGCAGCACTGCGACGGCGACGGTGACGCCGACGGCGAAGGCGGACGTACGCCTGAGCAAGACGGTGGACAAGGCCGATGCGTCTGTGGGCGAGGAGGTGACGTTCACGATTACGGTGGTGAACGACGGCCCGTCGACTGCGGAAGGCGTGTTGGTGAACGAGCAGCTGCCGAGCGGTTACAGCTTGGTGAGCGCGACGCCGAGCACGGGCACCTACGCTGCGCCGACGTGGACGGTGGGTAGCCTGGCCAATGGTGCGAGCGAGACGCTGACGCTGAAGGCGACGGTGAACGCCACGGGTGACTATGCGAACACCGCGACGGTGAGCACGACGACCCCGGGTGATGACCCGAGCAACAACAGCGGCACGGCGACGGTGACGCCGACGGCGAAGGCGGACGTACGCCTGAGCAAGACGGTGGACAAGGCCGATGCGTCTGTGGGCGAGGAGGTGACGTTCACGATTACGGTGGTGAACGACGGCCCGTCGACTGCGGAAGGCGTGTTGGTGAACGAGCAGCTGCCGAGCGGTTACAGCTTGGTGAGCGCGACGCCGAGCACGGGCACCTACGCTGCGCCGACGTGGACGGTGGGTAGCCTGGCCAATGGTGCGAGCGAGACGCTGACGCTGAAGGCGACGGTGAACGCCACGGGTGACTATGCGAACACCGCGACGGTGAGCACGACGACCCCGGGTGATGACCCGAGCAACAACAGCGGCACGGCGACGGTGACGCCACAACCCGCTGCTAGGCCGCAATTGGTGGTTGAAAAGCGTGGTTCGGTGAGCGAGGCTGAAGTGGGTGATGTGGTGCTGTACACCATCCGTATCCGCAATACCAGCCAGGTCGCTGCTGCACTTCAGCCGGTGCTTGTTGACCGTCTGCCAGCAGGCTTCCTGCTAGTAGGTGAAACGGTTGCAGTTCGTGGCGCCAACCTGGTTGCATTGCAAGGCGCGCCGGGGTCTGAGTTGCGAATGCAATTGGATGCTATCCCTGCTGATACCGAAGTCATGGTGCAGTACCGTGTGCGTCTGGGTGTCGGTGCCCAACAGGGTGACGGCATCAACCGTGCGCACATGGAGTGCCCGGTGGCTCAGACAGGTCTGGCTATCTGCTCAAATGAAGATCAGTGGCAGGTCAAACCGCGTGGTGGCGTGTTCTCCAATGAAGGCTGCGTGGTTGGTCAGATCTATGTGGATGCCAATGGCAACAGCGTGAAGGATCGCGAAGAGCTGGGTATCCCGGGTGTACGCATGTACTTCCAGGATGGCACCTACATGATCAGTGACGTTGAGGGCAAGTACAGCTATTGTGGTCTGCGTCCGGTGACGCACGTGCTGAAGGTGGACAGCAGTACGCTGCCGCGTGGCAGCCGCCTGATGACCAGCAGCAGCCGTAACGCCGGTGATGCTAACAGCCTGTTCATTGACCTCAAGGCTGGTGAGCTGCATCGAGCTGACTTCATTGAAGGCTCGGCCAGCAACGAGGTGCTTGAGCAGGTCAAGGCGCGCCGTGCCAATGGTGAAGTGCGCTCCGTGGAAAGCGAAGTGGGGCAGCCGGCTTTGAAGTTTGAAAGCAAGCCGGCGCCACAGGGCAATCCGCTGCAGCAGGGTACCGACTCGGCAAACCAGCTGATTGAGCGCGCCCGTCAAACAGGTGGGCAATGACGGAGAAGTTGCCTCACTAAGCAAAAGAAAACCGGCCTGCAATGCAGGCCGGTCAGACTGCTGACAAACCCTGGCCTTGGCCTGGGTTTGTTGTTTTCATAGACAGATGCTGAAAGAGCCCACGCCTGCGCAGCAGCAGCTTGAGATGGTGACGCTTGAGATGCTGGTGCCCCAAGACCACCTGTTGCGCAAGATCGACGCAACGGTGGATTTCTCCTTCATCCGTGACCATGTGGCGCATCTG
>NWQQ01000017.1 GCA_002798255.1 Lysobacteraceae bacterium NML95-0200
TAGCACTGTGGAACCACCCGATCCCATCCCGAACTCGGAAGTGAAACGCAGCTGCGCCGATGGTAGTGTGCATCCAGCATGTGAGAGTAGGTCATCGCCAGTTTTATTCCCAAAACCCCCGACTCAATGTCGGGGGTTTTTCTTTGAAGATAAGCAACTCCCGAAGGAAAGCCTGCCACTGCCTCTGCCTGTGCGATACGAAAAGCTCTTGGAACGGCGAGCCCAGAGCTACTCATGGATCTACAGCTCGGAAGGAATCCGGCTGGGGCAAATAGCCAGCAAAAGACAGTTGCAGGGCAGCACTTTTAGTGCAAGTCCAGCGGGTCAATATCCAAAGACCAGCGTACTTTGCGTGCCTCCGGTAGTGCATAAAGCTGCGGCAGCAACGCCGAAAGCGCACCGTGCAACACCTTGCGTTGCAAAGCACTGACCAATAATTGCGTGCGCTGGTAGCCAGAACGACTTTATGGTGCAAGACGGCTGATAAGCCGGGTTTCGGTAGCGATATAGTCGCAGGCAATATCCCAGGGCGATGGGCTGATGCAGGCGATTTCTTGCAGGTCAAAGCCTGCGCCTAGCAGTACGGGTTTGCAGATATCTGTTTGTTGGCGGAAGGCCAGGGTGCGGTCATACCAGCCGCCGCCCATGCCAAGGCGGTGGCATTGGCTGTCAAAGCCGGTCAGCGGTAGCACAATCAAATCCATTTGCCGGGCATCGAGCAGGGTGTTGTGGGTATGGTCGGGCTCGGGAATGCCATAGCGGTTGTTGACAAGCGCATCGCCTGCCTGCCACGGGGCGAATTTCAGCAGTTTGCTGGCTTCATCGAGTACAGGCAGGCACCAGATGCATTCAGCAGGCAGGTGTTGTTGCAGGATGTGCAGGGAGATTTCGCCATCCACGGCCCAGTAGCCAGCGATATATCGGTGCGTTGCCAGGCCAGGCAGGGACAGGATTTGCGCGGCAAGTGCGCTGGCGGCATGGGTGTGGATGTCGGGCGGAATGCTACGGCGACGTTGGCGCAATTCATGGCGGTTTGGGATGCCGGTTTGCATAAGGCTGCCTCGGGCTTAGAGTCTGTTTAATGTCCCTTCTTGGCGCCCGTTGCCTCGCAAAGGCGGCATCTGCGCTGTTGCAAATGCTCGCCGGGTCACCAGTCCGTCTGCGCTTTACGCCTTGCATCTGCACATGGGCTGCACTTGCGGGTACCGGGAAGGGGCATTGAACAGGCTCTTAAACACAAAACCCGCAGTTTTCTGCGGGTCTGGGGTGACATCCTCCGCCGTGGCGATGCGGCGAAACGACCTTGAACCCGGGGTTCAAGTGGGAAGGCTTGAGCGCCGTCGGGCTTTCCGCTGCGTGGCGGACATGCACGCCTGGCGAGGTGGCCAACCCGATGTCGTTGTTAAGGGACAAGGCGAATGTTTGCGCGCTGTCGCTCAAGGCAGAGGATGCAGGGGCATTATAACGCTACCGGTCAGTGCCGGGATGAATGGGCTATGGCGGTATCAGCTTCTTTCCAGAAAGTTCATTCGTAGCTCCAGTGCATCCAGGGCCTGGTGGATGCGCTGATTGCTATTGATGGTGACATTGCCCTGGGTTTCCAGTTCATGTGCCAGATGCAGTGCGGCCAGCACGGCAATTTGCTCAATGGGGGCGATACGGTTGGCATTGCGGATTTCCCGCATGCGCGCATCCAGCGCCCTGGCTGCGGCCAGCAGGCTGGTGCGTTCCTCGGGCAGGACACCGATGGTGTAGTCGCGGTCGAGAATACGCAGATTGACCGCTTCGCTCTTGTTCTGGGCGTTGCTCATGTATTTTCTTCCAGCACTTTGAGGCGGGCAATCATGGCCTCGACCCGACTTTTGGCCTGCTCGTTGCGACTTATCAGAAAGGCGCGTTCTTGCTGCCATTGTTCTTGCCGCTCGCGCAGTTTGCGGTTTTCTTCAAGCAGCCGCTGCCTGTTTTCGGCCATGGCCTCAAGGCGGGTAATCAGTGATTCAATGCGGGTCAGCGGGTCTTTTTCATTCATTTCAGGCCAGCCGTTAGTCGAGTGAAAGGGGGACAAGCCCGGGGGGCGGGGTATTGCTTTGCAAAAGGGCGAGGCAGTCGCTGGCAGCAAGGGGGCGGGACAGATAGTAGCCCTGGATTTCATCGCAGCCATGTTTTTGCAGGAGCTGGAACTGCTCCAGGGTTTCCACGCCCTCGGTGACAGCTTGCATTTGCATGGCATGCGCCATGGTGATGATGGCAAGGACGATGGCTTCCTCGCGGCTGCCAGCGGTGGCATTGGCGATAAAGGTGCGGTCAATCTTGAGGCAGTCAACCGGCAGGTTGTGCAGGTAGGCAAGCGATGAGTATCCGGTGCCAAAGTCGTCGATGGACAGGCGCATCCCCAGCTTGCTCAGCGCCTGCATGCGCGCGGTGGCGATATGCGGTTTGTCAAGCAGGACGGATTCGGTGATTTCCAATTCGACTTTCTTTGGGCAAAGACCGTATTTGTGGATGCTATGCGCCACAACATCCGGGTAATCTTCGCGCAGTAGCTGGACGGAGGAAACATTGATGGCCATGTGGATGTTTTCCAGCCCGGCCTTTTGCCACTCTGCCAGTGTCTGGCAGGCTTTGTCGGCCACCCAGTTGCCAAGTTCAACAATCAGGCCGCTTTCTTCAGCCAGCGGGATAAATTCGGAAGGGGGCACCAGACCGAGTTCCGGATGCCGCCAGCGCAACAGGGCTTCCACGCCACAGAAGCGGCCATGTGGCACATTCCAGCGCGGCTGGAACATCAGGAACAGTTCTTCCCGCTCGATTGCGCCATGCAGCAGGTTGACAGTTTGCAGGCGCTGGATGATTTGTTCGTCCATATCGCTATGGTAGAACTGGTAATTCTGCCTGCCGCTTGATTTGGCGCGGTGCATGGCCGTATCGGCGTGCTGTAGCAGTGTTTCGGCATTCAGTCCATGATGGGGGTAGAGGCTGATACCGATAGAGGGGGTGACGGTGAATTCCATTCCGTCCTGTAACTGCAGGGGGCGACTGAAAGCGCGCAGAATATCTTCTGCCAGCTGGCGTGCCGGGGTGCTGTCAGCGATATGTTCAAGAATGATGGCGAATTCATCGCCGCCTGGGCGGGCGGTGAATGCATTGGCCGGCATATTGTCCCGCAGCCTTTTGCTGAACTCGTGCAGTACCTGGTCGCCCAGGGCATGACCGAGCGAGTCATTGATGTCCTTGAAGTGGTCAAGGTCAAGAAATAGCACGGCAAAAGTATCTTCGGGCGAGTGCGTGGCGAGCGCCTCATCAAGCTTGCGATTGAAGTGGGTGCGGTTTGGGAGCTGGGTCAGGGCATCGAAATTGGCCAGACGGTACAGCTCCTGCTCAACCCGGTGCTGCGCGGTGATGTCAGTGAAGAGAAGCAGATGACAGGTGCCATTGCCAAGCGAGCCGGGGGTGCCGGGGATGGTGGTGGCGCGGACATTGCAAAGCAGGCCGGGGCTGTTATGTCCCAGGCGTAATTGCTCTGCACTCCACTGGCCGTGTTCATTGAGTGCGCTGTACAGTTCCTGGGCAATGTCCTGGTGCCGGGGTGAGCTCAGCATGCCGGAAATGGGCTGTGCCTGTAGCGCCTCGCGGGATTGGCCGAGCATGGCGATAAAAGCATCGTTGACCGAGATAATGCGCAGGTACTCGTCAAGAATGACAACCGCTTCATTCATGTTCTGGAATACTTCGGCTGCAACCTGTTGCGCCTTGTCGCTTGTCAGCTGGCGACTGATATCGCGGGCAATCCCGGAGAGCAGCAGGGCCTTGCCATCGGCATCGCGTTTGACCACGCGCCCACGCGCACTGACAGAGTGCCAGCTTTGGCCGGGAAGCCGAATGCGGCAGTGCGGGAAAACAATGTTTGCGTCCGGAACATCAAGAAATGCCTGGAGTTGTTTCAGCAGGGCTTCTTTATCGTCCGGATGTGCTTGTGCGGGTAAAACCTGCCAGGCAGCGTCTTTCGAGGCGCCGGGAACGGTGGCAGTCAATGTCCGGCTGGCAATGTCGTAGTCCCAGAACAGCTCGCTAGCCCCGTAGCCCCACATTGCCAAACGCATATGGTAGTGCTCAAGCTGCGCATCCATGATTTTGTGCTGGCGCTGGTGTTTCCGGTGTGAGTACCAGCCCGTCAATATGGCAAGAATGAAAGCCAGCCAAACCAGAAGATGGAAAAACGTGGGAATGCGCGCGGCAGGCGGAATAGCGGCGTTCGAGATGGTTGTACTGGCGGCAACACCTTCAGGGCAGCCCAGGGCTAGCCAGAAAGCAAGGGTAGCGAAAAGACAGGAACGGAGCTGGGACATCTCTATGGCTGGGCACGCTTCCAATTGCAGCATACTGCTTGCAATACCCGGGCTTTGCAAATGAAATCACAGAAATTTTTGCGCCAAATCAAATAAATGCCAGTTCCGGGTGCGGGGCATGCAGCAAAGTCCTAATATGCTGTCATATTTGAGGAAGTCACATGTCAGAATTTTCCGAATTGCCCACTTGGCAGCAGGTTGAAGCTGCCCTGCAACCCTTGCAACTGGCGCTCAGCCCTGCCGAGCTGCATGGCGCATTGACCGGCTGGCTGGCAGGTGGCGGCGCGGCTGGCGGCGCCTGGCTTGGCAAGGTGCTGGCGGACGATGACTTGCCGCAGCCTGATGATGAGGCGCTGCGCGCCCTGCACAATGCCACGCTGGCGGCGCTGGAAGATCGCGAGTTTGGTTTCGGGCTGCTGCTGCCGGATGAGGACTGGCCGCTGCAACAGCGCGGTAATGCGCTGTTTGACTGGTGCCGGGCGTTCCTGGGCGGCTTTGGCCTGGCGGCCGGTGCCGAGCCTGCGCTTGGCGAAGATGGCAATGAGGCGCTGGAAGACCTGGCGCGCCTGGCCATGGCCGAGGCTGATGGCGAAGGCGATGAAGAAGATGAGCAAGCCTTGGCCGAACTGGAAGAATTTGTCCGTGTAGCGGCCCTGCTGCTGCATGGGGACTGCGCCCTGGCGGCGCGCCACCGCAAGAAACTGCACTGATGATGCCTATTGAAAATGCCCTTTCGGCCAGTGCTTGCCGCCTGCGCCGCCAACAACTGATGGACATGGCCGGCGAGGATGCGCTGCTGATTCTGCCTGCCGCGCCGGAGCGGGTACGCAGCCGTGATACCTATTTTACTTACCGGCAGGACTCCGATTTTTGGTATCTGACCGGCTTTGAAGAGCCGCAGGCGGTGCTGGTGCTGGCACCTGGCCGCAAGCACGGTGAGGCGCTGCTGTTCTGCCGTGAGCGCAATCCCGAGCGTGAAGGCTGGGATGGGCCGCGGCTGGGACCGGAAGGCGCAGTGCAGGCTTTGGGGCTGGATGATGCCTGGGATATCGAGGATATCGACGACATCCTGCCAGGGCTTATCGAAGGCCGCAGCCGTATCTGGTATCACTTTGGCCATGACACCGATTTTGATATCAGGCTGATTGGCTGGGTGAATCAGGTGCGCTCGAAAATCCGCCTGGGTGCATCGGCGCCGCACGAGTTTCTGGAGCTTGGCTATTTGCTGGACGAGATGCGGCTCATCAAGTCAGCCGATGAGTTGGTCTTGATGCAGCGTGCGGCGGATATTTCCGTGCTGGCGCATGAGGCGGCGATGCGGGCCGCCCGACCGGGGATACACGAGTATCAGTTGCAGGCCGAGCTTGAGCGGGTATTCCGCATGCATGATGCGTGTCCGGCCTATGGCTCGATTGTCGGCGCGGGGAACAATGCCTGTGTGCTGCATTACCACGCCAACCGCGCCCAGGCGCAGGCGGGTGATTTGGTGCTGATTGATGCCGGTGCCGAATACCGCGGTTATGCCGCAGACATTACCCGCACTTTTCCGGTATCCGGCCGTTTTACGCAGCCGCAGCGCGCGCTGCATGAGCTGGTGGGCAGGGCGCAGGCGGCGGCGTTGGCCTGCGCATTGCCGGGCAGGCCGTGGAGCGGCATCCACGAGGCGGCGGTGGAAGTGTTGACCGATGGCCTGCTGTCGCTCGGCTTATTGAAGGGCAGCTTGCAGGACAACATCGAAAGCGGCGCCTACCAGCGGTTTTACCGGCACAAGACCGGCCACTGGCTGGGGCTGGATGTGCATGATGTAGGCGATTACCGTGTGGATGGCCAGTCGCGGCTGCTGGAGCCGGGCATGGTGCTGACCATTGAGCCGGGGCTGTATGTGTCAGCCGATGACACCACGGTGGAGGAAAAATGGCGCGGTATTGGCATCCGCACCGAGGATGATGTCGTAATCACCGCCACCGGCCACCAGGTGATGACCGATGCGCTTGCCCGCAGCGCCGACGAGATTGAGGCGCTGATGGCCGGGTAAGCCATGTCCCGGGCGCGTCGTCGTGCCCGGGGTTGGCGCTGGCATACGGGTTTATTGGGCGGGTTCTGCCGCAGGCGGCGTGGCTTCGGCTTTCAGGCTACGCAGTACCAGCCCCAGCGGCGCGGCGGCGCCATCACCGGAGAGCGGAGCGAGATTGCCATGGGCGCTGACACGCTGCCCGGCCAGCGAAAACGCCGCAGTGAAATCGCTCTTGGGCAGCAGCTCAAGCCGGCTGACATCGTGCTGGGCCGGAAACTCGGCTTCTTGTCCTGCCTTGGCGGAGACGCAGATGGGCGTGTCCAGCGTCAGAACCAGCGCCTCACGATAGCCCTTGTCCGGGGCGCTGATGCGCTCGGTGCTGGCCAGCCCCGAGAGCGTGACCGCGCCCAGTGCATATTGCAGGCAGCCCGGTGCTGCCGGGTTGTGGGCGGTGGACGGGGTTTTGCCACAGGCGGCAAGCAGCAAGGCAGCGCCTGCGAGTGCGGTCATACGGGTTTTCATGCGGCGGTCTCGGCTTCGGCTTCACGGGTGAGATTGATGGGGGCATCTTCGGTGCAGACTACATCGTCCTCAATGCGGATGCCGCCATAGGGTTTGAACTGTTGCACCTGTCGCCAGTTGATGGACTGGCGCAGGCTGTCGGTGCGCAGTTTTTCCAGCAGCATGTCGATGAAATAAATGCCCGGCTCAATGGTGACGACCATGCCAGGCGCTAGCGTGCGGGTCAGACGCAGATAGGGGTGTCCCTCGGGCTTGGCGATGCTGCCGCCGCTGTCGGATTCGGCAAAGCCGGCCACATCATGCACTTGCAAGCCGATGCCGTGGCCGATGCCATGCGGGAAGAAGGTGCTGGATACCCCGGACTCCACGGCGGATTCCGGGCTCATATGGATAAACCCGGCTTCTTTCAGGATGCTGGCGAGCTTCAGATGCGCGCCCAGATGGATGTCGCGGTAGTCGCGTCCGGCGCGCACTTCATCGCACATCTTGCGCTGTGCGGCATCGACTTCATCAATCAGCGCCTGGAACTCGTCCTGCTCGGCCGACCAGGTGCGGGTGATGTCGCAGGCATAGCCGTGATGGCTGGCACCTGCATCAATCAGGAAGCTGCGCGCGGGCTTGGGCGGCCAGGGGTCGCGGTCGGTGTAATGCAGGATGGCGGCGTGCTCGTTGAGCGCGATGATGCTGCTGTAGGGCAGTTGGCTGCTGTCCTGAGCCGCGGCCTGGCAATACACCAGATAGATGCCGAACTCGCTGGCGCCGGCGCGGAAGGCGCGCAATGCGGCGCGGTGGGCGCGCACGCCGATGCGGGTGGCCTCGCGCATCATCTCGATTTCGTAGGCGGTTTTGTAGGCACGGTGATAGTGCAGGTAGTCCAGCACCACGTCCGGGTTGTTGGGCACCACATGCCCCAGGGCGCTTTGCGGCTCGCCGATGATGGCCGCGCGCACCGAGGTGCTGGGCAGGAACTGCCGGGCATCTTCGGCATTGCGGATGATTTCGATATCGAAGTGTTCGACCCAATAGCCCTGCGGGTCTTGCGGCACGGTGTGCCAGTAATCATGTGGTTGCAGGAAAATGAGCCTGGGGCGCTGGCCGGGGGCGTAAACCAGCCAGCTGCCCGGCGCCTGGGTCAGGGGCAGCCAATGCTTGAAATGCGGGTTGACCGCATAGGGGTAGTCGATGTCGTCAAAGACCTGATAGTGCCGGGTACCGCTGGGGATGACCAGCATGTCGTGGCGGCCACGCTCCAGGGCGGTATCGGCGCGTTGTTTGAGGATGGCAAGATGCTCGGCATAAAGTGCCGGCAGGTCGGGACTGGGCATCTGGGCTTTCCATTCAATGAGCCAGCCCCGATTGTCGCGCAAAGTGCTGCGGATGTCCTGTGGTTTATTGTGGTGACTGGCTGCACCAGCGACGCAGCCGCTCGCGCATGTCCCGGTCTATCTGGATAAAGCGGGTGCCAACGGTATAGCGTCCGGAGGGATTGAGCGCCGTCCAGACGACCTGGACGCCACATTCGATCATTTCGCCCTGGGCGCTATCCGGGACTGGAAAGCGCCACTGGAACAGTGCATCAATTTGCAGGGGCGCAGAGGTCATGACTTTCAGGCCGGATGCGGAAATATCCAGCATTTCTCCGGTCATGACCTCGGTCATGCTGTCAATGACATCCAGTGGGGAATCAGGGCAGCGTCGGGGCGTCTTGCGGTATTCGGGTCTCATGCCGGTAGTGTGGTCCGGGGGGTATTATTGCCGCGCAGCAGGCGCTGCAATGCGGAAGCGGCGGCATTGAGTGAACGCTCCACCAGGCGAGGCGGTGCAGTCAGGCGGACTTTTTCTGCCGCCATCATTTTGGCCAATGTGTCCAGATGAATGATGTCGGTTTTCTGCCCACGGCGATTCACAAATAGTGCGTTGCCGGTGAGCTTGCTGTACCAGGACAGCCTGCGGCGGGAGATTTCATGATGGTCTTCGCCGATAAAATCAAACCAGGTGCCAAAGGGCAATGCGCAAAGCCGCTGGTAACAGGCATCCTCAAGTGCGTTGCGGCTGGCTGGCGGGGCGGGTGGCAAAGTGGGCTCGCTGGCATCGTCCATGCCAAAGCGCGGGTGTGCCTGAATTCGTCGGGCGAGCGCTTCGGCAGACGCTCCGCCGGTCTGTGCCGTGGTTGCCGGGCTTTGCGAAAGTTGTCTGGCAATCGCGCTGGCATCTTCATCGTGATAGCCGACCCTGCGCATGGCCGACTCCACTTCATCTGCCAGTGCCTGAGACGAGGCTTGGGTTTGCTCCCCCAGGATTGCAAGGATTTGCTCGGTACGCGCAAGCTGTGTGCTCCAGCCCTGGGAAGGCAGGCCATAGCGCAGCAGTGCCAGAACCAGAGCATCCAGCCAGGCATGACGCAGCAGGATTTGCAAGGCTTCCGTCACGGGCTGTTCTTTCAGCAGAGCCTCCAGCGCGTCGCTGGCGATATTTTTTGCCATAACCATGCGCTCCTGCCCCTGCATGGCTTCTACGCTGCGCTTTTCATTGGCCTGGGCGCGCTTGACCTGTTGCTGCAATTGCTCGGCAAGCTGCTGGTTGGCTTGTTCGAAGGCGCGTTTGTCAGGATGCAGGCTGCTTTCGAGTTGCTCAACCACCTGGCGGATCAGGGCTTCGAAGGCCGGGTCTGCCTCATGCTCATGGCGGGCCTCGCTGTCGTATTCGGCGATGGTATCGAGCAGCTGCCGGGCAGGATGTGCGGGGTTTTCAAAAAATTCCTGCCCGGCCATTACCGAGTACAGCAAGGGGCGTTGCAGCCGTTGCAGCAGCTCTCGAACCAGTGAGTTGTCGTGAGCTTCCTGGTTGATTTGCTGCACCAACAAAGACAGGAGCTCCATGGCATCGGTGTTTTGGCGTGAAAGGCCGGCCGCATCCCCATAGCGAATCTGGATTTGTCTTTGCAGCGTTTCCTGCCAGGCCTGGATGGAGGGCAGGCGCTGCCCGGCAAGCTGTCCCAGCAGTTCTTCTACCTGGGTATGTGAAAGCGAAGATGTGGCCGCAAATGGACGCGGCGCCTGCGGGCTGTGGTTGGCAAAGCGGTATGCAGATAGCAGTTGCTGCCATTGGCGAAAATCCGGTGCGGCATCGTCTGGCGGCACCGGACTGTTTTCCAGGGCAGGCTGCCTGAGCCAGGAGAGCGGCTCGGGCCTATGGATTGCCTGGCTTGGAGTAAGCCCGACAGGTGCAAAGCCCGCCGGTGGAAACACATGCTGGGCAGGCGGGGCGGCTGTGTGGCTGGAGGCTTCCGGTACTGGCTGGGCGGGGTTTGCGCCGGAAGGGATGGCCTGCGCTGTCACGGTGTCCGCCGGGCGCGCGCTCCTGGTGATGCGTGCCGGTACAAAGGATAGCCCCGGCAGGATACCGGCCTGCTCTATCGCTGTACTGATTTTTTCCAGATAGCTGCTGTAATGCGCAAGGACATGACGGGCAAAGAAGCTGAGCAAGAGCGGGCTGGGGATGTTTCCGCCAAATACGGACTGGCTGGCTGTCGCTGCGGCTTCCAAGATTTGCTGTGGCGCCAATGGCAGTTGCGCACTGCTGAATGCCGGGGTTGCCGCCAGTACGCCAAAACGCTGCCCCATCAGGTAAAGCGGCAGGCTGGAAGCGCCTTCCAGCGGGATGGCAAGTTCGCGTAATTGCGCCTGGATGTCGATTTCGGCGGGTTCTTCCAGTGTCAGGCTCAGGGCGGCACCTGGCGTGCCTGCTGCCGGGTTTGCTGTGGGCTGCGAGGGGCGGCGGATGCTGGCGAGCTGGCTTTCCAGTTGCCGGAACAGCTCGCGGGCAAATGCGCTGCGTTTTTCGCGCAGCACTTGCGAGGCTTTCAGCAGCTCAAGTTGCTCACCGGGGTTACGGGATTTTTCTGCACTCTGGTACAGCGCCCGGGCCAGCTGCTCCAGCATTGGGTCAATGCGCGGGAAAAGCTCGGCATGGGTCAAATCCAGCAGGTGACGGAGCACATCGGTGACGCGAGGCGGCAAACCACTCCCGGCAAGCGTGGCTGGAGATGAATCATACGGGCTTTTCATGCATGCATTTTATTCCATGGCGTCAGCGCGGACTTTATGAATTTGAATCGTTCAGAAAAAGTGCAATCACATCATTGGCAAAACGCTGGCCCAGCCCGGTGGGGCGGATATGTTCGCTGTCGCTTTCCAGCCAGCCGCGCCCGATGGCCTCATCAAGCTCCCGGGCGATGGCGCTGCGCGGCAGGCCGGTGCGGCGCTCGAAGCCGGTCAGGTCAAAGCCGTCCAGCAGCCGCAATGCGTTCAGCATGAAGTCGAACGGGCGGCGGGTGGACTCAAGATATTCATCGCCGCCAATGGCGGCGGCTGTGCCGGCATGGGTCACGAAGTGAGCCGGATGCTTGTGCTTCCAGCGCCGCAGGATACGGCCATCATGGCCGAAGCTGATTTTGCCGTGCGCACCGGCGCCGATGCCAAGATAATCGCCAAACTGCCAGTAATTGAGGTTGTGCGCACATTGCTGGCCGGGACGGGCATAGGCGCTGACTTCGTACTGGGCAAAACCGGCTGTGGCGATGCGCGCCTGACAGGCTTCCTGCATGTCCCAGCCCAGGTCATCGTCGGGGATATCCGGCGGCGGTTTGCTGGCAAATAGCGTATTGGGCTCCAGGGTCAGCTGGTAGTGGCTGAGGTGCGTCGGGGCAAGCGCGATGGCACGCTCAATGTCGGCCACGGCCATCGGCAGGTCTTGGCCGGGCAGGGCGTACATCAGGTCGAGATTGATATTGGCAAAACCGGCGTCCTGCGCGGCCTTCACCGCGCGCTCGGCATCATCACTGGCATGAATCCGGCCAAGGCGCTCAAGGCAGCCGTCATCGAAGCTCTGCACGCCAAAGCTGAGGCGGTTGACGCCGGCCTTGAGATAGCCGGAAAACGGGCCGTGCTCCACCGTGCCGGGATTGGTTTCCAGAGTGATTTCCAGCCCCGGCGCAAAGCGCAGCCGGGCGCTGGCCTGTTGCAGAAAGGCATCGATATGGTCGGGGGCAAACAGGCTGGGCGTGCCGCCGCCGAAGAACACCGAATGTACAGTGCGCCCCCACACCAGCGGCAGGTCGTATTCCAGGTCGCGGATCAGTGCCTCGATATATTCGGCAAATGGCAGTGCGCCCTTGCCCGCATGCGAATTGAAGTCGCAATACGGGCATTTGCGCACGCACCAAGGCAGATGCACATACAGCGACAGCGGCGGCGGAATCAGGCTCACAGGGCGGCGATTTTTTCGCGCAATGCGGCGAATGCGCGGGCGCGGTGGCTGATGCGGTTTTTCTCTGCCGCGTCAAGTTCGGCGGCACTGATGCCATGCTCGGGGGAAAAGAACACCGGGTCGTAGCCAAAGCCGCCTTCACCGGCGCGTTGCTCAAGAATGCGGCCTGACCAGCGGCCCTCGGCAATCAGCGGTTCGGGGTCTTCGGCATGGCGCAGCAAGGCCAGTACGCAGACAAAGCGCGCGCCACGCTCGGCCTGCGGCGTATTGCGCAGCTCATGCAGCAGCTTGTCGATATTGGCGGCATGGTCGCCATGTGCCCCGGCATAGCGCGCCGAATACAGCCCCGGTGCGCCGCCGAGCGCATCCACGCACAGCCCGGAGTCATCGGCCAGCGCAGGCAGGCCACTGATGCGCGCGGCATGGCGGGCTTTGAGGATGGCGTTTTCGACGAAACTCAGGCCGGTTTCTTCCGGCTCGTCGATGTCGAGCGCGCTTTGCGAGGTCAATTCAAACCCCAGCGGGCCGAGCAGGGCTTGCAACTCGGCCAGCTTCCCGGCGTTGTGGCTGGCAAGAATCAATCGCATGAGGAAAGCTCCAGAGGCAGGGCGGGGCGCAGATAGCGCGGGTCGGGCTGACGGTGCCGGTCGATGAAATCCATATGGCGCATGCACAGGCGCATCAGTCGAGCGTTTGCCTGCGCCAGCGCCGCCTCATCTTGCTGGTGGCGGGCGCTTTCCAGCATCTTTTCCAAACGTGCCTGGCGGCGCTTGTAGGCCAGATTTTTCAGCCACGGGATGCGCTGGCTGCGGTAGTTCTGCCATATGCTCCAGGTGCCGTGCTCCTGCACCCAGGGCGGGCAGGCCTCATCGACAAAGCCCAGGCGGCGCAGCGCCTGCACCAGCTCGGCATATTCATCCGCGTCCAGTTGCAGCGCAGGCCAGTACAGGGCGCCACTCATGCCGGCATCGTATTGGCCGCTTTGCAGCATCTGGTTGATGACCGGCAGCGGCGGAATCAGGCGGCTGTTGATGAAGTAGGGGAGGGCGAGCAGCAGCTCTGCCAGCGTGCCCTCGCATGGTTTGGCAGGGCCGCAGCCCGGGGCATGATGGAAGCGCAGACGGCGCATGGCTCAGGTGGCCAGCGCCGCCTGTTGCAGGGCGAACAGTTCGCGGCAACCGGCCTCGCCCAGTGCCAGCAAGGCATCCAGCTCGTCACGGCGGAAGGCATGGCCTTCGGCGGTGCCCTGCAATTCGATGAAGCCGCCGCCATCGTTCATCACGATATTCATGTCGGTATCGCAGTCGCTGTCCTCGGCATAATCCAGGTCCAGCACCGGCACGCCGCGATAGATGCCGACCGAGATGGCGGCGACGGCGCCATGCAGCGGGTTTTTCTTGATTTCGCCACGCCCAAGCAGGCCATGGATGGCGTCGGCCAGCGCCACATAGGCGCCGGTGATGGCGGCAGTGCGGGTGCCGCCATCGGCCTGCAACACATCGCAGTCCAGGGTGATGGTGCGTTCGCCCAATGCTGCGCGGTTGATGCAGGCGCGCAGGCTGCGGCCGATCAGGCGCTGGATTTCCAGGGTGCGCCCGCTTTGCTTGCCGCGTGCGGCTTCGCGGTCGCTGCGGGTATGGGTAGAGCGCGGCAACATGCCGTATTCGGCGGTGACCCAGCCCTCGCCCTTGCCGCGCAGGAATGGCGGCACCTTGTTGTCCACGCTGGCGGTACACAACACCCGGGTGTCGCCAAAACTCACCAGCACCGAGCCTTCGGCATGGCGGGTAAATCCGCGTACAAGGCTGACTTGGCGCAGCTCGCCGGGGGCGCGGCCACTGGGTCGGTTCATTGCAAAACTCGTTGAAAAAGGGGCGTGAGTTTACCATTGCCTCCCTTTCTTGATTTTGCGAGAGATGCATGACCATCCGCAGCATGACCGCCTTTGCCAGCGCAGAAATACAGACCGATGCCGGGCGCATCAGTTGTGAGTTGCGTGCGGTCAATCACCGCTTTCTGGATATTTCCCTGCGCCTGCCGGAAGAATTGCGTGTGCTGGAGCCGGTGATTCGCGAAAAAATCGCCGCCCGGCTCTCGCGCGGCAAACTGGATGTGGTTTTTCGCTTGGTCAAAAGCAGTGATGGCGATGCACTGCAGCTTGACGAAGCCTTTTTGGCCAGGCTTTCGGAGACTGCGCTCACATTGAGCGACAAGCTGCCGGGGCTGCGTACCGACTTGGCGTCCATCCTGCAAATGCCGGGTGTTTTGCAGGCGCGGGATACGGACATGGAAAAACTGCATGCCGATGCACTGGCGCTGCTGTCCACGGCGTTGGATGACTTCATCGCCGCCCGCGAGCGTGAAGGCGCCAAGCTGGCGGATGTGATTGCCGAGCGTGGCGATGCCGTGGCCGCCATTGCGGCGCAAGTGCGCAGCCTGGTGCCGGTGATTCGTGAGGCGCAGCGCGCCAAGCTCAGCGCGCGCATGGCCGAATTTGCCGACACACTGGAGCCGGGGCGGCTGGAGCAGGAGCTGGTGCTGTGGCTGCAAAAGCTGGATGTGGATGAAGAACTTGACCGTCTTGACAGCCATGTGGCGGAGCTTCGCCGGGTGCTGAAGCAGCGCGAGCCGGTCGGGCGGCGGCTGGATTTTCTGTTGCAGGAGTTCAATCGTGAAGCCAATACCCTCGGCTCCAAATCGGTGGATAGCCGTACCAGCAATGCCGCCATCGAACTGAAAGTGCTGATTGACCAAATCCGCGAGCAGGTACAGAACCTGGAATGACCCATCAGGCTGATAGCATGTAAGGCCAACGGCAACTTCCAATCCCCCATGCGCGGCACTCTTTATATCGTTTCGGCGCCCTCCGGTGCTGGCAAATCCAGTCTGGTCAGGGCGACGCTTGAGCGCGACCCGAACATCGCCCTGTCAGTTTCATTCACCTCGCGGGCAGCACGTCCCGGTGAGCGCGACGGCGAGCATTACCACTTTGTCAGCGCGGACAAGTTCGAGCAGATGATTGCCGCGGGGGATTTCTTCGAGCACGCCCTGGTGCATGGCGACTGGAAGGGCACGGCAAAGCAGTCAGTGCAGCCGCAACTTGCCGCTGGCCGCGATGTGCTCTTGGAAATCGACTGGCAGGGTGCACGGCAAGTGCGCGAAATGGTGCCCAACACGGTCAGTTTGTTCATTCTGCCGCCCTCGCGGCAGGCGTTGGCCGAGCGCATGCGCAAGCGTGCCCAGGACAGTGAAGCCACCATCCAGCGCAGGCTGGCGGCCGCGCGCGAGGAAATGAGCCATTACGGCGAGTACGACTACCTCATCGTCAATGACGATTTTGAAACGGCAGTCAAGGAAATGTGCGCGATTTTTGCCGCCAGTCGCTTGCGCCGTGAGCCGCAGGTAGCACGCAATGCCCGGCTCATTAGCGCCCTGCTCAGTGGCTGACTTGTATTTGTTGCTGGCAGCGATTACCATGCTCGGTTCCAAATTGACCGCCCTGCCTGGATTCAGATATGGCTCGCATCACCGTAGAAGATTGTCTGGAAGTTGTTGATAACCGTTTTGAGCTGGTCATGATGGCCGCCAAACGCGCCCGTCAGCTGGCCAAGGGCGTGGAAGCGAAAATCGTCAACGAGGGCGATGACAAGCCGACCGTACTGGCACTGCGCGAAATCGCCGACCGCGCCATCGACGACAACTATATCGAAGCGGTCGAAAAGGCCGAGAAAGAGCGCAAAGAACGCGAAGCCCTGGAATGGGCAGCTGCCGAAATGGCACGCGATGACGAAGACCTGATGAAAGGCGACGACTGATTTTCAGTGCCCTCCTCTTGTCATTGAAAAGCTCCGCCGCAAGCGGGGCTTTTTTTAAATTCCCCAATAATGCCCCTTTTCCTTGCTCCTTCGAGGCTTTAGTCTCGTCACATGAGCAAGCGAAATATTCCAACACCCGTAATATCTGGTGCACTGCCTGATTATGTGCAGGCCTTGCTGGATGCGACTGGCTATCTTTCCGATGAAGAACGTGCCGGGTTGGTGCGCGCCTGGCAGATGGGGGCGGCCGCGCATGAAGGGCAGATGCGCAAATCCGGTGAGCCCTACATCACCCATCCGGTGGCGGTGGCCGGGGTGCTGGCCGAGCAGCGCATGGATTTCAAGGCGTTGGCGGCGGCGATTTTGCACGACACCATCGAGGATACTGAGCTGACAGCCGAGGATATTGCCGCGGAGTTTGGCCAGACCGTGGCGGATTTGGTCGAGGGGGTGACCAAGCTCGACAAGCTGAAGTTCCGCGACCGCAAGGAGGCGGCGGCGGAGTCGTTCCGCAAGATGTTGCTGGCGATGTCGCGTGATTTGCGCGTGATTCTGATCAAGCTGGCTGACCGTTTGCACAATATGCGCACGCTGGGGGCGCAGTCGGCCGAGGCGCGCCGCCGGATTGCCCGGGAGACGCTGGATATTTATGCCGCCATTGCCCAGCGCCTGGGCATGAACATGGTCAAGGCCGAGTTGCAGGATTTGAGCTTCCGTGCGCTTTACCCCTGGCGCTATGCGGCGCTTGCCAAGCGTATCGGCGAGCAGCCGCAGACCCGCCGTGAGGCGATGGCGAAAATCGAGGCTAAACTGGCGCAGCGGCTGGCCAAGGAGGGCTTGAAGCATCGCCTGATTGGCCGGGTAAAAACGCCGTGGAGCATCTATACCAAGATGCGCGATGAGCACAAATCGTTCCGGCAGGTGATGGATGTGTTCGGTTTCCGGGTGGTGACCGCCAAGGTGCCGGACTGCTATCACGCCCTGGGAGTGGCGCATGCGACTTTCAAGCCGCTGGACGGGCGCTTCCGCGATTTCATCGCCATCCCCAAGGCCAATGGCTACCAGTCATTGCATACGGTGCTGTTCGGGCCATACGGGGCGCCGGTTGAAGTGCAGATTCGTACCGAAGAAATGGACTTGCTGGCCGAGCGCGGCATTGCTGCGCACTGGTCATACAAACAAAATGGCAGTGAGGGCAGCAGTCCGCTCTCGCGTGCCAGCAGCTGGCTGAGCGATTTGATGGAAGGCCAGCAGGGCGCGGATTCGTCCCTGGAGTTTCTGGAAAACGTCAAAATCGACCTGTATCCGGACGAGGTGTATGTATTCACCCCCAAGGGGCGGATTCTGGCGCTGCCGCGCAATGCCACGGCGCTGGATTTTGCCTATGCGGTGCATACTGATATTGGCAATCACGCGGTCACCGCGCGTATCGACGGCAAGCTGATGCCGCTGCGCAGCAAGCTCTCCAGCGGACAGAACGTGGAAATCGTCACCGCCAAAACCTCCAGCCCGAAGCCGCAGTGGCTGGAGTTTGTTGCCTCCGGCAAGGCGCGCACCGCCATTCGTCACCAGCTCAAGCAATTGGAGCACGAAGATGCCGTGCAGCTCGGCCACCGCATGCTGGAGGCTGCGCTGGAGCGCAGTGACAGCAGTCTGGAGCGCCTGCCCAAGGACCAGTTGGAAAAATATCTGGCCGAGCAACGCTATCCGCGTCTGGAAGCCCTGCTAGCCGATATTGCGCTGGGTAACCGCATGCCGATGCAGGTGGCGCAATGGCTGGTGCTGGGCGGTGGCGAGGCTGACCTGGCCGAAGATGTCGAGATTGCCGACCTGCAAAGCCTGGGGCGTGAGGAGCGCATCCTGATTACCGGCGCCGAGCGCGGCGTCATCAGCTTTGCGCAATGCTGCCAGCCGATTCCCGGCGATGAAATCATGGGCTATCACACCGCCGGCAAGGGCGTGGTGGTGCATCGCATCAGTTGCAACAACCTGGTGGAATACCGCCGCTCACCCGAGCGTTGGGTGGAAATCGGCTGGGACCGGGAGGTGACGGGCGATTATTCATCCACCCTGCGCGTGGATGTGGACAACCGCCCCGGCGTGCTGGCACAGGTGGCCGCGGCGATTGCCCAGGCGGAGTCGAATATCGACAGCGTGAATTACCTGGAGCGTGATGGCGCGGTCACGCTGATTCGTTTTGGTATCGAAGTGCATGATATTCATCATCTGGTTGAAGTCATGCGCCGGGTGCGGCGCTTGCAGGTGGTGCATGATGTCGAACGCATTTGAGACAATGGCGTTTTCAACCGGAGCTATCCCATGCCTCGCAATGCCATCCATACCGACCTTGCCCCCGCTGCCATCGGCCCGTATTCCCAGGCGGTGAAATCCGGGCAGATGGTATTCCTCTCCGGCCAGATTCCGCTGGATCCGGCTACCGGCGAAGTGGTCGCAGGTGACATTGAAGCGCAGGCGCGTCGTGCCTTTGACAACCTCAAGGCCGTCTGCGAGGCTGCAGGCGGCAGCCTTGCCGACATCCAGCGCCTGGGGCTTTATCTCACCGACCTGTCGCAGTTTGCGAAGGTCAATGCGGTGATGGCCGAATACTTCAGCGCCCCGTTCCCGGCGCGCTCCACCATTGAAGTCTCGGCGCTGCCCAAGGGCGTGCTGTTTGAAGTGGACGCGATTTTGGTCACGCCCTGACCGTGAGCCGCAAGGCTAAACCCGCGCCAGCGATTGAGGGCGGCCATGCGCCGCTCTCGTCGTTGCCGGGGATAGGCCCGCAAAGCGCGGAAAAACTGGCCGCCCACGGCCTTGGCCGTGTGTCAGACCTGTGGTTCTGGCTGCCGCGCGATTATCAGGACCGCACCCGTCTCACCCCGATCCACGCCCTGCGAAACGGCGTGGCTGCGCAAGTGGAAGGCCGGGTGCTGGCGGTGGATACCGCCTTTCGCGCACGGCCGATGCTGAAAGTGCTGCTGGGCGATGAACGCGGCAGCACCGTGGCGCTCAAATTTTTCCACTTCAGAAAACAGCAGGCCGATGCCTTCCGGCAGGGCGGCAAGGTGCGCGCCTATGGCGTGCCGCGTCCGGGGCAGGCGGGTTTGGAAATGGCGCACCCCAGTTACCGGATGCTGGGCGATGGTGATGCGCCGCTGGATGAATTGCTGGAGCCGGTGTATCCGCAAATCGACGGTATCGGCGCGGCGCTGGTGCGGAAAATCGTCAGCCATGCGCTGCGCAGCCTGCCCGGGGATGCGGCGCTGGAGCGGCTGCCTGAGGGCTTTGCGCATGATATGGGGCTGCCGGGTTTGCGGCAGGCGCTGCTGTATTTGCATCACCCGCCAGCCGATGCCGATGTCGCCGCCTTGCAGTCCGGGCGGCATCCGGCGCAGCGCCGCCTGGCACTGGAAGAAATGCTCGCGCATCACCTGTCGCTGCGCCGCGAGCGCGTGGCGGTGCAGTGTCATGCCGCTGCGGCTTTGCCGCGCAAGCCGGGGCGTGTTGAGCAGTTGCTTGCGACATTGCCGTTCCAGTTGACTGGCGCACAGGCGCGGGTATTGGCCGAGGTCGAGCGCGACCTTGAAAAGCCGGTGCCGATGCTGCGTCTGGTGCAAGGCGATGTTGGTTCGGGCAAAACCGTGGTGGCGGCGCTGGCCGCATTGCGGGCGATAGATGCCGGGCATCAGGTGGCATTGATGGCGCCGACCGAGTTGCTTGCCGAGCAGCATCTGGCCAGCCTGCGCGGCTGGCTGGAGCCGCTGGGGGTGCGCATCGGCTGGCTGGCCGGAAAAGTCACCGGCAAGGCGCGCGCGCAAGTGCTGGCAGAAATCGCGGCAGGCCGGGTGCAACTGGTTATCGGCACGCATGCGCTGATGCAGGAAGGTGTCGATTTTGCCAACTTGGCACTGGCCATCATCGACGAGCAGCACCGCTTTGGCGTGCAGCAGCGTTTGGCGCTGCGCGACAAGGGCAGTGGCCTTGTGCCGCATCAGCTGGTGATGACTGCCACCCCGATTCCGCGCACGCTGGCGATGTCGGCCTATGCCGATCTGGATGTATCGGTGATTGACGAGCTGCCTGCCGGGCGCAGGCCGGTGCAGACCGTGGTGATTTCCAATGCGCGCCGTGATGAACTGATTGCGCGCATCCGCGCGGCGATTGCCGAAGGCCGTCAGGCGTACTGGGTTTGCACCCTGGTTGAGGAGCAGCCAGAAGGCGAAGTGCGGATTGACGCGCAGGCGGCGGAAACCACCTTTGTGCAACTCCAGCAGGCCATGCCGGAGCTGCGCATCGCGCTGGTGCACGGACGCATGAAACCGCAGGAAAAACAGGCGGCGATGGCGGCTTTCAAACAGGGCGATACCGACCTTCTGGTATCCACCACGGTGATTGAAGTCGGCGTGGATGTGCCCAATGCCTCGCTGATGATTATCGAAAACGCCGAGCGCCTTGGCCTTGCGCAACTGCACCAGTTGCGTGGCCGGGTTGGGCGTGGCAGCGTGCAGTCCAGTTGCGTGCTGCTGTATCAGCCGCCGCTGGGCAAAATCGCACGGCAACGGCTGGACATGCTGCGGCAAAGCAATGACGGCTTTTTGATTGCCGAAAAAGACCTGGAGCTGCGCGGCCCCGGCGAGCTTCTGGGGGTGCGCCAGACTGGCCTTGCACAATTGCGCATTGCCGACCTGATGCGCGATGCCGATTTACTGCCGCAAGTGGAGCAGCTGGCCAGCCAACTGCTGCGCGATACGCCGGAAAAAGCCGATGCCATCATCAGCCGCTGGATTGGCAGCGCACTGCGCTATGCCGCGGCTTGAAAGCCCATCGTTAGGGTTATGGCGGTAATGGCTTGATGCAAGCTGCCACCTCAGGCGAAGTTGCACCCGGAACCTGTCACCCTGCGCGTAGTCGCAGGGTCTTTATGGAGAGCAGAAGATTCTGCGACGGCGCTTCGCTTGCGCAGAATGACGGTTGCTTTTGCTTTTGCTTTTGCTTTTGCTTTTGCCTCTCGCCCTGTTCGGACGCGCCGAGTACCGCAGCGACCAATGGGAGCAGGCAGGGCGTGTTTGAGCGTAAGCGAGTTTGCCCTGCCGCCATTGGACGCGAGGAACGCAGGGCACCTTGCGCAGCAAGGCGCGGTAGCAGGGCTGGTTTCTTTGCCTCCTTTCTTTGCCAGCAAAGAAAGGAGGTGCGCTGCCGGGCGCAGTCCCGGCGTTGAGAAAACATCGGTGCCCAGGAAGATTCTGCAACTACGCTTGGGCTTGCGCAGAATGACGGTTGATTGGCCGCCTCCGTGATTGCGCACTTGCCTGGACAGCCCATCTTGGCTGCGGCCTGCGTTTTGCTACGCTTGCCGGCATCAGTAAAGCGCGCGCAAGCAACTGCCTTAATGAACGACACCCCTATCCCCCTGCTGATTGATACCGACCCGGGCGTGGATGATGCGCTCGCCGTCCTGATGGCCTTTGCCGATGCGCAGCATCAGGTCGTGGGGCTGACGGTGACCGCTGGCAATGTCGGTCTTGGACATACTGTGGCCAATGCCCTGAAGCTCTGCGAAGTGGCCGGGCGTGAAGATGTGCCGGTATTTGCCGGCTGCGCCACGCCTTTATTGCATCCAGCTCCCGATGCCGCCGATGTGCATGGCGCCGATGGCTTTGGTGATGTCGGACTCTCGCCCGCTGCGCGGCAGGCCGAGAGCGAGCACGCCGCGCAGGCCATCATTCGTTTGTCGCACCAATATGCCGGACGTTTGCTGCTGGTGGCGCTGGGGCCGTTGACCAATATCGCACTGGCGCTGCGGCTGGACCTGACATTGCCCGAGCGCATTGCACGGCTGGTAGTGATGAGTGGTGCGGTCAATGGTCGTGGCAATATCACCCCGTGGGCGGAGTTCAATGCCTACTTTGACCCGGAGGCGGCGCATATCGTATTCGGCGCCTTTGCGCAGTTCGATGTGGCCGACTGGGAGGCGACCCTGGCGCACGGTATTGCCCATGCACAAGTGGATGAATGGTGCGCGGCCGACACCCCGCAGGCGCGTTTTTACGATGCCATCTCGCGCAAGACCCGTGCCTGGGCACGGCAAGGGCGCGGCGAGCACTGGCATAGCGCCGATGCGCTGGCGATGGCCTATGCCTTGCAGCCGGAGCTGGCAGAAACGGCAAGCCATGCCCTGCATGTCGAGCTGCACGGCGCAGTGCGCGGCATGACCCCGGTGGACTGGCAAAACTTGAGCGGCAAGCCTGCCAATGCCCGCATCCTGCTGAGCTACCGGCAGCAGGCGCTGGAGCAGAAAATGCGCCAGGCCATCCTGGGTGAATGCAAAGTTATTGAAAGCTGAACGGCTTTTGACTTGTCTCGGCATTTTCACGCCTGCTATACTCTCGCCGCTTGACCGAGCCGGTTTTGGCTCTCAGCAGCACGCAGGAAAGCCCCATGTATGACCCAGTCGCCCAATCCAAGCGGGTGGTGAGACAGGCCGCCCTGCGGCAGATGTTGGTGGTAGTGCTGGTCGCCGTGGTCGCCGGTTTTCTGGCTGCCCAGGGCTTGCGCTTCGCACTCGGTGTTTTCATCGGCGGTTTGGCCGTTGCCCTGGGTAATGCGCTGGCCTCGCGGGTGGCACTGGTCGAAGGGGTTGTCCCCGCCAATATCGTGCTGCTGCGCTGGTTTGCAGGCATCCTGATTCGCTGGAGCGTGTTTTTGCTGGTGATGACGGGTGCGGTGGTGGCCTGGAAGATGCCGCCATTGGCTCTGCTGGCCGGTGTACTGGTCGCACTTGTTGCCCATGTGGTGTTTGTAACGCTCAAAACTGTCAGGAATCCCAACCCGTGATGGCTCCCGAACAAGGTGGCGCATTGACGCCGACCGCATACATCCAGCACCACTTGCAGAATCTGGTTGCAAGCGTCGGTGAAGGCGACTTCATGACCCTGCATCTGGATACCTTCATCACCGCCGTGCTGATGGGGCTGTTCATGGTGTTCCTGTTCTGGCTGGCGACCCGCAAGGCGACCGCAGGCGTGCCGGGCAAGTGGCAGGCGTTTGTCGAAATCTGCCTGGAATTTGTCCACAACCAGGTCAAGGACACCTATCACGGCAAGTCCAAGCTGGTCACCCCCATCGCCATCACCATCTTCTTCTGGATTCTTTTGATGAACCTGTTGAAGATGATTCCGGCCGACTTCATCGCCAAGCCGCTGGAGCTTCTGGGCGTGCATTACTGGAAGCCGGTGCCGACCGCCGATGTGAATGCCACGCTCGGCATGTCCATCTCGGTATTCCTGCTGATGATTTTCTTCTCGCTGCGCGCCAAGGGGCTTGGCGGCTTTACCAAGGAATTTCTCACTGCGCCGTTTGGCAAGTGGATGATGCCCTTCAACCTGATTCTCAACATCGTTGAATGGCTGTCCAAGCCGATTTCGCTGGCAATGCGACTGTTCGGCAACATGTTCGGCGGCGAAATCGTGTTCCTTCTGATTTGGGTGCTGGGTGGCGCCGGTTTGCTCGGCATGCTCGGCGGCGCAGCCTTCGGTCTTGGCTGGATGATTTTCCACTTGCTGGTGATTCCGCTGCAGGCCTTCATCTTCATGATGCTGTCGATTGTCTATCTCAGCCTCGTTGAAGACGCCCACTGATTTTTGTTTCACCCTTTAAGTTTCTTTCCCTTTCGTAAAACCCCTTGGAGACAACAATGGAAGCTCTTGCCAACCTCGCTCAAGTCCAGTCCTTCACCGCACTGGCCGTCGGTATCATGATTGGTCTGGCCGCACTCGGCGCAGGCTTGGGTCTGGCCATCATGGCCGGCAAGTTCCTTGAATCCGCTGCCCGCCAGCCGGAACTGATTCCGGCGCTGCAGGTGCGCATGTTCATCACCGCCGGCCTGATCGACGCCGCGTTCATTATCTCGGTCGCCGTTGGCCTGCTGTTCGCCTTCGCCAATCCGTTCATTGGCGAATTCGTTTCGCGTCTGGGCTGATTTCCGTTTGGGGATGCAGTCGCTTGCGTGGCTGCATCCTGAAAGCGCCCCATTGCGGGCAAACTGAAGTCAACGCCGGGATACGGAAATGAGCATCAACCTAACTCTTTTAGCGCAAGCCATCGCCTTCGCCGGGCTGATTCTCTTGATTGCGACCAAGATTTGGCCGCCGCTGCTGGCTGCCATCGAGGAGCGTCAAAAGAAAATCGCCGAAGGTCTGGCCGCTGCCGACAACAGTCAGAAAGCACTCGCCGAGGCCGAAGAAAAGGCCAATGAGGCGCTGAAGGCTGCCCGCGCCAAGGCCAACGAAATCATTGAGCAGGCACATCAGCGCGCCAACCAGATTGTCGAGGCTGCCAGGCTCGAAGCCATTGAAGAAGGCACGCGCCAGAAGGCGATGATTGAGGCCGATATCGCTGCCAGCGCCAACCGCGCCCGCGAAGATCTGCGCCGTCAAGTGTCTGCGCTGGCCGTGGCTGGCGCCGAGAAACTGATTCGCCGCGAAATCAATGCAGACGTGCACAAGGCACTGCTGGACGAGCTGGCTGCCGAGATTTAAGTCATGAGCCAGAACGCAACCCTTGCCCGTCCTTATGCCCGCGCCGCATGGCTATCTGCCCGCAGTGCAGGTGATGCTGCTGGCTGGTCGCAGGCGCTGCTGCTGATGGCGCACATCGCTGCAGATCCGCAAGTCGGGCGCTTGCTCGGCGATCCGCGTCTTGGCCGGGACGAAGCCGTCAAGCTGCTGGCGCCGGAAAACGCCGCCGATGCCTTGCAGGGCTTTGTCCGTTTGCTGGCCGAAAATGGCCGGCTGAAGCTGCTGCCGGAAATTGCCGGCCTGTTCGAGCAATACCGCGCCGAAGACCAGAAAATCATCCGTGCCAGGGTCACTTCGGCTGCGCCCATGGAACAGCTTGAGCTGTTGAAGCTGGCAGCCAGGCTGCGGAGCCGCTTTGGCCGCGAGGTCGAAGTGGAAACGGCAGTGGATGAATCCCTGATTGGCGGCGCTGTCATTGATACCGGTGAACTGGTGATTGATGGCTCGGTCAAAGGCAAGCTGGCACGGCTTGAAGCCGCACTGGCGCAATAAAACACGAGCTGTTGCCGGCCAACCGGCAGCGGCTAAACCAACATTGTTGAACCGTGGGTGTCTGCATCCACGAGAAGGAAACCCAAATGGCTACCACCACGCTCAACCCGTCCGAAATCAGCGAACTGATCAAGAACCGCATCGAGCAGGTCAAACTTGGCGCCGAATCCCGCAACGAAGGCACCGTGACCAGCGTGTCCGACGGCATCGTACGTATCTATGGCCTTGCCGACGTGATGCAGGGTGAAATGATCGAGTTGCCGGGCAATACCACCGCGCTTGCTCTGAACCTTGAGCGTGATTCGGTGGGTGCCGTGGTGCTGGGCGACTATGAACACCTGCGCGAAGGCGATATTGCCAAGACCACTGGCCGCATCCTGGAAGTGCCGACCGGCCCGGAGCTGCTCGGTCGCGTGGTCAATGCGCTGGGTGAGCCGATCGACGGCAAGGGGCCAATCAATGCCCGCACTTCTGCGCCGGTGGAACGTGTGGCGCCGGGCGTGATTGCGCGCAAGTCGGTGGATCAGCCGGTACAGACCGGCTACAAGTCGGTGGACTCGATGATTCCGATTGGCCGTGGCCAGCGCGAACTCATCATCGGTGACCGTCAGACCGGCAAGACTGCACTGGCGATTGACGCGGTAATCAACCAGAAAGGCACCGGCATCAAATGCATTTATGTGGCGATTGGCCAGAAGGCTTCGACGGTCGCCAATATCGTGCGCAAGCTGGAAGAAAACGGAGCATTGGCGCATACCATCGTGGTAGCGGCGACTGCCTCCGAATCGGCGGCGATGCAGTACATCAGCGCCTATGCCGGTTGCACCATGGGCGAGTATTTCCTTGACCGCGGCGAAGATGCACTCATCATTTACGATGACCTGTCCAAGCAGGCGGTGGCCTATCGCCAGATTTCGCTGCTGCTGAAGCGCCCGCCGGGTCGTGAAGCCTATCCGGGTGACGTGTTCTATCTGCATAGCCGCCTGCTGGAGCGCGCCTGCCGCGTCAATGCAGACTATGTGGAAAAGTTCACCAATGGCGAAGTCAAGGGCAAGACCGGCTCGCTGACGGCGCTGCCGATTATCGAAACCCAGGCTGGCGACGTGTCCGCCTTCGTGCCGACCAACGTGATTTCGATTACCGACGGGCAGATCTTCCTGGAAACCGACCTGTTCAATGCCGGTATCCGTCCGGCGGTGAACGCCGGTATTTCGGTGTCGCGCGTGGGCGGTGCGGCACAGACCAAGATTATGAAGAAGCTCTCTGGCGGTATCCGTATTGCGCTGGCGCAGTACCGTGAGCTGGCCGCCTTTGCCCAGTTTGCTTCTGACCTTGACGATGCCACCCGCAAGCAGCTTGAACGCGGCCAGCGCGTGACCGAACTGATGAAGCAGAAGCAGTACCAGCCGATGTCGGTGGCGCAACAGGCGCTGTCCATCTATGCCGTGGACAAGGGCTATATGGACGATGTGCCGGTCGCCAAGATTGGCGCCTTTGAAGAAGGCCTCCTGGCGCATTTTGCCAATAGCCTGGGTGATGTGATGAGCAAAATCGACAGCACCGGCGACTGGAATGACGAGCTGGAGTCGGCCTTCAAGCAAGGCATCGAAGACTTCAAGAAGACCGGTAGCTGGTAATTGAAAGCGGGCGGGGGAGATAAGCCTTCGCCCTTTCCCACGACAAGCGCAGCGAGTAGAACATGGCAGGCGGACGCGAAATCAAAACCAAAATCAAGTCAGTGCAGAACACCCGCAAGGTGACCCGTGCGCTGGAAATGGTTTCGGCCTCGAAAATCCGCAAGGCACAGGAACGCATGAAAGCCTCGCGCCCCTATGCACGGGCGATGAAGCAGCTGATTGGTCATGTGGCACAGGCCAATGGCAGCGACTATGTGCATCCGTGGATGGTGGAGCGCAAGCAAGTCAAGCGTGTGGGCTATGTCATCGTCTCTTCCGACCGTGGCCTGGCGGGCGGACTCAACAACAACCTGTTCCGCAAACTGCTGGGTGAGTTCCGCAAGTGGAACGAGCAGGGCGTGGAAGTGGATATCGTCACCATCGGCCAGAAAGCCTCGGTGTTTTTCCGCCGCATCAAGGTCAATATGATGGCGACGGTGACGCACCTGGGTGATACGCCGCATGTTGAACAGCTCATCGGCGTTATCAAGGTGATGCTGGATGCTTATGACAGCGGCCATGTGGATCGTGTGTACCTGTGCTACAACGATTTCGTCAATACCATGACCCAGCGTGCCGCCTTCGACCAGCTGCTGCCCCTGCCACCGGCCGAAGCGCAAATGGCGCGGCATAGCTGGGACTATCTGTATGAGCCGGATGCGCAGACCGTGCTGGAGCACCTGATGACCCGCTATGTGGAGTCGCTGGTGTATCAGGCAGTGATGGAGAATGTCGCCTCCGAACACGCCGCGCGCATGGTGGCGATGAAGGCGGCCAGCGACAATGCCACCAAGCTGATTGGTACCCTGAATCTGGTTTACAACAAGGCGCGCCAGGCCGCGATTACCCAGGAAATCTCGGAAATCGTCGGTGGTGCCGCTGCGGTTTAAGCTTTATCCGGCTCCGCCTCCGGGCGGAGCCTCGGGGCTTGCCGAAAGCCCGGTGATTACCCGGTTTTCGGCAATATCCGAACGGCACATCGGTGCCACCCCAAGGCTTCAGGCTGCGGGTCAACGCAACAACTTCTCCGGCATCTGCCGGGGGTCAAGAATCGAGTTTCAGTGGAGCTGAGCAAATGAGCAACCAAGGCAAGATCGTCCAGATCATCGGCGCCGTCGTCGACGTTGAATTCCCGCGCGAGAGCGTGCCGAAGGTGTATGACGCGCTGAAGGTGGATGGCACCGACATCACCCTGGAAGTGCAGCAACAATTGGGTGATGGTGTGGTGCGTACCATTGCGCTTGGCTCTACCGATGGCCTGAAGCGTGGCCTGGTGGCCAGCAATACTGGCCGTGCCATCGCCGTGCCGGTGGGTGTGGGCACGCTTGGCCGCATCATGGATGTTCTGGGCAATCCGATTGACGAAGCCGGTGACATCAAGGCCCAGGACCATTGGGAAATTCACCGTGCTGCCCCTTCTTATGAAGACCAGGCCTCGGTCAGCGAGCTGCTGGAAACCGGTATCAAGGTGATTGACCTGATGTGTCCGTTCGCCAAGGGCGGCAAGGTTGGCCTGTTCGGCGGCGCCGGTGTGGGCAAGACCGTGAACATGATGGAGCTGATTAACAACATCGCCAAGGCGCACTCCGGTCTGTCGGTGTTTGCCGGTGTGGGTGAGCGCACCCGTGAAGGCAACGACTTCTACCATGAAATGATTGAGTCCGGCGTGGTCAATCAGGAAAAGCCGGAAGAGTCCAAGGTGGCGATGGTGTACGGCCAGATGAACGAGCCGCCGGGCAACCGTCTGCGCGTGGCGCTGACGGGTCTCACCATGGCTGAATACTTCCGTGACGAAAAAGACGCCTCCGGCAAGGGGCGCGACATTCTGTTCTTCGTCGATAACATCTACCGCTATACCCTGGCAGGTACCGAAGTATCGGCGCTGCTGGGTCGTATGCCATCTGCCGTGGGCTACCAGCCGACCCTGGCCGAAGAAATGGGCGTGCTGCAAGAGCGTATCACCTCGACCAAGACCGGCTCGATTACTTCGATTCAGGCCGTGTATGTGCCTGCCGACGACTTGACCGACCCCTCGCCGGCCACCACCTTCGCCCACCTTGACGCGACCGTGGTGCTCAGCCGTCAAATCGCCTCGCTGGGTATCTATCCGGCAGTGGACCCGCTGGATTCCACCAGCCGCCAGCTCGACCCGAACGTCATTGGCCACGAGCATTACGATACCGCCCGCCGCGTGCAGGCCACCTTGCAGAAGTACAAGGAGCTGAAGGACATCATCGCCATTCTGGGTATGGATGAACTGTCTGAAGAAGACAAGCTGGCGGTGGCGCGCGCCCGTAAAATCGAACGCTTCTTCAGCCAGCCGTTCCACGTGGCCGAAGTGTTCACCGGCTCGCCTGGCAAATACGTCCCGCTCAAAGACACCATCCGCGGTTTCAAGGGGATTGTCGACGGTGAATACGATCACCTGCCGGAACAGGCGTTCTACATGGTCGGCTCGATTGAAGAAGCCGTGGAAAAAGCCAAGAAACTGGCGGCCTGATCGCCTTGGTTGATTCGGGGCGCGGGCATCAGATCCGCGTCCTGTTTGCAGGAGTTCAAAAATGGCAAGCACAATCCGTTGCGAAATCGTCAGCGCCGAAGCCGAAATCTACAGCGGCGATGCCACCTTGGTGGTTGCCACCGGCGAGCTGGGCGAGCTCGGCATCGCCCCCAAACATGCGCCGCTGATTACCCGCTTGAAGCCCGGCAAAGTCGTGGTGACCACGGCCAGCGGCGAGCATCTGGATTTCGCCATCTCCGGCGGCATGCTGGAAGTGCAGCCGCAGGTGGTCACTATTTTGGCTGATACCGCCATTCGCGCCGATGACATCGACGAAGCCAAAGTGCGTGCCGCCAAGGAAGAAGCCGAGCGCATGCTCTCAGGCCGTGGCGAGGCGATGGAAATCGCCGAAGCGCAGCAGCGTTTGGCCGAAGTCACCGCGCAGTTGCAGGCACTGGAGCGCCTGCGCAAGAACCTCAAGCACTGAAGCTGCTGCGATTTTGGCAATGAATGAAAGCGACGGTCTTGGCCGTCGCTTTTTTGCATCTGTTTTGTGATGAGTGAGCTGCATGAAAGCGTTTCCGCCTGTCCTGAAAACCTGGTTGCGCCGTGCGCGCTGGCCGCTGTATGCGCTGCTGGCACTGTATCTGCTGTATCTGGCTGCCGCCAATGCCTTTATCAATAGCGAGCGGGGGCAGGCGCTCATCAACCGCAAGCCCGAGCGTTTCCAGATGCACTGGACAGGCGGGTACACGCTCTGGCCGGGACTAGTAGTGCTGCGTGAGGTGCGGATGCGCGGCCATGTGCGCAAGCAGACCTGGGCGCTGTCGGCCGATGATGTCCGTGGCCGGATTGCCCTGTTGCCGCTGCTGCAACGGCAGTTGCAGATTGCCTGGGTGGAGGCCGCAGGCTTGCAGGGTGAAGTGCAGCAGGCTGGCCATGAGATGTTGCCGTTGGCGTATTCGCCGGAACAGCAGCGCAAGGCTTGGCGGCTGGAGATTGCCAGCATCAGGGCAAAGGATTTGCGCCAGTTTGCATTCCGCGACTGGCAAGTGACCGGAGAAGGCGAAGGCGAGGCGGCACTGGTCAAACAGTTTGCCGGTGGGTCGTTTGAATTGCGGCCGTCAATAGTGCGCTTTCGCAATGCCCGCATCAGCCAGCAACAGCAGCCATGGCTGCAGCAGGCACAGTTGCAGGCAGCGTTTTCCCTGCCCGAGCACCTGGCGGCAGATTATCGCGGGCTTGCCCGGCTGGATATTCTCAAGCTGGCGCTGCGTGCCGAAGGCAAGACGCCGGGATTTGCCGCGCAACTGGATGAGCATGGCCGCTATCAATTGCAGATACAGGACAGCCCCGGCAGCCTGGTGGCCGATGTGCAGCTTGCCGAAGGCCGCCTGCAAACAGGCAGCCGTCTGCAATTGAAGCTGCCGCTTGTCATGAGCCAGAACGGCATCAGCGAGCAGAACGATTTGCAGGCGGATTTTTCCGTCAGCGACAGCATCAACCTGCATCTGAACTTGCCCCGGGCTTCGCAACAACTGCCCTCGCTTGCGCTACAGGCCAGCCTGCCGGATAACCGTCTGCCGCTGTCGCAGCCACGCCAGTTGCTGGGCAAACTCGATGCCCGGCTGCAAGGCCGGGGTTATCTGCCCTCGATTGGCGGCCTCGTCGCGCTGTTTGCCCGCGCCGACTGGTTTGCGATGGAAGGCAGCGGCCATGTGGAAGTGGATTTGACGCTCAAGCAAGGCCGGCTGGAAGCAGGCAGCCAGATGAAACTGCGTCAGGTGCGCGCCCATGTGGATGCACTGGGCAACCGTTTTGCAGGGCAGGCCGATGCCGATGCGCGCATCCTGCCCGGCAAGGCCGGTGCAGAAAACCACTCGCAGCTCGATGTGCAGATGCGCTCTTTCAGCGCCGCACCGTTGAGCCAGGTCAGCCGCCCTTATATCAGCGGCAATGCACTGCAAATGCAGATGAGTGCGATGACCGACCTTGTGCGCATGCGTGAAACCCTAGAGGCGCGGCTGCGCTTTCAAAATGCCCGCATTCCCGATTTGGCGCGCTTCAACCCGTACCTGCCCAATGACAAATTGCATTTCATTGGCGGCAGCGGCACCGCCAGCGGCGACTTGAGCCTGCGCGGCGATGGCAGCGTGGATAACGGCCAGTTGCAATTGCATGGCCGCGCGCTGCGGCTTGCGGTGGCCGGGATGCGTTTTCGCGGCGACCTGCAACTGGATGCACGGCTGCGACGCGGCAATCTGCAAAGCGGCGAATTTGCCCTGGCAGGCAGCCGTATCCATTTGCGCAATGTTGCGTTTTCCGAGCCTGGCGGTATCAGCAGCAGTGGCTGGTGGGCACAGGTCAATGTGCAGGATGGCGGGGTCAGCTGGAAAAAACCGGCGGCGCTAAATGGCCGCATCAATGCCCGGATGAAAGACGTGGGCTTTTTGCTGGCGATGTTTGCTAGCCGCAGCAACTATCCGCAATGGGTGACGTCGCTTGTGGATGCGGGACAGGCGCAGGCCAGCAGCCGTGTGGCCTGGCACGGCAATCTGCTGGTGCTGGATGACATGGCCGCGCATAACGAACGCTTTGCCGTCAATGCCCGACTGCGCCTGCAGGGCAATCAGCGGCAGGGGGATTTGCTGCTGGGCTGGGGCAAGCTCGAAGCCGGTCTGGAGCTACACGGCGAGCAGCGCAAACTGCATTTGCTGCGCGCCCGGCAGTGGTACCAGAGCCGGCGTGGCTATCTGTAAACCCAATAGCGCGAAAGCACAAAGCCGATGACGGCAAAGCCGGCTTCCAGCAATGGCTTGGCGAGCCAGGCCGCCGTCAGTGAATGCTGTTGTTGCAGCCAGCCCAGCAGCAGGCTGCCGGTGATGGTGAGCGTGAGCCACATGGTCAGAAACCGTATCAACGGCCTGCCGGTGAGTGGCGTGGCACTGGCAAAGGTATAGCGGCCATTGAGCCAGAAGCCCAGCGCCGCACCAGCCACACGCCCGGCGATATTGGCCTGCGCCACCGGCAGCAGGCTGTGGCTCAAGGCCATCATCAACGCACAATCCAGCCCCCACTGAATCAGGCCAATCAGCAGATAAAGGCGCAGATGGCGGGAAAGACTCATGCCCATAACCTACAGAGAATGCGGCATGGTAACGGCTAAAATGACGTTTTCATGCCGAAGAATGCCGTGATGAACAACGCCCCATTGCATATCGTGATTCTTGCTGCTGGTGAAGGCAAACGGATGAAGTCGCGCCTGCCCAAGGTGCTGCAAAAAGTGGCGGGCAAGCCGATGCTGGGGCATGTCATCGACACTGCCCGGCAGCTCAAGCCGACCGGCATCCATATCGTCTATGGTCACGCTGGCGAGCAGGTACTGGCGGCGTTTGCCAGCCAGAGTGATTTGCAATGGGCCGAGCAGCGTCAGCGTTTGGGGACAGGGCATGCCGTGCAGCAGGTGATGGCGCAGATTCCTGCCGCCGCACGGGTGCTGGTGCTGTACGGCGATGTGCCGCTGATAACTGCCGGAAGCCTTGAGAAATTGCTGGCCGCCGATGCCGCGCTTGCCGTCTTGGTGGCCGAGCTTGCCAATCCTACCGGCTATGGCCGCATCCTGCGCGATGCCGAAGGCCGCGTGGCTGCCATCGTCGAAGAAAAAGACGCCAATGACGCACAGCGCGCCGTGCGTATCGTCAATACTGGCATTCTGGCCGCCGAGGGCGACGCCCTGCGCCACTGGCTTGGCAGCCTTTCCAACGACAACGCCCAGGGCGAGTATTACCTGACCGATATTTTTGCCAAGGCCGCGCATGAATACCGCGCGGCCGAGATGGTCGTGGTGGCTGACCCGCAGGAAACCGAAGGCGCCAACGACCCCTGGCAGTTGGCGCAGCTTGAGCGTGCCTTCCAGCGGCGGGCGCTGCAAGCCCTTTGCAGCCAGGGCATGCGCTTTGCCGACCCGGCGCGCGTGGAGGTGCGCGGCCAGGTGCAGGCCGAAAGCGATGTAGAAGTGGATATCGACGTGATTTTTGAAGGCGAAGTGGTGCTGGGGGAGGGCGTGCGCATCGGCCCGTTCTGTCGCCTGAAAAATGTGCATATCGCCGCAGGCACGCATGTCCATGCCCATTGCGATCTGGAAGGCGCACAGGTGGGCGCAAACAGCCGCATCGGCCCCTATGCCCGGCTGCGTCCCGGCGCCGCGCTGGCCGAAGGCGTGCATATCGGCAATTTTGTGGAAGTGAAAAAATCCAGCATCGGCCAGGGCAGCAAGGCCAATCACTTGAGCTATATCGGCGATGCCGACATCGGCAGCGGCGTCAATATCGGCGCCGGCACCATCACCTGCAATTACGATGGCGTCAACAAATTCCGTACCGTGATTGGCGATGGCGCCTTCATCGGCTCCAACAGCGCCCTGGTCGCCCCGGTGGAAGTGGGCGCAGGCGCCACCATCGGTGCCGGCAGCACCGTCACCCGCAGCGCCCCGGAAGGCCAACTCACCCTGGCTCGCGCCCGCCAGCAAACCCTGCCCGAATGGCAAAGGCCGGTGAAGAAGGATTGATGAGCCGAATATTCGTTGCCGTATTGTGGTGAATGTGAAGGCGGCGTAAAATCGCGCCGATTTGTCAGCCAGCCACGCTTTTGGGCCCAGCCAGCCAGACATCCTTACTTGCGGAGTATCTGATGAAAAGCGTATTGGCTGTTGCCATTTCCATGGCGCTGTTTGCGCCTGCCCTTGCGGTTGCACAGCAGGGGATGCCCGAACAAAAACAAGACGAAGTTGCAAACCAGAAGAAGTCCAAGGACAAGCCGCTGCTGATGCCGACCATTGACGTGATTGGCCAGAGGCTGTTCCCGTATCAGGAAGGCATCAGCATTGACGAGCAATATGTGCAGTCGCAGGCCAAGGGCAATGGCGATATCAGCACATTGCTGCGCATCAATCCGAATGTGCAGTTCAGTGATAGTGAGCAAACTTCGCTGAATATGGGCGAGATCCGCCCGGCGAAAATCAGCATCAATGGCGGCATGTTCAACCAGAACAGTTTCCTGCTCGATGGGGTGTCGTTCAATAACGACCTTGACCCCACTGCCAGAGACAACCCGCATGACACCGTGAATATCAGCAGCGATGCCCAGGGCATTGCCGTGGATACCGACTTGATTGGCAGCCTGACGGTGTATGACAGCAATGTGCCGGCGAGTTTTGGCGGCTTCAACGGCGGTGTGGTGGATGTGGAAACCCGCAAGGCAGGCCATACTTTTTCTGGCAAGGCAAGCTGGCGCGCCTCGCGTTCGGTATGGAATGAATATCACCTGCGCGAAGGTCAGCTTGAGAGCTTTTTGAACTCCAATAGCCAAGCTCAGCAGCCGGAATATGACAAACAAAAGCTCTCGCTGATGCTGGAAAACCGTTTTTCCAACGGGCTTGGCCTGATTGGCAATATTTCCCGATTGCGCTCTGAAATCCCATTGAACGGTTATGCCAATGGCTTTGTGCCTCCACAAGGCAGCGACCAGGCGCGCAAGGACAATATCCGCGAAAACACCAGCTACAGCCTGCGCGCCGATTACACCACGGCATCGGGTGTGGCGCTTTCCGGTGCCATCAATTATGCGCCTACGGACGAGACTTACTTCATTGTCAATACCAAGGACTCGTTTTTTGATTTGAAGCGTGGCGGGTATGCTGCCAGCTTCAATGTACGGCATGACTTGGGTGCGTGGCGACTCAAGCATGGTTTGAGCCATGCGGTGACAAGTAGCTCACGCGACAGCCGTGGCATCAATATCTGGCGAACCTGGGCGCGCTCGGCCGATAAAAACTGGGGACGCAGTAACCAGAGTCTGGAAGGTAACTGGGGCAGCGTTGATCAGGATAGCCGCACTACGCGCTACAGCCTGGATTTCAGTCGTGAAGCCCTGCGCTGGGGCAATGCCGAGCACCGCTTGCAATGGGGGCTGTCGGCTTCCAGCCGCAAGGGAAGCTATCACCGCCTGAACGATCATTACGCCTATATCCGCGTGGGCGCGACGACCACCTGTACCGATGCCAATGGCGTGGTCGATAGCGAAAACTGCTCATTGGGGGCGGTGCCCGGACGCTATTCCAGAATTGACTTCAATGGAAAGGGGCAGTATTTCACCCAGATGGTGCTGCGTCGTGCCGGGTATTTCGAGGCCGATGCCGATGATTATTCGCTGTATTTCCAGGATGACATCCGCCTGGGTAATGTCAGCCTGCGTCCCGGCATCCGGTTTGACTACGACAATATCAGCAAGCAGGTGACGACCTCGCCGCGGTTTGCCGCCTCCTGGGATGTCTTGGGCAACCAGCAAACCTTGTTGACCGCAGGGCTTAACCGCTATTACGGGCGCAATTTCTACATCTACAAGCTGCGTGAGGGTCGTGAAGCGCTGGAAAGTCAATACAAACGCAGCAATACGGGCAGTCATGCTTGGCAATGGCGGGAGGATTCACGCGCCATCAGCAGCAATACTTTCCGCGATATCAAGGTGCCTTATAGCGATGAATGGACGCTGGGACTGAATCAGCGCTGGGCGGGGTTTGACTTCAACCTGAAAGTGGTGGACAGAAACAATCAGGATGAAGTCATGCGGGTGCGTGAGCGAAGTGCGACTGGCCAGAATATTCGTCGTTATGCGAATGTGGCAGGCGGACGTGCACGGGTTTGGAGTTTCAGCCTCAGTCCCGTGCAGGCGCTGGAATGGGGCAATACCCGCACCAATCTGATGCTGGCGCTGGACAAGACCCATGTGCGCCGTCAGTACAGTGCCGCAGGAAATGACGACTATGACAGCAATTTTGATGAGGCTTGGCTGAGCGGAACGGTGCGCTACAACGGCCAGCTGATGTCCCGCCGCGATATGGATGCGTCCGATTTTGCAAGGCCGTGGACGGCGCGGCTTTCGACACAAACCGTGTTTGGCGAGAGCGGCTTGAGTCTGGGCAACTTCTTGCGTTATCGCTCCGGCTATGCACGGCCTTTCCGCACGGATGTGGAGATGCTGGGCAGTGGTGAGCGCGTTGATGTGTACCAGCGCATCAGCCAGCCACGCACTTTTACCTGGGATGCCAGTTTGCAATATGAGCTGCCACTGGGTGCGCAGTACCGGCCGTATATTCGCCTTGAGGCAATGAACCTGCTGAACCGGGCCAATGTCGCCACGGCCACGGCGACCAATGTGTTGAGCTTTGAGCCAGGTCGCAGTTATTGGTTGGAGCTGGGGGTGAAGTTCTGATGGCGTCCCGTTGCGGTGATGTCATGATGCGGGCATGAAGCTGAAACTTGCCAATGCTGCATGGCTGGGCTTTGCGCTGCTGGGGCTGTTGAGCTTAGAGCCTATTCAGAGGCTCTTCTCGGCACCCGCAAGTACACCCCATGTGCAGGGGCAAGACGCACGCCGCCGCCAAGACTGGCTGTCTTGGCAAGGGGTGCAACAAGGCTCCTGTGCATGGGGTGCCTTGCCCAATGGGTTGCACCGCAAAGGCGGCATCTGCGGTGTTGCAAATGCTCGCCGGGCAGTCAGCCCGCCTGCGCTTTACGCCTTGCATCTGCCGCCTTTGCGAAGCAACGGGCACCAAGAAGAGCCTCTGAATAGGCTCTTATCACCAACCGCAGCGCAGGCGCCGGAGACTTCGCTGGAAACTTGCCTTGAGCGCATCAAGGCAAGTGCACCGCATGGCGACTTTGCATGTTTGCGCCGGGTGTACCAGCAGCCCATCACGCAATGGCCCGCACCGCATATTGACCCCGGTGTGAGCTGGCAAGAAATGGCAGCGCTGCCGCGCAAGGCGCCGGAGCCGGACGACAACCCCGGCACGCCGGAAAAAATCGCGCTGGGCGCCCGGTTGTTTGATGACCCCAGGCTGTCGGTATCCGGGCAGATTGCCTGCGCCAACTGCCATGACCGGCAGTTGGGCTGGGCGGATGGCCGCAGCGTGTCGTTCGGGCATGACCGGCAGACCGGGCGGCGCAATGCCATCAGCGTGGCGATGAGTGCCTTTGCCGAGCCGCTGTTCTGGGATGGCCGCGCGGCCACGCTGGAAGCACAGGCGCTGCATCCGATTGCCGATGCCAGGGAAATGGCCTTCACCCCGGAAGATGCGGCCAGACGCCTGCATCAGACGGGGGATTACGATGCCGCTTTTGCGCAAGTGTTTGGCGATGCGCAGATTACTCCGCAGCGGATGGCCTATGCGCTGGCGGCCTTCCAGCGCAGCTTGCTGCCGCGCTTCAACCGCTTTGACCGCTTTCTGGAAGGCCGGCATAGCGCGCTCAATGACCAGCAGCTCTGGGGGCTGCATCTGTTCCGCACCCGCGCGCGCTGCATGAACTGCCACTTTGGTGCGGCGCTGACCGATAACCAGTTCCACAACCTCGGGTTGCATTTTCATGGCCGCGCCCGGCAGGATTTGGGGCGTTATGAAGTGACCGGCAACCCGGAGGACAGCGGCAAGTTCCGCACGCCCTCGCTGCGGGGTGTCGGCAAGAGTGGGCCGTGGATGCACAACGGCCTGTTCCATGACTTGCGCGGGGTGATGAATATGTACAACGCCGGGATGCCGCGCCCGCGCCCCAATGCCCGGCAGCAGAACGACCCGACCTTCCCCAAGCCCGACCCGCTGTTGCAGCCGCTGGATTTGCATCGCAGCGAGATTGAGGCCATTACCGAGTTCTTGCGGACGTTGTGAGGCATTGCGCAGACGCTAATCAATCCGGCAGCATCAGGCTGACGCCAAGGCCGCCGCCTTCGCGGTTGGCCAGGCTGATATGGCCGCCGTGGGATTCGATGATTTCGCGGGCCAGCGCCAGTCCAAGGCCGGTGCCGTGGCGTTTGGTGGAATAGAACGGCAGCAACGCCTGCGCCAGCACGGCCTCGTTCATGCCCTGACCGCGGTCGAGGATGTCGATGCGCCAGCCTTGTGGCTGGCGGCGCAGCCGCAGTTGCACTTCCTGCGCGGCACTGCCGGACTCGTGTGCGTTCTTGATGAGATTGAGCAGGGCTTGTTCCAGTTGCGCACGGTCGGCGCGGAACTGGGCATCGCCATGCGCCCTGTCCCATTGAAAATCCATCTGCTGTTGCAGGGCGCCGAGAAAAGCGTCCCAGCGGATCGGCTCCAGACGGGGCGCAGGCAGTTTGGCAAAGCGCGCGTAATCGCGGATGAAGCCTTCCAGATGACGGGCGCGCTCCTCGATGGTGGCGAGCGCCAGCGGCAATGGCTCATAGTGCTGGCGGCGCAGCAGTTCCGCCCCCGAATGCGCCAGCGAGGCAATCGGCGCCAGCGAGTTGTTGAGTTCATGGCTGATGACGCGGATGACCTTTTTCCAGGTGGCGACTTCTTGCCGGCGCAGCTCGGCGGTGAGCTGGCGCAGCAGCAGCAATTCATGCGGGCGGCCATTGAGGCGCAAGGGGCGGCGCGAGAGGTGATAGATATCCTCGTCATCCTCGCTGCCGACGGCAAACAAGGCATCGCCCTGATGGCTGAACGCCTGTTGCATGGCTTCGGGGCGATGCGCCAGCAGTGCGGGCAGGCTGTGTCCTTCCAGCCGCCGGCCTTCGCCCAGCAAGCGCCGGGCCGCCAGATTGCCCAGCACCACGCGGCCGTGGTTATCGACCAGTAGCATCGCCTGCGGCGAGTTCTGCACCACGGTATCGAGCAGCAACTCGCGCTGTTGCAGGCGGTTGCGCTGCGCGCGCAGGGTATCGCCCAGGCGGTTGTGCGCGGTCACCAGCATGCCCAGCTCATCACGTTGCGGCCAGACCAGCGAAAAGCTGAAATCGCCATCGCGGTAGCTGTCCACGGTACCGGCCAGGGCGCGATACATCGCCAATATCCGGCCTTGCTGGTGGTTGAGGTGCAGGCCAAGCAGCAGCAGCCAGAATGCGCTGAGGGCAAGCAGGCCGTACAGCGGCCAGCCATAGCGCAGGCCAAACGCCAGCGAGAGCATCAATGCCGTGCCATAGGCGGCCAGCAGGAGGGCAAGGCGCAGGCGCAAGGAAATGAACATGACTAACGCGCGATGCCGAATTTGTCCATGCGCCGGTACAGCGCCTGCCGTGAAAGCCCAAGCTCGGCGGCGGCTTGTGCTACCACGCCGCGATGCTGGCGCAGCGCCGCCTCGATTTCGCTCTGGGTGGGCTCATGACTGCTCTGTGGCGGTGCGCTGTGGCTGGCAAGCCCCAGCGCGCTGGCCGGGATTTCATCGCCCGCACTCAGCAAGGCGGCGCGCTGCATCACATTGCGCAACTCGCGCACATTGCCTGGCCACTCATGCGCCAACAGCGCCTGCTCGGCATCGGCGGTAAGCTGCTTTTCGCCGCCCAGAAAGTGCCGCGCCAGCGGCAGGATGTCGGCACGGCGCGCGGCCAGCGGCGGTAACGCCAGCTCGATGGCGTTCAGGCGGTAATACAAATCCTGGCGGAACTCGCCGCGGGCAATCATCGCCGGCAGGTCGGCATTGGTGGCGGCGATGATGCGCACCTTGACCGATTGCTCGCGCTGGCTGCCCAGGCGGCTGAAGCGCCCGGTTTCCAGCACCCGCAGCAGCTTGGTTTGCCCGGCCAGCGGCAAGGTGCCGATTTCATCCAGAAACAGCGTACCGCCGTCGGCGGCCTCGAACTTGCCGGGTCGGGCGCGGGTTGCGCCGGTATAGGCGCCTGCCTCGGCGCCGAACAATTCGCCTTCGACCAAATCCGCCGGCAGCGCGCCGCAGTTGAGCGCGATAAACGGCCCGCGCGCAACGGGAGAATTGGCATGCAGGATTTCGGCGATTTTTTCCTTGCCGCTGCCGTTGGGGCCGGTGATCAGCACTGACAACGGCGAGGCCGCCACCCGACAGGCCAGGTTCAGCACTTCCTCGCTGGCGGCATCGGCATAGATAAAGCCGCACAAATCATGCTGCTCGGCCAGCGTCTGGCGGCGTTGCCGCTGGCGCTGCGTGGCTTCACCAAGCGCCTTGCGGGTATCGGCCAGCTCCAGCAGGTTGCGCACACAAGTCAGCAGCTTGTCATCGTCCCAAGGCTTGCCAAGGTAGTCGGCGGCTCCGGCCTTGACCAGCGATACCGCGCGTTCCAATTGCGTCCAGGCGGTGAGCAAAATCACCGGCATGTCCGGCCAGCGCGCGCGGATGTCGTGAAACAGCTGCTCGCCTTCCTCGCCACTGGTGGTGTCGGCCTCGAAGTTCATGTCGGCAATCACCAGGTCGATATCGCCGCGCCCCAGCCGCGCCAGCCCCTCGGCCGGAGACTTGGCGCTGATGGCGTCAATATCGTTCAGCGAAAACAGCAAGGTCAGCGCCGTGGCGACCGCCGGGTTGTCGTCAATGATGAGAATGCGGGGCATGGTTTCAGTCGGCGGGGGTGATGAGTTTCACACCGGGGAAATAATTGCGGTAGCGGCGGCTGTCACGGGTCAGCAATGGCATCCCGGTAATGGCCGCATGGGCGCCGATGTAGAAGTCCGGAAGTGGCGAAGTCTTGTTGCCATGTGCGCGGCGATAAGCAAGAAATGCTTTGCCTGCCAAGAATGCAGCCTCCAATGGCAAAGGTAGTCGGACGAAATCGCGTGCGGGCAAGCTGGTTTCCAGGTCTTCGATGCGGTCAAACCCCACGGAAACTTCGGCATAAATCAATGGATTGATGCATAGCTGCATTTTGCGTGCTGCCGCTTCCAGCGCAGCGCCTGACCAGTCGAACCAATTCGGATCGTCGGTCAACACATCGAGCAATACGTTACTGTCCACCAGGCACTGCTGACTGGCCTTCATGATGCTTCCCGGGTTAGCCGCAAAATTTCTTCGGTGCTGAGCTTGGCGGTAGCACGCCCGCGCATCCGCGCCACAAGATCGCCTTTGTGGCGGACTTTGGGCTTGCGCAGCCAGACCCGCTCTCCTTCGACCACGAACTCCAAGTCTGTCAGTGGCAGAAAGCCAAAGCGCTCGCGGATTTCCTGCGGAATCGTGACCTGACCTTTGGATGTAATGCGCATGGCTGTCCTCGCAAGTAAGAGTATTACTTGGGATGATACCGCCAATGGCACCGGGAGGCCGCAGTGCGGGTTTTCATAGGCTCAAGGCCGCCCCCATTCCAGCGCGCCGATGCGCAGGGTATCGGCGTCAAGCTGGCAGATGTCCAGGGTGATGGCCTCGGCGATGTCGTCGCTGTCGATGCTCACCATCACCCAGGCCAGCATCGTGGCCGGCATGTCGGGCAGGTCATTGTGTGGCGGCAGGGCGTGTACGCGGTTGATGGGCGTTTCGGTGTAAGACACCATCGCCTCGTAGTCTTTTTGCAGGTCATTGACGGTGGTTTCGTCCTGCAATTCCGGCATCAGCATGGCATACGCGCGGGCGTAATCGCCATCGACCAGCGCCCAGGCAAAATCTTCGGCGCATTCGCAGATACGCCTGCTTTGCGCTTCGCTCAAAGGCGCGCGCCGGGCGGCGTTGTCCTGCTCATCGCAGCATGTGCCGTCTCCGTCCGCAGCGCCGAGCCGCGCCGCCATGGCAAAGGCTTGCTCCATTTCACTAGAAAGGCCGGGGTTGAACTGCGCCATGCGCTGCATCATTTGCTGCTTGAGCCAGTCCAGCGTGTCGTCTTCCGACTTCGGACCCTGGCCTTGTTGCAGCAGGCGGCATTGCCAGAGCACCGGTTGCAGCTCGGCCAGCGAGAGGTAGTCGCCCTGCGCGGCGCAGGCCTCGAAACTGCCAATAGCCGCATCAAAATCGCCCAGCTCCATCAACAGCAGCGCGCGCTGGTACATCCAGAAGCCTTGCGGATACACGGCCAGGGCTTGGGCGTATAGTTGCTCGGCTTCGCGCAGGCGCCCGGTATGGATGGGGCGCGGCATCATGCTGCTGGACATGACCCAGCCTTCGCCCTGGGGCAGTGGCAAGTCCGCTTTTCCGCGTGCGGCAGTGCGCTCGGCCTGGGTGGCGATGGCCTCGGCGGCCTTGCGTTGGATAGCGTCGGTCATGATGTCGCTCCTTGGGATTGGCGCAGCGGGTCGCCGCCGTGGGCGTCCCAGTAGGCGACATAATCGCAGGCATCGCGCAGCAGCCAGTAGCGCAGGCATTCCTCGGCCTCCTTGGTCTTGCCGCTGCCCAGCGCATCAAAGTAATGCTCACGGAATTCTTGGGCTTGCGCACGTTTTTCCGCGTTGTATTGGCGCGCGGCGGCAGCATTGGCTGCGCTGCTCATGCGTGTCCAGAACGGCAAGGCCTGTTGCACGAAGGCAGCTTCAAAATCGTCCATCACCGCATCAAGGTTGCTGCCGTCGGCCGCCACACGCCAGAGGCTCATATCCTTTCTGCGCCCGCCGCCGGCCTGGCTTGGCGCGTCATCGCATTGCACGCTCATCAGATATTGCGTGCCCCAATAAGGCTCTCGTGCCTGCAAATAGCGCTCGACGACGGCCTGCTCATCGGCATCAAAATGGTAAATGCCAGCCACGCAATCAAAGGCGTTATCGGCGCTCGGCCGCCCGATATGCTGCAAATGTGCATTCAATGCGCGGCTGGCGGCATACCACACCTGCCCGTCAGCGAGACGGTAATAGCTGCGGCCGATGTGGTACTGAAAGCCCTGCGCCTGCAAATGCGGCCACAGGCGCTTGTGCAGGGCGCTGGCGATTTTGTTACTGCTGATGGCTGTCATGGCTATGGCTCCTGTTCCAGCACCAGCCCATGTGCGGCGGCCAGTGCATGGATCTGCGCGGCGAGGGATTTGCGGTATTCAAGGCCGATATTGAGCCGTTCACGCGCCTTGTCGCGCTCGTCCAGAAGCAGGTAAAAACTGGCGGCATGCAGCGGGTCAAGCGGCATCGGGGCGCCACCGGGCAACTGCCCGAAATCGGCGCCTGCGGCCTGGAGTGCTTCTGGCGCGAAGGCGGCAAACCAGGGCAGGGCGTGCTCCAGCACCGCCTGTTGCAGGGCGTGGGCCAGGGCTTCGTCGCTGCTTGCCGTGTCCATTGGCCACCAGAAATCCTCGTCTTTTTCCGGCAGCAGCGCACCAATGCGCTGGCGGAAATGGCATTGGTATTCCTGCGGTTTTTCGAGTGGCGGCGCATCCAGCATGGCCGCGATTTGCGGCAGGTACAGGCCAAGATTGACGGTGAACTCGCCTTTGCCTGCCGTGTTGTACTTGCCGCCCTGTATGTCGATGACTTCCACCGCGCCATCATCGCGGCTGCGGCGAAACACGCGCGCCTGTTTCTTGAAACCGGCGGCCTTCAGCGGCGTGGCAAGCGCCAGTTTGATGATGGTGTCGATGCGTTTACCGATGGGGAGCAGGGTGGTTTGGGCTTCAGGCATGTGCAGGCATCCTCGGGAATGGAAGGGTTTTAATCGTGGCCTGCAGGGGCAGGCAGCGGCCATTGCCGGGCGGCATGCACCAAGGCCAGTATCCAGACGGTTTCGCCATGAACTTCATACACCAGCCGGTAGTTTTCATGGGGAAACAATTCGCGGGTGCCGGGGATGCGTCCGGGTTTTCCACGCTGGCTAAAGTTTGCCAATGAGGCCGCCGCATCGGCGAACAGGCGATCCAACTGCCGGGCAGCCACAGGATTTTCGGCTGCGACGTGCGTCCAGATGTGCAAGCGGTCCTGCTCGGCTTCCGGCGCCCAAAGAATATTCATACCCGTTTTTGAGCCTGTTGCCGAGCCGCCATTGCCGCTTCCACGGCGTCATGACTGCGCCCCCGGCCTGCGCGCAGCGAGCGCCGCGCCTGTGTCACCTTGTCGTGCAGATAGGCATCGTATTGGCGCGCTTGCTGCTGCTGCTCGATATAGGCGCGCATCAATTCACGCATCACTTGCGAGGCCGGGCGGTCTTCCCGTGCTGCTTCGGCCATGAACTCGGCACGCAATTGTGACTCCAGCTTCAGGGTGAAAACGGCTTCCTTGGACATGGGGATGGCTCCGGATAACAAGGTACTGACGAAGTATAGTCATCATCAGTACCTTGTTTCGACTCACACACTTCGGGTGGCAATCGCCGGAGGGATGGCGGCGGCGCGCAGTGCGGGGGCGAGCACGGCGAGCTGGCCGAGCAGCCACAGCACCACGGCGGCGATCGGCAAGGTTTGCCAGGGCAGGCGCGGCAGCTCGTATTTGGCCATCAGGAACTGGTTGAGGCCGAAGGCCAGCAGCAGGCCGAGCACGATGCCGCCGCTGACGATGAGGAAGTTCTCGCTCTGGAAATAGCGCAGGATGTCGCCACGGGTGGCGCCAAGCGCGCGGCGGATGCCGATTTGCCGGGTGCGCTGCTGCACCCAGAAACTGGCAAGGCCGACGATGCCGAAGGCGGTGACGGCGAGCAGCACCACGGCGACGATGCCAAGCAGCCAGATCATGGCGCGGTCTTCGGCAAAATAGTCATGGCGGATTTCGGCAAAGGTTTGTTGTGCAATCAGGATGCGCTGCGGCTCCAGTTGCTTCAGCGTGTCGCCGGCGGCTTTCAGTGCGGCCTCGGGCGAATGGCCGGGTTCAAGCCGCAGCAGGTAGTTGCCGACCAGGGTATAGGGCAGGCGCATCGGCAGCAGCATGGCATCGTATTGTTGCTGCGGGCCGCGTGCTTCATGGCTGGGGCGCAGCAGGTTGTCGATGACGCCGACGATGGTGATTGGCTGGGTGTCGAAGTACAGCGGTTTGCCGACGGCGCTCTCTCCCGGATAGAGCTTGTCGGCCAGCGAGCGGGTGATGATGATGCTGCGAATCTTCCCCAGTGCCTCGTTCATCGCAGCCTCGTTCGGCACATCAATGAGCTCTTCGCTGGCAAAATCGCGCCCGGCCAGCAGTGCGCCGCCCAGGGTGTGCCAGACGCGCTCGCCGCCCAGATACATGGTGGCATTGTGGTAGGTGACGTTATCGCCGGGGCTGGCGGACACGCCGCTGTTCCAGGAGTTATTGACCATCGGCAGTTGCGAAATCTGGCTGGCTTCAATCACCCCCGGCAGGGCGCGCAGTGCGGCCAGGTCAGTCTGGGTCTGTGCCAGGGCATTGTTATGGCGGCCAATGCCGGTGAGCCGGATATTGACCAGATGCGCTTCGTCCACGCCGCTGACCACCTGGAGCGCCTGGAAACGGCGCTGGATGAGGAACAGGGCATTGCAGAGGATGGCGCAGGTCAGCGCGATTTCCAGCAGCAGGATGCCGGCGGCGAATTTGTGCTGGCGCAGGGCGGAAAGAATCGGGCGCAGGTTCAACATGAGAGCCTCACTGGAGTTTCAACTGGATGGCGGGCGGGATGTGCATCGCGCGCCAGGCGGGCAGCAGTGCAGCCAAGAGGCTGGCAGCCACGGCGATGACGAAGGTGGTCAGCAGCATCGGCAGGTTCATCTGCGCAAGTTCGGCATAGGCGCTGGGCTGCTGGCGCACGCCCCACAGGCCGAGGAAGGCGAGCAGCAGCCCGGCAGCGCCGCCGATGAGGCCAATCAGGCCGCCTTCCACCAGCAATTGCAGAAAGATTTGCCGGCGGCTGGCGCCGAGCGCGCGGCGCACGCCGATTTCACCGCTGCGGCGCAGGAACTTGGCCAGCATCAGCCCGACCACGTTCACCAGACACACCGCCAGAAAACCCAGCGCCAGCCACAGTTGCAGCTTGACATCGGCAGGCACGACCCGGGTGTAGTCCAGCCAGGCCATGACATCGCGCAGGCGCACATTGGGCGGGCGGGAAAAACGTCCGGTGTCTTTTTGCTTGGCCGAGTAGTTTTCCAGATAACGCTTGAAATCCCCGGCCTGGTCGGGGGATTCCAGCTCCACCCAGTATTGCAGCCAGGCGCAGGGGGCGTTGAGGTCGGTGTGCGCGCCTTCGTACATGGCAAAACAGTTCATGTTGCCGCTAGCGCCCCATTTCAGCGCGCGCGCGGTGTGGTAGGGCACGATGGCCAGCTCCGGCCTGCTGAACGCGGAGACATTGTTGTCATAAAAGCGCGGCGTGGGTCGCCATGGCGCCATCACGCCGACAATGCGGAAAGTGGTGCCATTGATGCGCACGTCCTTGCCGACCGAATTGCCGCCGGCAAACAGTTTCTCGTTGAGTTCATCGGTGATGACGGCCACCCGCGCGGCGGCGGCGTCTTCGCTGGCCTGCCAGGGCTGGCCGTAGCGCAGCGGCACATTGAACATCGGGAAGAAATCGGCACTGGCGCTACGGGTGCTGGTCAGCATCGGCTCGCTGCCTTCGCCGCCCTGGATGACCGTATCGCTCCAGGCGGTGATGACCTGACGCTTGGCGCGGCCTTCGGCCAGCAGCGCTTCGGCATCAAAGCGCGAGACATCATCGGGCGGCTCGCTGTCCTGCGCGTCCTGCGGATACATGTCCAGCTGCACGCGGAACAGGCGCTCGCTCTTGTCCGGGATGGGGTTGCCCGAGAGCGTGCGGAACACGGTGAGCGTGGTCATGGTGGCGCCGATGCCCACGGCAATGGTGAGAATCATCAACACCGTGAGCGCACGGTTGCGCCGCAAACTCATCCGGGCAAGTTTCAGGTAATAGGCCAACATGGGACACCTCAACCGCGTTTGAGGTCGTTGGCGATGCCATCGACGATATGCACATTGCGCTGGGCGCGGGCGGCCAGTTCCGCATCGTGGGTGACCATGACGATGGTGGCGCCCTGGCGGTTGATGTCTTCGAGCAGCTCCATCACCCCGCGAGCCATCTGCGAATCGAGGTTGCCGGTCGGCTCGTCGGCCAGCAAAAGCCGCGGCTCCCCGGCAAGCGCCCGGGCAATCGCCACGCGCTGCTGCTGGCCGCCGGAGAGCTCGGACGGGTAATGACGCATGCGCGAGGCCAGTCCGACATCGGTCAGCGCCTTTTCGATGCGCGTTTTGCGCTCGCTTGAAGGCAGGCCGCGATAACGCAGCGGTACATCGACGTTGTCGAACAGGTTGAGGTCGGGAATCAGGTTGAAGCCCTGAAAAATGAAGCCAATCTTGCGATTGCGTAGCCGTGAGCGGGCATCGTCCGAAAGGCCGCGCACGTTTTCGCCGTCCAGCACGTACTCGCCATCGGTAAAGGTTTCCAGAAGCCCGGCGATATTGAGAAACGTGGTCTTGCCCGAACCCGAAGGCCCGGTGACGGCGACAAACTCGCCTTCATCGACCTGCAAGTCCAGCCCGCGCAGGGCATGGGTTTCCACCATTTCGGTGCGGAATACTTTGGAGATGTTTTTCATTGAGAGCATGGCTGTTTTCCAGGGGTCAGTGGTCAGGGGTCAGGGGTCAGGGGTCAGGGGTCAGGGGTCAGGGGTCAGGGGTCAGGGGTTAGGGGTTAGGGGTTAGGGGTTAGGGGTTAGGGGTTAGGGGTTAGGGGTTAGGGGTTAGGGGTTAGGGAAGTGCGCTAAAAGCCGGGGGTCGGAGAGTTGATGTTTGGGAAATAAGAAAAATATGGAAACAGGGGTTGCAACAAGGCGCTGTAGGGTTACGCTTCTCTGGCCTCTGGCCTCTGGCCTCTGGCCTCTGGCCTCTGGCCTCTGGCCTCTGGCCTCTGGCCTCTGGCCTCTGGCCTCTGGCCTCTGGCCTCTGGCCTCTGGCCTCTGGCCTCTGGCCTCTGGCCTCTAATCCCTGACCCTCACTTTCCCGGCATCGCCGAGGTGGTCGTGGCCGGAGACGATGACGCGCTCGCCTTCAGTCAGGCCGCTGACGATTTCCACCGCATCCAGACTGCGCGCGCCGGTCTTGACGGGGCGTTTTGTGGCGATGCCATCGACCACCACCCAGACACTGTGGCCAACGCCCTGATCCAGCGCCGGGCCGCGCTCGACCATCAAAACGTTGTGCCGGGTATCGAGCAGGATGCGCGCGGCAAGGCGCTGGTTCTGGCGCAGGGCTTCGGGTTGTTTGCCTTCTTCAAAACGTAGCCGGGCGCTGACTTCGCCATTCACCACTTCCGGCGACACCGCCGAGACGCTGGCAGGCCAGGTCTGGTTGTTGCCGGAAAGCTGCGCCGGCATGCCGATAGCCAGGTCACGGGCAAAGCTCTCCGGCACCTTGATATCCACTTCAAAGCGGCGCAAATCCACCACGCTGAGCAGTGCGGTATTGGCAGCGACGTTCTGCCCCTGGCTGACGAATACTTGCCCCACTTGGCCATCGAACGGCGCGCGCACGCGCAAGGCTTCGACCTGGCGGCGCAATTCGCCCACCAGGGCGCGCTGGCGTTCGGCCATGGCCTGGCGCTGGCTGGCATCCTGTCCGGCTGCTGCGCCCTGCAAACCGGCATCGGTACGGGCATGTCCCAGGCCGATATTGGCTTTTTGTACCGCATCCTGGGCGCGGGCAAAATCCACCTGCGCCACAGCGCCGCCTTGATAGCCACGCTGATAACGCTCCAGCTCGCGCTGAGCCGCCTGTTGCTCCACCCGTGCCTGGTCAAGCAGGCGTGCGGCATTGGCACGGGCAATCTGCGCGCCCAGTGCCGCGCGTCGGGCTTCGGCTTCAAGGCTGGCCAGGGTGGCTTCTTCCTGCGCCAGCCGGCTCATCAATTCCGGGCTGTCGATTTCCGCCAGCACATCCCCTTGCTTCACCGCATCCCCGGCCACCACCTCCAGGCGTACCGTGCCGCTGCCAATGGCGTACAGGCTGGGGCTGTTGCTGGCGATGACCCGGCCTTCGGCGGCAATGTCGCGCACCAGGTCACCACGTTTGACCTCGGCGATGCGCAGCCGGGCGGCATCGACCGAATGGCTGCCCGCCAGCCAGCCGCGTCCGACCCAGCCGATAGCGGCCAGCAATATCAGTGCGACGCTGCCCGGCAGCAGCCAGCGGCGGTAGCGGGTGATGCCCGTGGCGGGCTGGAGGGGCTTGTCCTGGGCGGAGGTGTCACGGATGTTCATGTCGCAGACAGGTGATGGGAACGCCAAACACTTTCAGCAAAACCTGTGCCAACTATAACTATATGTTTTTATTGGGTTTATTTTTATTTTTGGGTGTCCGGCCAAGATGGCGGACGTCCGCGGACAGTGATGTCCGGATAATGCGAATAATTCTCAATAGAAGTATGATGGCCTGCCATTCCCATGGTCTTGAATCGCATGTCTACGGTTTTCCTGCGCCGTCCGTTGACGGCAGCGATTGCGCTTTCACTGGTTTGTCCCCTGGCTGTTCTTGCCGCCGAGGATGCCGACGACAAATCCCGGCAAACCACCCGCTACAGCCTCGACACCGTGGTGGTGCAGGGGCGGCGCAGCCTGAATGAGGATGTCATCACCGACCAGAAGAGCCGTGCGGTCATCGAACAGGAGATGGTGCGCGATACCCGCGACCTGGTGCGCTACACCACCGATGTCGGCATCAGTGACAGTGGCCGCCATTTGAAGGGCTTTGCCATCCGCGGGGTGGAAGGCAACCGCGTGGGCATCAGTGTTGATGGTGTGTCGCTGCCGGATTTCGAGGAAAACTCGCTGTACAACCGCTATGGCAATTTCAACAGCTCCAGGATGTCGATAGACCCGGAACTGGTGCGCGCCATCAGCATTGTCAAAGGTGCCGATGCGTTTTCCGGAGGCAGCGGCGCACTGGGCGGCCGGGTCGATTACCGCACCCTGGAGGCGAGCGATATTGTCCGCGCTGGCAATGAAACCGGCTTCCTGCTGCGCAGTGGCTATGCCAGCAAAAACCGCGAGTGGGTCAATGGCTTTGCGGTGGGCTATGCCGGCGATGCCTTTGAAACCCTGCTGGTGTATTCGCACCGGCATGGACACGAGATGGGCAGCCGTGGCGAGGGGCCGTACTACCAGCAAAGCAAAAGCCAGCATCCTGACCCGTCGCGGCGCAAGCAGGACAGCTATCTTGCCAAGTTCAGCTGGCATATCAGTCCGGCGCATAGCCTGTCGCTGGGGCTGACCGGACAGTTGGCGCGCAATTTCACCGATGAGCGTTCCTATACGCTGTTTGGCTCGCAATGGCGCGAGGCCGAGGACATCAGCCGCCGTGGCAATCTGCAACTGGGCTATGCCTGGACACCAGAGAGCGACTGGCTGGCTTCGCTAAAACTTGATGCCGACTACCAGCGCACCGACCTGTCTGCACTCAACTACAAAGGTGGCCGTAACTACGTCACCGATGAAAAAGAGCTGGGCGAGGTGTTTGACCGGCGCATGCATACCCGCTTCAAACGTTTGACCTTTGGCATGGAAACCCTGCCGCTGGCCTTGGGCGCCAGCCAGCATACGCTGGCGTTCAAGGCCTTTGCTTCCAACCGTGAGTTCTGGAACATCAATTACGACACCTATGTATTCAGTGGCGTGCCCAGCCCGCAACCGGCATATACCATCCAGTATCCGGTCAATACCCGCCAATACGGCTTTTCGCTGGAAGACCAGGTGCAATGGAACGCATCCCTTTCCAGCCGTTTTGGCCTGCGCTATGACCATGAGCGGCTTACCCCTCAGGAACTGAATGCACGTTGCAGCACAGCCTGCACCGCAGAAGGGCGGCCGGCGGGCAATACCTTTGGCAACTGGAATGGCCTGGCAAGCGTGGTGGCCAGGCTCAATGCGCACTGGGCGCTGGGCGCGACGGTCAGCACCGGCTATCGGGTGCCGACCGCCTCGGAAATGTATTTCACCTTCAAAAATGCCTATGGCAGCTGGAAATCCAACCCGGATTTGCGTGCCGAGCGTAGCGTCAATTACAGCCTGAGCTTGCAGGGTGAGGGTGAAGCAGGCGGGGTGAACATCAGCCTGTATCAGGTCAATTACCGCGACTTCCTGTTCGAGCAGGAATCCATCACCCGCACCCGCAACCCGTATTACGAACAGTGCCAGATCTGGGGATGCGCCGAATACGATGAATCGCCGGTGCAGCAGATGGTCAATCTGGATCGCGCCAGAATCCGTGGTCTTGAATTTTCCAGCCATCTGAATCTGGCGTATTACTGGCCGCAGCTGGAAGGCTGGAAGCTCTCGGCGCAACTGGGCTATAGCCAGGGCAGCCTCTCCAGCGACAACAGCCTGCTGTCTATCCAGCCGCTGAAGGGCATCCTGGGGCTGGATTACCACGCGCCCAATGGCCGCTGGGCAGTATTTGCCCGCGGCACCTATCTGGGGGCGAAAAAAGCCGCTGATGCACAGGTGGTGCAGAACGTATATTCCTACCGCAACCGTACTTTCAGCCGGGTGGTGACAACCTATCCGTATCTCAACCGCCGCGCCGCCCTGCTGGATATCTACGGCTATGTGCGCGCTGGCGAACGATTCACCTTCCGCGCCGGTGTTTACAACATCTTCAACCGCAAATACCACACCTGGGATGCACTGCGCGGCATCAACGCCCATTACGGCGCCAGCACCACCAACTCGGTGGACCGCGAAGGCTACGGACTGGAACGCTTCCACGCACCGGGCCGTAACTTCAGCCTGTCGATGGAGTATCTGTTCTGATTCCGGGTAGGGCACGCAGCGTGCGTGCCTGACCCAAACCACGTTTGGCTTCATCAGGCGGGCGGCTGGAAGTCATTACAATGCGCCCGTCTTAACTCAAAGAGTGTGCCGCATGTGTGGAATTGTCGGAGCCGTTGCTGCCCGTGATGTCGTGCCGTTGCTGGTGGAAGGGCTCAAGCGCCTGGAATACCGGGGCTATGACTCCGCAGGTGTGGCGGTATTGGCAGAAGGACGCATCCGGCGAGTGCGCCGCACCGGGCGTGTTGCCGAAATGGCCGCTGCTGCACAGGCCGAAGGCTTGCAGGCGCAGCTTGGCATCGGTCATACCCGCTGGGCGACCCATGGCGGCGTGACCGAGGCCAATGCCCATCCGCATGTCAGTGATGGCATTGCCGTGGTGCATAACGGCATCATTGAAAATCACGAAACCTGGCGCACGTTTCTGCGCGATAAGGGCTATGCGTTTGACTCGCAGACCGACACGGAAGTCATCGCCCATCTGATTCACTACCATCAGCAGCAGGGCGCCACGCTGTTGCAGGCGGTGCAGCAGGCTACCAAGGTGCTGGAAGGCGCCTATGCCATCGCCGTGATTGAGCGTCAGCAGCCTGACTGCATGGTAGTGGCGCGCATGGGCTGTCCGCTGCTGATTGGCGTGGGTGAGGGTGAGAACTTCATCGCCTCGGATGTCTCGGCGGTTCTGCAGGCCACCCGGCAGGTGATATTTCTGGAAGAAGGCGATACCGCGCAGCTTGGCCGCGATCAGGTGGCGATTTTCGATGCCCAAGGCCAGCCGGTTGAGCGCACCCTGCACACCTCGGATGTCTCGCTGGCCTCGCTGGAGCTGGGGCCCTATAGCCACTTCATGCAGAAGGAAATCCACGAGCAACCTTCTGCGCTAGCCGACACCATTGAGGGCATCTCTGACCTGGCCGCTTTTGATGCGCAGCTTTTTGGCGCAGAAAACCATGATTTTTCGCAGGTTGAATCGGTGCAAATTCTGGCCTGCGGCACCAGTTTCTATGCCGGCCTTGTGGCACGCTACTGGATTGAGTCATTGGCCGGCATTCCCTGCGCGGTGGATATCGCCAGCGAATACCGCTATCGCGATGTGGTGGCCAACCCCAAACAACTGGTAGTGACCATTTCGCAGTCCGGTGAAACGCTGGACACCATGGAAGCGCTCAAATACGCCAAGGCACAAGGCCAGGCGCTGACCCTTGCCATCTGCAATGTGTCCGAGAGCGCTATCCCGCGCGCCAGTCGCTGGGTGTTCTACACCCGTGCCGGCGCGGAAATTGGCGTGGCATCGACTAAAGCCTTCACCACGCAGCTGGTGGCGTTGTTCGTGCTGGCCGGCACCTTGGCCAAACTGCGCGGACGGCTGGATACCAAGCACGAGGCCGAATTGCTCGATGCGCTGCGCCACCTGCCCGGCAGCGTGCAGCACGCGCTCAATCTGGAGCCGCAAATCAAGGCCTGGAGCGAGAAGTTCACCGCCAAGCAGCACGCGCTGTTCCTGGGGCGCGGCGTGCATTACCCGATTGCCCTGGAGGGTGCACTCAAGCTCAAGGAAATCTCCTATATCCACGCCGAGGGCTACCCCGCCGGTGAGCTCAAGCACGGCCCGCTGGCGCTGGTGGATAGTGAAATGCCGGTGGTGGTGATTGCCCCGAACGACCGCCTGCTGGAAAAGGTCAAGGCCAATATCCAGGAAGTGCGCGCCCGTGGCGGCGAGATGTTCGTGTTTGCCGATGCCGACAGCCATTTTGGCGAAGAGGACGGCGTACATGTCATCCGCACCCCGCGCCATGCCGGGCTGCTCTCGCCAATTGTCCATGCCATCCCGGTACAGCTTCTGGCCTACTACACCGCTCTGGCGCGCGGCACCGATGTGGACAAGCCCCGCAACCTTGCCAAGAGCGTGACGGTGGAGTAATCCGATGCAACCAAGTCAGCCCGCCACAAAACGCAATACGCTTAAAACGGTCGCCCTGATTGGCGCGTTCAGTTGCCTCGTCATGCTGACCCTGTTCACCTGGATCGGTTTGGTCGTGCTGTTGGATCGCTTGGGCTATGCCGTGTCAGTGGCTCAGGTTGGTGTCTGGCTTTTGGCGACGATTGTCGCGCTAGTGATGTGGCCGCTCACAGTCAGAGGCATGTATCGCTACCAATGGAATTACCGGAATCACCCATTGCATGAGCCACTGCCCCGCTTGGGCTCGACCCCTTTGCCGGAAGTCCCTCCCATAGCTATGGCATTGCCACAGCGTGCCATGCGCGTCGTGGTGCTGCTGTTGGGCGCGCTATCGCTGATTTTGCTTTGCGGCAGCCAAAATGTGATTGTGTCTGTAAATAGTTTCCTCGACAGATTTTCATCGCGTTCATCGTCTTTCATGGCATTGCTGCAGTTGGTCGCATTTGTGTTGATGTCCGCCCTGCTCGTGTTGGTACTTTGGTGGACTGACCGCAAGCTGCAAGGCATGCAGCCAGACACTCACCAATACCAGAGTGCGCGGCTGCAGCAATCCTGGTACGCCAGCGCTGTGATTGCCTGGGTGATGTGCCTGTTGTTTGGACAGATTATTAGTATCGTGATTTTAAGCAAGCTCTGAGAGAACGCAGGCTCATGATGTGAATGGGGCTGCAAGGCACGCGTGCATCCCTTAACCTTGCGCCATGAAAAAGACCCTGACGGAGCACTTGTTGCGCGGCCTGTATTCGGCTGTGCTGTATGCCTTGGTGCCAGTCACGATTTATCACCTGATTTGGCGCGGTTTTCGGCAGAGTGCCTATTTTCAGTGTTGGGGTGAGCGTTATGGCCATTATGGCGATGCACCGGCCATGTCCACACCTACACTGCTGGAGTGAACAGATGCAACCAAGTCAGCCTGCCACAAAACGCAATACGCTTAAAACGGTCGCCCTGATTGGCGCGTTCAGTTGCCTCGTCATGCTGACCTTGTTCGCCTGGATCGGTTTGGTCGTGCTGTTGGGTCGCCTAGGCTATGCCGTGTCAGCGGCTCAGGCTGCTGTCTGGGTTTTGGCGACGATTGTCGCGCTAGTGATGTGGCCGCTTACAGTCAGAGGCGTGTATCGCTACCAATGGAATTACCGGAATCACCCAGTGTATGAGCCACTGCCTCCCTATGGCTCGACCCCTTTGCCAGAAGTCCCGCCCATAGCTATGGCATTGCCACAGCGTGCCATGCGCGTCGTGGTGCTGCTGTTGGGCGCGCTATCGCTGTTTTTGCTTTGCGGCATCCAAAATGTGATTGTGTCTGTAAATAGCTTCCTCGGCCGACTCTCATCGGGGCCATCGTCTTTCATGGCATTGCTGCAGTTGGTCGCATTTGTGTTGATGTCCGCCCTGCTCGTGTTGGTACTTTGGTGGACTGAGCGGAAGCTGCAAGGCATGAAGCCAGACACTCACCAATACCAGAGTGCGCGGCTGCAGCAATCCTGGTACGTCAGCGCTGTGGCTGCCTGGGTGATGTGCCTGTTGTTTGGACAGATTTTTGGCGCTGTGGCTTTAAGCAAGCTTTGACAGAAAGAGGCTCATGATGTGAATGGGGCTGCAAGGCACGCGTGCATCCCTTAACCTTGCGCCATGAAAAAGACCCTGACGGAGCACTTGTTGCGCGGCCTGTATTCGGCTGTGCTGTATGCCTTGGTGCCAGTCACGATTTATCACCTGATTTGGCGCGGTTTTCGGCAGAGTGCCTATTTTCAGCGCTGGGGTGAGCGTTATGGCCGTTATGGCGATACGCCGGCGATGCCCACACCGCTGTGGGTGCATGCGGTTTCCGTGGGCGAGGTGGCCGCTGCCGCACCACTCATCAACGCATTGCTAAAGCGCCACCCGCAGCGGCGCATGGTAGTGACCTGCATCACGCCGACCGGTTCAGAACGTATCCGGGCGCTATGGGGCGAGCGGGTTGTGCATGTGTATCTGCCCTATGACTTGCCGGGTGCGGTCGGGCGGTTTTTGCGACATTTCCAGCCAGAAGTGGCCCTGATCATGGAAACCGAGTTGTGGCCCAACCTGCTGTTTGGCTGCCGCGACCACGGCGTGCCGGTGAATATCGTCAATGCCCGGCTATCGGCGCGCTCGTTACGTGGCTACCGGCTGCTGGCGCCGTTGGTATCAAGGGCGCTGGTCACGGTGCGGCGGGTGTGCGCGCAAGGCAAGGATGATGCTGCGCGCTTCATCAAACTGGGTGCGCGCCCCGCGTGCGTGGCCGAAACCGGCAATCTCAAGTTTGATGTCACCCCGCGTGAAGATGCCGAAAGTTTTGCGGCTACCTTCCGGCAGCATGCAGGCGGGCGCATGATCTGGGTGGCTGCCAGCACCCATCCGGATGAGGAGCTGGCCATCATCAATACGCATCAGCGCCTGCGGCGGCGATGGCCGGATTTGCTGCTGGTCTGGGCGCCGCGTCATCCTGAGCGCTTTGCTCCGGTGCTTGAGCTGGTGCGCAGTCATGGCAAGCAGGTGAGTAGCCGACAGCAGCAGCAGTGGCCGGATGCGTGCGATGCGGTGTTCGTGGTCGATACTCTGGGCGAGTTGCCGCTGTTTTTCGAGGTGGCCGATGTCGCCTTTGTGGGCGGCAGCCTGCAGGAAGTCGGCGGTCACAATCTGCTGGAGCCGGCCAGCGCCGGGGTGCCGATGGTGACCGGTCCACATTTGTTCAACTTTGCTGAAATCTCGGCCAGTTTGATTGAAATCGGTGCGCTGCGGATTGCCGAAGATGCCGATGGGCTGGCACCTGCACTGGCTGCCTGGCTGCAAGATGGCAAGGCGCGCGCGGCGGCCGGTCAAGCCGCCAAGGCGCTGGTGGCGGCCGGGCGTGGCGCACTTGCCAGAACGCTGGCGGCGCTGGGACTGTAATCAGACATGCGCAATGCTGCCGCGATAGCCAATGGCTTCGGCCAGATGCGCGCGCTCAATGCTTGCGCAGTCGCCAAGGTCGGCAATGGTGCGCGCCACGCGCAGGATACGGTGCAGGGCACGTGCGGAGAGTTGCAGCTTTTCAGCGGCCATTTCCAGCATTTTTTGCTCGGCAGCGGGCAATGCGCAGTCACGCAGTAATTCTTGCTGGCTCAGCAGGGCATTGGGCTTGCCCGCACGCATCAATTGTCGCTGCCTTGCAGCCATCACCCGTGGCCGTACTGCGGCGCTGCTCTCGCCTGGCGGCGCTGCGGCAGCCAATGTGGCTGGTGGCAGGCGCGGCACGTTTACATGCAGGTCAATGCGGTCGAGCAGGGGGCCGGAAATGCGGGCGCGGTAGCGGGCGATGCTTTCCGGTGCGCAGCGACAACGCCCGGAGTCATCGCCGGCCCAGCCGCAGGGACAGGGGTTCATGGCCGCAATCAGCTGGAAGCGCGCGGGAAACTCGCACTGCCTTGCCGCGCGCGATACCGTGATGCTGCCCGATTCCAGCGGCTGGCGCAGCACTTCCAGCGCGCTGCGGCTCCATTCGGGCAATTCGTCCAGAAACAGCACGCCGTGATGCGCCAACGAGATTTCTCCGGGGCGCGGGGTTGAGCCGCCGCCTGACAGCGCCACGGCACTGGCGGTGTGATGCGGGCTGCGAAATGGTCGCTGCTGCCAGAGCGCCGGATTGAAACCGGCGCTGGAGATGGACTGGATGGCGGCGCTTTCCAGGGCGTCATGCTCATCCATCGGCGGCAAGATGCCCGGCAGGCGTGAGGCCAGCAAGGTTTTACCGCAGCCGGGGCTGCCGGTCAGCAGCAGGTGATGTTGCCCGGCAGCGGCGACTTCCAGCGCCCGCCGCGCCTGTACCTGACCGCGCACATCGGCAAGGTCAGGAATGCTGGCGGCGGGGATGGTCGGCGATTTTTCAGCTTCTGGCAGCGCCGCGCCGTCACGCAATGCTGCAAACACCTGCAACAAGGTGCGCGCACAGCGGATATCGGCATTGGGGGCGAGGGCGGCTTCGGCGCCATCGCCAGCGGCCAGTACCAAGGTTCTGCCACTATCGGCCACCGCAAGTGCGGCAGGCAGCACTGCGCCGGTCGGGCGCAGCTCGCCACTTAGCCCCAGCTCGCCGATGAACTCGCAATGCGCCAGTGCCTGCTGTGGAATTTGGCCGCTGGCGGCGAGGATGCCAAGCGCAATCGGCAGGTCAAACCCCCCGCCATCCTTGCGCAAATCGGCCGGTGCCAGATTGACCGTGACCCGGCCCGCAGGAAATTCCAGCTGTGCATTGATGATGGCCGCGCGCACCCGTTCGCGTGCTTCGCGTACCGCAGCCTCGGGCAAGCCGACAATCGACATCGCTGGCAGCCCGCCACCGCAGTGCACTTCCACTATCACCGGACAGGCGCGCACACCAACCCGTGCCCGGCTCATCACTCGTGCCAGTCCCATTGCCCGCTCCTTGTAAAGGAACAACTATTGGCGCCGTAACGATAAGGAGCCCTTGCAACAACCCTGAGCTTGCTTGTAAAGCAGGTTTCAAGCGCATCCGGGTTTGAAGCGCAGTTGCCAAACCGGCGAAGCGCCGGGCTTGGCATGGACAGACAATCTCAAAAAGACGCTGTCCACAGACGCCTGATAATCAGTGCCGTGCGGCGGCGTTGCGCGCCTCAAGCTCGGCAACGGTTTTTTCCAGTGCTTCGAGCTTTTCGCGGGTTTTCAAAAGTACCGCGCGCTGTACTTCAAATTCTTCGCGGGTCACCAAGTCCAGCTTGGACAGCCCGGCCTGCAGCACGGTTTTGAAGTTTTCCTGCAGCTCCGCACGGCTCTCGTGCAGTCCCGCGGGCAGCAGGCTGCCCAGGCGGCGGGCAAGGTCATCAAGTTGGGCCAGGTCAATCATTGCAGGGTCCTTTATGTTTGGCTTGTTTGCCAGCATGGTGCATGCTGCGCTGCCCAGCCATCAGTGGGGTAGAAGGCGAGCCGGGAAAAATGCTAACAGGCCGGGGCGGAAAATTTCAGCCGGGTGTGTCAGAGTAAGCGCCGAAAAACAGGAGTCGCACAATGAAAATGGTGATGGCCATCATCAAGCCCTTCAAACTGGACGATGTCCGCGAGGCACTGGCCGATGCCGGTGTGACCGGATTGACGGTGATCGAAGTCAAAGGTTTTGGCCGGCAAAAAGGCCATACTGAGCTGTATCGCGGCGCCGAATATGTGGTGGATTTTCTGCCCAAACTGAAGATTGAAGTGGCCGTGGTGGATGAGCAGGTGGATGCGGTGGTCGAGGCCATCATGCAGTCGGCGGGTACCGGCAAAATTGGTGATGGCAAGATTTTTGTCTGGGATTTGGAGCGCGCAGTGCGTATCCGTACAGGCGAAATGGACGCCGATGCCTTGTAATTGCGGCGTCAATCAAAGCGGGTTGAGGCGGTCGGCCAAACCAGACTTTGCATAAAGCCGGTGCCTTGCATCGGGGATATGGCATGCTTGCGTTTGTTTACAAAGCGAGGCTGCCATGTCCACTGCCCATATAGACACCCATGCCGAGCCAGCGGCGCTTGCGCGCCCGGTCAAGCAATTCATCGTATTGCTTGCCATGTTGCAAGGCTTGCTGCTGTATGTGGCCGAATACGGTCGTGAAGCGGCTTGGTGGCCGTTTTCCACATTGAACGGCTGTGTCTATTGGTACACCCTGGTGCTGGCGGTGCCGACCATGATGCTGCTCAGCGTGCGGCGGCTGGATGAGCGGCGCTTCTGGTGGCAGGCTACAGGCGTGGCTGTGATGTTTGCACTCTTGGCCGCCTGGGCAGGCTGGAGTGCCACCGGCAATGCAGGGATTGTCAGTGACAGAGTGTTATGGCCTTTTGGTTTGGCGACGGCCGTGGCGCTGTTTGTGGCCTTGCCGTATTTGCAAAGCGCCTTGCGGCATGGGCGCTGGAATGCGCGCTATGCGGATTTGTTTGAGCTGGCCTGGCAAAACGGTCTGACGCTGGTGCTGATGTTGCTGTTCATCGGCATTTGCTGGCCACTGCTGTATCTGTGGGGCGGGTTGTTCCAACTCATTGACATTGAATTTTTTGCCGATCTGTTCCGTGAAAAGCCTTTTGTCTATCTGGCTACCGGGTTGATGGCCGGGCTAGGCATCCTGATTGGTCGTACCCAGCAGCGTCCGGTGCAAATTGCCCGGCGGGTGCTGCTCGCCATCTTTACCGGGCTGTTGCCACTGGTGGCGCTGATTGCCCTGCTGTTTGTGCTGAGCCTGCCATTGACCGGGCTGGAGCCGCTGTGGAATACCCGTTCAGCCGCGTTGATTTTGATGAGCGTGGTGGCGGTGATGGTGTTGTTTGTCAATGCCGTGTATCAGGATGGCCAGGGGGCGATGCCCTATCCGCGTTGGCTGCGCTGGCTGGTGGATGCGGGCATCCTGACCTTGCCATGGTTTTCCGGCCTGGCGCTATACGCATTGATGCTGCGCATCAACCAATACGGTTGGACACAGGAGCGCATTGCCGGGATGGTGGCGGCAGTGATTCTGGCCTCTCATGCACTGGGCTATGCCATCGCCGTATTGCGGCGTGGGTCATGGCTTTCTGGCATCCGCCGGGTAAATGTGGCGGTATCGCTGCTGGCCATTGTGCTGGCCGTGCTGTTCAACTCGCCGGTGCTCGACCCGCACCGCATCACGGTGAACAGCCAGCTTGTCCGCCTGACCGCAGGCAAGGTGGAGAGCAAAGACTTCGACCTCCGGCATTTGCGCTTTTACAGTGGCCGACAGGGTTGGCTGGCCATGCAAGGCTTGCAAAAAGAAGCCGAAGCCAATGGCGATGTTGAGCTCGCAAAGCGCATTGTGGCCGTATTACAGCGCAGCCATGCCTATCAAAACAGCGAGGAACTGGCAGTCAATGCATTGAAAGATGCCGCTGCCTTGCGTGAGGTTGTCCAACTGGCAGCTGGCAGTCCGGCTCCGGCCGATGACTGGTGGATGTATTTGTTGGGAGATAAGAGCATGACCGAATGCAAGCAAATCGACAGCGATTGTGTGCTGTTGGTGCGCGACTTTGACCGGGACGGTCAGGCTGACCATCTGCTGTGTGATGCTTCGGACAAAGGCGCAAGGCCGCTGAGCTGCCAGTTGTTTTCGCATCATGGCGGAAGCTGGCGCAGTGAGGGGGAGCTATCGTTTTGGGATCGCCAGAATGGAAACAAAAAAGCCTTGTCCGATGCCCTGCGCCGTGGCGAAATCACGCTTTACCAGCCGCGCTGGCCAATGATTGGCATTGATGGTCAGCGCTCCAGCGTTTCCGGCAAAAATGCGGACGCCCTCAAAGAAATGGAGCCGTGATTTTCACGGCGTGTGAAACGAAAAGCGCAGGCTGGATGCCTGCGCTTTTCGCAATTGTGTCGCGCCTGTTTACTTCTTCAGTGCCGCGGCCACAAACGGCGGCAGTTGCTGTGCGCCGGCATGGATTTCGGCGCTGTAATAGCGCGTGTCGAAGGCCTTGCCGGCAGCATCGTGTTTGCGGAATGCAAAATCGGCATCGGCGGCTTTGCGCGCCATGGTCACGCTCCACCAGCCGGTCGGGTAGCAGGGTTGCGGGAACGGCAGGGTCTGGAACGACTGGAAGCCGGCCTTGCGCATTTCATCGCGCATCTGGTTGATAAGGTCAAGCAGCACCAAGGGGGACTCACTTTGCTGCACCAGAATGCCATCAGGCTTGAGCGCACGTGCGCAGTCGGCAAAGAACGCCGCATTGAACAGCCCTTCTGCCGGGCCGACCGGGTCGGTGGAATCGACAATCACGATATCGAGGCTGCCTTCCGGGCAGTTCTTCATATAAGCCAGGCCGTCATCGAACAGGATTTCGGCGCGCGGGTCGGCATTGGATTCGCACAGCTCGGGGAAATATTTTTCTGCCATGCGCGTGACTTGCTCGTCGATATCGCACTGGGTGACTTTTTCAACGCCCGGGTGCTTGAGCACTTCGCGCAGCGTGCCGCAGTCGCCACCGCCGATAATCACCACGCGCTTGGGGGCGGCGTGGGTGAACAGCACCGGGTGGGCAATCATCTCGTGATAGAGAAAGTTGTCGCGCGCGGTCAGCATCATCGCGCCGTCAATCAGCATCAGATTGCCCCAGTCGGTCGATTCGTAAATCTCGATTTTCTGGAACGGCGATTGCACCTCGTCCAGCTTGCGGGTGATGCGATAGCCGATGGAGGAGCCGGCCGGCTCAAAGTTTTCGTACAGCCATTCCTGCTGGGACATGGGATGCTCTCGTATGGGTGGGTGGGCGCGAATTGTAGCGGCACGGTGGCGACTGACGTTTGACAGAGTATTGATGCCAGGGCGCTCATTCAGGATTGCATGCTTCATTTCGTTTGAAACAATTAATGAAAATATTTTCATGTGATGTATGATGACTTTCATCGTAGTCATGCTCCCGTGATCATGAATACCGTCATCAAGCCCGAGCCTTCTGCTGCCTATGTACTGACCCGTGCCACGGTACGGGCTGCTGATGCGCTTGGGCTTTCGGGCAGCGAGTTGGCGCGCATCATCGGGGTCAGCAATGCCACGGTGTCGCGTTATCGCAGCGGCAGCAGCGAATTGCAGCCGCACAGCAAGGCCGGGGAGCTGGCCTTGTTGTTGGTACGGGTGTTTCGCTCGCTTGACCCCTTGGTTGGCTCGGACAGCGATATGCGCAAGCAATGGATGAGCGCCCGCAATCAGGCATTGGATGCCATCCCCGCAGAACTGTTGCGCAGCCCGGAAGGCTTGGTGAGAACCTTGGCCTATCTGGACGGGATGCGGGCAGTGGCATGAGCGCACGCTGGCCAAAAAAATGGCTGGCTGATGCCGGATTTGTCATTGAACGCTGCCTGTGGCGTGGCGTGGAAAGCCAATATGCCAGTGCCACGCGGGTGCTGGTGGATACATTGGACGAGCACGATGTGCTGGAAGCACTGCTGGAGGCGAGCAAGCCGCGCTTTGTACAAGCTGTGCGCAAAGGCGCACAAAAACATTTTTTGTTGACAACACCGTTTCGCTATTACCCGGCACATGACAGCCGCTTTCGCAAGGCCGGGCATCCGGGCATCTGGTATGGCGCACGCCAGTTACGCACCGCCTGTGCAGAAGTTGCCTATTGGCGGATGCGTTTTATCCGCGATAGCGAGGCATTGGCTGCATGCAACATCACCACACACCACACTTTTTTTGCTGCCAGCGCCGAGGGTCGCGGTATCGACCTTGCCGCCCCGCCCTGGAATGCGCTGCGCAAGTATTGGTTGGCAGATGATTATCAGGCTACACAGCGCCTGGCAGAAAGCGCCTGTGAAAATGGTATCGATCTCATTTGTTATGAGTCCGCCCGCGATAATGGCGGCATTTGTGTAGCCGTTTTTAACCCGGAAATCTTGAGTGAGCCACGTGGCGGGCTGGACGCCTCCCGTCAGCAATGGGTTTGCACTGCCAGCGCCCGCCATGTGTTTCTAGTGAGTATGGATGGCAGCCAGCGTTTTGAGTGGCAATATGAGATGGACATATCCAATTGAGAGCACAACCTAGGTATTGAGTTGTGCAGGATTGTGCCAAGATGTCGTTTGGATAACTGTTGGCCAGGATCAACGACATTTGTGGTGCGCCGGGGCTTGTATATCCGGATGCTTGGAGTTGCAAGGCAGATGACCTGCCTGCACTTGAAACCCTGCAAAACCACAAGCATTGGATGTTGTGGTACTGGATGTTTTGCGTCATGGCCGCCCGCCACTTTGTCCCAGCTTGCCAATGAAGTCTGTGAATCAGGGTTTGGGTGAGCTTGGCTGGCAATGAAAGTTTTGCGTGATGGCGTACGGGGCAAATCCTGTTGCAATGCGCAATGAAACTTGAGCTGACTCAAGTTAAGGGATTCACGACAGGTAGATGATGGCTGCACTTGATCTGAATGAGGTGGGTCATGTCGACAACCAGGCGGCTGTGGATAGGTCTTGCAACGCTCTTGATTGCAAGTTTCGGCATCATGTTGTGGCTGGGCGCGGATCTGCACCAGACGGCGCCGCCGGTGCCCAGGCAGGTGGTGACCCAGAGCGGGCAAGTCGTTTATACCGAGGATGACATCAAGAAAGGCCGTCAGGTCTGGCAGCGCATGGGCGGCATGCAGCTTGGTTCGATCTGGGGACATGGTGCGCTGATTGCTCCGGACTGGTCAGCCGACTGGCTGCACCGGGAAGCTGAAGCATTGCTGGAAATGACGGCGCAGGCAGAAGGCTTGGGCAGTTATGCCGGGCTTGATGTTGGGCAGCAAGCACGCTTGCAGGCGTTGATAAAGCCGCAGATGCGCAGTAATACTTATGATCCGGTCACCGGCACGATCACCGTCAGCGACATGCGTGCGGCGGCCATTAAAACGGTCTCGGCGCACTATGAAAGTGTGTTTTCTGCCGACCCGGCCACGGCCGATTTGCGTGAAACCTACGCAATGAAAAACAACACCGTGCCTGATGCCGAGCATCGTCGCCTGATGGGGGCTTTCTTCTGGTGGACGGCATGGGCGGCCACGACAGATCGTCCGGGTAAAAGCAACCAGACCTATACCAATAATTGGCCGTATGAGCCGCTGGTAGGTAATGCGCCAACCTCCGGAGCGTTCATGTGGTCGATGTTTTCACTGCTGTTCCTGATTGGGGGGGTGGGGCTGCTTGCCTGGCACTATGCGGTGTGGCATGGGCGTGAACCTGCGGTAGTGCCGCCTGCCGAAGATCCGCTGAAAAACTTAAGAATCACTCCGTCAATGCGAGCCACAGCCAAGTATTTTTGGGTAGTGATTGCGTTATTTCTGGTACAGATCCTGTTGGGTGCGACCACTGCGCACTACCAGGTAGAAGGCCAGGAGGCCTATGGCTTCAAAATTGCCGAGGTGCTGCCGTATTCGCTGACGCGCAGTTGGCATACCCAGCTTGCCGTGCTGTGGATTGCCACGGCGTGGCTGGCTACCGGCCTGTACATTGCGCCCGCCATTTCCGGGCATGAGCCAAAATTTCAGCGAGCGGGTGTGAATTTCCTGTTTGTCTGTCTTTTGATCATCGTAGTGGGCGCTTTTGCCGGGCAATGGTTCGCGGTGATGCAGAAAATGGATTTGAAGTACAACTTCTGGTTTGGCCATCAGGGCTGGGAATACACCGATATCGGCCGCTTTTGGCAAGCATTTTTGATGGTGGGGCTGGTACTGTGGTTGGTATTGGTTGGTCGTGCTTTGTGGCCGGCCTTGCGTCGCAAGGATGAAATGTCTTCCATCGTCGGTTTGCTATTCCTCTCCACCATCGCCATTGGCCTGTTCTATGGCGCGGGTTTGATGTGGGGCGAGCACACACATATCTCGTTGGTGGAATACTGGCGCTGGTGGGTGGTGCATCTGTGGGTGGAAGGCTTCTTTGAAGTGTTTGCGGTGGCCGTCATCAGCTTTTTGTTCGTGAAACTCGGCCTCATCCGTGGCAAGTCGGCTACCATCAATGTGTTGTTCGCCACCATCGTTTACCTGACCGGTGGCGTGCTTGGCATGTTCCACCACCTGTATTTTGCCGGCGCAACCACAGCTGCTGTGGCGTTTGGTGCCAGCTTCTCCGCACTGGAAGTAGTACCGCTGGCGCTGATCGGGCTGGAAGCCTACGAAACTTGGAGCCATGGTCGTGCTACGCCATGGATGGAGCGTTATCGCTGGCCGATCATGTTCTTCTTGGCCGTCAGCTTCTGGAATCTGGTGGGTGCGGGTCTGTTTGGCTTCCTCATCAATACGCCGCTGGCGCTGTATTACATGCAAGGCTTGAACCTGACCCCGCTACATGGGCACACGGCATTGTTTGGTGTGTACGGCATGCTGGGCATCGGTTTGATGCTGTTCTGCCTGCGTGGGCTGAAGTCTGATACCCAATGGGCTACCGGTATTCTCAAAGGGGCATTCTGGAGCTTCAATATCGGCCTGATGTTGATGGCATTGCTCACCCTGTTGCCCATGGGCGTGCTGCAATTGCAGGCTGCACTGGAAAACGGCTACTGGTACGCACGTTCAGCCGAATTCATGAGCAAGCCGATTATTGAAATCCTGGTGTGGATGCGCATGCCTGGCGATATCATCTTCAGTGCCGGCGCGGTGCTGCTGGCCTGGTTCGCTTTCCGCCAGTGGATCAAGCCCAAAATCGTCCATGCTTGATTGATGCACGCAAACGGCAATCCAACGCCTGCCAGCGTCATCCGGCAGGCGTTGCGTTTTTCCCGTGCATCAAGGGGATATCGTCATGATGGAGTTTTATCCGCAAATCAAATCCGTGCATGTGCATCTGGTGATGCTTTCGGGTCTGCTGTTTTTCATTCGTGGTGGGGCGGCCTCTATGCTGGGCGCCACTTGGCCGCGTCATGCACTGCTGCGCTACGCCAGCTACAGCATTGATACCTGTCTTTTGACATCCGCCGCCATGCTGCTGACGGCTTTATACAGTGCAGGTGCAGTAGCTGGGGGTATCTTTGCCAATGGCTGGCTCGCGGTAAAAATGTTGCTGCTGGTGTTGTATGTACTGCTGGGCATTTTTGCCATGCGCGCCAAGTTCAAGCGTATAGCCCGAGTGGCGTGCTATGTGGCGGCACTACTGGTGTTTGCCTTTATGTACACAGTGGCTCGACTACATCACCCGCTGGGTGTGTTGCTGTATTTTTGACGTGCGCTTCGGGCAGTTCAATCACAAAGCGCGCGCCGCCACCTTCGCGGTCTTCGTAGAACAGGTGTCCGCCTGCGGCGGCGATGATTTGTCGTGCCAGTGCCAGACCAAGGCCGGATGACAGGCCATTGGCCGGGTCGTGTTCGGAAAGCCGGGTGAAGGGTTTGAACAGTTCGCGCTGCCGCGCAGGCGCGATGCCAGGGCCGCGATCCTGTACCACCAGCTGCCAGTAACCGGGGGCGCCGGTGCGTACCCAGAACATCAGCTCGCCGCCGCTGGCGGCGTATTTGCTGGCATTGGTCACCAGGTTTTCGGCGACCTGACGCAGCACCTTGGGTGCAATGGACACCATGGCCGCTTGCTCCGGCAAGCGGGTGCTCACCGCAATGCCCCGCGCTTCCAGTTGCAGGGTATAGCGCTCAAGCAGCCAGTCCACGACTTTGTGCAGCGATGCGTGTTGCTGTCGTTTGCTGTCAGGTGGCTTGGACTGCGACTCCAGATAACTCTTGATGTAACCCAGCGCATCCTGTGTGGCTTCGTGGATGATTTTTTGATAGCGCGCCTTGCGCGCGTCTTCCACGTCGGCAAGCATCAGCATTTCACTGGCAAACAGCACGCTGGTCAGCGGGTTTTTCAAGTCGTGAGCGACCAGGTTGACCAGATTTTGGCGCTCCGCGGCTACGCGCTCCAGGCGGTCGCGGGTCAGTTTCAATACCAGATGGGCATTGACACGGGCGAGCAATTCTTCGGCCAGAAACGGCTTGGTGACGTAATCCACCACGCCGCTTTCAAAGGCGCGCAGCAAGAGTTCCTGGTCTTGGGCGGCGGTGAGAAAAATGGCCGGGATGCTGGCCAGCTTCGGATTCTTGCGGATTTGCCCTAGCAGCTCAAAGCCATCCATGCCGGGCATCATCATGTCCAGCAGAATCAAATCCGGTGGATGGGCAAGACACTCGGCCAGTGCATCTTCACCACGGGTGCAACTGCTGACTTCATGCCCCTGGCGCTGCAATAGCTGCGTGACCACTCGCAGGCTGACGGGCTGGTCGTCAACCAGAAGAATGCGGCCTGTCGTAGTGGTGAGGCTGGGCAAGCAGGTCTCTTGGTCAAGGGCATGGGGGCTGGGGCAGATTATAGGCATGCGGCTGGCGATGTCATGGGCTCACCTATTTTTCCGCCCTCGAAAACTTCACTAGAATCGGTAGCCATGTCCTTGAGTCGTTTTTCCCTGCTGACTACCACCATGTCTGGCCTGCTGGCCGGCGCGTTGCTGGTCGCGCCGCCGCTGTATGCACAAGCATCGCCACAGCCGCTGGACTTTGCCGCTGCACGCCGCCTGATGCAGCAGAACGCGCCGAAACTGGCGGCCAGCGAGGCGGCGCTGGAGAGCCGTCGTTTGCAGGCACAGGCGTTGCGCAATCTGGGGGCGCCCAGCGTCCATCTATCGTTGCAGGCAGGCCGTTATCACCTGCACTCGCAGCTGGACACCAGCAGCCTGCAACACGGCATTGCCGATGGCCTCGGCGGCTCATTGCCGATGTTTCAGCCGATGGTGCCGCGCCTGCCGGGCGAGCTGGAAGTCGAGCGCGAGAAAAACTTCCATGGCCGCAGTCTGGGCGCGGTCTGGCCGCTTTATACCGGCGGCCTGTTGCAGGCCGCCAAGGCGCTTTCGGCGGCCAAACGTGACGAGGCGCAGGCCGATGTCCGGCAGACGGCGGCGGAGCTGGACAGCTTGCTGGTACAGCGTTATTTCGGTGCGCAATTGGCACGTCAGGCGGCGGCCTTGCGCGCCGAGGCCTTGCGCACCATCGCCGAGCATGACCATGCGGCGCAGCGGATGATGGAAGAAGGCATGATTGCCCGGGTGCAGCGCCTGCAGGCGCAGGTGGCGCTGGAGTCCGCCCGGCGTGAGGCCTTGAAAGCACAAAGCGATGCCGAGCTTGCCGAGATTGCACTGCAACGGCTGTTGCAGCAGACGCAGCCACTGCAACTGATGACGCCATTGTTTGTCGATACCCGGCCACTGCCGTCACTGGCCGAGTTTCAGGCATTGGCCGCTGCGCATCATCCGGGGCTTGAAAAGGTGAATGCCCTGGCCGCGCAGGCCGAGCAGCTGCGCGAAGTCTCGGCCTCACGGCTCAAGCCGACGTTGGCGCTTTATGGCAGCCGCCAATTGCAAAGCGGCAGCCATGCCAATTGGGTGCTGGGGCTGCAAGCCAGCTGGACGTTGTTTTCGCCGATAGACCGGCGGCAGATGCTGGCTGCGAACCAGCAGCGGCTGCTGCAAGCCGACTACAGCCGGGTGGAGGCGCAGGAAAACATTGCGCTTTTGGTGGAAAAGAACTGGCGCAGCGTCGAGGATGCCCGGCAGCAATATCTGGCCAGTCTGCCTGCGGTGACCTTGGCCGAAGAAGTGGCGCGGCTGCATCGGGCAGGGTTGCGCGAGGGCACCAGCACGGCCAGTGAGTTGATGGACGCGCAGACGCAGCTGGCCAAAGTCCGGACCGAAAGCGCGCGAGCCGCCCATGACTATGTACTGGCACTGGCCGCCCTGCTGGAAAGCGCCGGGGTGTCAGAGCAATTTTCACATTACGCACAACGAGCCGATGTGCGCATTGCCCCATGAATGACCGGAGACTGTAATGACGGCTAACTCTGCCCCTTCTTCTTCTCGGCGTCGGCTGGCGATGATTGCGGCCTTGTTGCTGCTGGGCATTCTGGGCTATGGCCTTTGGCGCAGCGCAAAACCTGAAGCTGTGATTCTGCAAGGGCAGATGGAAGCCGAGGAAATCGACATCGCGCCGAAAATCAGTGGCCGGGTGGCCGAGGTATTGGTGCAGGAGGGGCAACAGATAAGCGTGGGAACGCCGCTGTTGCGTATGGATAGCCCGGAGTTGGAAGCCAAGTTGGCGCAGGCCGAGGCCGCACACGATGCCGCGCTTGCGGTGGCCGAAAAGGCCGCGCATGGCGCGCGTCCTCAAGAAGTGGAAATGGCGCGTGCCAATGCACGGCGAGCCCAAGCCGCAGCCGAGCTTGCACAAAAAAGCTGGCAGCGGGTGGCAAGGCTGGCCGATGAGGGGCTGCTCTCGGCACAAAAGCGCGATGAGGCGCTGGCCAATTATCAGGCGGCGCGCGACCAGGCGCAGGCGGCGCAGGCACAGTATTCGATGGCGCGCGCTGGCAGTCGCAGCGAAGACCAAAAAGCTGCCAATGCACAGGCTGCCCAGGTGGCCGCGGTGGTGCGTGAGGCCGAAGTCGCACGCGCCGAGTCGCAGTTGCAAAGCCCGGTGGCCGGGCAGGTGGCCAAGGTGCTGGCCAAGCGGGGCGAAATCAATCCGCAGGGCGTGCCGGCGGTGACGGTGGTGGACTTGTCGCAGCAGTGGCTGGTGCTCAATGTGCGTGAAACGCAGCTGTCGCAGTTTGCCATCGGTGCGCATTTTCATGGCCGGATTCCGGCGCTGCCCGAGCAGGGCAAGCTGCGCTTCACTGTTTTTCAAAGCCAGGTGCTGCCGGATTTTGCCACTTGGCGCGCAACCCGCAGCGACCGCGGCTTTGATGTGCGCAGCTTTGAAATCAAGGCGCGCCCGGATGCGCCCATTCCCGGCATGCGCCCTGGCATGAGCGTGCTGGTTGAGCTTTGAGATGTCGGCTGCCGCCCCTGGATTGTTAGCGGTTTTCCGTCGCGCGGCGGCGGTGGAAGCACGGCAGTTGCGGCAGCGCCCGCGCGAGTGGGCGATGTTTTCCTGGGTGCCGGCACTGACATTGCTGCTGGTGATGTGGATGTTTTCTGCCGGATTGCCCGGGCCGATGCCGCTGGCGGTGCTGGATTTGGACGGCAGCCTGCTCTCAAGACAGCTGCTGCGGATGCTGGATGAAAGCCCGGGGCTTGCGGTAACGCATCAGCCACTGGATGCGGCAGAGGCCGAAGGGCAGATAAAAAGTGGCGCGGTTGCGGCGCTGTTGGTGGTTCCGGCGGATTTTTCCCGCAACCTCAAGCGCGGCCAGGACAGTGAGCTGGCGCTTTTGCATAACGCGCAATGGAATGCTTATTCCGGCCTGCTGCAACGCGATGTGCGCATGGCAAGCGCTACGCTTTCTGCCGGGATTGAGCTGCGCGTCCGAGAAAAACTGGGGCAAAGTCCGGCTACGGCGCGCGCCCGCTTCAATCCGCTGCAAAGCCGGATGTACAGCCTGTTCAATACCGCTGGCAATTACCGGCAGTTTCTGGGCAACAGCCTGATGCCCGCGCTGCTGTTCATCCTGGCCATGACCGCCGGCGTTTGGAGCTTTGGCCGCAAATTGCGCGATGCCAGTCTGGGCGAGTGGTGGCAGCAGAGCGGTGTTGGACTACCCGGTGATGGCCGCCAGCGTCTTGCCGCCATTGGCGGCAGCCTGCTTTGGCCGTGGCTGGGATTGTCGGCCAATGCCCTGTTGGCGCTTGGGCTGATGGCCAGCAGCGTGGATGCGGCATTCTCCAGCTGGCTATGGTTGGCGGCACTGCTGCTTGCCTTTGTCAGCCTCTCGCTGCTGCTTGGGGTATTGCTGGTACTGGCGAGCCTGTCCCTGCGCATGGCACTGTCGATGACCGGCTTTGTCAGCGCGCCGGCTTATGCCTTCTCTGGTGTGGTCTTTCCGCTGCTGGCGATGCCCGAAGGCGCTCGGTTGTGGGCCAACGCCTTGCCACTGACGCATTATCTGCACGCGCAGATACGCCTGCTGGACATGCAGGCCGCGCCTGCCCAGCTGCTGCCGGTATTGTTGGCTTTTGTCATGCTCATCGTGCTGCTGCTTTGGCTGGCGAATCTGCTGCTTGCCCGCGCGCTGCGCCTGCCGGAGCGCTGGGGCGCGCGATGAAGCACGGCTTTTTCTCTCATCTCATCCATACCCTGAAAACGGCGCTGACCGACAAGGGGGTGCTGCTGTTATGGCTGATTGCGCCGCTGCTGTACGGGTTCTTCTATCCCTGGCCATATCAGCACGAGCGGGTAGAGCAGGTGCCGGTGGCGGTGGTGGACATGGATAACAGCAGCCTGTCGCGGCAAATCATCCGTTATGCAGCGGCCAGCCCGGAATTGCAGGTGAATGTGCTACCTTCGGAGGGCGCAGCCCGAGATGCGCTGGCACAGCGGCGCATCGAGGGTTATGCCCTGATTCCGGCAGGCCTCAAGCGCGATGTCAGCCACGGGCGGCCGGTGGAAATCGCCCTTATCGGTAATGGCAGCTATTTCATGTTGAACAAGAGCGCATTGTCCGGCTTGGCCACTGCGGTGGCGACCGTGTCAGCGGGCATTGAAATCCGCCAATTGCGCGCGCTGGGTTTACCCGAGGACAAGGCGCAGGCCTTGCGTGAGCCGGTCAAGCTGCACGCTGCGGCGCTGTTCAACCGTCATCAGGGCTATGGCAGCTCGCTGGTGCCTGCGGTGGCGGTGCTGATTTTGCAGCAGACCTTGCTGATGGCAGCGGGCATGTGGGTGGCCGGGCAGCGCGAGCGGGGTGAGCGCCATGTGCCAGTAGCCATCTGGGCTGCCCGCATCAGCGCACTGGCGCTACCCAATACGCTGATAGGTCTGTTCTATTTTGGCTGGCTGTTTGTATTTCAGGGCTATGCCCATGGCGGCAATCTGGCCGGTGCTGCTGTACTGCTGCCGGTTTTCAGCCTAGCCGTGGCGGGTATTGGCTGTCTTTTCGGCCTGTGGCTGGCCGAGCGTGAAGCGGTGATGCAGGTGCTGCTGGTCACCGCCTTGCCGCTGTTTTTCCTGAGTGGCTATTCCTGGCCGGCTGCGGCGTTGCCGGAAGTCTTGCAATGGCTGCGCTGGCTGACGCCTTCCACACCGGCAATTCATGCCAGTGTGGCGCTTAACCAGATGGGCGCTACGCTGGCCATGGTGGCGCCGCTGCTGGGCGTGCTGCTTGTTCAGGGGCTGCTGGCGTTTGCGCTGCTGTGCCTGATCACCCGGCGCGCGCGCTGAAGCTGGGCGTTAGAGCCTGCGCCATTGCCCCGGCTGCAAATCGCCCAAGTGGTACTCGCCGATCGCCACCCGTACCAGCCGCAGGGTGGGCAGGCCAACGGCGGCGGTCATGCGCCGCACCTGGCGGTTGCGGCCTTCGCGCAGGGTAATTTCCAGCCAGACATCGGGCACGGTCTTGCGAAAGCGTACCGGCGGGGTGCGCGGCCAAAGCACTGGCGGGTCAATTTGGCGCGCGCGCGCGGGCAGGGTCAGGCCGTCTTTCAATTGCACGCCGCGTTGCAGCGCGCCGAGCTTATCCGCATCGGGCACGCCTTCCACCTGTACCCAATAGGTTTTCGGCGCCTTGTGGCGCGGGTCAGTCAGGCGATGCGCCAGCGCGCCGTCATCGGTCAAGAGCAGCAGGCCTTCGGAGTCATAGTCCAGCCGGCCTGCGGCATACACATGCGGCGGCAGGCCAAAAGCCGCCAGGGTTGGCCTTGGCGGCTGGCTTTGGTCAGTGAACTGGCACAGCACATTGAAGGGTTTGTTGAGGGCAATCAGCACGGGCGCAGGTCAGGGTTTGACAAAGCGCAGGGTCATGCGGTCGCTCTCGCCGATGGCGCGGTATTTTTCCGCATCGGCCGCCTCATGCCGGGCAACCGGCAGCAGCGTCCACACGCCATTGGCATGGTCGGTGCTGTCCGCTGGATTGGCATTGACCTCGCTCTTGGCATCAAGCCGGAAACCGGCGCGGGTGGCGTATTCAATCACCAGCGCCTCGGTGAGATAGCCGGATTTCTTCATTGCCTCAAGGTCGGTGCCGGGCTTGGCGCGGTGATCCACCACCCCCAGTACGCCGCCGGGCTTCAACACCTCAAAAAACGCCTTGAAGTAGGCATCGGCGCTGCCTGCCGCCACCCAGTTGTGCACATTGCGGAAGGTCAGCACCGCATCGGCTGAGCCCGCCTCGCCCAGCACCGGATTGCGTGGGTCATAGCTGTGCCAGTGTGGCTGGCCAAAATGCGCCGGGTCTTGCGCCATTTTGGCTTGCAACTCGCTATGCAATCGCTGGTAGGGGCTTTCAGCGCGCACCTTGGGCAGCGCACCGACATAACGGCCAGCACGCAGATAGGGGGCGAGGATTTCGCTGTACCAGCCGCCCGCCGGGCTGATTTCAATCACCGTTTGCGTTGGGCTGATGCCAAAGAATTGCAGGGTTTGCTGCGGGTGCCGGTACACATCACGGGCACGGTTTTGCGCGCTTCTGGCCGGGCTGGACAATGCGGCAGTGAGTGCGGCGTCATGCGCTTCGGCATGGTTTGCGGCCAGCGGCGCAGCAGTTTTTTCAGATGCCGTGCTGCAGGCGGCCAGCAGAGCCGCAGCCAGCAGAGCAAGACTCAGGTTTTTCATGCGATTTACCTTGATGACAAAACATGCAGGCTTTTTACCCGCCATTGCTGGAGGGTGCAAATCGGTTGTCCCCCTCGATGCACACGGCGAGAAGCTTGCGTGTTGTGGGTGATGTCAGTGTGGCGCAGGTTTGCGCCAGTGACGCCACAGGCGGTGTAGCGGCACGGCAAGGATGGCCAGCAGCAGCCAGAGCGGCCACAGATACGCCATGCCCACCAAAATATCGACAAACACGCACCAGCCGGTTTGCAGTGCGACACCGATGCGCTGGCTGAAGCTCGGCTTGGCCAGCCAGGCTGCAGCGTCCGGGTCAGGCTCTATGGCCGTGCGGGTTTGCATGGCCTGCTCAAACTGCAAGGTCAAGGTGGCAAAGGCAACCTTGTCTGCCAATTCGCGGCGTTTGACTTCCGCCTCGTCGCGGGCGCGCAGTGCCAGCGCACGGGCACCTGCGGCATCCACTTTTTCATCCACGCTGCCAGGCGCTTCAGCGGCACGGCCAATGTCCCGGCTGATTTGTTGCTCGCGCTGCCAGGCCAGTTGTTGGCGCAGAAGCTGGAACTGGATGTCCTCGGCACGGAAGTTGCGCTCGTCAAGGAATTCCATCTGCTGGGCAAGGGTGCGCAAAAATGGCAGCGTGCGCTCGCTGGGCACGCGCACGGTCAAGCGGGCTATCGTTCGGTAGCTTTCCACCCTCTTGCGCTGGCTGCCCAATGGGAAATAGCGTGAGGCATGCAGCTGGTTGTTGATGCGGTTTTCCACGACAAAACCGCCTTCTGCGGCAACGGCATCTTCAATCGCCAGCGCAGATTGATACACGTTTTTGACCTGGAAACGCATATCGGCGGTGCGTACCAGCTGTCGCCCGCTGACCTCATCGCTGGCTGCCCGGGATGAAAGCGCAAGCCCGGCATCCACGGGGGCAGCCGTGTCCGTGGCTTCATGGCGTTCGGCCTGCAACATTTCGGCTGCGGGTGCATGGGCAGCGGTCTCTTGCGAGTGCGGGCGTTGCTGACCACAGGCTGCCAGCAGCAGGGCGAATGTCAACGCAGGGATAGAGCGAGATATGGACATGGCAAGCCTCGATATGAACCCCGATGGATGTTAACCGGTACAGAGGGTGTGCGGAAAACCGGGGTGAGGGCTTTATTGCCCTGTAGGGCTGGCCGCTTGCTTGCGTGCCGCCAATGTCTCCAGCAGCGCGGTGAGCCGGTCAAGCTGCGCGGCATACTGCGGTCGTCCTGCTGGGGTATAGACATCCAGCCGGATTTCATAGCCGGGGCTAATCCAGGACAGCATGGTTTCCACGCTGCCCGAGCCGCTGGGGAAAGTCATTTCGCGCACCTTGTAGCGGCCATCGGGGTGTTTTTCATGACCACTGGCATCAATCGTGACCCGGCCACGCAGCGGACGCGAATAATCCCATTCGTAGGCCAGCAAATGGAAATTCTCGCAGCGGTATAGCGACAGGTTGCCATTCAAACCGCCTTCGCGCAGTTCACGCCCCGAAGGCATACTGAGCGCCAGCGCGCAGCCCTCGTCCAGCAGTGGCTGCCGAGTCAACGGCGTGGGCAGCTTGGCCCCATCCGCGAATTTGGAGATTTCGGCCATGGGCGCTGGCATGTTTTGCAAGGCTTCCTGCAAACGCGCCAGCATCGCATCGAAAGCAGGGAAGCGTTCAGGCAAGGTGTTTCCATCGGCTTGCGCTGCCATGCTGGCCTGCTTGCGCTGTTGCAGGGTGGGCAGGCCGCGCGCGGCCAGCAGTGCATCCTTTTGCGCTTGACGGCGATACGCCTGTGCCTGCTGCTTCTGATATGGCGTGCCATTGCGCTCCATCTGCTGCAAGGTGGCTTCGTCCGGCGGATTGCTGAAATCGACAATCACGGCCTGTGCCATTCCGGTGGCGGGTAACAGGGCAAGCATCAGGGCGGCAAGCGGCTTCATGGTGTGCACTCCATCTGGTTGCAATCGGTTGTGATGGTGGACGGGGATGCCGGAAGTTTCAAGGAACAGCGGGGCAGAAAAACAACAGCCTGCCATTTCTGGCAGGCTGCGGATGTGGTTGCCGGATGCGCGCGGTTTACAGCGCAGCCAGCGCCGCGTTCAGGGTGGCGCTGGGGCGCATCGCGGCATCGGTCTTGGCGGTATCGGGGCGGTAGTAGCCGCCGATATCCACGCTCTGGCCTTGCACGGCAATCAGTTCGGCCACGATTTTCTCGGCGTTGTCGTCCAGCGCCTTGGCGAGCTTGGCAAAACGCGCCTTGAGCTCGGCATCGGCATCTTGCGCGGCCAGTGCATCGGCCCAGTATTTGGCGAGCCAGAAGTGGCTGCCACGGTTGTCGATGCCGCCCAGCTTGCGGGTCGGGGACTTGTCGTTGTCGAGGAAATGGCCATTGGCCACATCCAGCGCATCGGCCAGCACCCGGGCGCGGGCATTGCCAGTGGTATTGGCAAGGTGCTCCAGCGAGGCTTGCAGGGCGAGGAACTCGCCCAGTGAATCCCAGCGCAGATAGTTCTCGCTCTGGAACTGCTGCACATGCTTGGGCGCGGAGCCACCGGCGCCGGTCTCGAACAGGCCGCCACCGGCCATCAGCGGCACGATGGAGAGCATCTTGGCGCTGGTGCCCAGCTCCATGATCGGGAACAGGTCGGTCAGATAATCGCGCAGCACATTGCCGGTGGCAGAGATGGTGTCCTCGCCCTTGCGGATGCGCGCAAGCGAATGTTGCATCGCTTCCACCGGCGAGAGAATGCGGATATCCAGCCCGGTAGTGTCATGGTCGGCCAGATAGCGTTTGACCTTGGCGATGATTTCGCGGTCGTGGGCGCGGTTTTCATCCAGCCAGAACACCACCGGCGTGTTGGACAGGCGGGCGCGGTTGACGGCGAGCTTCACCCAGTCGGCAATCGGCGCGTCCTTGGTCTGGCACATGCGGAAGATGTCGCCGGCGCGCACTTCCTGCTCCATCCACACCTTGCCATTGTCGTCGGTGACGCGCACCGTGCCGTCATGCGGGATGCGGAAGGTCTTGTCGTGGCTGCCGTATTCCTCGGCCTTTTGTGCCATGAGACCCACATTTGGCACGCTGCCCATGCTGGCTGGGTCGAATGCGCCATGCGCCTTGCAGTCATCGATCACGGCCTGATAAATGCCGGCATAGCAGCGGTCGGGAATCACCGCCTTGGCATCTTGCAACTGTCCCTGGGCATTCCACATCCGCCCGGAGTCGCGAATCATCGCCGGCATTGAGGCATCGACAATCACATCGCTTGGCACATGCAGATTGGTGATGCCCTTGTCGGAATTGACCATGGCAAGCGCCGGGTTTTCGGCATAAATCTCGGCGATGGTGGCTTCCAGCGCGGCGCGCTCGGCCTCGCTCACTTCCCCCATGCGCGCGTACAGATCGCCGATGCCGTTGTCCGGTTCAAAGCCGATGCGCGCCAGCAACTCGCCGTGCTGTTCAAACAGCTTCTTGTAATAGCGCCGCACCACGATGCCGAACATGATCGGGTCGCTGACCTTCATCATGGTGGCTTTCAGATGCAGTGAGAACAGCGTGCCGCGCGTCTTGGCATCCTGGATTTGGGCATCGACAAATGCAGCCAGCTTGGCGGCATCCATCACTGCGCAGTCGAGCACTTCACCCGGCAGCAGCTTGATTTTCGGTTTCAGCACCACATCCGAGCCATCTTTGCCGAGCAACTCAATCTGTACCTTGCCATCGTGGTCGAAGGTGACCGATTGTTCGCTGCCATAGAAGTCGCCATCGCTCATATGCGCCACATGCGATTGCGAGCTGGCCGCCCATGCACCCATGCGGTGCGGGTGCTTCCTGGCGTAATTCTTGACCGAGGCCGGAGCGCGGCGGTCGGAATTGCCCTCGCGCAGCACCGGGTTCACCGCACTGCCCTTGACCCGGTCATAGCGCGCCTTGATGTCTTTTTCTGCTTCGCTGGCCGGAGTTTCCGGGTAATCGGGGATGGCAAAGCCCTGCTTTTGCAATTCGGCAATGGCTGCCTTCAACTGCGGCTCGGAGGCGCTGATGTTCGGCAGCTTGATGATGTTGGCTTCCGGGCGTTTGGCAAGCTCGCCCAGCTCCGCCAGGTCATCGCCGACTTTCTTCTCGCCCAGCCGTTCCGGGAACTGCGCCAGAATGCGTGCGGCCAGCGAAATATCGCGGGTTTCCACCGCCACCCCGGCGCTCTGCGCAAACGCCTGCACGATCGGCAGGAAGGAGTGCGTCGCCAGCAGCGGTGCTTCATCGGTTAGGGTGTAGAGAATCTTCGGCGTATCGCTCATGAAAGGCTCGCTTGGTGGTGGAAGAGTCGGAGAATTGTACGCCGCTGCAATATTGCAACCAGCGTGTGCGGCTGGAAAAAAGTGGATATTGGCATTGCCCGCCATGGATGGCAGGCATCCGATTCTTGTTTATTTTGTATTCATAAATGTTTATGCTCGCACAGATTGCGAGAAGGGGTTTGAATGCTTGTGCAGCATGCCATGACGGAGGAAAACGCAATGTCTTGGGGGGCTTTGCCGCCGGGGCCAATGCTGCGTTGTCATCTGCGTGTGCAACCGCTGCGACCACTGGCAAATATTGATTACCCCGGCTCAATGCTTCGGGGCGCTTTTGGTCATGCCCTGCGTCGTTTGGCCTGTCGCTGTGGAACGGAGCGCCATGCGGATGACTGTGTGTATGCACGGATTTTCGAGCCTGAAGGTCTGGGTGGCCACTGTGGGAAAAACCGTGTTTCTCCGCCGTTTGTCATTACTCCGCCATTCACCCGGGCATCCGAACGCGAAGGCTTCGATTTTTCCATGACCCTGATGGGCGCTGCACGCGAGCACTTTCATTGGGTGGCAGAAGCTTGGGAGTTGGCCGGGCAAACCGGTCTGGGGGCTGGCAAGGTCAAGTGTCTGGTGTTGTTTGAGGGTATGGAGCAGAACCCGGAGCGGGTGTTGCCTGCCCGCTGGCTGGAGCTGCATACCACCAGCCCATTGTTCTTGAAAAAACAGGGGCACTGTATGCCGCCGGAAAGCCTTGAATTGAGCGATGTGCTGGCCGCACTGCAGCGGAGGCTGGAAATCACCTCAAGGCTGTACCTGACTCCGCCGACACTGCCCGACTGGGATGCGTGGCATCAAGCCTGTGCGCGGCTTGAAATGGAAACTCTCTTGCGTGTGGCCCGCTACCAGCGCTATTCCAACCGGCAAAAGCAGTATGTGCCGGTTGAAGGTCTCCAGGGCGCCATCCGTATTTCCGGCTTGATCCCGGACACGTTGCTGAATGCTTTTGCCCTGGGGCAATGGCTGCATATCGGCGGCAAAACCTCATTGGGTATGGGCGCTTATCGCGTCCATACCCCGCATCACTTGCGCAGTGCACTGACCCCGTGCGTATTCCCGTAATCAACACAAGGAAAGATGAACATCATGCTGGATTTGAAAAAGCCCAAAGAAGCCATACTTCACTATCGCATCACCACACCGATGTTTCTGGGGGAGGCGGATGCCAAGAGTGTGGATGCAAAAATCTTCCGCAATGCCTCCTACAAGGGTGCCCTGCGTTTTTGGTGGCGCGCCACGCAATGGGGAAAATTTTTGAGCGAGGCAGGAGGGGATGTACGTACAGCATTATCCTCGCTGCACAAAAAAGAAGGCGAGCTGTTTGGTCTGGCCAGTGATGGCGAAGACTCCAGGCAAAGCCGGGTGCGCATTCAGACCTCATTACTACCAGAAATTTCTAGAATAGAAAAAGAATATATTGGAAGCGAAAAAGATTTTGGAGTGACTGGAATAAAATATTTGCTTGGGCAGGGGGCTGATGGTCGGAAATATATAAAATCGCGCACACTGCAAGTCACTTTGCAATTTCATGAAGTTAATGATGAAGGCAAGAAAATCAGTGCTGATGACATTCAAAGCATTGAGTCTGCTGCCATCGCTTTGGGATTGTTCGGTGGCCTTGGCAGCCGTGCGCGCAAGGGGCTGGGCTCGCTGTCGCTGCAGACCATGACTCCTGTTGTTGGCGAGGAAGCAAGCTTTACCAAATTGTCGGAGATCGAAACCTTCATTGGCAAGTTGGATTTTTCTGCAAGTGCCGAGGCGCCGCTGACGGCATTCAGTAAAGGCAGTGACATTGTCATCACAAACCAAGGCAGTGATGCACTGAAATTACTTGGGGAAGTTGGCGTAAAAATGAGTGAATTCCGAAAGGCTCCCGAGAACAAGAAAGAGCCGCGAGGGGAATTGCCCATGCGTGCGGTATTTGGTTTGCCTCACAAGCACATCAGCGAAAGGCGTGCCTCTCCGTTGTTTATCCATGTCCACGCCCTGGAAGGAGGTGAGCTGGCTGTCATCCAAACTCTGCTGCCTGCTCAATTTTTGCCAGGCAATACGGGAACGAAGAAGGTCGATTTTGGCTTGATTCGCAAATACCTGAAAACTTTTGAAAACACCCGGGAGCTTCGCCGTCATGATTGATACCGACAATACGCAAATCTTTCAGTTCACGCTGGGGCCGGTACAGGGCTTTGTGGCACAGGCGCGTCGTACCCGTGATTTCTGGGCGGGCTCGTTCATCCTGTCCTGGCTTTCCAGCGTTGCGATTGCCGCCATCCAACGCCAGGGCGGTGAAGTGCTATTCCCCGTGCCGGATGAAAACTATCTGGAATACCTCTACGTCAAACACCGTGACAATTCCAATAAGGACGCCTCAAAATCCAAGTTTCCGCAGCAGGGCAGTATCCCCAATCGCTTCCGCGCCGCCACGGCAAAAGTGCCGCTGGGTTTCGAACCCGAGCGTGTCGGCAAAGCCGTGCAAGATGCTTGGAAGGCACTGGCTGATGCCGTATGGGAACAAGACCTCAAGGCGGTTTCCCGGCAAGAAACCAAAAAGATTTGGAACCGACAGGTCGCCAATTTCTGGGAAATCTCCTGGGTGCTGAGCGATAAAGCAACATCCGGCAACCTGCTTGACCGCCGCAAGAACTGGCGCAATACCGTGCCGCCACAAGAGCCCGGCCATAAATGCATGATGATGGACGGCTGGCAGGAGCTTTCCGGTGTTGCTGAAACCAATCTCAGCGAGGTGGACAAGTTCTGGAACGGGCTGCGTCAGTCGGGCAGCCCTGGCATTGCCACCGATCTGCGTAAGGGCGAGCGCCTGTGTGCGATGGCCTTTATCAAGCGCCGCTTCTCGCGCTGTTTCGATACTATCAGCGTGCTTTTGCCCGGCCCTGCTGCCGATGCCACACCCAATGCCCAACCAGGTAAACCCGGCTACATCCCCAGCCATGTTCATGGCTGGAAATTGCCGCATGCCGTGCCCTCGGTTTCCTTCTTGGCCGCCGCGCCTTGGCTGGCCGAGGTCATCCGCAATGCGCCGGCAGAGGTTTTTGAAGACTTTTACATCGCTGCCCGTGAGCTGACAGGTCTGAATGAAAAAGACCATGTAGGCACGGATAGTGCATTCAGTATTGATATTCGTTGTGTCAGCGAAGCGGTAACGGAACGCCGTGCCGATCGCCTTCAGCGCCTTTGGGCGGGGCTGGACGGGCAGGTGTATTTCCCGTCAGCCTTGGAAAACCCGCGTATTTTTGGCGCAGACATGCAGCCCCAGGCACGCAAGGTGCTGCAGCAACTGCACAAGCTGCGCAATGCCGCCGGGCAAAAAGACCTGCCTTCGCCCTATTACGCCATCCTGTTGATGGATGGCGACCAGTTGGGCAAGCATATGGGCGATGAGGACAAGCAAAACCCCATCAGCCAGGCGCTCAATGCCTTCACCCAGGCCGTGGGCGATATCGTGCGCGCGCACAACGGCTTTCTCATCTACGCCGGCGGTGATGATGTGTTGGCCTTGTTGCCGCTGGAAGACGCCCTGCCTGCCGCTGCTGCACTGCAGGCCATGTATTGTGACCTGTTTGCGCAACACAGCCCCAAGGGCAAGCCCATCGACTCCACGCTCTCCGGCGCCATCGAATACGTACATATCCGCACCCCGCTGACCCGGGTGCTGCAGGATGCGCACAAGTTGCTGGACGATATTGCCAAGGAAAAAACCGGCCGCAATGCCATCGCCGTGCGTGTATGGAAGCCTTCCGGTCTTGCCCTGCAATGGGCCATGCCGTGGGAGAAGGCGCTGGATGCCAATGGCGATGTGCAAATCGCACGGCTTGCCCGTGACTTTGCCCAACAAGCCGCCGCGGCCGATGGTGAGCGCTTCTCCAACAAGTTCTTCTTCCGTATGCAGCAAATCCTGGAGCGTTTTGGCGAGGTCGAGGAGACCAAGGAGACCAAGGAGACCAACGTGGTCAATGAGGCCACCCTGCAAAAACTTTTGCTGGCCGAATATCTGCACTCCTGGGGCGGGCTGGACAAACGCACCGGGCTGGATAGCGGAAGCCTGAAAAAGCAGCTTGAGCAGCTGCTGGCGCAATGCCATCAGTGGCGGCGCGAGGAGGCCGGTGGTGAGGCGGTGCCTGACAAGAAATCTCCCTTCAACCCCGAGGCAGCGCTCCTGGTGCGTTTCCTCGCCCAAAAAGGTCTGGACAAGGAATAAGCCATGCTGGTTTGTAACTTCACCCCGTTTGATACCTGGTTTTTTCGCGAATCGCGCCCGCATGGCAGTATCGGCAGCAACGAGCTGGGCAGTGTTTTCCCGCCGCCGGTGCGCACCTTGGCTGGCGCGCTGCGCACCCTGATTGGCGATACCTGGCACCAGCGCAACGGCAGCGACTGGCGCAGCTTTAATGAACAAAGCCCACTGGCTCAGATCATCGGCTTTGGCGATGACCTGGGGTCGCTGCGCCTGCAAGGCCCGTTCATTGCCCTGGATGAAAAGCGCCTTTATCCGGCGCCTGCCAACCTGATGTGCAAACAGCAGGGCGATACCAAACACTATTTTTTGCTGGAGCTGGGTGCGCCAATGCAGTGTGACTTGGGCAGAGTGCGTCTGCCGCAGTTTCCTTCCAAGGTCGATGGCTTGGAGGAGCTGGCCGGTAGCGCCCCGGTAGAAAACGCTTGGCTTACCCATGCCGGTATGCAAGCCGTGCTGAATGGCAACGCCCCCGAGCCCGGCGATGTCATCGAAAGCAACCAGCTATTCCAGCAAGAGCCGCGCCTTGGCATTGGCCGTGACAACAGCAGCCACTTCGTAAAAGATGGCCTGCTCTACCAAACCCGCCATCTGCGCCTGCAGCCGGGTGTAAGTGTGCAACTGTATCTACACGGGCTGCAGGATGCCAGCCTATTGCCCGAGCGCAGCGTTATCCGCCTGGGGGGCGAAGGCCGTCAGGCTGCACTGCAAGTCAGCCGCCAGAACCAGATGGAATTGCCACAAGCCAAGGTCACGTCCAAGAGCTGTGCCGTGCTGTATGCGCTGACTCCCATGCCTTGCGCCGATGGCCTGCCAGCGGGGATTCCGCAAGGCTTCCAAGCGGTCAAGCACAACGAAGCCGATGTTTGGGAAGGCCGCCTCAACGGCCAATCCTTGCGCATTCTTGCCGTGGCCTGTCCGCGTGTGCTGCGTGAAGGCGGCTGGGATTTGGCCAGCCATAAAGCCCGCCCGGTGCAAAGCCTGCTGGCGCCCGGCAGCGTGCTGTATGTGGAAAGCACCGACAACAGCCCGCTCAAAATCGACAAATTGACCACCGCCGATGCCGATGCCGATGCCACCGGCCGCAGCCAGTTCCTGGCAGGCGTTCTGAAACCCTCTTGCCAATATCCATGACTGACAAGGAAACCATCATGTCCAATCAATCCGCATTGCTGCTGCTCACTACCGAAACCGCCCTGCATGCCGGTACGGGTCAATCTGTTTCAGGCATTGACCTGCCCATCCAGCGCGAAGTCCACACCGGTTGGCCTTGTGTCTATGGCTCCTCCGTCAAAGGGGCATTGCGCGCCCATGCTTTCCACCATGAAACCGGCAAAGACTACGCTGTGGAATTGTTTGGCCCCGAACTTGGCCGCACCTTGGGCGAAGGAGAAGGCCATGCCGGCGCCCTGCTGATTGGCGACGCCCTGCTGCTGGCTTTGCCGGTACGTTCCCTGCAAAGCGCCTTCAAATGGGTCACTTGCCCGCAAGCGGTCGAGCGTTTCTTCAAGCACGCCGAACGTCTTGGCCTGCAAGTTGATGCAGTGAAAGTTTCCAAGCCCGACAAAGATGCAGCCTTCGGCAATGGTGAAGGCACGTTGTTCCTGCAAGAGTTCCGCTTTGAGCAAACCGGCAACGAAGCCATCAATACGCTGGCGCAAACGCTTGCGCAAATGAGCGGTGGTGCTCTGCAACAAGAGGCATTGCAACAGCAATTGGTCATTGTCCACGACGATATCTTTACTTTCTTGAGCCAAAATGCCACCGCCGTCAATGCCCATATCGCCATTGATGCACAAACCAAAACCGTCAAAGACGGCGCACTCTGGTACGAAGAAACCCTGCCGCCGGAAACCATCCTCTATGTACCGCTGACCGCCACCGCATCCCGCAAGCGTGGTAGCAACAAAAGCGCTGCCGAAGTGCTGGCATGCTTTGAAACCCTGCTGCCTGCTGGCAACAACTGGCTGCAATTGGGGGGCAATGAAACCACTGGCATGGGCTGGTGCCGCGTGGGTATCAACAAGGGACAGCAAGTCTGAGGAGCCACATCATGACCACCCAAAACCTGCCCACCATGGATCAAGAACGCGCCCGTTTTGCACTGGAGCAGATTGAATTTATTCGCAATAAAGACGCCACCATCCGGGCTGAAGTATACCGCTATATCAACGGCCTGCCGGCACTTATCCATATGAACGGCCTGGGACAAGCCGCAGCGTTTTACTTCAGCAAAACCGACAGCCACAAGCGCATTTACCAGATGCTCGGGCAATGGCTGTGCGGCAAGGACAGTAAAGGCCGCATTTTCAGCAGTAGCAGCGACCTGCTGGCTGCCATCACCCAGTCCGACATGCAGCATTACATGGCTGCCCAGAACGAGGCGCAAGCCGTGCTGGAATGGCTGAAGAAATTTGCCGTGGCTCTGCTCGCAACCGAGGAGGCAAAACATGAGTAAACACCTGCCGCTATACCAAGGTGCCGATTTCAAAGCTGCACAAGGGCAACATCACGGCCTGAAGTTCGAGCGCTTTTTTGATGCCTATAAAGGTGACTATTCGGATACCGACACCAAGGAACGCACAGACTGGCTGAATGAGTTTTGCAACAAGAGCATTGGTAATAGTCAGGCCTTGCAGGCCAAAGCCCTGCAACTGCGGCAACTGGCGGAATCCCGCAGTGGTGAGGCGCGCATCTATCACTGCGCAGGCAACTTTGTCACCGGCCTTGGCAACCCGCACCCGCTGAAAAACGGTTTCCTTTGGCACCCCACCCTCGGCACCCCCTACCTGCCCGGCAGCGCGGTCAAAGGCTTGCTGCGTGCGGTGATTGAAACCGCTTATCAAGGTAATGAAGAAGACCGCAAAGCCCTGCTTAAGCGTTGGTTTGGCACTGCCGAAAAGGGCGAGGTGGCAGAACACAGCGGCAGCTTTGTTTTTATGGATGCATTACCAGTGGAGCCCTGCCGATTGCATGTGGAAGTCATGACCCCGCACATGGGCAGGTGGTATGAAAAAGGCGGGAAAAACCCGCTCGCTGCCGATACCCAGCCCGGTGATTGGCATATCCCTGTGCCTATCAACTACTTGACCACCCGCAATATCAAACTGCAATTTGCCATCCTGCCACGCCCTGGCGCAGACGATATCGCCATCCTGAAACAGGAGCTGCAAGACCTTTGGCAAGCACTCGACCACGGCCTGGAATATCTGGGTGCAGGCGCCAAGACCGCCATTGGTTTTGGCATCATGCAGCGCGATAAAAAACAGGAAGATGACCTGCAAGAAGACCTGCAAGCGCAACAACGCCAGTCGCAAATGCAAAGCCTGAGCCCGGCCATGCAAGAAATCACTATTATCGAAGGACAGTGGCAAGCTCGCCATCAAAAATTGCGGGGTAAAAAAGAAGCCCTCAATGGCACCATTCATAATCAGGCACGTGCACTGGCAAAAAAGGCTCATGAATCTATTGAATGGAGTGCAGAAGAAAAGCAGGCCGTGGCACGTCTCATTGAAGAGTGGATTCCCAAGCTGGTCAATAATCTGAATGTCAAGGACATGAGTAAACAACTGAAATTGGGCACTCTTAAAGGAAGCTGAGCCTTGTGGCCGCTTCTTGCTACGAAGCCGGGGTGCAATATTGCAACCCCGGTATCGCAGACAGTACAGCGCATACTACATACCCAATCCATATCGACAACCGATTATGCAAACTCAAGAGCAACTCCAACCGCACCAATACGCCAAGCGCATTCTGGTCGTAGTCAGCGGCATGTCCCCGCAAATTCTGACCGAAACCCTGTATGCACTGACCCAGCGCCAGCAGCCGGCTTTTGTGCCTACTGAAGTCCATCTGGTCAGCACCACCAGCGGTGCTTGTCGTGCGCGCCTTGCTCTGCTCAAAGATGATGCCCAGTTTTATTGCCTGTGCAATGACTACGGTCTGGATCCGGCCATCTTTACGGCAGCCAATATCCATACCATCCGCGACGCCCTGGGCAATCCTCTGGACGACATCCGTACCCCGGCGGACAATGAAGCGGCTGCCGACTTCATCACCGGCTTCATCCGCAAACAGACTGCCAACCCGGAAAGCGCCGTGCATGTTTCAATGGCAGGCGGACGCAAGACCATGGGTTATTACGCCGGCTATGGACTTTCCCTGTATGGCCGTCCACAAGACCGCCTCTCGCATGTACTGGTTTCCGAAGGCTTTGAAGGCCATCCCGAATTTTACTATCCCACGCCTGCCAGCAAGACCATTTATCGTGGTGAGGGTAAGCCTGCCCTTGATGCCCGTGAGGCAGAAGTGGATTTGGCAGAAATCCCGTTTGTGCGCATGCGCGAAGAGTTGCCGGAAAAAGTGCTTGAAGCAAACCCTTTGCTAAGCGGAAAGCATGGGTTTGCCGATACCGTGCGAGCTGCCGAAGAAGCGCGCCAGCCGCAGCATATTGTGCTTGACATGGAAAATATGCAGTTCACTTGTAATGATAAACCCTTGAGGTTACCTGCTGTAAGTTTATTGTTTCTATGTTGGCTTGCTCATCGGCAGAAAACGGGGGAAGAACAGTTGTCCTATGGCAAGCAAAAAGAAGACTTCGAAAAAGAAAGGCAGTCCTTTGAGGAATTTTGTAAAAAATTTGAAAGGCTTGATCAGTATATTGCATCCCGAAGAAATGAAAATCAGAAGTCCTGGCTTGGTGATATAGATAGAACAAAAAAGGCATTGAAAAGCAAGTCTTTTGATAGAAACGATATTCAGATAAGAAAAAATCGTCTTGAAAAAGATATGGCTAGATTGCTTGGCAAGCAGGTTGCTGAAAAAATGGCTCCGAAAAACATAGGTAAATATGGGGAGGCGAGTCTCTCCATAGTTGACTTTGAAGAAAACTACACAGTAATCCCCCTGCAAGATTGACCTTGCTGGCTCCTTGAATCAGGAAAAAATAATGACCACACTAATCAGCCTGCTTGGGAAAAGCCAGCTTGATTCAAAAAGCGGCTATCGCCCGGCCAACTATCGGCTTCCTGACGGCAGCATCCATCCATCCCCCTACTTTGGAATGGCACTGGCAAAGAATATCAAAGCTAACAAGCTGGTTCTTGTCGGCACCAGTGGCAGCATGTGGGATGTGTTTTTTGACCATCAAGGCAGTGATGATGAAGCCCTGCTGTCCCTGGTCGATGCGGTCAGGGACAGCAAAGTGACAGCGGAAATGCTCGCCATCCATCGCGAATATCTCAGCCAGAAGCTGGGGATGGAGGTCAAGTGCCTGATTATCCCGCATGCCCGCAACCAGGATGAGCAGGTACTTGTTTTGACGGAACTTGCCAAAGTGGTGAAATCCGGCGAGAAAGTCGTTCTGGATGTTACCCATGGATTCCGTCACCTTCCGATGCTGGCATTGGTGGCTGCACGTTATCTTGCCCATGTTAAAAAAGTGACGGTGCAGGATGTTTATTACGGCGCACTGGAAATGACCGACACAAATACTGGAGAAACGCCAGTGCTGAATCTTGGCGGCATGCTTGAAATGCTCGACTGGGTAGAGGCGCTGGCAGCCTATGAAAACAGCGGTGACTATGGAGTGTTCGCTCCATTGTTTACAGCAGATGGCATGCCTGAGCAGCAAGCAAGATTGCTTTCGAAGGCGGCTTTTTTCGAGCGCACCCACAACCCGGAAAATGCCAAACAAAGCCTTACTGGTGCCATAAAAGATGTCCAGGGACACTCCGGCACACTGGGGAGGCTTTTCAGCCACCATTTGAGTGAGAATGTTGGATGGTTCAGAAAAGGCCAGCGTCCGGAATGGGAGTTGGCTTTGGCGGATCGTTATCTGGAACGCAGGGACTATTTGCGCGCAATTACCTATATGTTCGAAAGCTATATTTCACACTCTGTGCGGCAAGATGGCAGCAACGCCGTCAATGAATTTGAATGTCGTGAAAAAGCGCTCGGTAGAATCAGGGAAAGCGACAATCAGCAATTCAGATTGCTTTCCAATTTGCGCAACGCTATGGCGCATGGTGTCCGTCAGAGGGACAAAACCATAGAAAAGCTTCTGGGTGATGAAGACTCCCTGGACAAGGAATTGAAAAAATTGCGAAAGGTGCTTTTCAAGCATTAGCCTGTCCCGGGTGAGCTCGGTTTCTGGTGAGGCTGGATTGGCAGGGCGGATGGTGGTTTCCGATTTTCCTGCCTTGGCAGGAAAATCGGAAAGACTGGCGTTGTTTGAGCAAATCAAGTCAGCTTGCTTAATACATAGCGAGTGCTGCGCCCGGCATTGATTTTTTGCAGGATGCCGCGTGCTACCAGGTCATTGATATCACGCAGGGCAGTATCGGCCGAGCATTTGGCCAATGCTGCCCATTTGCGGTTGGTCAGGTGGCTGTCCAGACCCTCAAGCAGTTTGCCCAGAACTTTGGCTTGCCTTGGATTGAGTGGTTGTGTGCCCCATTGCTGCCAAAAGCGGGCACGACCAAGGCTGGCATCGACCGCGATATGTGCTTGCTCGATGGCGCATTGCAATGCTTGCAAGAACCATTGCAGCCAGGCGGTGACATCCATCGTGCCTTTTTGGGTGTGTTCGAGTATTTGGTAATAGCTTTTGCGCTCGCGCTGAATCTGTGCCGACAGGCTGTAAAAGCGCTGCGGGCTGCCATCGGCGCGTGCCAGCAGCAAATCTCCAATGGCGCGGGCAATGCGGCCATTGCCATCATCAAAGGGATGCAGGGTGACAAACCATAGATGCGCCAGCGCGGCCTTTATCAGTGCTGGCTCTGGTGTTTTTGCATTCATCCAGCCGAGAAACTGCTGCATCTGTGCCTGTAAATACTGGGCGGGCGGAGCTTCAAAATGCACTTTTTGCCGCCCGTATGCACCAGAAACCACTTGCATTGGACCATTGGCATCATCGCGCCACTGGGCTACCCGGATTTTGTTGAGCCCGGAATAGCCGCTAGGAAATAACGCCGCATGCCAGCCCATGAGTCGAGCTTCATCCAGTGGCGCTGTGCAGTTGCTGGTGGCATCCAGCACCATGCTGACCAAGCCGTCCACATGTCGGTCTATTGGCGCAAGCGCCCCAATATCCACGCCCAGACGGCGAGCGATGCTGGAGCGGACGGAATTTGCCTGCAACAGCTCACCTTCGATTTCACTGGTTTTCATCGCTTCCTGGGTGAGCGCAGTGAGCGTGGCCTCATCGCGCAAGGCAAGCCCGGCATCGGTCAAACGCCCGATTAGCAAGCCTTGCGCCTGACTCACTTCAGCCAATGGCGTTGCCAGTGCCGCTAGGTCATAGCGCCAGTTGGGCCAGTCTTCGGCTTGCCAGATATAGTTGTAATCGCCGCATTTCATGCGGTGATTGTCTGACTTATTCACCGCATGAGCAAATCCGGGCGTAAGCGCCTGTTGAAGCCCTGCCTGTGTTTTGTGGCTATGGCTTTTGCAAAGTCGTGGGTATTTGCTGGAAGCCTTGCAGCTTCTGCATGGGAGGCAGTCCCAGATCAACAATGCCCCGGTCGTTGGCAATCTGTCCGGCAACATAGATTGGGCTGCCTTGCCGTAGCCGATACATCACGACATTTTGAGCCGAGGCTTTGGCTTCGTGGCGGAGTTGTTGAAGCAACTGCGCAGCACTTTCGGCATTGCCCTGATGCAGATAGAGAGACTCCAGTAGCATCTGCGCCTGCTTGCGAATCAGGCGATGCACTCGCCGCCCCAATCTGCTGCCCTTGATGTCGTAACTTAGAAAATACCAGCCTGGCTGCATGGCGGAGTCTCCTCAATTTGCTGTAAATGCCGACTGAAAAGCCGGGCATAGCGGCGCAGTCTGCGTTGGATGATGGTCATGTTTTTCTGCCAGAGCCGATAGAAGATTTCCCGCCCTTGTTTGCCCATCATGCAACCGCCATTGGCGGTTGAAAAATGCCGCAAGTCCAGATGCCCCTGATTGAATTGCTGCACCACCCATTGCTCCAGAGCCGGCCGCAGGGGCTCCATCAAGTCACAAGCCAGCGACTGTCGCCCCGGAGTCAATGTGTGATAGAAGCCTAGCCAGGGGTCTAGCCCGTGAACCAGGCATTGGCGCACGGCTTCATGGTGCGTCAGTGTTGCGCTCAATGAGAGCACGGCATTAACCGGGTCGGGCGGTGGCCTGCGTTCGCGGCGAACAAAGCCAAGTTCGGGGCGTAACTGTTGCTTCCAATGGCTGAACATGATGCGTTGGGCAATGCCTTCGTGCCCACGAAGAACATCCAGGCGCTGTGCATTGGCAGCGGCATGCCATTGCTCGCGCAAGGTTTGATGCAGCGCTTTATCGGCATGGCTTCGGGTGCAGTGGATGGATAGCAAAATCTTGTGCAGTACCAGACGTTTGGAAAGATTGAAGGCCAACTCTGGATCGGTGCTGATGCGGTATTGAGCTACACGGCGTTGCGCCTGACGCAAATGGTTGGCATGGATGGCAAAAGAATGCTCGCTATAGCGCTGGTTGAGCACGACGAAGTCAATGCCAAAGCGCTGGCATTGTCCTATCAGCTTGGTGTCGATATTCACCCCATGCTGGCAGATGATCCTGCCAATTCGGCGCATTGGCAGCGAGCGTGTGGTTAGCTCCTTGTGGCGGATAATCAAGCACTCCCCCTCATAGGTTAGCGAAAAACCTTTGCGGTCAAGTATCAGGTCTGCCACGCTCACTCCAGGTAGTGAATGCCATCGATGGTCATGCAGGCCGGAGCCAGCGCCCAATCGTTCTCGGGTGGGTGCACTTGGGCAAGCAGCAGACTGTCGTAATCTGGATTCAAATAATCTGCAAGCTCATTGCAAAGCGAGAGTGCTTCTTTTTCACTTATGTCGCAAACAAAAAAGGATGCTTGCCAATAGGGCGTAACACGACGCAGCCTGCGCATTATCGGTAGTCTGCATTCATTGTCATGGATGTCATAGCCGATGATATGCATATGCCTCTCCAATCCTTCGTAAGCTTTTGTAGCTGACGAGAAGCATGCCGTACCTTGCGCCTGTAGTTCGGATTGCAATATTGCAAAGCAACTCGGAAGAGCCGGGCTGTTTTCAATGGTTTGCGTGTGTATTTTTAATTTTCCGAAGTGGGTTATGAAATGCATTTGCCGCCACAACCAATCCTTAAGGCAATTGCCGGAAAGATGGCCTGCCATTCACCTTTCGAGATAATGGCGCTGGGGATATTGTTTTTAGTATTTTTATAAGTCAGTATGGCTTTTATTTCAGTGTAGGGAATGCCTTTTGCATAATGACTGATCTGGGCGGATTGGCTGTTTCAGTGGTGCAATATTGCAAGGCGCGGATGGGATGATGCTTTTGTCAGAATGCAGGTCTGGTGACGGAGGCTGCATTCCCGCTGGCACTGGGTGTATTGCCTATGGTCTTTACAAATGGGTGGATGATTGAGGCGGGCAGCGCAATATTGCAAAGCATTTATTGAATCCGTAGTGCTTCATAATCACTGTATCCAAACAGGAGAGACATCATGAGCAACGAAAACAAAGCAAAAGTGGCAGGTGCAGCGGGGGGTGCAACGGGTGTGGCTGGCTCCATTGGAACGGTGGCAGCGGCCGGTGCGGTGAAGGGATTGAGTGCTGCGGGCATTACTTCCGGCTTGGCTACTGTTGGTGGCGTGGTTGGCGGCGGCATGGCGGCAGGTTTGGTGACAGTGGCGGCGGCTCCGCTGGCGCTGGGCGGTATTGCCTATGGCCTTTACAAATGGCTGGATGATTGAGGCAGGTGGCGCAACATTGCAAAGCGTTTATCGAGTCTGCATCACTTCATAATCACTTTATTCAAACAGGAGAGACATCATGAGCAACGAAAACAAAGCAAAAGTGGCAGGTGCAGCGGGGGGTGCAACGGGTGTGGCTGGCTCCATTGGAACGGTGGCAGCGGCCGGTGCGGTCAAGGGGTTGGGGGCTGCGGGTATCACTTCTGGCCTGGCTGCTGTTGGCAGCGTGGTTGGCGGCGGCATGGCGGCAGGTTTGGTGACAGTGGCGGCGGCTCCGCTGGCGCTGGGCGGTATTGCCTATGGCCTTTACAAATGGCTGGATGATTGAGGCGGGCAGCGCAATATTGCAAAGCGTTTATCGAGTCTGCATCACTTCATAATCACTTTATCCAAACAGGAGAGACATCATGAGCAACGGAGTCAACGCAAACATGGTAGGGGTAGCTGGCGTCGCAGCCGGTATGGCAGGTTCCATTGGTGCGGCGACTTTAGCAGGCTTGGTTTGCAAAATTGCGAGACGCATCAAGGTGTTTTTGAATGCCAAAATGCATTTGATTAGGGCGGGGTTGTAGATGGCGTTTTATCTTAATGGAAATTTTATCAGTCAAAAATATGGGGGTGTTTTGTGAGTGACAATGGCGATTGTTTTGAAAATGTTTTTGGTGTGATGGCGGAAGAAAAAGACAATTTTTGGGTTGTAGATGATTCGACTTTGGAAATCTCTCGTGGGCTGGGGTTGGGTGCGGTCGTGAGTGCCGCAGTGTTTTCTTGCCTTGCCACTTATTTCTATTGCAGAGATTGATTGCCTGGTGGGTCTGTATTTGATGGGTTGCTGACAGGAGAATGATTATGAGTAATGAAGCAGGTGCAAAGGCGGCAGGTGTGGCAAGTGGCGCAACGGGTGTGGTCGGTTCCATCGGAACGGTGGCAGCGGCCGGTGCGGTCAAGGGATTGAGTGCTGCGGGCATTACTTCCGGCTTGGCTACTGTTGGTGGCGTGGTTGGCGGTGGCATGGCGGCAGGTTTGGTGACAGTGGCGGCGGCTCCGCTGGCACTGGGCGGTATTGCCTATGGCCTTTACAAATGGCTGGATGATTGAGGTGGTATTGCGGGCGTGTTTGAAAATTATTAATGGCTGACTAGGGGTTTTTTATGAGTAGTAGTGCTGATTTTCTTGATGAGATTTTTGGCGTGGGGTCGGGGGATAAAGAAGATGCCCGGGATGGAAATGGCGCGGCTGTGGAAATTGCTGCTGGGGCGATAATGGGTGCAACTGTGAGTGCAGCGGTGTTTTATTGCCTTGCCACTTATTTCTATTGCAGAGATTGATTGCTTGATGGGTCTGTATTTGATGGGTTGCTGACAGGAGAATGATTATGAGTAATGAAGCAGGTGCAAAGGCGGCAGGTGTGGCAAGTGGCGCAACGGGTGTAGTCGGTTCCATCGGAACGGTGGCAGCGGCAGGTGCGGTCAAGGGGTTGGGGGCTGCGGGCATTACTTCTGGTCTGGCGGCCATTGGCAGCGCGGTTGGCGGTGGCATGGCGGCAGGTTTGGTGACAGTGGCGGCGGCTCCGCTGGCGCTGGGCGGTATTGCCTATGGCCTTTACAAATGGCTGGATGATTGAGGCGGGCAGCGCAATATTGCAAAGCGTTTATCGAGTCTGCATCACTTCATAATCACTTTATTCAAACAGGAGAGACATCATGAGCAACGAAAACAAAGCAAAAGTGGCAGGTGCAGCGGGAGGTGCAACGGGTGTGGCTGGCTCCATTGGAACGGTGGCAGCGGCCGGTGCGGTGAAGGGATTGAGTGCTGCAGGCATTACTTCCGGCTTGGCTACTGTTGGTGGCGTGGTTGGCGGTGGCATGGCGGCAGGTTTGGTGACAGTGGCGGCGGCTCCGCTGGCGCTGGGTGGTATTGCCTATGGCCTTTACAAATGGCTGGATGATTGAGGTGGCATTGCGGGCGTGTTTGAAAATTATTAATGGCTGACTAGGGGGTTTTTATGAGTAGTAGTGCTGATTTTCTTGATGAGATTTTTGGCGTGGGGTCGGGGGATAAAGAAGATGCCCGGGATGGAAATGGCACGGCTGTGGAAATTGCTGCTGGGGCGATAATGGGTGCAACTGTGAGTGCAGCGGTGTTTTATTGCCTTGCCACTTATTTCTATTGCAGAGATTGATTGCTTGATGGGTCTGTATTTGATGGATTGTTGACAGGAGAATGATTATGAGTAATGAAGCAGGTGCAAAGGCGGCAGGTGTGGCGGGTGGCGTGACCGGGGTGGCTGGCTCGATTGGTACCGTGGCAGCGGCAGGTGCGGTCAAGGGGCTGGGGGCTGCGGGTATTACCTCTGGTCTGGCGGCCATTGGCAGCGTGGTTGGCGGCGGCATGGCAGCTGGTGTGGCCTGCACGGCAGCTGCACCCCTGGCAATTGGCGGGCTTGCCTATGGGCTCTACAAATGGCTGAGCGATTGAGTCTATTTGTGGGGCTGCAAGCGGTTTTCTGATTTCAATAAAAAAGGCGGGCTTCTTGGGCATGGGGACAATTGGCATACCAGGGGCTCCTGATGAACTCGCTGCTGCCTGGCTTGCACCGGGACTGTTTTTCTGAAATTTTTTGTACGCCTGCCAAGGTCACTTGGGCAGGCGTTTTTTATGGGGCTGGTTTGCTTTCGGGCGTTTTGGTTTGAGAAGACTCTGAAAATTGGATGGGCGAAGCACTGTGTTTTTTGCTACAGCTATTGGAGCAATTATTGGGTTGTGGCGTGACAAAAAGCATCAAGTGGCTGCGTTGCAGAAAAAACGCTGAACTGTTACGACGTATGGCGCTGGAGCGCCCTCAAAGTCGGGGCAGTGAGGGGACCGACATCGCCGCAAAATTGGCCGCTCGGCGAGCGTCTTAATCCCCTCAAAGTTGGGGCAGTGAGGGGACGGCGAACAATGAGTAAGCACACGCCGGGGCCGTGGGTCTTAATCCCCTCAAGGTCGGGGCAGTGAGGGGACGTGGCTCTACATCCGCCAGCAGAAAACCGGGGCGTCTTAATCCCCTCAAAGTCGGGGCAGTGAGGGGACGCCAAGGGGGCGCTTGTCCATATCCACGGCGATCCGTCTTAATCCCCTCAAAGTCGGGGCAGTGAGGGGACATTTGCCACGAGTTGAAGTGCCGGGGTGTTAAGGTCTTAATCCCCTCAAAGTCGGGGCAGTGAGGGGACTCACGACTCATCCGTGTCATCCTCATCTGTTAATGTCTTAATCCCCTCAAAGTCGGGGCAGTGAGGGGACTAACAGCGCAGCGGAAAACATCCGCACCATCATGGTCTTAATCCCCTCAAAGTCGGGGCAGTGAGGGGACTTACAACCAATGGAAACGGTGCCGCTCCAGCGGGTCTTAATCCCCTCAAAGTCGGGGCAGTGAGGGGACTCTCTGTGCCGACGATGAGTCGGCAAGTGAAGCGTCTTAATCCCCTCAAAGTCGGGGCAGTGAGGGGACTGAGACAAGCACTCGGGTACGATGAGAGTAACGTCTTAATCCCCTCAAAGTCGGGGCAGTGAGGGGACTTCATCGAGTAATCGATCGACTTCTTGTACTAGGTCTTAATCCCCTCAAAGTCGGGGCAGTGAGGGGACGCGTACAGGCGCTCTACGCTTTCTCCAAGCGGGGTCTTAATCCCCTCAAAGTCGGGGCAGTGAGGGGACGCATTACGACCCTAAACTGGTAGCAAATAAGAAAGTCTTAATCCCCTCAAAGTCGGGGCAGTGAGGGGACCTAATGAATGCGTACTTCGATGAGGTATGCGAGTCTTAATCCCCTCAAAGTCGGGGCAGTGAGGGGACGGTCAAACTCACGGGTCCCAAAGATGACGTTACCGGTCTTAATCCCCTCAAAGTCGGGGCAGTGAGGGGACCTAAATGAGTACGGTACTGCTGAATTCCTACGTGCGTCTTAATCCCCTCAAAGTCGGGGCAGTGAGGGGACAAACAGCGCGGATTGACCCGTACTGGACACCCGAGTCTTAATCCCCTCAAAGTCGGGGCAGTGAGGGGACGATGACTACACCCAGCACATTGTCAACATTGTGTCTTAATCCCCTCAAAGTCGGGGCAGTGAGGGGACAAGACTTTACGGTCTTTGGACTGCGCAATCGCTGTCTTAATCCCCTCAAAGTCGGGGCAGTGAGGGGACGCAACGCGGTCTATTTGGACATCGTGGGCGTGCGTCTTAATCCCCTCAAAGTCGGGGCAGTGAGGGGACCCTGTTCAAGGTCCACTTCGCCATAACCCGTATTGTCTTAATCCCCTCAAAGTCGGGGCAGTGAGGGGACACATAAAGGAGTTCTTCAGACTCCTACCGTACTGTCTTAATCCCCTCAAAGTCGGGGCAGTGAGGGGACTCTACCGCAGAAAATTTTGTTTGACAATCAATTGCTTGCAATGCTGTTTGGGGTGGTCGTTTTTTCGCCAAACAGTTGGCTAAAATTTCGCCAGAATTTGCCGGTTGCCCTGCTTCTAAAAGGTATCGCAAGTCATTGTTTTTATGGATTTTTGTTGTCTGACAAGGCGCGCTGTCTGCTGGCTGTGGCTTTTTTTGCGAAAAGTTGGCTAAAAAATCACCAGGCCTATCGAAGAAGCCGACTGTACTCGCCCCCCTGGCGGGGGGCGGCATGAGGTATTTCTGGGGGGCAAGGCCGGGCGGAAGCATTATCTGTGCTGCCGGGGAAGGGGGAGACGGCCTTGCGTCATCCACTCTTCAATACGGGCACGGAACTGTGCCGGCGGGATGGGGGCGGGCGTTTTGTTGTCGCTGGTTTCCGGATGAGCCACCACATGCAGTGCGCCCTGCCGGGCACGGTCAAGTGCTTTGGAGCTAAGCGGCTGCCAGGAAAGCAGCATCTTGGTGCCATAGGCCTGATGAGACAGGCGGCTGGCGATCTCGCCAATCTTGTACATGACATCGGCTTCTTTGGCGTCTCTTTTGCTGCCACCCCTTTTGTTCTTTTGTCCCTTGAGTGTGGCGGTCTTGGCTTCTACCACCAGCAGGCGGTTGCGATGACAGAGCACCAGATCGAGTTCGTTGGGGGTTTCTCCTCTCTTGATCCTGACGCCCAGCCCACGGCTCAGGCCGGGAATATCCTCGACCTGCCACCAGGCCCATTCTTCCAGCCAGCCGCCGGAGAGGTAGCGCGCCCAGTCGGCATTGGCAAAGGTGATGCTGGCGAGTTTCCCGTCATTGAGTTTGAAGCTGAGGATGCCTCTGTCTTTGAGTTCTTCAAGAATATGGCGGGGGAAGTAATCGGGCAGCCCTGACGCCTTGTCGGCGCGCACATTGTTTTTGATGGTTTCAGGGCGAGGGTGATTTTTATGCGGGTTGTAGGCTGCGTTTGCCCAGGCATTGAGAATGCTGATGTGGTTGGGCTCCTGCCGAGCCATGAAGTTTTCGGTCAATTCACGGCGTGCTGCCATGGCTTCAAGCTGACGCGGCTGATCGGAAAGCATGGATTCGACTTCATAGCCACTGACTTCCAGAAACTGGCGAATATCCAGTGCAACCTGCATGGGTTCTTCGTGTTGATCGGGAAGCAGCCACTGGAATTCTTCGGTTTCGGTACTGGTATAGGTGATTTGCGTGTCGAACCGATTATCCGGGTCATCGCGAAGGTCTTTCGCGATATCGTGCAGCACCAGCGCCATGATCTTGGTGCCGCCGGTGATATCAAAGACCAGTTGATGATCGCGGTGGCGATCAGCCCAGCTGCGAAGGCGGGGTGCCAGATCTTGCTTCAGCCTGGCGTAGCTTTCGCCGTTGTGATCGAGCTTGATGTCCTTGCAGTCAATTTGCCAGCCATGCGCTTGCCGCAGATATTCGGCCTGTTTCTTGACGGCGCCCACCTGGCCGCGCTTGGATCTGGTTTCGATCAGCAGCAGGGTGTCGATGAGTGCGCCGTACTGGTGCATGGCCAGTACCAGTGGCATGACGTAGTCGCTGATGACGTAAATCCGTAGTTGGCACTTTTCTTCAGTGTTGCCGGCCGGTGGCTGGGTATCGGCATGGGACATGGGCAAATTCCTTATCAGAAGCGTTAGTTTGAGCCGGTGCCAGACAGGCATGGCAGCTTGCAATGTTGCAGGATACGAAGGCTTTATGGCTTTTGCCATCATTGCCACCGGTTTAAATTGAAAACGAGGCAGATGCCATGACGCAGTATTTCATTTCCCGCCATCCCGGCGCGATTATTTGGGCACGCAAGCAGGGGTTTGAGGCGGTGCAGATCGCGCATCTGGATTGCGCGCTGATCCAGCCCGGCGATACGGTGATGGGGACGCTGCCAGTGCATCTGGCGGCGGAAGTTTGCCGCCGCGGTGCGCGTTATCTGCATTTGCAGGTGAATATTCCGGCGGAGCTGCGCGGTCAGGAGTTGGATGCGGAAACACTGGAACAGCTGGGGGCTTGCCTGACTGCTTTCGAGGTGCGGCGTATTGACGATTGAAAAAGCCAAGGCGCGGGATGGCCGCGCCTTGGCTTGGGGGAGCTGCCAATAATGGCGGGTATTTTATTGCACGGTGAAGTCGCGGCTTTGCAGCGGCTGGCCGTTCAGGCTGATTTCCACCTTGTAGTTGCCGGTCGGCCAGGGGTTGGTGTTGCTGATTTTGAAGGCATAGATACTGTCGTTGCCGACCATGTCCACGACTTCTTCATGCACCAGGGTGCCGTCCTGATAAGTCCAGCGTGCGCCGAGCTTTTTGCCTGCGCCATCGCCCTGGGTGTTGACCGAGGCATGGATGGTGTCCTGGGTGCCGAACTGGGTGCTGGCTTCGGCCACGCGCTTGTCATCGGCCAGGCCCTTGCCCAGCTCCAGCGCGACGATATTGATGGATGCCTGTGTTGCTGGCGGCGTGGCCAGCGCAGGTGCCGAGGCCGGCGGCGCGACCACGGCGGGTTCTTCTTTCTTTTTGCAGCCGGTGATGGCGAGTGCCGAAACCAGCGTAGCGGCAAAAATGGCGTGAGTCTTGTTCATGGAGATTCCTTCAGGAGAGATTGTCAGGGCAGGCGCAGCACTTGGCCGGGGAAAATCTTGTCCGGGTCTTTGATTTCTTCCCGGTTGGCCTCGTGGATTTCTTTCCAGCGGTTGGCATCACCGTACAGGTTCTTGGCAATCTTGGACAGCGAATCGCCCGGCTTTACGGTGTAGGTTTTTTCTTGCTGCACGGTTTGGGCGCCGCCAGCGCCTTCAGCGATTTCAACACCGCCGGTGACACCGGCAAAACGCGGGTCTTTGCCGCCGTTGTTTTCAGGGGTTTGCGGGTGAGACATGGTGAGCTCCATAAGAGTGGAGCGATGAGCATGGCAGCAGCCTTGTTAAAACCGCATCATCAAGCTCATTGGCGCAGGTCGCGCTGTGCAACCGGTGGCGGGTAGCCGGGAGTGGCGCGCCAGGGGTTGATGTCGAGGCCGCCACGGCGGGTGTAACGGGCTCCAACCGAGAGTTGCTGCGGGCGGCAGTGCTGCATGATTTCGATGAAGATGCGCTCGACGCATTGCTCGTGGAACTCGCGGTGGTTGCGGAAACTCACCAGATAGCGCAGCAGCCCGGCCGGGTCGATGCGCGCGCCGTGGTAGCGGATGATGACGGTGGCCCAGTCGGGCTGGCCGGTCACCGGGCAGTTGGATTTCAACAGCTGTGATGAAAGTGCCTGCTGCACGATTGCATCGCTGACGCTCAGATAGGCCGGGTTGGGCGGGCCGTAGTCGTCGATGTCTATTTCAATATCGTCAATGCTTTCGTGGCTGTCGGCGGCGATGGGCGCCATCGGCGGCAGGCCAAATTGCAGGCTGACCGGCGCTCCGGCGGCGGCGGATAGGTCTTGGCAGAGGCGCTCGGCCAGTGCGGCTTGGCTTGCCATACGCTCGGCGTTGAAGGAGTTGAGATAGAGCTTGAAGGATTTGGACTCGATGAGATTGGGCGAGTCGGCAGGCACGGTGATGCGCGCCACGGCCACGCGCGGTTTGCCGCGTGCATCCAGCCAGCTCAGCTCATAAGCATTCCAGGCATCAAAGCCGATGAAGGGCAGGGCATCGCCGGCAATGCCGATGGCATCGCGGGCGCTTTGCCGCGGAATGGGAAACAAAAGGCCGGCGTCGTAGCGATCGGGATAGGCGGTTTCGCGGCCAAGTTGGCTGGTTTCCGGGCGGTTCGGGTTCATGAGCGCTCCTGTGCCGGTCAGGCCGGCAAGTGTTCGCGCGCCAGATATTCGGCGCTTTGCATTTCAATCAGCCGCGATGCGGTGCGCTCGAAGGCATGGGCCAGACGCTCGCCCTGATACAGCGCCACCGGCGGATGGGCTGCGGTGATGATGACATTGACATGGCGGTCGTAAAACTCGTCGATGGCATTGACCAAGCGCCGCGCCGGGTCATCATTGCTGCCGTTGAAATCCGGAATGCCGCCAATCAGCACGGTGTGGAATTCCTGGGCGATTTCGATGTAGTCGGCGGCCGCGCGCGGGCCTTCGCACAGGGCGCTGAAGTCGAACCAAACAAAGCCGTGATGGCGGGCGCGGCAGGGAATCGGGCGGCCATCAACATCCAGCACCTCGGGCTTGGGCGGGGTGTGGGTCAGGGTCTGCCAACGCTCGGCCAGCCAGTCGTCGGCTTGCTGGCCGGAGATGACCTGATAGACCGGCGAGCGGGTCAACTCGCGCAGCCGGTAGTCAGTGCTGGACTGGATTTCGAACACCACGCAGTGCTGCTCCAGCAGGGCGATGGCGGGCAGGAAGCGTGCCCGTTGCAGACCATCCTTGTAGAGATTGGCCGGTACGGTATTGGAGGTGGTCACCAGTACCACACCTTCGGCAAACAGATGCTCCAGAAGGCGTGCCAGCAGCATGGCATCGCCGATGTCGGTGACGAAAAACTCGTCCAGCACCAGTACCCGCATTTCCTGCCGCCACTGCCGGGCGATGGCGGCCATCGGGTCGCGCTCGCCACTATGCTGCTTGAGGCGCTCGTGCAGTTCGCGCATGAAGCGGTGGAAATGGGCGCGGCGTTTTTCCGCAAAATCGAGCGAATCAAAAAACAAATCGACCATGAAGGTCTTGCCGCGCCCCACGCCACCCCAGAGGTACAGCCCTTGTGGGGCGGTGGCAGTCGGTTTGTTGCCAAACAGCCGGGCGATGAGTCCGGGGGATTCGGCCGGGCGGGAGAGTTCACGGTGCAGACGGTCAAGCTCGACCATCACTGCGCGCTGCGCCGGGTCGTCCTGCCATTGGCCGCGCTCGATACCGGCCTGATAAAGCTGGCTGGGGGATGCGCTCATTGCGACACTTCGCTCTCAGCCAGTGGCAGCGGCAGCCAGTGTCTGGCGGTGTTTTTGATAACGCCGCGCAGATCCACCAGCTTGCCGTGGAAAAAGTGCGAGGCGCCGGGCATGCGTACCAGGGTCAATTGCGGCGGCTGGCTGTCTTCCAGCCAGTGATATACCGCATCCGGGTCAACCACTTCGTCTTCTTCACCCTGTACCACCAGCCACGGCATTGAAGGCGTGGGCGCGGCAAAATCCCAGCGCCCGGCAGGCGGTGCCAATGAAATCAGTGCATCAGGCTGGAGTGTGGCGCTGGCCTGGATGGAGACGTAAGCGCCAAAGCTGAAACCCGCCAGCCATAGCGCGCTGTCGGGGTGATGCTGGCGCACCCAGTCGGCCACTACCGCCAAGTCTTGTTGTTCGCCCTGGCCGTGGTCGAACTGCCCCGCCGAATGGCCAGTGCCACGGAAATTGAAGCGTACAGTGACGATGCCGAGCTCACGCAGCGCGCGCGCGCTCATCGTCACTACCTTGTTGTTCATGGTGCCGCCTGCGGTGGGCAGCGGGTGGCAGAGGATGGCGATGAGCGGCTGGCGGCGGGCTGTGGCAGCGGGAAATTCGACTATGGCTTCCAGCCGCCCGGCAGGGCCGGAAAGCTCAAGCGTGGCGTCTTGGCTGGGGAATGCAGGTTGATTCATGCGGGCATTTTAATGGCGCGGGTTGAAGTCCAGCAGCAGCGGGTCATGGTCGGAGCTGCGCAGTGGCGAGGCCTCGGGCTTACGGCTGCCTTCGGCTTCATCGGCATTGATATGCCATTCGTACGCGGCGGTGAGCCATGTGCGCATGAGGGGATTCACGAAAGCATGATCCAGTCGCCCGGCCTGGCCTTCATACACATAGGAGTACGGCTGTTGCACGCCAAGTGCGGCAAAGGCGTCTTGCCAGCCATGCGCCAGCAGCCAGCGCGGCGGGTCTTCCATGGCATAGGCATTGAAGTCACCGAGCATCACCACTGGCTGTCCGGCGTATTGGCTCTGCACCCAGCCATCGAGCTGCCTGACCGATTCAAGCCGGGTGGCATTCCAGCATGACTGTCCATCGCGCTGGTTGCTATCGGCAGCGCGTGCATTGCGGCAACCCTTGGATTTGAGATGGTTGGCAATCACCACGAAGGGTGCGCTGGCATCGGTGCGGAAACGTGCAGCGATGGCGGGGCGGCTGAAGCGGGCAAACGGTCCGCGATCAAGCACCTTGGGCGGCTCCAGAAGCTGCACCTTGCTGCTGCGATAAATCATGCCATTGCGGATGGCGTCTTGATTGGCATTGGCCGCCACCGGCACGGCGCGCCAGTCGCCGCCGTGGCGGGCATTGAGTGCCGCCAGCAGTTGCGATTCGGCAGCCAGTGCGTCCTGGCCGTCATTTTCCAGCTCCATCAGGGCGATGATGTCGGCATCCAGTGCGGTCAGCGCTGCGATATGCCCGGCCAATTGCTGCTGGTAGCGCTCATGGTTTTGGGCGCCGCGCGGGGTAGGAAAACCGCCGCCCTGACCATCACCATTGAACAGGTTCTCCAGATTGAACGCGGCTATGCGCAGGCGACCCTGGCGGATTGGGGCTGTCGGTGCAGCTTGCGGCTGGATGTTCAGTGCCTGCCCCAGTTGCAGGTGATAGCGGCCAAAGCGCTCATCGATGATGCCCTCGGCAGCATGCAGCTGGCTGCCCAGGCGCGGGATTTCATGGCGCATCGCGCTGCGACCTTCGGCATCGGCCAGCCACAGGCTGCGGGCGCGGTTCTCGGCGGCCAGCTGGTTGGCCGCAGCACCGGGCAGAGCCAGCTCGGTGGGCGTCCATAGCCGTCCGCCAAAAGCAGCCTGCCAGCGTCCAAAGCGGGCGGCATGCTGGCTGCCGGTCAGGGTCAGCGGTACGCTGATTTTGACGCGCATGGCCTCGAGCCTTTCCCAATCGGCTTCGCGCTCAGGTGCCTGGCGGATTTCTCGTGCGGCGGGCATTGCGCGGGCGCGCATGGGCAGGGTGTTTGTCACCTGCACGGCGGTGATATGGCTGTTGTTCTGGGTATCAAGCTCAAGCACCGTGCCAGTGACGGCAAGGCTGGTGCCGACTTGCAGATTATCGGGCGCTCCCAGCAGAAACACCGCATCGGAGGTGCTGTCATCGCCATCGCCCGCATCCTGCAGGCTGAACATCCAGCCGTCTTTGGTTTTGATGCGCGCAGTGATGACGCCTGTCACCTGCACTTGCTGCCCCTGCAATGGGCTTGTATTGCCAGAGCCTTGTAGTTGACCAATGGCAAGCCCCTTGCCGGGGGCTATCTGGCTGGCAGCAAGGCAGCCGGCAAGGGCAAGGCTAAGTGCCGCAGTCAGCGGCAGTTTCGGTGCAACGGAGATTTTCATGAACTTGGCAAAAACAAACGCCGCCCGAAGGCGGCGCATGCAATAGATGAGGGCTTACTTGCTTTGCGCAACCATCCAGTCAACGCTGGCAATCACTTGCTCGTCGGTCAGTGCCGGATTGCCGCCGCGGGCGGGCATCGTGCCGGTAGCGCCGGTGAAGCCCTCGATGGCGTGCCTGTGCAGGGTTTCAAGGCCGGACTTGGCAAGACGTGCGCCAATGCCTGCAGCGTTCAGCATCGGGGCGCCACCTGCGCCCGAGGTATGGCAGCCGGTGCACAGGCTGTTGTAGATGACTTCGCCATCAAGCGTGCCGCCATAAGCTGCCTGCGAAGTCGCGGCTTTGGCCGCCGCCGCCGCAGCAGCCGCGGCCAGCGCTGCACCAGTGGAGCCCGAATACACCGCGCCAATCGGTGACAAGCGTTCAGCGGTCTGAGCTTTGACCTCGGGCGCCATTTTTTGCGGCAACAGCGTGTCGGTATTGCGCACAAACAAAACCAATGCCACGGCTGCAACGGCCAAGGGAACGATCAGCGAGGAAAACTTTTTCATAAGCTCTAAGGAGTGCTTTTCACGGACGGACTTCTCCGAATGACCATAAGGACAAACGGGCGGTTGACAAGTATAAGGCCGCAGGCAGGCCGGGACTAGGGTGTGGCGAGGAACTGGGTCAATACTGCAGCCACCTCTGCCGGTGTTTCCATGTGCAGATGGTGGCTGCCGGGCAGGAAATGCGCCTGACCGTTGCCAAGTGCGGCCACCAGGCGACGGCGCTGGTCATCGGGCAAATAGGGCTGTGCGGGCGTGGCGAACACCACTTGGGTGGGGCATTCAATGCTGGCCAGCAGGGCGGCGATTTGCGCTTCGACTGGGCGCAGGAAGGTCGGCACCATCAGCCGCTGGTCACTGGACCAGACCAGCCCTTCCGGCACCTGCTGCACGCCACGCTCGACAAGCAGCCGCGCGACCGGCTCGCTCATCTGGTTGGCGGCCATGCGAGCCGAGATGGCAGGCGCGATTTGGCTGAACACGCGCTTGTTTTTGCCGCGCAGGGCGCGTGCGGCAGTCACCGATTCACGCATCCGTTGCCCGGCTTCTTCTGCCGGGTGGGTCAGGCTGCCCAGGGCTTCGATGCAGGCAAGTTTTTCCACGCGCTCGGGTGCCGCGGCCGCCACCAGACTGGCAATGGCCGCGCCCATGGAGTGCCCCAGCAGGCCAAAACGCTCCCAGCCCAAGGCATCGGCGACATCCAGCACATGGTGTACCGCAAGCTCGAAGGTATAGGGGATGCCGGCAGGCAGATGCACGCTATGCCCGTGGCCGGGCAGGTCGATGGCAACCAGCTCGATATCGTGCAGATGCTGTGCCAGCGGCAGGAAGCTGGCGGCATTGTCCAGCCAGCCATGCAGTGCCAGCACACGCGGCTGGCCGCTTTGGCCGCCACGCAATGCCGCAATCGGGCCAATGGCGATATCGATACGGGTTTCTTGCAGGGAGATGGACAAGGCAGACTCTCGTTGGCAGGACAGTTCAGCGCGGCAGCAGCGCTGCCAGCGCATCGACATGTGCCGGGCTATCGTTGAGGCAGGGGATATAGCGCAATGCGGCGCCACCGGCAGCGCGGAAGGCCTCGGCGTTTTGCTCGGTGATTTCTTCCAGCGTTTCCAGGCAGTCCACGGCAAAACCGGGGCAGACCACATCCAAGGTGCGGGTGCCGTCACGCCCCAGTTGCTCCAGCGTTGGCAGGGTATAGGGCTGCAGCCAGCGCTCGCGGCCAAAGCGCGACTGGTAGGTCAGCAGGATTTCCTCGCGGGGAATATCCAGCGCGGCGGCAATCGCGGCGGTGCTGGCCTCGCATTGTGCGGCATAAGGGTCGCCCGCTCGCACCAGACGCTCGGGGATACCGTGGTAGGAGAACACCAGCTTTTCGCCACGCCCATGCTGCGCCCAGTGTTGCCGGATGCGCCCGGCAATGGCCGCTGCCCAGGCCGGATGCTGGTGATAATCGCGTATCAGCTGCAGGCGGGTATCGGCAAAACGCTGTTGCAGGGCGGCCACGGCATCCTCCACCGAGCCGGTGGTGGTGGTGGAATATTGCGGATACAGCGGCAATACGGTGATGTCCCGATGGCCCTCGTCGTGCAGTGCTTGCACCACCTTGGCAAGCGCCGGCTCGCCATAGCGCATTGCTGTGCGTACTTGCCAGCCATCCAGTGCGTTGTCCATGGCCTTGGCAAGACGCAGGCCATAGGCCAGCAGTGGTGAACCTTCGGGCATCCAGATTTCGGCATATTTTTCTGCCACCGCCGGGCTTCTGCGCGGCAGGATGACCCAGTCCAGCAAGGGCTTCCAGATGAAATGCGGAATCTGCACCACACGCTTGTCGGTGAGAAATTCACGCAAATAACGGCGCACGGCCTCGGCCGTGGGGGCGGAGGGGGTGCCGAGGTTGACAATAACCAGGGCGCGCGACTTCGGGGCTGGCATGGGGGCTGGCATAGGTGGGCAAGCATACCTGCCTTGGCCGGGCAATGCGCGGTTTACCTTCTGGCCGGGATTATGGTCAGCGCTGCCGTTATGCTGATACGCAACTTTTTACGGATTCAGGCTCATGCGCAAAATCAAGGCTTTGGCGTTTGCCGCCGCACTTTCAGTTGCGGTGCCGGTCATGGCAGGCCAGCACGAAGATGCCCGCGCTCGCGATGCGGTACGGGTATTGAACGAGAATCTGGCGATTCCCGAGTCAGCGATTCCCGACAAGCTGTTCGACGAGGCGCGCGGGATTATCGTGGTGCCGGAAACCATCAAGGCCGGGTTGATTTTTGGTGGCCGTCGCGGCCTTGGCCTGATGTCGGTGAAAACCACCGACGGCAGCTGGTCCAATCCGGTATTCATCAAACTGATTGGTGGCAGCGTGGGTTTCCAGGCCGGGGTGCAGGCTTCGGACATCATCCTGGTGATTCGCAATGACCGGGGCGTGCAGAACATCGTCAACGGTAAATTCACCCTGGGTGCGGATGCGGCAGCGGCGGCCGGGCCGGTGGGGCGCAATGCCTCGGCCATGACCGATGCGCAGTTCAAGGCGGAAATCTGGTCATGGTCGCGCTCGCGCGGGCTGTTTGCCGGGGTGGCTTTGGATGGCGCGGTACTGAGAATCGACGATGACGCCAATCAGGCCGTGTATGGTCAGGGCGTGACCCCGCGCATGATTTTTGAAAACCGCGCGCCGCAGCCGGGCAGCCAGGCCACTGTAGCCATGCGCGATGCGCTGGAAGAAGCCAGCGCCACGGCGCGCAGCCGTCGCGCCCCGGTACAGCAACAGGCGCCGCAGTATGCCCCGGTGGCGCAGCCTGATGGGCACATGCCCACGCCCGGCATACCGCAGCCCGCACTACAAGCTGTGCAGCCGCAGCAGCCACAAAATCCACCGCAACAGGGGGGCGTGGTGACCACACCATTGCCACCGGTTGAATGATGCTGCGTTATCCTTGCCGTTTCAGCTTTCTAGTGGGTGGCAATGATGGTCGGTTGGCGTGAACTTCTGATTCTGCTGGTCATCGTGCTGGTGGTTTTCGGCACCACGCGATTGACCCGTGGCATGCGCGACCTTGGCAAAGGGGTGCGCGAATTCAAAAAAGGCATGCGCGAGCCGGAGGACGAGCCGCAGGCGCTTGAGGATGCGCGCAACAAAGCCACATCTGCCACGGCGCAAAGCCGCGAGGATAGCCATCAGCACAAGCCCTGATGGCTGACCGCGCAGGCATTGGGCGATGTTTGAAGTCAGTTTCCCCGAACTCATCATCCTGGCAGTGATTGTGCTGCTGGTGCTGGGGCCTGAGCGGCTGCCGCGTGCGGCGCGGTTTGCCGGGCTGTGGGTGCGCCGTGCGCGTGCGCACTGGCACAAGCTCAAGAGCGAGTTTGAAGAAGAGCTGCATCTCGAGGAGATGCGCCGCAATATGGAAGCCACGCGCAAGGCTTTGGCACAGATGGAGGCCGAAGCCCGTCAATTGGAGGCAGAAACCGCAGCCAAGGCCGCAGCAGGTGAAAGCCAGCGTACTGATGGCGGAGAGCGTCGATGAGCCAGAATGAGGCTACAGGCTGGCTCTCGCATCTGGTTGAGCTGCGGGCGCGGCTTTTGAAAGTCATTATTACTGTGGTGGTGCTGTTTGCAGGCCTGGCGGCCTTCAGTGGCCAACTCTACAGCTTGCTGGCCGCGCCGATGGTGGCCGCTCTGCCCGCAGGTAGCCAACTGGTCGCCATCGACCCGCTGACCCCGTTTTCCACGCCGCTGCGGCTGGCTCTGTATCTGTCCATCCTGCTGGCCGCCCCGGTATTGCTTTACCAGCTCTGGGCGTTCATCGCCCCCGGTCTTTACCGGCATGAAAAACGTCTGGCCATGCCGCTGATGGCCTCGTCCATGCTGCTGTTTTACGCCGGCTGCGCCTTTGCTTACTTTTTGCTGCTGCCGATGATGTTCAAGTTTCTGGCCATGACCCGGCCAGAAGCGGTGGCGATGATGCCCGATATCGCCCGCTATCTGGATTTTGTCGCGGTCATTTCGCTGGCCGCAGGTTTCAGCTTTGAAGTGCCGGTGGCACTGGTGATTCTGGCTGCGCTGGGCTGGGTGAAGCCCGCACAGCTGCGCTCAATCCGTGGCTATGCGCTGATTGCCATCGCCGTGATAGCCATGCTGGTTACGCCCGGCGATGGCGTGACCATGATTTTGCTGATGGTTCCGATGTATCTCCTGTATGAGGTCGGGATAGTCGCCGCCGCTCTGCTGGCGCCGGGTGAAAAACATGCGTCCGCCGATTCCGCCTGAGTTGCCTGCAACAGCTGGGTTGTGGCCGCGCACGGCCGCCTGGTGCGCGGATGCCCTGCTGCTGGCTATGCCTACCGCACTGATTTCTGCTGCCCTGCCCGTGGTGCGTGATGCCAGGTTGCTGCAGCATTGGCGCGCCCTGGGCGAGGCGATGGGCTGGCAAATGCAGCGGAGCATCCGCCAGGGAGATGATTTTCTGGGCTATATGCGCGATGTGTGGGCAGCAGATGGGCTTGTCCGGGCGCATGTTGAAAACTTCCACCACGCCCTGCTGCAAGGGCTGGGCATCCCGCTGCTGATATTCATCCTGTTGGGGCTGCTGTACTGGCCACTGCTGGAGTCTGGCCGCAAACACGCCACCTTGGGCAAGCGCTGGGTGGGTCTGCAAGTGCGCGCCGGGCATGCACCGCTTGGCCTTGGCCGTGCATTCAAACGTCATCTGGCGGGCGGCTTGTCCTGGCTCACGCTCAATATTGGTCATTTGCTGATAGCCACAGGCGAGCACCGCGCCCTGCATGACCGCATTGCCGATACCTATGTGGTGTGGCGCCCGAATGCCGCGCAACGCACCCCGTGGTGGGGCTGGTTGCTGATCGCGCTGGTGATGGCATTGCCATGGCTGCTTGCCGTACTGGCGGGTGCGCAACTGAGTGCCGCGATGGCGGCCTCTTTGGCAGCCTGATTAAAGCTCGATACGGCCTTGCGTTGCAGGGGCGGGGGCTTCGGGCGCAGCGGCAAAGGTGTCGCGCCAGATGAGGTAGCCGCCACCGCAGACGATGACCAACAGCACGGCGGCAAAGCACATGCCGAGCACGAAGGTGACCAGCAGTGCCAGCGGCATGAACAGGGCACCCAGCAGCAACATCACCATGCTGAGCACCATCGACAGCAGTACCGCGCTGAGCATCGTCAGCACAAAAAACAGGGTGATGGCCAAAAAATTGGCAGCCAAATTGCGCACTGCGGCAAGCGCTGCGGACTTGATGGCGGCCAGTACACTGCTGTTGGAAAGGGCGATCAGCGCGATGCCCAGCAGCATGGTGATGGCGGTGAAGTAGTTGAGGCAGACCTGCCAGACAAACATCAATACCGGGTGCGCCGGCGCAGGCAGCTGGGTAGGGGCTTGTTGCGGATTCTGCATGATGCTGTTCAGCGCCTCGTTGTAGGCGGCCATATAGGCCTCGCCAGCCAGTTGCCGGGTGATGAGCATGCCAGCGGCCATCAGCAGGATTTGCAGGCCGCCAAGTGCGGCCAGCCGGCCGGCGCGTCCCAGTGCAAATGGCCGGTACAAGTCGCGTGCGGCGGTCGGGCGTCCGGCTTCGGCCTCGGCAATCACATGCATCAGCCCGCCGGCCAGAATCGGCATCATCATGAAAATCGCCACCACCATCAGCAGGGTGATGAGCAGGGTCGGGGTGCTGACTTCGCCACCGCCAAACAGCGCAATCAGTACGCCGCCTGCCATCACCATGGCGTACAGGCTGCCGACCAAAAGCAGCGCCGCGCCAAAAATTGCACGCGGGTTGCGCATGCCAAGATTGATGGCCTGGGTAAGCCAATGCCAGGCTTGAAGCGGCGGAAGCGGACGGATGGGCATGATGGCAGTCGGGGTAAATGCAAGAGTGCGGTGATGACTGCGAATTGTCGCAGAATGCCGCTGCAAACGGGCTGGCCGCTATAATTTGCGGCTGTTTTTCGTGATTTCAGATTGATGTCTGCCGACCGCGTTTCCATCACCTTTCAGGAACTCATCCAGCGCCTCAATGCCTATTGGGCAGCGCAGGGCTGTGTTCTGATTCAGCCGCTCGACCTTGAGGTCGGTGCCGGCACCTTTCATCCGGCCACCTTCCTGCGCGCGCTGGGGCCTGAGCCGTGGAATGCCGCCTATGTGCAGCCCTCGCGCCGTCCCACCGATGGTCGCTATGGCGAGAACCCGAACCGCCTGCAGCGCTATTACCAGTTTCAGGTGGTGATGAAGCCCTCGCCGGACAATATCGTCGAGCTGTACTTCGATTCGCTCAAGGCGCTGGGCGTTGACCCTGAAGTGCATGACCTGCGGCTGGTCGAGGACAACTGGGAATCGCCCACGCTGGGTGCCTGGGGACTGGGCTGGGAAGTGTGGTTGAACGGCATGGAAGTCACCCAGTTCACCTATTTCCAGCAGGCGGGCGGGCTGGAATGCAAGCCGGTGCTGGGCGAAATCACCTACGGCCTTGAGCGGCTGTGCATGTATCTGCAGAACGTCGATAATGTGTTTGACCTGGTGTGGACTTATGGCCCGGACGGCGCGCCGGTGCATTACCGCGATGTCTATCACCAGAACGAGGTGGAGCAGAGCACCTACAATTTTGAATATGCCGACGTGGCCGAGCTGTTCCATCGCTTTGATGCCTGCGAGCGCGAGGCGCTGGCGCTGGTGGAGGCGGGGCTGCCGCTGCCGGCCTACGAGCAGGTGATGAAGGCCAGCCACAGCTTCAACCTGCTGGATGCGCGCCGCGCGATTTCGGTCACCGAACGCCAGCGCTATATCCTGCGGGTGCGCAATCTGGCGCGCGCGGTGGCTGAAGGTTATTACGCACAGCGAGAAAAACTGGGCTTTCCCGGTTTGCACAAGGAGGCCGCCCGATGAGCAGCAACATGCAACCCTTGTTGATTGAACTGGGTACCGAAGAATTGCCGGTCAAGGCTTTGCCGGGACTGGCCAAGGCGTTTTTTGACGGCGTACTGGCCGGGCTGGAAAAGCGCGGTATCGCCGTAGACAAGGGCGATGCCAAGCCGCTGTACACACCGCGCCGTCTGGCGGTGTTGCTGCCGGGCGTGGCCGATATGCAGCCGGAGCAGCGCAGTGAAGTGCTGGGGCCGTATCTGTCTATTGCGTTGGATGATGCCGGGCAGCCCACCAGGGCGCTGCAAGGCTTTGCCGCCAAGGCCGGGATTGACTGGCAGCAGCTTGAAAAAACCACCGATGCCAAGGGCGAGCGTTTCGTCTACCGCAGCGTGAAGCCCGGCGCGGCCACCCGTGATTTGCTGGCGGCCATCGTCAATGAGGCCATCATTGCCATGCCCATCCCCAAGCCGATGCGCTGGGGCGCACACGACTACGCCTTTGCCCGCCCGCTGCACTGGCTGGTGATGTTGCTGGGCGAGGACATCGCCCCCGGCGAAGTGATGGGCATTGCCGCAGGTCGCCACAGCCGCGGTCATCGCTTCATGCATGCGGCTGAAGTGGAAATCGCCTCGCCCGGCGCCTATGTGGAAACCCTGCGCAGTGCGAAAGTGCTGGTCGATGCCGATGAGCGCCGCGCGCGCATTGTGGACGGGGCGCAGGCGGCCGCAGCCAAGGCCGGTGGCAGGGTGCGTATCGACGCCGACATCCTGGAAGAAGTCAATGGCCTCACCGAATGGCCGCAGGCGGTGGCCTGCACCTTTGGCCGCGAGTTCCTGGCCGTGCCGCAGGAGGCGCTGATTTCCACCATGGAGGCCAACCAGAAGTTCTTCCCGGTGCTGGATGCGCAAGGCCGCCTCACCGAGCACTTCATCGGTACCAGCAATATCGAATCGAAGGACGAGGCCGAAGTGCGCAAGGGCTATGAGCGCGTGATTCGCCCGCGCTTTGCCGATGCCAAGTTCTTCTTTGACGAAGACCTGAAGCAGGGGCTGGCCTCGATGAACGCGGGGCTTGCCAGCGTCAAATATCAGGACAAGCTCGGCAGCATCGCCGACAAGGTGCAGCGTGTTGAGCAGCTTGCCGCAAGCATCGCCGCGCAACTGGGCGTGGATGCGGCGGCGGCACAGCGCGCGGCCATGCTCTCCAAGGCCGACCTGCAATCGCGCATGGTCGGCGAGTTTCCGGAATTGCAGGGCATCGCCGGTCGCCATTACGCCGCCGCGATGGGTGAAAGCGCGGAAGTTGCCCAGGCCATTGATGAAGGCTGGATGCCGCGCAATGCCAGCGACAGTATCGCGCCGTCAAAACTCGGCCAGGTACTGGCGGTGGCCGAACGCCTGGATACCCTGGCAGGCGGCTTTGCCGCAGGGCTGAAACCCACCGGCAACAAAGACCCGTTCGCGCTGCGCCGCAATGCGCTGGGGCTGGCGCGTACCCTGATTGAAGGCGGCTTGAATCTGGATTTGCCGGCATTGCTGGCACAGGCAGGCACTGCGCTGCCGACTGCGGCGAGCAGCAGTGACGAGCTGTACGACTTTATCCTTGAGCGCCTGCGCAGCTATTACGAAGAACGCGGCTTGGGCGCGCAGCCGTTTGATGCCGTGGCCGCGCTGCGCCCGGCCTCGCTGACCGATTTCGATGCCCGTCTGAAGGCGATTGCCGAGTTCACCCGCTTGCCGGAAGCCGCGGCGCTGGCCGCAGCCAACAAGCGCGCGCGCAATATCCTGAAAAAAGCCGAGGGCGGTATCGCGGCCAATGTCGATGCGGCATTACTGCAAGAGCCTGCCGAACAGGCACTGGCTACGGCGCTGGATGAAGTCATCGCCGCCACCGACCCGCTGCTGCAAGCGCGCGACTATGTGGCCGCGCTGGCAAAAATGGCCGCATTGCGTCCGGTGGTGGATGGCTTCTTTGAAAACGTCATGGTCAATGCCGACGACCCGGCAGTGCGCGGCAACCGTCTGGCACTTCTGAAAAAGCTCGCTGACCGTCTGGGCAGCGTTGCCGCCATTGAGCATCTGTAGCAGTGTTGATGCGCTGTCTTGAGCTTGGGTTCAAGACAGCGCCGACTGAAAGCCAGTCAACAAGCCGGCTTGATTTTGTTCGTGCCTGCCCCATCTCCTGGGTTCACAAGGAGTCATCATGAACCCAGCAGACAATCCCAATGTGTTTCATGCCACCACCATTGTCTCGGTGCGCCGTGGCGATCAGGTGGTCATCGCCGGAGACGGCCAGGTCACGCTCGGCCATACCGTGATGAAGGCCAATGCCCGCAAGATACGCCGTCTGGGCGAAGGCGGGCGAGTGCTGGCTGGCTTTGCCGGGGCCGCGGCCGATGCCTTCACCCTGTTCGAGCTGTTCGAGGCCAAGCTGCAAAAGCACGGCCAGCTGACCCGCGCGGCGGTGGAAATGGCCAAGGACTGGCGTACCGAGCGCCGCTTCGGCAAGCTCGAAGCGCTGCTGGCGGTGGCCGACCGCGATACTTCGCTGATTATCAGCGGCACGGGTGATGTCATCGAGCCGGAAGATGGCCTGATTGCGATTGGCTCCGGCGGCATGTTTGCCCTGTCCGCTGCACGCGGGCTGCTCAAGCACACCCAGCTTTCGGCGCGCGAAATCGCCACCGAAGCCCTGGGAATTGCCGGGGATGTCTGCATCTACACCAACCACAACATCGTGGTTGAAGAACTTTGAAGCAATGACCATGCACAAGATTGACAACAGCTCCGCGTCGATGACCCCGCGCGAAATCGTCGCCGAACTCGACCGCCACATCATCGGCCAGCACGATGCCAAGCGTGCAGTCGCCATCGCTCTGCGCAACCGCTGGCGGCGTATGCAGCTCGATGCCGACATGCGCCGCGAGGTGATGCCGAAAAACATCCTGATGATTGGCCCCACCGGCGTTGGCAAGACCGAAATCGCCCGGCGTCTGGCCACGCTTGCCAATGCGCCGTTTGTGAAAGTGGAAGCCACCCGCTTTACCGAAGTGGGCTATGTCGGCAAGGACGTGGAGCAAATCATCCGCGATTTGGCCGATACCGCGGTCAAGCTGTACCGCGAGCAGGCCAAGCAACGGGTGCGCACCCAGGCCGAGGAAAACGCCGAAGACCGCATCCTCGATGCGCTGCTGCCGCGCCGTCAGGCCAGCAGCACGCCATTTGCCATCGACATCGGCGAGGCGGTGAAAAACGAGCCTTCGGCAGAAGAAAACGAAACCCGCCGCAAATTCCGCCAGCGCCTGCGCGCCGGGGAGCTGGACGAGCGCGAGATTGAAATCGACCTGGCAGTGAATGTCGGCGTGGACATCATGGCGCCGCCCGGCATGGAGGAAATGGGCCAGCAACTGCGGCAGATGTTCTCCAACCTCGCCGGCAGCAAGAGCCAGAGCAAGAAGCTCAGCATCAAGGCGGCGCGTACGCTGCTGATTGAAGAAGAAGCCGCCAAGCTGGTCAACGAGGACGAAGTGCGTGAAGCGGCGATCGAGGCCTGCGAGCAGCACGGCATCGTGTTCATCGACGAAATCGACAAGGTCGCCAAGCGCAGTGAAGGCATAGGTGCCGATGTAAGCCGCGAAGGTGTGCAGCGCGACCTGCTGCCGTTGGTGGAAGGCTCCACCGTCAGCACCAAGTACGGCCCGGTCAAGACCGACCATATCCTGTTCATTGCCTCCGGTGCCTTCCATCTTGCCAAGCCCTCGGATCTGATTCCGGAAATGCAGGGGCGCTTCCCGATCCGGGTGGAATTGAATGCGCTCACCAAGGATGACTTCGTGCGCATCCTGACCGAGCCGAAGGCGGCGCTGACCCGCCAGTATGTAGAGCTGATGGGCACCGAAGGGGTGAAGCTCAGCTTTGCCGATGAGGCCATCGAGCGGCTTGCGGAGATTTCCGCTGCTGTCAACGAGCGTCAGGAAAACATTGGTGCTCGCCGCTTGCACACCGTGCTGGAGCGCCTGCTGGAGAGCCTGAGCTTTGATGCGCCGGACAAGGGCGGCGCCATCACCATCGACCGCGCCTATGTGGACGAGCGCCTCGGAGGCCTGATCCAAGACCCGGACTTGTCGCGCTATATCCTTTGAGCAAACGGTCGGGAGACAACCACAACGCCTGCGCCGCAACGCAGGCGTTGTGCTTTTTGTACCTCAGAACTGCTTGGTGATGCTGAAATACACATTGCGTCCAAGGCCGGTGTGCGAAGTGGTTTCTACCCCGCCAGCGGGCAGGCGCTTTGGATTGAAAACAATTTTTGCCGCATGCGGCAGAATTCCGTGACCTTGTTCAGCATCCGGGCTAGACTGCCGACTTTCACTGGAATTAACGGCGGACTGTCCATGCACTGGCTGAACGAATTGCTGCAAAACGACCCTGACCCGACCGAAACCCGCGAGTGGATTGAGTCCATTCAGGCGGTGTTGAATGTGCATGGCCCCGAGCGTGCGCATCATCTGTTGCAGAGCATGGTGGAGGTCAGCCGCCGTGCCGGGGCGCAGCTGCCGTTCTCGCCGACCACCGAATACATCAATACCATCCCGGCACATTTGCAGCCGCAAATGCCCGGCGATGCCGACATGGAATGGCGCATCCGTTCGATGATTCGCTGGAATGCGATGGCGATGGTGGTACGCGCCAACCGCAAGCCGGGGGATTTGGGCGGCCATATCGCCAGCTTTGCCAGCTCGGCGACCCTGTATGACGTGGGCTTCAACCATTTCTGGCGCGCCCCCAGTGCCGACCATCCGGGTGATTTGATTGGCGTGCAGGGGCACAGCTCACCGGGCATCTATGCCCGCGCCTTCCTCGAAGGGCGGCTCAGCGAAGAGCAGCTCGACCACTTCCGCATGGAGGTCGATGGCAAGGGCATTTCCAGCTATCCGCACCCGTGGCTGATGCCGGATTTCTGGCAGTTGCCGACGGTATCGATGGGGTTGGGGCCGATTGCCGCAATCTATCAGGCGCGCGCCTGGAAATATCTGGAAGCGCGCGGGCTGATGCCCAAATCCGACCGCAAAGTGTGGTGTTTCCTGGGCGATGGCGAAACCGACGAACCGGAAAGCTTGGGTGCGATTTCCGTGGCCGGGCGCGAAGGGCTGGACAACCTGGTATTTGTCATCAACTGCAATCTGCAACGCCTGGACGGCCCGGTGCGCGGCAATGGCAAGATTATCCAGGAGCTGGAAGGCCAGTTCCGTGGCGCGGGCTGGAATGTCATCAAGCTGGTCTGGGGCAGTCTCTGGGATCCGCTGCTGGCGCGCGACAAGGATGGCGTACTGCGCCGCCTGATGATGGAAACGGTTGATGGCGAATACCAGAACTGCAAGGCTTTTGGTGGCGCCTACACGCGCGAGCATTTCTTCGGCAAATACCCGGAAACCGCGGCGCTGGTGTCCAGCCTCTCCGATGCCGACATCTGGCGTCTCAACCGTGGCGGTCACGACCCGCACAAGGTGTATGCCGCCTATGACGCGGCGATGAAGCAAAAAGGCATGCCGACCGTCATCCTGGCCAAGACCGTCAAGGGCTATGGCATGGGTGATGCCGGTGAGGCGCTCAACCCCACCCACCAGACCAAGAAGCTCGATGGTGACGAAGTGCGCGCCTTCCGCGACCGCTTCAATATCAATATCAGCGACGAGCAACTGGAAAGCGGCCAGATTCCGTTCCTGCATCCGGGCAAGGATTCGCCGGAAGTCGAATACATGCTGGCGCGCCGCAAGGCGCTGGGCGGCTTCCTGCCGCAGCGCAGGCAAAAATCCGACGAATCGCTGCCGGTACCCAAGCTGGAAGCTTTCGAGCGCCTGACCAAGAGCACCGGCGAGCGCGAAATCAGCACCACCATGGCCTTTGTGCAGGCGCTGTCCATCATCCTGCGCGACAAGCAGGTCGGCCCGCGCTGCGTACCGATTGTGGCTGACGAGGCACGCACTTTCGGCATGGAAGGGCTGTTCCGCCAGCTCGGCATCTATGCCCCGCAAGGCCAGAAATACAAGCCGGTGGACGCCGACCAGCTGATGTTCTACCGCGAGGATGCCGCAGGTCAGGTGCTGGAAGAAGGCATCAGCGAGGCCGGCGCCTTTGCCAGCTGGATGGCGCAGGCCACCAGCTACAGCACCAACAATTTGCAAATGCTGCCGTTCTACATCTATTACTCGATGTTCGGCTTCCAGCGCATTGGCGACTCGGCCTGGCAGGCCGCCGACATGCGCGCGCGCGGTTTTCTTCTGGGCGGCACCGCAGGCCGTACCACGCTCAATGGCGAGGGGCTGCAACACGAGGACGGCCAGAGCCATATCCAGACCAGCTTCATCCCCAATTGCCGCAGCTACGACCCGAGCTTCCATTACGAAGTGGTCACCCTGCTGCAACACGGCATGCAGCGCATGCTGACCGAGCAGCAGGACGAGTACTGGTATCTGACCCTGATGAACGAAAACTACCCGCACCCGGACATGCCCGAGGGCAGCGCCGAGGGCATCATCAAGGGCATGTATCTGCTGCGGGACGCAGGCAAAGCCAAGAAAGACGAGCTGCGCGTGCAACTGATGGGCAGCGGCACCATCCTGCGCGAGGCGATTGCCGCCGCTGATTTGTTGGAAGCGGAGTTCGGCATCAAGGCCGACATCTGGAGCTGCCCGAGCTTCAACGAACTGGCGCGCGATGGTGAGGCGGCGACTCGCTTCAACCGCCTCAATCCTGAAGCCAAGCACAAGCAGCTGCCGTATGTCACCCAGCTGCTACAAGGCCGCCAGGGCCCGGCGATTGCCGCCACCGACTATATCCGCACCTTCGCCAACCAAATTCGCGAATTCGTGCCGATGCGCTATGTGGTGCTGGGTACCGACGGCTTTGGCCGCTCCGATACCCGCGCCAACCTGCGCCGCCACTTTGAGGTTGACCGCTTCCACATCGCCCAGGCAGCGGTGTACGCCCTGGCCGAAGAAGGCAAGCTCAAACCCGCGGACGTGGCGCGCGCCAACAAGGTGTGGAATATCGACAGCGACAAGCCGTATCCGTTGTATCAGTAAAGCCGGAGTGGAAGGCTGCCTCAGATTCCATGCGCAGAGTGGATGAAGTAGTGGGGTTTGCAAAAATGCAAACCCCCGGCATCTGCTATCTTGCGACGCAGCCGACAATGGCTTTAACCCGAGGGCTGCATAATGAAACTTGAGGTAAAGCAGCAAGAAGCAGTGATGGAAGCCTTGCGCATACAGCAGCGTGCGGAGCGTGAGCACATTGAAAGATGCCGCTTGGCTCTGCCCGTGATACGCTTGAAAAGATACCGTCCAGGGTTCTTGCTGGGTGCTGCTCTGCTCGGTACAAGCTGTCTCGCGCTTTGGCATTTTGTGGGGTTGGCTTTTTATCCTCTGCTTCCGGTTATTCTGACAGGGGTCGCACTCTCGGGCTGGCAGGCTGAGAAGAGTCAAAAATGTTGATACGTGTTTGCTGCGCGCGGCTTGCATAATCGCACCAGCCGCGTGAGCCCTGCTCCACCTGTCGTGAGCCAAACAACAAGGGCAGCCCGATGGCTGCCTTTGTTGTTGGCGGGCTTTGGCATCTATCAATCAACTATCAAAACCTATCAAAATTGATAGGTTTTTCTTGAGTTTCCTTTTTAAGCCATTGATTTTTATGGAATAGATAGCCGGGATTTTGGAGGAAACTATCAATTTTGATATAAATTGATAGTTGTTGATAGTTGAGAGTATCGGGCATGAAATTACCGGTCAAAGCGCCTGCAATACTGAAGTTGATGGCCGACAAGGCAAGTATTGAGGGCGTGCTTCGGCAGCGGCAGGTCATCGGGCCGGAACTGGATGGCGACTATATCCATTGGGATAGGCTGCGGCACCGTACACCGCCGTCAGGCTTGAGCCATGAAGCATGGTGGCTGGGCATCAAGCTGGCACGGCAGGCGCGCGCTATCGTACTGCCGTTCAGGGAAAAGTCCGGCACGCGCTTCAAAGTCTCCATCACCGACAGCATGTTGCACAATCTGCATTTGCTTGACCGGCAGGCGGCCGGGCGCATTCTGGGAACGGAAGCGCTGGATGCCGATAGCCTGAAAGCCAAGTATCTGCACCGTTCGCTGGTGGAAGAGGCCATGACTTCATCACAACTTGAAGGCGCCTCCACCACCCGTCGGGTGGCCAAGGAAATGCTGGATAGTGGCCGTGCGCCGCGCGACCGAAGTGAGCAGATGATTTACAACAATTTTGCCATCATGCAGCTATTGGCGGATTGGAAAGCGCGAGAATTGACGCCGGAAATGCTGCTGGAGATTCATCGGCGCATGACGGTGGAGGCGATAGATGACCCGCAAGAAAGCAGGCGTTTCCGGCGGGCGGAAGATGACATCGTGGTTTATGACCGTAGCGACCCCAGCCGCATCCTGCATACCCCTCCCCCTGCCAGCGAGTTGCCCGAGCGTATCCAGACGCTCTGCGATTTTGCCAATGGCAGTGGTGCCAATGGACCGTTTCTGCATCCGGTAGTGCGTGCCATCGTGCTGCATTTCATGGTCGGCTATGACCACCCGTTTTGCGATGGCAATGGCCGTACTGCGCGGGCGCTGTTCTATTGGTCGATGCTTAAATCCGGCTATTGGTTGAGTGAATACTTTTCCATTTCCACCGTGCTCAAGCGCTCGCCAGGTGCTTATCTACAGGCCTATCTGTACAGCGAGAGTGATGAGGGCGATGCCAGCTATTTTGTGGCGCATCAATTACGGGTCATCATGACGGCCATCTCGCAGTTGGAAGCATACATTGGCAGAAAGACTGCCGAGCTGCGGCAGATCGAAGCCGTGCTCAAGCCCGGCGATGGGCTGGGTAGCAAGTTAAACCACCGCCAGCGTGAAATTCTGATGCAACTACTGGCCAAGCCCGATAGCCGCATCAGCATTGCTGCACATCAGAAACGGCAAGGCGTGACGTATGCCACTGCGCGCGCCGACCTCTTGGGGCTGGAAGCACTCGGGCTGCTGTTGCGCTATCAGGAAGGCAAACGTTTCGAGTTCGAGGCAGTGACGGATTTGCCCGCTCGTGTGCGTTTGGGCAAGTGATATTTCTATCCAATCAGGGCAACCTGATGGCTGCCCTTTTCATTGGTGAGTCTTCGTCCGTTACGGATGCAGTGAATAACTACCCCATGTGCTGGCTTCGGCCAGTACATGCCCGTGCATGGCGTTGAAAACTTCGGCGGCGGTAAAGCGCTCGGGCAGGTCGAGTTTTTCCACATCCAGCGCAAACAGGCGGAAGAAATAACGGTGGGTGCGCAGGTCTTGCGGCGGCGGGTAGGGGCCGTCATAGCCGAAATAATCGCCGCGCATGCCGCCTTCGTCCTCGGCAAACCAGCCGGTGTAGTCGTTCAGCCCCTGGCGGGCGCTGCCAAGAAGCGGGGCAGCGGCTTTGCCGCCCTTGTTGACGCCATCGGATGAGGCGCCGGCGGGGACTTCACGGGCATCGGCCGGGAGGTCAATCACCACCCAGTGCACGAAATCGCCACGCGGATGCGCCACCGGGATGTCCTGGCCGCTGGCGACCAATGCCGCATCGGTGGGCGCATCGGTATCGATGCACAGCAGGGCGAATGAGCGCGCGCCCTCGGGCACATCCGTCCAGGTCAAATGCGGGCTGCGGTTGCCGCCAAAGCCGTCAGGTGCGCCGAGTGCAAACTCGGCGGGGATGGGCTGGCCGTGGGCAAAGCTGTTGCTGTGGATTTGCATCTGAGATTTCCTGTGTGGTTGCAAAGGGATGCCCGCAGGGTAGCGCAATCAGGACGGAGGCGGGTTTTGCAGCAGCGTGGCAAAACGTACGGCCAGCCAGTGCTCGGCATAGCCATTCATTTGCCAGTCCAGCAAAAAGCCGCAATGGCCGCCATATTCGGCCAGTTCAACCCTGAGGTTGGGCAAGCGGGCGATGGCGTGAAAGTCTGCTACCGGCACGATGGGATCATCGGCGGCCATCAGGATGTCGGCGTTGACGGACAGGGCGGCCAATCGTTCACCGGCGATGTTGTAGGCATCGAAGTAATTTTCCAGCGAGCCGTAATCGGTATGGCGCTCGGCAAAATAACGGGTCAGCGGACGCATCCGCAGCTTCAAGACCGTATCGTCAAAATCATGGCGCTCGGGGAACAGCTCACGTTTTTTCGCCAGCGAGCGCCGCCATTTATGTTCGAAATAGCGCAGATAAAGTGGCAGCCCGGCTTCCATCGCCTCCATGGTGCGCGCCGGGTCAATCGCCGGGCAGATGGCGGCAATGGCGGTCAGTGGCAGACGTGCAGCCCGGGCGGCAAGGCCAAGGCGCAGGGCGAAATTGCCGCCCAGCGACCAGCCAGCCACCGCCAGGCGCTGCACCTCAAGGCGTGTGAGCAAGTCGCTTGTAGCGGCCACGACCTCGGCAATCCGGCCGGAATGGAAAATCTCCTCGTTGAGATGATGGGTATCGCCGTGGTCGCGGAAATTGAGCCGGAAAACCCGGTGGCCCTCTTGCAGCAGGCGGGCCGCGGCGGCGCGGATATAGCTGGATTCGGCACTGCCCTCCCAGCCATGCAATAGCAGCACCAGTGCGTTGGACGGATGGTTTTGCGGCGCGCTCAAAACCCCTTGCAGGCGGATACCTTCACCGCCATCCAGGGTCAGGGTTTGATGGCTGGCAGCGGCTTCGGCCAGCTTGCGTGCCGCATGGCGGGCACGTGCCGGACTGGAAGCCAGTACCGACTGCATATGACCATTGCGCAGGCCGCGGGCGGGCAGGAATGGGCTGGATGCAAGACTCACGAGGTAGGCAGGACGGCAGCGATGCGTGCGCGTGCGGTTTCGGCGATGCGGCGACGGCCTTCGGCCTCGGTGCTGCCGGGCAGGATGGGGTCGAGAAAAATCACATCGGCATCAATCATCGGGTTGCCCAAAAGCCGCAGGAAGTTCTGCATGAAATTCTCGCGCGGGGCGAAGGCGACCCGGGTTTGCGCCGTGCCATCACGGCCATAACGTAACGCCACTGGCTGTACCGGCACGGCGGCCTCTACCGCTGCGGTGAAGATGCGGGCATGGAATGGCCCCAGCTCGCGGCCATTGCGGGTGCCGCCTTCCGGGAAGGCGCCAACCGAATAGCCGGTCTTGAGCCGCTCGCTCATCAATGCTAGGACATCGCCCAGGGATTCCTGGCTGCCACGCTGGTGAAAAATGGTTTCTGCCTTGGAGGCCATCCAGCCGACCAGCGGCCAGCTGGCGATTTCGCGCTTGGCGACAAAGCCCATCATCCGCTGGCTGTGCAGTACCACGATGTCCACCCAGCTGACATGATTGGCGACAAACAGGGTGGCGCCGGGCAGCGGCGCGCCCACGCTGCGCACGCGGATGCCAAATACCCGCATCAGCCAGCGTGACCACCAGTTGATGGCGCGATATTCCAGACGCATGCCGCGAATCTTGATATGCCGCACAGGCAGGGTGATAACCGCCAGCACGATGGGCAGGTTGATGCACACATGCCAAAGCAGGAATGGCACGCGCCACAGATAGCGGCCTGTACGCAGCAGGGATGAATCAGTGTGTCTGGGCATTTGCGCACGATACCGGCAAGCGCGTTGCTGCGCTACAGCAGAAAGTAGGGTGAAGCGGTTGATGGACAAGCATCGCGCACGGGATTGATTGCATTTTCATTGAAATCAGTCAGTTACGGCGCACATCCTCGACGCCGGGCAGGGCGGCGAGTTTGCCGATGAGTTGCGAGAGCTGGTCAAAATCACGCACCTGTACCTGGATGGTCAGCCGGGTGCGGCCATCGCGCGTATTACTGTTGCCGTGGATATTGCCCACATGCAGGTTTTCCTGCGCGATGAGATTGCTGACATCGCGCAGCAGGTAGCGCCGGTCGATGGCGGTCATGGTGATTTCCACGCGCTGCCGGTTACCGGCATCCTCCCAGCTGACCGGCATCCAGCGCGCCGGGTCGGCGGCGACCATGCGCTGCAATGCCGGGCAATTGGCGCGATGCATGGCAAGCCCGCGGCGCTTGCTGAGGTAACCGGCTACCGGCTCGCCCGGCACCGGCTGGCAGCAGCGGGCGATATGTACCAGCAGGTTATCCACTCCGGCGACTGACACACCGGGGCGGGCAGCCCCATCATCTGCCGTTTTGTGCGTGATGACGGCAGCCTGCGCTGGCTCGGGCGCCGCCGCTTGCATGGCCTTGCGCGCCTCGCCCAGTGCGCGAACGACCTGATGTGGGCTGGTTTCGCCCAGCGCCAACTGTATCCACAATGCCTCTATCGAGCTGGCGTGAAAGCGCGGCAAGATGCCATCCAGCACCGCATCGGCCTGTCCCAGGCGCTTTAATTCGCGCTCCAGAATCTCGCGCCCGGCCTGCTGGTTGCGTTCGCGGTCGAGTTTGTGGAACCAGGCGCGCACTTTGTCGCGTGAGCGTGCGCTCGCCAGAAAGCGGTTGCCGGGCAGCAGCCAGTCACGCCGTGGTTCGCTGACTTTGCCGGTCATGATTTCCACGCGCTCGCCAGTACGCAGCTTGTAATCCAGGGTCACGATGCGGCCATCGACTTTCGCCCCCCGGCAGCGATGCCCGACCTCGGTGTGCACGCGATAGGCAAAATCCAGCGGCGTGGCGCCCTGTGGCAGGTCGATGACTTCACCCTTGGGCGAGAGCGCATAGATGCGGTCTTCGACCAGTTCATGGTCAAGCCCGGCTTGCAGGTCAGCGCCGCCTTCTTCACTGCTGGCATCAAGCAGTTTGCGCATCCACGCGACTTTGCGCTCCAGCGCCGCATCGCCTGCGCCGCCTTCTTTATAGCGCCAGTGTGCAGCTACACCCAGTTCGGCATGGGCATGCATTTCGCGGGTGCGGATTTGCACTTCCACCACCTTGCCGCCCGGCCCGACCACGCAGGTATGCAGCGAGCGATAGTCATTGGCCTTGGGGCGGGCGATGTAGTCATCGAACTCGCCCGGCACCGGCAGCCAACGCGCATGTACCAGTCCCAGCACGGTGTAGCATTCGGCGGTTTCATCCACCAGCACCCGTACCGCACGCAGGTCGTACAAACCCTCGAACGGCAGGTTTTTCTTCTGCATCTTTCGCCAGATGCTGTAGATATGCTTGGGGCGGCCTGCCACATCGGCCTGGATGCCGGCAGCCGCCACTGCCTCGCCCAGCTCGCGCTTGAACTGGGCAATGTAATCTTCGCGGTCACGACGCTTGTCATCCAGCAGCCGGGCGATGCGGCGATAGGCATCCGGCTCCAGCACGCGGAAGGCCAGGTCTTCCAGCTCCCATTTCAACTGCCAGATGCCCAGCCGGTTTGCCAGCGGCGCGTGGATATCGCGGGTCAGCCGCGCCAGGGCGCTGGCTTCTTCGCCGCTTTCAACCACGGCATGACGCAGCCTGGCCAGATGCCGCGCCAGCAGAATCGGCACCACGCGCAGATCCTGGCTCATCGCCAGCAACAGCCGGCGCAGCCCCTCCGGGTCGCTGCCCTGGCGCTGCTCGGCATGCAGGGCGCGGACTTGCTGCTCGGCGGCCAGCCCTTCCAGCAGCGCAGCTTCTCCCGTCTCCAGCGGCAAGGTTTTCAGAGCCTCCGGCGCCAGCCCTGCGGCATCCACAATCGCCGCAGCCAGCATCCGCGCATCGGCGCCCAACGTTGCCAGAAGCGCCAGCGTGTCCGCAAGGCACGGCCAGTCCGTGCCTTGCGGTAGCGCGGGCAGATGAGTTTGAAGACGTTGCCGGTCGGCATCACTCAAAACCGATGCGGCAGGCAGGGCAAGTACTTCATCAAGCATCAGGGACATGGCAGCGCCTGTTTGGCTTTCACTTGCGACTACACTAGCGGCAACTCACGCAATTGGAAGCCCCATGAAGCCAATCCGCCATTGTTTTTTCATCGCCGCCATGTTGTTTGTCATGCCCCTGCAAGCGCAGCAGTTTGAGCCGATTGAAAAACGCATGAGCGCCGAGGCATTCAAGGCCGCCGGTCTGGACAAGTTGAGCGCAGCAGAACTTGCCCACCTCAATGCCTGGCTGCAGGGCAATGCGCCAGATCAGGCGGCACTGGAAGCGGCGCGTGAACAAGGCCGACAAGAAGTGGTGCGCAAAAACCGCGGCTTTTTTGATTTTGGCTCCAGCGAGCCTATCGTCAGCCGCTTGCAAGGCGAGTTTCGCGGCTTTGCCCGCAACCGCGAATACACCCTGGAAAACGGTCAAGTCTGGCAGCAAACCGACGATGCCACCCTGTACGGCGTGCGCGCGCAAAACCCGGAAGTGCGCATCCGCCCCGGCGCACTCGGCGCCTGGTGGCTGCGGGTGGGCAATAACGCCGTGCAAGCCAAAGTCAAACGCATCAAGTAAGCAAGACTGCAGCAGCGCCCGGATATTGGCGCAAGTGCTCGCGCCAATATCCGGGGGAAACAGCAGCTCAGCGTTGGAGCCAGTCTTGCGGCTTCAGATAGTGCTGGAGCCGGGCTTCGGCACTATCGGCTTCAGGCTGATAGCCGTATTCCCAGCGCGCCAGCGGCGGCATGCTCATCAGGATGGACTCGGTGCGGCCACCGGATTGCAGGCCAAAATGCGTGCCGCGGTCGAACACCAGATTGAACTCGACATAGCGGCCACGGCGGTACAGCTGGAACTGCCGTTCGCGCTCGCCATAGGGGGTGTCCTTGCGGCGTTCGACGATGGGCAAGTAAGCATCCAGAAAGCCATCGCCGACCGCGCGCAGATAGGCAAAATCGCGCTCGAAGTCTTCGTCCAAATCGTCAAAGAACAGCCCGCCTACGCCGCGCGTTTCACCACGGTGCTTGAGGAAGAAATACTCATCACACCACTTTTTGTGCGCCTGATAGCGCGCCTGGCCGCCGAAGGCTTCACACAAATCACGTGCGGTCTGGTGCCAGTGCCGGATGTCTTCGTCAAACGGATAGAACGGAGTCAGGTCGAAGCCACCGCCAAACCATGCCGTGACCACTTCGCCGTCTTTTTCGGCACAAAAATGGCGCACATTGGCATGGGTGGTGGGCAGGTAGGGGTTTAGCGGGTGGAATACCAGTGAAACCCCGACCGCGCGCCAGGCAGCGCCGACCAGTTCCGGGCGGGCGGCGGTGGCCGAAGGCGGCAGCGCGGTACCGGAAACATCGGAGAAACCAATCCCGGCCTGCTCGAACACCGCGCCATCGCGCAGTACCCGGGTACGCCCGCCACCGCCCAGCAACAGCCCGTTGGGCTCGCGCGTCCAGACATCCTGATGAAACTTTGCCTTGCCGTCGGCCTGCTCAATGGCGGCACAGATGCGATCCTGAAGGCCGGTCAGGTAATCGCGCACGCGGTTGAAGTTTTCCATATCGAAATTTTAGGCATGTTTATCTTGTAGCGGGGCGTGGGAGTGCTTTCAGCTAGATATTCAAGTGGTGCTGCCGTTATGCCTGCGGGATGAGAGTTGTCCTTGTGCCCACTGGCCGAGTTTTTCCCGGCCAATCTTGGCGTTGTGGCGGATGTCCACCGGGAAGCTGCCGGGGTGGTGCAGGAAATGGCTGATGTGGGCGGTATGGACATGGCCTTCAGCGATTTTTTGCAGTTCTTCGCGGATGCGGGGCCATTGCTCGGCGCTGACATCTGCACGCAGTTCCACGCACAGGCAGGCGGCATGGCCGGCAGGTGTATCGGCCTGTTGGCGCAGTTGCCCGGTATCGCCCTGGCTCAGCTCCAGCCTGCCCGGTTGCGCTTGGGCGGGCACGGCGACCAAGGCGGTGCGGGCAACGTCCGGGTGGCTGTTGAATACCGGCTCAATCTGTTCGGTGCATAGCGTGCCGCCTGCGGCGAGTACCACGCGCTGCGATTTGCGTCCGCAAAACCAGAGGCGGCCTTCGCTATCGAAATACCCCAAATCGCCCATGCGGTGCACGATGCGGCTTGTGCCATCGGTCAGGGTTTCCCGGATTTTGGCCAGCCGGGTTTGTGCATCGCGGTTGAAATAGGCATCGGTGGCGACCGGCCCTGCCACGGTGATTTCCCCTACCACGCCCTGTGGGACTTCTTGTACATCGCGCCAGTCGGGGATAGCTTCATCACTGATGGCGATGATGCGTACATGGTTGCCCGGCACCGGGCGGCCAATACAGGTGCCCGCGCCCGCTTCGGTGCGCTCGCGCAGGGTGATGAGCTCGCGGCCTTCAATCACCGCTACCGGCAGGCATTCGGTGGCGCCATAGGGCGTCCAGAGCTGCCCGCCTTCGGGCATCAGTTGCAACAGTTTGGCCACCACATCCGGCGGCACCGGGGCGCCGGCGCTGGTGGCACGCATCACGCCGGGCAGGGGTTCGCCATGTTCGGCCAGTACCCGCATCAAGGCAGGTGAGCCGAACATCTGGGTCACGCCAAAGCGGCGGATGGCCGCATGCAGCTTGCGCGGGTTGGCCTGGGCAGGCCGGGTCGGGTCCATGTCCGGGATGATGGAAGTCAGGCCGAGCGCCGGGGCAAACAGGGCAAAGGGCGGGAAGGTGGGCAGATCAACGCCGCCCGGCTCGATGCCAAAGGCCTGGCGCAGCATGTCGATTTGCGCCAGAAAATGCCGGTGACGGTACACCACGCCCTTGGGCACGCCGGTAGAGCCGCTGGTGAACAAGATGGCGGCGATGTCATCGGCGCAGGTTGTACCAAAATCCACCGGATTGGTTTTGCCGTCGCGTTCGATGGCGGCCAGCGTGGTGTCGGCAAACCAGGCGCTGCGGCCGGTGGTGATGCGATATTTCACCCCGCGCGCCCAGCCCAGCACGATGCGTGCGAACATCGCCAGCGGGATGCCGATGAAAGCATCGGGCTGGGCTTCTGCCAGGCATTGCCGGAGTGCGCGCTTGTCGATGCCCGGGTCCACCAGCACCGGCACTGCGCCCAGGCGGAACAGGGCAAACATCGCCAGGAAGAACTCCGGCGTGGGGCGCACCATCACTACGCAGCGCATGCCGCGGCGGAGCCCCAGCCGGTGCAGGCCGGCGGCGATGTCGGTACTGCGGCTATCGAGTTCGCCCGTGGTCAGGGCAACCGGATAGTCGCCTTTCTTGCCGGGGCAGCGCATGGCGATGCTTTCGGGGTTTTGCTGTGCGCGCTGGCGCAGGGTGTCGGCGATATTGGTGAAGCCGGAATCTTGCATATTCATGCAGCTATTGTCGCAACCCTTGCGTTGTTCTGCCCGATTCGCACAATGCGCGCATGACAACGCCATTCACGTTTACCCATCCTTGCCTGAGCTGTGGCGCCTGCTGCGCGCATTTCCGCGTCGGCATGCACTGGTCGGAAACCGAGCCGGAGCTGGGCGGGCGCGTGCCGCTGGAGCTGACCGAATCATTGCGCCTGCACGAGCGTGCGATGCGCGGCACTTGCAGCAATACCCCGCGCTGCATTGCGCTGGATGCCGAAATTGGCCGCTATTCGCGTTGCAGCATCCATCCGCAGCGTCCCAGTGCCTGTGAGGCGCTGCCTGCTTCCTGGGAGTTTGGCGCGCCCAGCCGCCAGTGCGATATGGCGCGCGCTGCCCATGGGTTGCCGGTTTTGACTGCCGATGACTGGCCAAAGCCGGCTCAATAGCCGGCGCGTCTGCGCATTCTTTGCGCGATGGCATTGCGCGAGAGCAGCGCATAGATGCCGCCAAAGGCAAAACCGGCCAGATGCGCAAGCCAGGCCACCTGGCCGTAGCTGGGGCCGATATAGGCAAAGATGGCCTGCAACAGCGCCCACAGGCCAATCAGTATGATGGCCGGGGCGCGGATGAATTCCAGAAACAGGCCCAGCGGCACCACGACACCCAGCCTCGCGCGGGGAAACAGCATCAGCCATGCCCCCAGTGTGGCCGATACCGCGCCACTGGCACCAATCAGGACATTGCCCTGTCCCAATGACAGGCCTGCGGCCAGGTTGGCAGCCGCGCCCCCCAGCAGAAACAGCCAGAGGAAGCGCCAGGCACCCATCATGCGCTCGGCAGGCAGGCCGAAAATCATCAAAAACACCAGGTTGCCAATCAGATGTGCCCAGTCGCTATGCAGAAACAGCGCGGTAAAGAGCTTCAGCCACTGCCCCGGGGATGGCCAACCCTGTCCCGTTCCCAGCGGCAGACCCACCGTGCCCCAGTCCAGCAGCCATTCCAGTTGTGCTTTGTTGGACAGGCTTTGTGTCCAGACAAAACTGCCGCACATCAGCAATACCAGAAGCGGTGTGACCCAATGGGCTTCTTGATGACGCTTGCGTGGCGGGATGGCGATGAACACGGCGCTTGGCTGTCAGGGCGGGATGGAGGCGTGTGACAGGGTTTTCATAAGCCTGCACTGCCAGATGTTAGCTTCAGGTTATAGCGTTTATAGTAAATGCCTGTGGTGCAGGCCGGACAAGCCCATGCATCAGCAGTTTCGGGCGGCAGCGCCCAGCCTTATGCCAAAAAACTTCTTCAAGGAGAATCTTATGCAGCATTGTTCCCAACATGCCCGCTGGTCTGCACTGGCCATTGCCGTTTGCGGTGTACTGGCGGTGGGCAGCGCCGCCGCCTCGGGTTTCCAGGTGCGCGAAACCAGCGCCAAAGTCGGTGGTCGTGCCTATTCCGGCACCGCAGTCGCCAGCAACGATACCTCGGTGGTGGCGGCCAATCCGGCGGCCATGGTCAATGCCGATGGCGTGGTGATTCAGGGCAGTGTCGGTGTGATTGACCTCAAGGCCGAGTTCACCGGTGGCGGCGCAACTGCGCTTGGCACGGCTATCAGCGGCGGCAATGGCGGCGACCCCGGCAGCCCCAAGCCGGTACCCTCGCTGGGGGTCATCGTGCCGATGCAGGGCGCACTGGAAGGCCTGACCCTGGGCGCCAGCATCACCGCGCCGTTTGGCTCGGGGACCGAATATGAAAACGGCTGGGTGGGGCGCTACAACGCCACCGAAACCAGCCTGAAAATGGCCGACCTCACCCTGTCGGCTGCCGTACAGGTGACTCCGGCATTTTCCGCAGGTCTCGGGCTGGTGTTTGAGCGCTCGCAAGTCACCTTGGGCAAGGACATCCCGCTGGGCGTGATGCTGGCCGCCGGCCTCAAGAATCCGGCGCTGGCCGCCACCCCGGACGGCAATGTCACGGTTGAAGCGGGCAATAACGCTTTTGGCTGGGTGGCGGGCTTGCAGTTCCGCCCGAATGATAAGTTCGCCATTGGTTATTCGCACCGTTCCGAGCTCAAGCACGACTTCAAGGGTGAAGCCGTGTTCACCACCCCGGCCGCCTTCCAGGCCATGCAGCCGGGCTTTGTCGCAATGGCACAGAATCCTGGCGCACCGCTGAATGCGGCGCAACGCCAGCAACTGATGGTGCTGGGCAAGGGCTTTGTCAACACCACCGGCAGTGCACGTCTGGTAACCCCGACCCTGGACACCCTGAGCGTGATGGTCGGCGTGGGTGAGCGCGTCAAGCTGTACGCCGATGCCCAGCGCACCGGCTGGAGCAGCCTGCAGAATGTGCATATCGAGTTCGGTAACCCGTTCCAGCCGGCCAGCCAGGAAAACTTCCACTGGAAGGACACCATGTTCTATTCACTGGGGGCGGAATTCCAATTGAACGATGCCTTTACCTTGCGTGGTGGTGTCGCCTACGATGAGTCGCCAACCAACAACATCGACCGCACTCCACGTCTGCCCGACAACAACCGCAACCTGTATTCGTTGGGGGTGAGCTGGCAGATGACCGAAAAGCTGTCGCTGGATGGCTCGTTCACCTGGGTAAGCATCAAGGACTCCACCACCCACCTGCCAATCAACCCGACCCCGCCGCAAAGCCGCTATACCAGCCTCAATGGCAAGTACAACGGCCACGCCACCGTGGTTGGCCTGGGGCTGACCTACAAGCTCTGATGTTCTGGCGTTGAGTGACAAGAAACCCCGGCTTTTGCCGGGGTTTCTTTGTGAGGGACGCTACTTAGTGGTGATGGCCGTGGCCATCGGCATGCTCGGGCAGCAGCACCTCCAGGGTCAGTGCGGCGTTATGGCTTTCCCACTGGCCAGGTGCGGTATTGATGTGCAGGGTGGTGAACAGGAAATACAGCCCGCCGTGTTCGGGGCGGAAAGTAAACATGCCTTCGTGATCGGTATAGAGATGGCCGGGGCGGGTGTTTTCCACGTCGTAGAAATCTTCTTTGAAATGATGCCGGTAGTGTTCATTGTCATGCCCGACCACGATGCGGGCATTGGTAACGGGTTTGCCCTGATGCAGCACTTGCAGGCGCAGCTCGCCGCCGACAATCAGGCGGTTGGGCGAGGTCAGCGGCAGGATTTCGATGCCCTCGCCGCTGGCGCGCATTTGATAGTTGGGATCGCCCTTGGCCAGATACACATCAGCGCGGCTGTAATACTGCATCTGGGCGGGTTTGCCGGGGGTGCGCGGGATGTCATCGGCAAAATACAGTTTGCCGTTTCTGTCGGCTTCAACGGCGCGATACAGCGGGCCTTTGCGCATGCCGGTGGTGATGCGGTAGCTGCCATCGACGCTTAGCACGGGTTGCAGATAGACCGCTGCAGCGGTTTTGGCGGCTGCTTGCAGTGGCTGTCGGCTGCCATCGGGGGCAATCAGTGCAAAATGCGGCGAGTCCATGGCGAAATCCGCCTGGAACGGGGTTTCGGTAAAGGCCGATTCCACTTGCAGGCGCGGGTGCAACACATTGAACTGGTTGGGCTTCAAAAATGGCACATGGGCATTGGCCGAGCTTGCCAGAAGGGCAAGTGCTGCGGTTAGCAGGCGGTAGCGCATCCGTTTCTCTCCTTGGGCTTGCAACAAGGGAAGGTCTGAACAACGCCAATCCATCACTGGCATGATGGATTGGTAGCAGGTCTCCAGACCGGCGAGGCGCCTTCCGAATATTCGGAAGACCCCCAAGACCCTGCGACTACGCGCAGGGAGACAGGTTGTGGGGCGCGTTTGCGCGTTGTGAGCAGGTTTGTCAAAACGCCGGTTGCCCGGCGTTTTGCGTGTGGCAGGCGCTGTTATTCGCCCAAGGTCAGCAGGTTGGCATTGCCGCCCGCAGCCGTGGTGTTGATGGTCACGGTTTTTTCGGTGGCAAAGCGCGGCAGGTAGTGTGGGCCGCCAGCCTTGGGGCCGGTACCGGACAGGCCCTGGCCGCCGAACGGTTGCACGCCGACCACGGCGCCTATCTGGTTGCGGTTGACATAGATATTGCCGACCTTGGCGCGGTTGACGATGCGCTCAACGGTGGCGTCAATGCGCGAGTGGATGCCGAGGGTGAGGCCATAGCCGCTGGCATTGATGGCATCGACCACCTGGTCAAGCTCGTCGGCCTTCCAGCGCACCACATGCAGTGCCGGGCCGAATTTTTCTTCGCTCAGCTGCGCCATCGAGCGCAGTTCCCAGGCGCGCGGGGCAAAGAAGGTGCCATGCTCGGCCTCGGCTCCCAGCGGCGCGCTGGCAATCAGCCGTGCTTCACTGTCCATGCGCTGGGCGTGGGCATCAAGCACTGCCTTGGCATCGGCATCAATCAGCGGGCCGACATCGGTGGACAGCTCGCCGGGGTTACCGACTTTCAGCTCGGCCATCGCGCCGGCCAGCATCTGGATCACCTTGTCGGCGATATCGTCCTGCACCAGCAGCACGCGGGCTGCGGAGCAGCGTTGTCCGGCAGAGGTAAAGGCGCTGCCGATGGCGTCCTTCACCACCTGCTCGGGTAGCGAGGAGCTATCGGCAATCATCGCGTTCTGGCCGCCGGTTTCGGCAATCAGGGTGGCAATTGGGCCTGCCTCACGGTTTGCCAGGGCGCGGTTGATGAGGCGGGCAGTTTCGGTGGAGCCGGTAAAGCACACCCCGGCCACGCGCGCATCGCGGGTCAGTGCAGCGCCTACCGTGGCGCCGTCACCAGGTACGAATTGCAGCACTTTTTCCGGGATGCCGGCTTCGTGCATCAGTTTGACTGCGGCATAGCCGATGAGATTGGTTTGCTCGGCGGGTTTGGCAATCACGGTATTGCCCGCCGCCAGTGCGGCGGCAATCTGGCCGATGAAAATCGCCAGCGGGAAGTTCCACGGGCTGATGCACACGAATACGCCGCGGCCTGCCAGTTGCAGGGTATTGGCTTCGCCGGTGGGGCCGGGCAGGGCATCAACACGGAACTGCTTGCGTGCTTCCAGCGCGTAATAGCGCAGGAAGTCCACCGCCTCGCGCACTTCGGCCACACCATCGGGCAGGGTTTTGCCCGCTTCCTTGGTGCACATCGCCATGTACGGGGCGATGCGCGCTTCCAGCAGGTCGGCGGCTTTTTCCAGCATCGCGGCGCGGCTATCGACCGGGGTGGCATCCCATTCGGGCTGGGCGGCGACGGCGTTTTCCAGCGCCTTTTCCACCGCGGCGCTGTCGGCAGGCAGCCAGTGGCCGACCACTTCGCGGCGGTCAGCCGGGTTGGTTACCGGGATTTTTGCGCCGCTGGCGCTGTATCCGGGCACCAGCGGGGCGGCTTCCCAGCTGCCGCTGCCGGCGTTGTTGAGTTCAGCGGCCAGTGCGCGCAGTTGTTCGTCGTTGGCGAGATTGATGCCCATGGAATTGTCTCGTGGCTGGTTCTGGCTGCGGTACAGGTCAACCGGCAGCGGGATACGGGGATGCGGGATTTGCTCGAAGGCGGCGACCACTTCAACCGGGTCGCGCACCAGCTCGTCGATATTCACCGACTCGTCGGTGATGCGGTTGACGAAACTGGAGTTGGCGCCGTTTTCCAGCAGGCGGCGCACCAGATAGGGCAGCAGGTCTTCATGGCTGCCGACTGGCGCATACACGCGGCAGGGCACATCGAGGCGGTTCTGCGGGATGACTTCGGCGTACAGGTCATCGCCCATGCCGTGCAGCTTCTGGAATTCATAGCGGAAGCCATCGCCCTGGCGCGCGCCGCCGCCCAGCTCGGTTCTGGCCATCTGGTGGATAGCGGCGATGGTCTGTGCGTTGTGGGTGGCGAACATCGGGTAGATGACATCGATGTTGTTCAGCAGCCGCCGCGCATTGGCCTGGTAGCTGACATCGGTATTGGGCTTGCGGGTGTACAGCGGATAGCCGGGCTGGCCTTCCACCTGGGCGCGCTTGACTTCGGCATCCCAGTACGCGCCCTTCACCAGACGCACCGGGATGCGGCGGCCGAGTTCACGCGCCTTGGCAGCGATATAGTCAATCACGAACGGCGCGCGGCGCTGGTAGGCCTGCACCACGATGCCGAAGCCTTCCCAGCCTTGCAGCGAGGCATCGGCCAGCACCTTGAAGATCAGGTCGAGCGAAATCTCCAGCCGGTCGGTTTCTTCGGCGTCGATGGTGAGGCCAATATTGTATTGCTTGGCCAGCTGCGAGAGCTCCAGCAGTGCCGGAGCCAGCTCGCGCATGACGCGCGCGTGCTTGGCGTGCTCATAACGCGGGTGCAGGGCGGAAATCTTCACCGAGATGCTGGGCGCGGCAAACACGTCACGGAACGGCCCGGTCTTGCCGATGGCATGAATCGCCTGACGATAGGCTTCTAGGTAGCGTGCGGCATCGGCGGCGGTCAGCGCGCCTTCGCCGAGCATGTCGAAGGAGTATCGGAACTTGGCGTTCTCGCCCTTTTGCGAGCGCTCAAGCGCTTCGCTGATGGTGCGCCCCATCACGAACTGATGGCCCATGATTTTCATCGCTTGCCGTACCGCAGCGCGAATCACTGGCTCGCCCAGTTTGCCAATCAGCCGGCCAAAGGCGCCGTGGGCATCGCGTTGGGTGGCATCGGAGAGGTTCACCAGCTTGCCAGTCAGCAGCAGCCCCCAGGTGGAGGCGTTGACCAGCAACGAATCGCTTTGACCCAGATGGCGCCGCCAGTTGGCATCGCCGAGCTTGTCGCGAATCAGCGCATCGGCCGTGCCCTGGTCGGGGATGCGCAGCAGCGCTTCGGCCACGCACATCATCAGCACGCCTTCCTCGCTGCCCAGGTCGTACTGGCGCATGAAGGCTTCAACGGTGCTCTGGTTCTCGGCGCGCGAGCGCACCCGGCGTACCAGGTCGGTGGCGGTGGCGCGGATGCTGGCGCGCTCGGCATCGCCCTGGCGAGCCTGTTCAAGCAGCCATTGCACGTGCCGGGTTTCGTCAACGACCCAATGCTGGGTAATGGCAGCGCGTAGCGCCTCGGGCGCTGCGGGGACTTCAGAAAGCAAGGTGGTACTCACGGTGGATTTGCGTTTGATGAGCAAGCTGCAAATTGTAGCGTTCGTGGGCAGGTTTGATACATGCAAGGTGGCCGCAGCGCCGGTTGGGGATATCCCCAGCTGCAGTCACAAGCGGATTGTTTGCTGTGACTGGCTTATCCCAGCGCCAGGGTCAGCAGCAGGCCGCCAAACACCAGGTAGGCAAACAGCAGTGCGGCCAGCAGCATCGGTTTTACTCCGGCCTGGCGGATGGCGCCAATATGGGTGCGCAGCCCCAATGCGGCCATGGCGGTGGCCAGCAAGCAGGTATCAATCAGCAGCAGCGTATCCACCACCGCACTGGGCAGCAGATGCAGGGAGTTGAACGCGCCAACCAGCAGGAACAGTACCGCAAACCAGGGGATGACCAGCGCCGGTTTGCCCGCGCTGCCCTGATGGCGGCGGCGTATCCATACCGAGAGCAGCAGCAGGAATGGGGCGAGCAGCATCACCCGGATCATTTTTTCAATGACGGCGATATTGGCCGCCTGTTCACCGACGGCGCGGCCTGCCACCACTACCTGTGCCACTTCATGAATGGTGGCGCCGGCATAGATGCCGTAAGTATGGGTATCCAGTCCGAACGGGGCTTTCAGGAACGGATACAGAAACATCCCGAGGGTGCCGAACACGACCACGGTGGCGACGGCGACGGATACTTTGTGCGCCTGTGCCCTGACCACAGGCTCGGCCGCCATCACTGCTGCCGCGCCACAGATGGAGGCGCCTGCGCCAATCAACAGGGTGGTTTCTTCATCCATTTTCAGCGCGCGTCCCAGCCAGCGGGCAAGCAGGAACACGCTGCCGACGATGGCTATGGCCAGCACGATGCCATGCAGGCCGACAGACAGCATGTCCTGAAAGGTCAGCCGGAAGCCAAACAGCACGATGCCGGCACGCAGCAGCATGGTGCGCGCGTAATCGACGCCACTGCCCATGCGTGTGGCGATATGCGGAAACAGGCTGTTGCCAAGCACGATGCCGAGCATGATGGCAAGTGGCAGGGCGCTGAGGCCAATCGCTTGCAGTGTGGGCAGACGGGCAAGCGCCAGGGCGCTGATGCCGAGAAAGGCGGCAAATGCAAGACCCGGCAGGCGGGCAGACCAGGAAGTGGACACGGAAAGCCTCAAATGAAAGGTAGGCATGCTCCGGTCATGCGATATGCCCCGGGGCATTGGCGGCAAAAGTTTCGGAATTCTAGGGCAATTGACAGTGCCGGGTGTGGGCGCATACTTCGGCAGGCAGCGATTGCAATTGCGCTACTGATAAGGCTTGAAGATGGCAGACTTTTATGCCGGTGGAGAAGAAATCCGGCTGGCAGACCGGGTTGAATTGAGCGGTGCCAAGGGCGTTGTGGTAGCGCTGATTGCGGAAAATGCATATATGGAGGGATACCTGCCAAGCGACTGGTCATATCTTGAAAAGGGCGTGCTGGTGTTTTTTGAGCGGCATGGTCTGCTGCATTACCCCTGCATCGAGCAGGATGTCCGGCTTGTGAGTCGGGCAGATGGCGGGGTAGCTGGCAAAAGCGCAGGCAATCGCGCTGCGTACAAAACGGCGGATTAGCCGGAGCCGTCGCTTTGGCCATTCTGGGTAAGCCGGGCAAACAGGTGTTTCAGCTCGTTTTTTTCTGCTGCTGAAAGCGCGGCGTGGCCGACCTCAGCCATGCGTCTTTGCAGTTGTTCCAACCGCTGCTGGTTGGCTTGCCGGGTGAGCTGGGCCAGGGCATCGCTGAATACGGTCTGCCAGGTCTGCGGTTCGCCGGGCAGTTCGGTCATTGCCAGTTTGTGCAGGGCTTGGCCTTCTTCGCGCTCTGCAAAAATCTGCAAGAGGCTGCTGGTCTGGATGTCGGGGCGTTGCCGAATCAAATCCAGCAGTTCAATCAGCAGCGCAATGCCGCGCTGTTGCAGCCCGATAAACGGGTAGGGCGCGGGTGCTTGCAGGGCGAGTTTGGGGTGTTGCAGCAGCAAGGTAATCACCTCGCGTACCAGGCTGCGTTTGGGCGTGGCGGTGGCATGGCTATGCTGAGGGCTGGGTGCCGGGACAGGTTGCGTGCGTGCAGCAAGTCCGGTGAGTTCGGCAAGGCGCGCCTGCATCAGGTCGGCAAAGGCGCCTTCGGGGATTTGCGCAAGCAGCGGCTTGGCGCGCTCGGCCAGACGGCTTTTGCCTTCCAGCGTATGCAGTTGCACATCGGCGGAAAGCGCATCAAAGAAAAACTGCGATAGCGGCAGTGCCTCTTGCAGGCGCTGGTTGAAGCCGGTGATGTCTTCCTTGCGCACCAGCGAATCGGGGTCTTCGCCATCGGGCAGGAACAGGAAGAAGGCCTGCCGGCCATCGCGCATGCGTGGCAGCACCGAGTGCATGGCGCGGCTGGCTGCGCGCCGTCCGGCGGCATCGCCGTCAAAGCAGAAGTACACATCCGGCGCGTTGCGGAACAAAAGCTCGGCGTGCTCGGGCGTGGTGGCCGTGCCCAGGGTGGCGACCGCTTCGGGCAGGCCGTGCTGGAATAGCGCCACCACGTCCATATAGCCTTCCACCACAATCAGCCGTTGCAGCTTGCTATTGGCCTGGCGCACCTGCCACAGGCCGTAGAGTTCGCGGCCTTTGTGGAACAGCGGTGTTTCCGGGGAGTTGAGATATTTGGGGCTATCCTCGCTGGACAGCACCCGGCCACCGAAAGCAATGACCCGGCCACGGCGGTCGTGGATGGGAAACATCAGCCGCTGGCGGAATTTGTCATAGACATGACCGCGGTCATTGCGCGAGAACATCCCGGCTTTCTCCAGCAGCTGCATGCGTCGCTCGTCGGTGCCGAGTGCGTCCTTGAGTGCGGAAAAACCGGCAGGCGCATAGCCGATGCCGAAGGCTTCGGCGGTGGCGGCATCCACGCCGCGGTCTTGCAAATACGCCTGGGCTTGCGCGCTTTGTTGCAGGTGTTTGCGGAAAAACCGCTGCGCCGCCTCCAGGGCATTGAACAGCGGCTGGGTATCGGGGTTGGCGGCTTTTTGCCGGGTATCGCGCGGAATCTCCAGCCCGGCGCGCTTGGCCAGTTCCTCGACTGCATCGAGAAACTCCAGCCGGTCGTAATTCATCAAAAAGCTGATGGCCGTGCCATGCGCACCGCAGCCAAAGCAGTGATAGAACTGTTTGCTGGGCGATACCGTGAACGAGGGCGAGCGTTCATCGTGAAACGGGCAGCAGGCGGCGAATTCGCGTCCCTGTTTTTTCAGCTGCACGCGCGCGCCGACAATCTCGACGATATCGGTGCGGGCGAGCAATTCGTCTAAAAATGCGTCGGGGATGCGGGCCATGGCCGGAGTTTACCCCCTGAGCTGGCGACGCTCGTCGATGATGGCCGTCAAAAGTGCGCCAGCGAAAAATACCAGTGCCGCGTAATACACCCAGACCAGCAGCAATACCAGGGTGCCCATCGAGCCGTAGGCGCTGCCGGGGGCGGCATGGGTGATGTAAAGCCCGATGCCCCAGCGGCCAACCACAAACAGCGCAGCGGTCAATAGCCCGCCAATCAGCGATTGCCGCCAGGCCACGCGCCGGTCGGGCAGATATTTGTAAAGCAGCGCAAATGCCAGGGTGTAAACCACCAGTGCGCCCAGATTGCTGGCCAGTGGCAGCAGGCTGGGCAGGCCACTCAGGATGAATTCCAGCGCGGTGTGCAGGGTGATGGACAGCAGCAGCAAAAAGCCCAGCGCAAACACCACGCCAAAAGAAAACACCCGCTTGCGCAACCACGGCAGCACGCCGCCAAGCGCCTCGGCATCGCTATGAAAAATCAGGTTGAGCGTGGCTTGCAGGCGGGCAAACACCACGGTGGCGCCGAAAAACAGCAGCAGCGTGCTCCATGCCCCGGCCATCGAGCCGACGCTGGGGCGCTCGCTGGCATTGTGCAAAACGGTGGAGGCAATCTGCCGGGCTTCTTCACCGGCCAGCTGGTAAATCTGCCCCAGGAGCGCCGCCTGCGCTTCCGGGTATAGCGATGCGGTCAGCCATAGCAGCAGAATCAGCAGCGGTGCGAGCGAGAGCAGCGCATAGAAAGACAGCGCGGCGGCATGGCTCATCAGGTCGATGTCGACAAAGCGCATCGCCGCCTCTGCTGGCAGGCTGCGCTGCAGTTTTTCGATAGCTCTTGAAGCCGCAGCGCGCAGTCCGGCAAGGCGCGAGGCACTGTCCCTGGCTGGCAAGCCGTGCATCATCAACCGGCAAGCCGTGCCTTGATGAGCTTCGATATCAGGCCCATATCGGCCTGGCCGGCCAGCTGCGGCTTGAGTACGCCCATCAGCTTGCCGATGTCCGCCGGGCTGGTGGCGCCGGTTTGGGCAATGGCTGCTTCAATGGCGGCATTGATGGCGTCCTCGCCCAGCTTTTCCGGCAGGTAGGCATCAATGATGACCAGCTCGTCACGCTCGACCTGCGCCAGGTCTTCGCGGTTGGCCGCCTCATACTGGCTGATGGAATCGCGGCGCTGCTTGACCATTTTTTCCAGCACCGCGAGCACGGCGGTATCGTCCAGCTCAACGCGCTCGTCCACTTCTTTCTGCTTGATGGCGGCATTGATGAGGCGGATGACCGCCAGGCGCGCTTTGTCGCCAGACTTCATCGCGGCCTTCATGTCATCGACAAGGCGGGTTTTCAGGGACATGGCAGGCTCCTTGGAGAGTTTTTGCAAACACGAAAAGCCGGCTCGCAGCCGGCTTTGTCGCGGACATGACATCACGCGCAGGGCGCGTAACTATCAGTACAGACGCTGACGCTTGGTGACGTCGCGCGCGGTGCGGCGAGCCTGACGCTTCACCGCAGCAGCGGCCTTGCGCTTGCGTTCCTGGGTCGGCTTTTCGTAAAACTCGCGCTTGCGGGTTTCGGCAATCACACCGGCTTTTTCGCAGGTGCGCTTGAAGCGACGCAGGGCAAACTCAAAAGGTTCGTTTTCGCGGACTTTGACGCTGGGCATAAGGGAATCTCGAAACGGATGATTCTGGCCATACGAGCCAGGGAGCCGCGTATCATAGCGATACTTCCCACCAAGATGCAAGTCCCTTACACAATGAAAGTTCTGGGTATTGAAACTTCCTGCGATGAAACCGGCGTGGCCGTTTATGACAGCGATGCCGGATTGCTTGCGCACACGGTGTACAGCCAGATTGCGCTGCATGCCGAGTATGGCGGCGTGGTGCCCGAGCTTGCCAGCCGCGACCATGTGCGCAAACTGCTGCCGCTGATTCGGCAAACCCTGGCTGAGGCCGGACTTGCCCTGGCGGATATTGACGGCGTGGCCTATACCGCAGGGCCGGGCCTGGTAGGTGCATTGCTGGTGGGGGCGGGCGTGGCGCGGGCGCTGGCTTTTGGCCTGGATGTGCCCGCCATCGGCGTGCATCACATGGAAGGGCATTTGCTGGCGCCCTTGCTGGAGGCCGATGCGCCTGCGCCGCCATTTGTGGCGTTGCTGGTGTCCGGCGGCCACACCCAGCTGGTGGAAGTGCGCCGGATGGGTGAATACCGCCTGCTGGGGCAAACCCTGGATGATGCCGCGGGCGAGGCGTTCGACAAGACCGCCAAGCTGATGGGGCTGCCCTATCCGGGCGGGCCGCAACTGGCGGCCTTGGCCGAGACCGGCACGCCGGGCAAGTTTGTATTCCCGCGGCCGATGACGCACAAGCCGGGGCTGGATTTCAGCTTCAGCGGCCTGAAAACCCAGGTGCTGATGGCCTGGCAGGGCAGCGACCAGAGCGATGCCACGCGCGCGGATATCGCCCGCGGTTTTGAAGATGCAGTGGTGGATACGCTGGCCATCAAATGCGCCCGGGCGCTGGATGAAACCGGCTGTGAAACCCTGGTGGTGGCAGGCGGTGTCGGCGCCAACCGCCGGTTGCGGGAGAAATTGCAGCAGATTGCACTGGCGCGTGGCGGCCGGGTGTGTTTCCCGCGCCCGGCGCTGTGTACCGACAACGGCGCGATGATTGCCTTTGCCGGTGCCTTGCGCCTTGCCGCCGGGCAGCGTGGCGACCTGGCTGTGGCGGTACAGCCGCGCTGGGATATGGAAACCTTGCCGCTGCTGGGCTGAGTCTGGCGGCATGGCACTACACTTGGCCGCATGGAAAAGTACGCACACTATCTTGAGCGCCTGAACGCGCAGTTTGCTTCGCATCCGTGGGCGTGGACGGCATTGGCGGGCAGCGGCCTGTTGCTGGCCGCCTGGCTTGCCAATTTCATCACCAAGAAAATCGCGCTGCGTGTCCTGCAAAAGGCGCTGAACGCCTCGCCCCTGGGGCGTGAGATGGGCGATGGCCATGGCCAGGTCAAGCTCAATGTCATTCCGCGTCTTGCCAATGCCGTGCCCGCATTGGTGGTGTATGCCGGTGTTGGCGTGCTGCCGGATTTGCCGGAGAACTTCGTCACCGTGACCCGGGCGCTGTGCCAGGCGTTCATCGTGGTGACCGTGGCGCTGGCGGTGTCGCGGCTTTTGAACCTCATCAACAGCATTTACGAGCGCCGCCCGAACGCCCGCAACAAGCCTATCAAGGGCTATATCCAAATCATCAAAATCATCATGTTCGTGCTGGTGGGGCTGTCGGTCATCGCCACCCTGATTGGCGCGAAATTCCTGCATCTCATCACCGGCCTTGGCGCCATGACCGCGGTGCTGATGCTGATTTTTCAGGACACCATCCTGTCGCTGGTGGCCAGCGTGCAAATCAGCAACGATGGCCGGGTGCGCATTGGCGACTGGATAGAAATGCCCAGCCAAAATGCCGATGGCGATGTCATCGACATCGCCCTGCATACGGTGACGGTGCAGAACTGGGACATGACCGTCACCACCATTCCCACCAAGAAGCTCATCAGCGACTCGTTCAAGAACTGGCGCAACATGAGCGAGCGCGGCGGGCGGCGCATCAAGCGTGCACTGCTGCTTGACCAGGCCAGCGTGCATTTTTTGAGTGTGGACGCAGTCCGGCGGCTGGCGCGTTTTGCCCTGCTGGATGACTATCTGGACAGCAAGGCGGCCGAGCTTGAGGCCTGGAATGCGCAGCTTGCCGCTTCCGGCAAAGACCCGGTCAATGCCCGGCGGGTGACCAATCTCGGCACCTTCCGCGTGTATGTGGAGCAGTATCTGCGCGCCCATCCACAAGTGCATCAGGGCATGACCTTGCTGGTGCGGCAATTGCAGCCAACCCAGACCGGCATCCCGCTGGAAATCTACTGCTTCAGCAATGATGTGCGCTGGGCGCAGTACGAGCAGTTGCAGGCCGATATTTTCGACCACCTGCTGGCCATCCTGCCGGAATTCGGCTTGCAGGTATTCCAGGCGCCCTCGGGCAGCGATGTGCGCCGTGCGCTGGCACCGGCAGAGGGGCATTGATGGACAGGATTTTTATCCGCGCGCTGCAACTGGACACGCTGATTGGCGTGTATGTGCATGAGCGCAAAGCCCGTCAGCCCCTGCTGCTGGATGTGGAGCTGGATTTCGATAACCGCATTCCGGCAGGCAGTGACCAGCTTGCCGATACCATCGACTATGCAGAAGTGGCTGCCCGCCTGCGGCAGTGGGTGGCGCAGACACGCCATGAGCTGTTGGAAACCTTGCTGGAAGACCTGGCTGTGCGGCTGCGCGCGGACTTTCCGGCCATCACCAAGATACGGCTGCGGGTGCACAAGCCGCGGGCAGCCAGGGCACTGGGCTGTGCGGATGTGGGTATCGAAATCGAGCGTTGAGCGATGCAGTACCTGTTGATACTCGGCTCCAACTACCGGCGTGCGCGGGGCTTCCGTCTGGCTGCAAAACTGCTTGGCGAGCGTTTTGTCATTCACGCCCATAGCCGTGCCCTGCCAACCCGTGATGCGCGCAGCAAGGCGCGTTATCTGAATGCCGCAGTGGTGATTGAAAGCGATGCCACACAGCCAGCACTGCGCGCACAATTGCGCGAGATTGAGGTCGCTGCCGGGCGCGACCGCACAGCGCCGGTATGTGCGCTGGATATTGACCTGGTGGCACGTCTTGAAAACGGTCAAATCGCCGAGGCCATCAAACCCGACGACCTTAACGCCGTCTATGCCGCGCCGCTGTTGGCGGCGCTGGGAATTGCGTGGTGATTCAAGAAGATTCTGCGACTGCGCTTTCGCTTGCGCAGAATGACGGGTGATTTTTACCTCAGCTGCCTTGCATAAGCCGTACCCATAGCCTGTCACCCTGCGCGAAGTCGCAGGGTCTATTTGAAAGCCTTTGCAAGATTCTGCGACTACGCTTCGCTTACGCAGAATGACGGGCGGTTTTGCTTGCGGCTGTTGCTCTTGCTTTTCCGCCCTGTTTGGACGCGCCGAGTACCGCAGCGGCCAATGGAAACAAGGCAGGGTATGTTTGAGCAGCGCGCAGCGATGCGAGTTTGCCCTGCCGTCATTGGACGCGAGGAACGCAGGGCACCCCGCATAGCAAGGCGCGGTAGCAGGGCTGGTTTCTTTGCCTCCTTTCTTTGCCAACAAAGAAAGGAGGTGCGCTGCCGGGCGCAGTCCCGGCGTTGAATAAATATCGGAAACCCAGAAGATTCTGCAACTATGCTTACGCTTGCGCAGAATGACGTGTTGCTGTTGCTGTTGCTGTTGCTGTTGCTTTGAAAGTAGCTGCGCTGCCGGGCGCAGTCCCGGCGTTGATAGTGACAGATAATTAACCAAAGTTTGGTACATTTTGGTAGTAAATCTGGAGCAAAGCCATGAGCAAAAACACATCCGTAGCCCTCGGGGCGCACTTCACCAACTTCATTGAAGCCCAAGTTCAAGGCGGGCGTTACGGCACCGCAAGCGATGTAGTCAGAGCCGGGCTGCGACTTTTGGAAGAGCATGAAGCCAAGGTTCAGGCGCTCAAGGAAGCACTTAAAGCAGGTGAAGAATCAGGAGAGCCGCGCCCGTTTGACTTCGAGGCGTTTAAAGCCCGCAAGCGTGCGGAGTTCCACGCGCAATAATGAAGACGATTGCGTTTTCTCCTGCGGCAGAGGATGACATCGGCGAGATATGGCATTACAGCGCCGAAAGGTGGGGCGTTGAACAGGCCGACAGCTATACCGATGCCATTCGCGATGCTTGCCATGCGCTTGCCAAAGGGGTCAAGCAGGGGCGCCCTGTTGATGTGCTGCCCGGGGCAATGAAGTTCCTTTGTGGTGCACATTTGATTTATTTCAGGGACTACCCCGACCGCATGGACGTTATCCGCATCCTCCATGGCAAACAGGATGCGGAGCGGCACTTATAGCGGTTTGACCAGCAAGAGCAATGGATGTCTGCTCAATAAAGTAAGTGCGCTGCCGGGCGCAGTCCCGGCATTGAACTGAAATCCGGAAGATTCTGCGACTGCGCTTACGCTTGCGCAGAATGACAGAGCGATTTTGCTTGCTGCTGTTGCCGTTGCTTTTGACTTCGCCCTGTTCGGACGCGCCGAGTACCGTAGCGGCCAATGGAAACAAGGCAGGGTATGTCTGAGCAGCGCGCAGCGATGCGAGTTTGCCCTGCCGCCATTGGACGCGAGGAACGCAGGGCACTTCGCGTAGCGAAGCGCGGGAGCCAGGGCTGGTTTCTTTGCCTCCTTTCTTTGCCAGCAAAGAAAGGAGGTGCGCCGCCGGGCGCAGTCCCGGCGTTGAGCAAACATCGAAACCCGGAAGATTCTGCAACTGCGCTTCGCTTACGCAGAATGACAGTTTGTTGTGCGAAGCCGTATCCACGTTCTGTCACCCTGCGCGAAGTCGCAGGGTCTACTCGAAAGCCTCTGCAAGATTCTGCGCTTGCGCAAAATGACGGGGGGATTCTTGATGACGCATCAGAACTGGGCTTCGTGTCGCCCGGACATGGGCGGCACGGTTTGTCAGCAATTTACAGCGCGTAACCGAACTGCGATTTGAACTCGTCAGCAAATTCCTGATAGCTGAACTTCTGGTTCTGGGTGCCGTGATGGCCGACCTTGATGGCGCCCATCAGATTGCCGATGCGGCCGATGGTTTCCCAGTCCATGCCCTGTTCAATGCCATACAGCAGGCCGGCACGGAAGGCATCGCCGCAGCCGGTGGGGTCAACCACGGCGCGCTCTTTGGCGGGCGGGATATGCAGGGTCTTGCCGCTGGTATGGATTTCCACGCCCTTGGGGCCACGGGTGGTGATATAGGCACTCACGCGCTCGGCGATTTGTTTTTCACTCCAGCCGGTGCGCTCTTGCAAGAGGTTGGACTCGTAGTCATTGGCGATCACCATGTCCGCCTGCTCGATGAAGGTGCGGAATTCCTCGCCACTGAACAGCGGCATCGCTTGGCCGGGGTCAAAAATGAAGGGAATGCCCGCTTCGGCAAATTCGCGGGCATTCTGCAACATGCCCTCGCGGCCATCGGGCGCGACGATGCCCAGGCTAATGCCCTCGACATCACGCACATGGTTCTCATGGCTTTGCATCATCGCCCCCGGATGGAAGGCGGTGATTTGGTTGTTGTCGTGATCGGTGGTGATGAACGCCTGCGGGGTATAGCTGCCCGGCAGCTCGCGCACATGGGTCAACGGGATGCCGAGCGCCTCGAAATGTGCCCGGTAGGGGCCAAAATCCTCGCCGACAGTTGCCATTGGCACCGGCTTGCCGCCCAGCAGATGCAGGTTGTAGGCGATATTGCCGGCGCAGCCGCCGAACTCGCGGCGCATCCTGGGTACCAGGAACGATACATTCAGGATATGCACCTTGTCCGGCAGGATGTGGTTCTTGAACTGGTCGGGAAACACCATGATGGTGTCGTAGGCGAGCGAGCCGCAAATCAGGGCAGACATGGGTAGGCCTCGTGGAAAACGCGCATAGGGTAACGGCCAATGTGGCCGTGGGCTACCAAAATGATGATGGAATAACGCTTTGGAAACGCGTGTGCGCTTGGTTTTGCTAGACTTTCGCGTCTGTCCTCAAGCCCCCTTATCAAGCGAGCCACCCCTGCGATGTTCAAAAAGCTGCGCGGCATGTTTTCCAATGACCTGTCCATTGACCTGGGCACGGCCAACACCCTGATTTATGTGCGCGGTCAAGGCATCGTGCTCAACGAGCCGTCGGTCGTGGCGGTACGTCAGGACCGAGTGACCGGCGCGCCGCGCTCGGTGGCAGCGGTGGGCACCGAGGCCAAGATGATGCTGGGGCGCACCCCCGGCAATCTCACCACCATCCGGCCGATGAAAGACGGGGTGATTGCCGATTTCACCTATACCGAAGAAATGCTCAAGTATTTCATTCGCAAGGTGCACAAGAGCCGTTTTCTGCGCCCCAGCCCGCGGGTGCTGATTTGCGTGCCGTCCGGCTCCACCCAGGTGGAGCAGCGCGCCATCAAGGACTCGGCGCTGGAGGCCGGTGCCCGCGATGTTTCACTGATTGAGGAGCCGATGGCCGCGGCGATTGGTGCTGGCATGCCGGTCACCGAAGCCTATGGCTCGATGGTGATTGATATTGGCGGCGGCACCACCGAAGTGGCGGTGATTGCGCTCAATGGCATCGTCTATTCGCAGTCGGTGCGGGTGGGTGGTGACCGCTTTGACGAATCCATCATCAACTATGTGCGCCGCCATCACGGCATGTTGATTGGCGAGGCCACCGCCGAGCGCATCAAGCTCGGCATTGGCTGCGCATATCCGCAGAATGAAATACAGGAGATGGAGATTTCCGGGCGGCATCTGGCCGAAGGCGTGCCCAAGGTTATCAAAATCAATTCCGGTGAAGTGCTCGAAGCCCTGCATGACCCGCTGGCGACCATCGTTGCAGGCGTGAAGCAGGCGCTGGAGCAGACCCCGCCGGAACTGTCGGCAGACGTGGCCGAGCGCGGCATCGTGCTGACCGGCGGCGGCGCCCTGCTGAAGGATATTGACCGCCTGCTGTCCGAAGAAACCGGCCTGCATGTGATGGTGGCCGACGACCCGCTGACCTGTGTGGCACGCGGCGGTGGTCGGGCGCTGGAGCTTTTGGACAAGCACGGCAATGAGTTTTTTGCTCACGACTGAGGTAAGCCACCTCCCCGCTGTCTGAATGGCGGGGTGTTTCAACCCCATTTTTCAGGACTTTCCGCCGACCGTGTCAGCTCATGCAGGTGCCTCAAGTTCGCGTCCAGAGGACATTGCGGGCAGCTTGCGCCTGTTGGCATGGCTGGCAGCGGCGACATTGCTGATTTTTGCCGACAGCCGCGGCGACTGGCTGGCGCAACTGCGTAGTCACGGCAGCCTGCTGGTGCAGCCATTGCGGCAGCTGGCCGGGATGCCCGCGCAGCTGGGCAAGACCATGCGCAGCGATGCCGCGCTGCGTGCGCAGCTGGCGCGTGATAACCGGGTGCTGCGCAATGCGCTGCTGATGTCCGCGGCGCGTGTGGCAAAACTGGAGACGGTAGCGGCTGAAAATGCTCGCCTGCGCGCCATGCTGGGGGTGGTGGAGCAGGGCGAGCTGGATGTGCAACTTGCCCCGGTGCTGGATATCGACCTGGACCCGACCCGGCAGCGCCTGATTCTGGATGCCGGCAGCCGTCAGGGCGTGCGGCTTGGGCAGACGGTGATGGATGCCGGTGGCCTGCTGGGGCAAGTCATTGAAGTGCAACCGGGGACGGCCACGGTGCTGCTGTTGACCGATCCCGATCATGCCGTGCCGGTGGAAATTGCCAGAAACGGCGTGCGACTGGTGGCCTATGGGCAGGGCGATCATATTGCGCTTGGCAATATTCCGCGTAGTGCCGATATTGAAGTGGGCGATGTGGTGCAAACCTCCGGCCTTGGGGGGCGTTTCCCGCCCGGCTTCAAGGTGGGCACGGTCAGCAAGCTGCGCCCGGATGACAGTCGTGCCTTCATGATGGCGGATTTGCAGCCTGCCGCGGCGCTGGACAGGGGGCGTGAAGTGCTGTTGCTGCGGCAAATGCCGGTGCAGAAAGTACAGCCATCCACAGCGGACGCGCTACCGCAGCAGAGCCCGGCCGAGCGCTCGGGAGAGACGCCATGAGCCGTGAGCGGCCCACAGGGCTTTTGATGCTGGTTTCGGTGCTGCTGGCGGTGGTACTGATGTTGATACCGCTGCCCGAGATGCTCAGCCCGCTGCGTCCCTACTGGCTGGCGCTGGTAGTGGCGTACTGGGGCTTGCAGCTTCCCGAAAAAGCCGGGCTTGGATTTGCCTTTTTTGCCGGACTGCTGGCCGACTTCAGCTACGGTACCCTGCTGGGCGAGCAGGCCTTGCGCATGGTGATGCTGATGTTTCTGGTGGATCGCTTCCGTAGCCGGCTGCGGTTTTTTCCGATTTGGCAACAGGCTTTGGCGGTAGCCGCGATGTTGCTCAATGACCGTATCGTGGCGGCAGCCGTACATGCCGTTGCCGGTACGCCGCAATGGCCCGCAGCCTACTGGCTTTCGCCCATCACCGGCATGTTGATGTGGGGGCCGCTTTTCTTGGTGCTCGATGCGCTGCGCTATCGGCGCAGACAGGACTGAAAGATGCGCAGCAAGGGGCGGCGCTCAATCAAGAACCGGGCTTGGGAAGCGGAGCTGTTTCGTCGTCGTGCCCTGGTGGGGTTCGCCATCGTGGCGCTGGTGCTGGCAGGGATGGCGCTGTGGTATTTCCGCCTGCAGGTTGTGCAGCACGCGCATTGGGCGGCGCAGTCTGAGGCCAATCGTGTCAAACCGCGTCCCATCGTGCCGGGGCGCGGCATTATTTATGACCGTAAAGGGCGCATTTTGGCCGATAACGTGCCGGCCTTTCGCCTGGAAGTCACCCCCAGCGAGGCGGGCGATCTGGATCAGATGCTGGCAGGCTTGCGGCAAATCATCGAATTTTCCGAAGAAGAACTGGAAGCCTTTGAAAAGGCGCGCAAAACCAGCCGCCGCTATCGCCCGATTACCTTGAAGCTCAAGGTCAGTGACGAAGAAATCGCGCGCTTCTCGGTAGACCGCTGGCGCTATCCGGGGGTGGACATCGTGCCGTATTTTGGTCGTGTTTATCCCTATGGCGAGTTGTTTGCGCATATCGTTGGCTATGTGGGGCGGGTAGACGACAGGGATGTGGAGCGCGAGGGCGAAGCCATCAGCGTGTTCAGTCATACCGGCAAAACCGGGCTGGAGCGTTATTACGAGCAGCAGTTGCGCGGTGGCGTTGGCCATGAGCGCATTGAAACCAGCTCCGATGGCCGGCCGATGCGCACCTTGGGCGTGGTGCCGGCGACCCCCGGCGCCGATTTGCGGCTTTCCATCGACGTGGACTTGCAGCGTGCCATGGTGGCCGCCTTTGGTGATCTGGAGGGCACGGCAGTGGCGGTGGACCCGCGTACTGGCGAGATTCTGGCCATGGTCAGTCTGCCCAGCTATGACCCCAATTGGTTCGTCAACGGCATTTCCCATGCCAATTACAAAGCCCTCAACGAAAACCCCTCGCGGCCGCAGTTCAATCGTGCAGTGCTGGGCGGAGTGGCGCCGGGCTCGACCATCAAGCCGATGATGGCGCTGGCCGGGCTGGACAGCGGTGTGCGTCGCCCGGAAGACCGCACCATGTCCACCGGCATGTTCTATCTGCCCGGGCAAAAACGCGGTTATGGCGATGCCTCGCGGCGTGGCCATGGCCCCACCGATGTCTACAAATCCATCTACGCCTCGGTCAATACCTATTACTACCGGTTGGCGCTGGACATGGGCATCGAGCGCATCGACCATTACATGGACTTGTATGGCTTTGGCAAACCCACCGGGGTGGATTTGGCGGGCGAGATTGAAGGCATCCTGCCTTCCCCGGCATGGAAAGCGAAAAACGCTGCCAAGCAAGGGGCGTGGTATCCGGGCGATACCGTCATCACCAGCATCGGCCAAGGCTATTGGAAAGTGACGCCACTGCAATTGGTGCAGGCCACTGCCGCACTGGGTAATGGTGGTTGGCTGCGCCGCCCGCATCTGGTGCGTGAGATGCGTCAGGGCTTTGATGCGCCCTGGGTATTGATGCCGGAAAAAGCACCAACGCAAATCAGCAGCAATCAAGACAATCTCGAAGCGATTCGCCGCGGCATGATTCTGACCGTGCATGGCCCGGGCACCGCCACCAATATCCGCGGCGGGCTGGACTACCAAATCGCCAGCAAGACCGGCACGGCGCAAGTCATCAGCCGTCGAGGCACAGCTGCGGTGAACCCCAGAAGCCTGCCGATGCATCTGCGCCATCGCGCCCTGTTCATTGGCTTTGCCCCGGCATACGCGCCGGAAATCGCCGTGGCCGTGGCGGTTGAAGGCGGCGGCTATGGGGGCTCGACCGCCGCACCGATTGCCCGCAAGATTCTCGATGCTTGGATTCGTGGCCGCCTGCCTGCCGGACTGGAGCCGGAGCCACCCGGTGATACCCGGGTGGGCGTGCATGCAAGTACCGAGACAGCCGCCCATGATGAGGACACGCCATGAATCCGCTGCTGCGTCTCATCGCGGGCTTTGTGCAACGCTTGCTGCGCACGTTGGACTTGCCCCTGCTTGCGGCATTGTGCGGCCTGATGCTGGCAAGTCTGGCGGTGCTCTCCAGCGTGGGTGGAGACAGTGCTCGGCTGGTGATTTCGCAGGGCGCACGCTTTGCGGTGGGGATCGCCGCGATGTGGGCGATTTCACGCATCAGGCCACAAACCTTGCGTGATGTCTCGCTCTGGATTTATCTCGCCTCGCTGCTGCCCTTGGTGGCAGTGTTGCTGATTGGCACCGGCAAGCATGGCAACCACTGGATTAACCTTGGCGTGTTCTATTTCCAGCCTTCGGAGCTGTTCAAACTGTGTCTGCCGATGATGCTGGCCTGGTATCTGGATCGCTCCATCTTGCCGCCGCGCATCGGCAACATCCTGATTGCCGGCATGATTATCGCCCTGCCATTTGGCCTGATTTTGCTACAACCGGACTTTGGCACGGCGGTGCTGGTTGCCGCCAGCGGCGTGTTCGCCCTGTATCTGGCCGGCATGGCCTGGGGCTGGTTTGTGACCGCAGGTGCCTTGGGCATGCTGGGCTATGGTCTTGCCAAATTCGCGCCGATTGAGTGGTTCTTTATGCTGCGTCCCTACCAGCAAAGCCGCATCCTGACCTTCCGCGACCCGGCCAATGACCCGCTGGGCGATGGCTGGAACATCATCCAGTCGCAAATCGCCATCGGCTCCGGTGGCTGGGGTGGCAAGGGCTGGGGCGGCAGCAGCCAGTCACAACTGAACTACCTGCCCGAATACACCACCGACTTTGCTTTCTCGGTATTGGCAGAAGAATTTGGCTGGTTCGGCGTCCTCACCGTCCTGGCACTGTATCTGTTCGTGATTGGCCGCTGCCTGTGGATTGCCGTGGGCGCGCGCGATGGTTATTCACGCATTGTGGCCGGTACTTTCGGCCTGTCGCTGTTTGTGTATGTGCTGGTCAATGGCGGCATGATTTCCGGCCTGTTGCCGGTGGTGGGTGTGCCGATGCCCTTGATTTCCTTTGGTGGCACCTCCGCCGTGGCACTCCTGGCCGGCATGGGGCTGGTGATGTCGGCCGGCGCGCACGGCAAAAAACACCCCGGCTGAAGCGGAGCGCAACGGTTGGGGCTGTAGCCTGGGGCGGCGGTTTGATGCGAGTTGGATGAAGGTCGTTCAGTCTTGCAAATGCAGCAAACCGCGGCGGCGCAGCAGGATTTCCACCGGGATGGTCAGGAACGGCGGGATGGCGGCAAAAATTGCCAGCAACACTGCCCATAGTGGCCAGCGCAGTTTGCCCCAGGCGATTATCGTGACCACGAGGTAGGCGAGGAAGGCCGCGCCATGCAGGCGGCCAAACAGCCAGACGCCGCTATCGGTGGTTTGGCTGCCGTATTTGAGCCACATGCCAATCAGCAGTCCCGCCCAGGTCAGGGCTTCAATCAGGGCGATGGCGCGGAACAGTTTTCCGGTGGGGGAAAGCGGTTTTTGCATCATGGGTTTATTGCGCCTGGGCAGAGAAATCATCAAGGCCGCTGCGTGTGCGCAGGGTGTTGTACCAAGTGGCGACCCTGGGCGGCAGTCTGGCATCTTTGACGATGCTGAGCAGGGCCAGCAGCGGGAACAAGCGGATATCGCTTTCGCCAAGTGCAGAATCAGGCGGCGGAATCAGGTCGTCCAGCTCATCCAGCAAGGGGGCAAGTTCTGCCAGCATTTCCGGAGTGGCGGCAAGCAGCGCCTCCAGGTCGCCAAAGGCGCGGATTTCGCGCTCGATATAGGCGGCGCGTGCTTCAGGCGTGGCGAGTTCGGCAAAATCGCCACGGGTGATGCGTGGCACGGCCAGGCGGAAAATCAGCCCGCTGGCGCGTTCGCTCCAGGCGTCAATCTCGGGGCGTTCGGCTGCGGTCAGCAGCGGCGGGGCAAACTGCGCATCCAGATAGCGCACGATATCCATGCTCTCGGGCATGGCGCTGCCATCGGCCTTTTGCAGAATCGGCACTTTTTTGCGGCCAATCAGCCGCGTCGGGGTTTCCACATCGTTTTCCAGCAGCACTTGCACCGGCAGGTCGAGTCTTTTCAGGCCGCGCAGCAAAACGACGCGCAGGCAGAACGGGCAGTGTTGGTAGATATAGAGTTTCATGGCTTACCCGCTTGGAAATAAGCGGCTATTTTATGCTGCCTGTGAGGTGTGTTCCTCGGCGTCTGTGTCCCTGGTCTCTTCCACCATCGACAGCACGCTGCCACCTTCGCCATCTGCGCCGCGCTGGCTTTTGAGTTTGATATTGAGGCGCAACTCGTTGGCCGAGTCGGCATTGCGGATGGCTTCTTCGTAAGAAATAAGCCCGGCGTCGTACAGGTCGAACAATTCGCCGTCGAAGGTGCGCATACCGAGCTCCTTCGATTTTTTCATGATTTCTTTCAGCGAATGGAAATCGCCCTTGAAAATGCGCTCGGATACCGTCGGGGTATTGAGCAGGATTTCCACGGCGGCTACCCGGCCATTGCCATCCTGACGGCGAATCAGGCGCTGCGAAACAATCGCCTTGAGATTGGCGGACAGATCCATCAGCAGCTGCGCGCGGCGCTCTTCGGGAAAGAAATTGATGATGCGCTCGAAGGTCTGGCTGGCGCTGTTGGCGTGCAGGGTGCTGAGGCACAGATGCCCGGTTTCGGCAAAGGAAATGGCATGCTCCATGGTTTCGGCATCGCGGATTTCGCCAATCAAGATCACATCTGGCGCCTGCCGCAGGGTGTTTTTCAGCGCGTTATGCCAGTTATGCGTGTCCACGCCCACTTCACGGTGGGTAATCAGCGATTTTTTCGAGACATGTGCGTATTCCACCGGATCTTCCACGGTGATGATATGCCCGCCACTGTTGCGGTTGCGGTGGTCAATCATCGCCGCAAGCGAGGTGGACTTGCCCGAGCCGGTACCGCCGACCATCAGCACCAGACCGCGTTTTTCCATCACCACGTCTTTCAGGATGGGCGGCAGGCGCATGTCATCGAAGTTGGGGATTTCTGCGGCGATGGTACGCAGCACCATGCCGACATAGCCCTGCTGCATGAATACATTGACGCGGAAGCGCGACACGCCGGGCACATGGATGGCGAAATTGCATTCCAGGTCGCGGGCAAATTCTTCGCGCTGCTTGTCATTCATCAGCGAATCGGCAAGACAGGCGGTGACATCGCCATGCAGCTTGGTGGTATGCAGTGGCAGCATATTGCCGTGCAGCTTCAGGCTGGGCGGAAAGTCGTGGGCAATGAACAGGTCAGAGCCGCCCTTTTTGGCCATGGCAGACAGCAGGCTGTGCATCAGGTTGCGGGCTTGTTCCGGGGTGGGCAGCTGCATGGGCGTAGGAATAGACAGGAAGCCCGGTTTTGCAAGCAAGTCCTATGCCATCGGCATGCATGCCGTATCCCCTTGGTTTGCAAGGTATGCGTCCGGCTCAAGTAAGATGGCTATGCGCATTTTTGTGACAATGTGCAAAATTTTGGCCTCGATGCCACTTGCCCATTCCTGACGGAGCACGAACATGACCACATTGAGCAATGAATTCCTTTCGCAACTGCCTGCTGGCGCCGTACAGCAGGTGGCCAGCCAGTTGGGCGTTGATGCCAATCAGGCGCAGTCGGCCATCGGCATGGCCTTGCCGCTGCTGATGGGGGCGCTGGGCAAAAACGCCAGCCAGCCGCAAGGCGCCGAAGCCTTGCTGGGGGCATTGAGCCGCGACCACGGCGCTTCCGGGGGGATCAATGACCTGCTGGGCGTGGTGCTGGGCGGCGCCAGTAGCCGCCAAACCGATGGCGCCGGGATTCTCGGCCATATCTTTGGCGGCAATACCGGCCAAGTGGAACAAGGACTGGGACGGGCCACCGGCCTTGGCGGCGACAAGGCCGGCATGCTGATGAAAATCCTCGCCCCGATTGTCATGGCCTGGCTGGCCAAGCGCCTGCTGAGCGGCGGCCAGAGCGGCGATGCCAATGCACTGAGTGCGGCACTCGGTGGCGAAGCCAGGGCTGCGCAACAATCGGGTATCGGCGGCCTGCTGGGCTCGGTGCTCGACCAGGACGGTGACGGCCAGCTGGGGCTGTCTGATGTGATGAAAATCGGCAGCTCCCTGCTGGGCGGCAAACGCTGATCTCGCTACTCAAGTGCAAAGCAAAGGCGGCCTGTGGGTCGCTTTAGCGCCTTGAATAAACCCGCTCTACAAGCCCTGTCACCCTGCGCATAGTCGCAGGGTCTTTGTCGGACACTCCAGAAAGATTCTGCAACTGCGCTGCGCTTGTGCAGAATGATGATTGGTTTTTGGTGGTTGTCAGCGCACTCACAAATAAAGTGCTTCACGCCTTGTCAGCCTAGGTGAGACAGCTTGCGCTCTGGTGCTACGGCTTATGGGTATTGCCGGCGGGCGTGGACTACCGCCGTGATTTCGACATGGCTGCTGCCAACCCGGTACAGGATGAGGTAATTGGGATGCGCCAATAGCTCGCGCAGGCCGGGAATCCGGTCACTGCTGCGGTACATATAGGGATGTTCGGCCAGCGGCAGGACACTGGCTTCCAGTCGTTGTCGCAGATGTTCGGCTGCCAATGGGTTTTCATCGGCGATATAGCTCAGGATTTCAAGCAAATCACGCTCAGCACCCTGACTCCAAGTGATGGGAAGCATCAGCGCCCAGCCATCTTTTCGGCAATCAGGGCTTTGGCCTTTGCCATCACTTCATCATGCGGTATAGGAGGAGTCGGGTCAGCAAGGCGCTTGGCGACTTTGGCCTGCAGCCAAGCGGTATAGGCCGCTTCATCTTCAGCCGTTTCAAATTCTGAAACCAACGGGTCGAGGCGTGCGTTCATGGCGGCATGTTAGCCCTTGGCGGCTTGTTTTCCAAATGGCGTGGTCACCGGAAAAACAGGCCGTACAGGCAGTGTCTTGGGTGTTTCGCCAAGCATCAAGTGCCAAGCCCCGCCAGAGGGGCGGGGCTGCTGCTGGCTCAGTAGCGGTAGTGTTCCGGCTTGTAGGGGCCGTCCACCGGTACGCCGAGGTAGTCGGCTTGTTCCGGGGTGAGGCGGGTGAGTTTGACGCCGATTTTTTCCAGGTGCAGGCGGGCGACTTCCTCGTCCAGCTTCTTCGGCAGGATGTACACCTTGGCCTCATAGTGCGCCTTGTTGGCCCACAGCTCGATTTGCGCCAGGGTTTGGTTGGCAAAGCTGTTGCTCATCACGAAGCTGGGGTGCCCGGTGGCACAGCCCAGGTTCACCAGACGGCCTTCGGCCAGCAGGAAGATGCTGTGGCCGTCGGCAAAGGTGAATTTGTCCACCTGCGGCTTGATATTGGTCTTGGTGGCGCCCGAGGTGTACAGCGCATCGACCTGGATTTCATTGTCGAAGTGGCCGATGTTGCAGACGATGGCCTGATCTTTCATGCCCTGCATATGCGCCAGGGTGATGATGTCCTTGTTGCCGGTGGTGGTGACATAGATATCGCCGATGCCGAGGGTGTCCTCGACGGTCTTGACTTCAAAGCCTTCCATCGCGGCTTGCAGGGCACAGATCGGGTCGATTTCGGTGACGATGACGCGCGCGCCATAGGCGCGCAGCGAGTGCGCCGAGCCCTTGCCGACATCGCCGTAGCCGCAGACCACGGCGACCTTGCCGGCCAGCATCACGTCCATGGCGCGCTTGAGGCCATCGGCCAGCGATTCGCGGCAGCCGTAGAGGTTGTCGAACTTGCTCTTGGTCACCGAGTCGTTGACATTGATGGCCGGTACCAGCAGCTTGCCGGCTTCGGCCAGCTGGTACAGGCGGTGCACGCCAGTGGTGGTTTCTTCGGAGACGCCCTTCCACTCGGCCACCACCTGGCTCCACCAGCCGGGGCGCTCGCTGGCAACGCGCTTGAGCAAATTCTTGATGACCTGTTCTTCGTGGTTGGCCGAAGGGGTGTTCACCCAGTCGCTGCCCTGTTCCAGCTCGTAGCCCTTGTGGATCAGCAAGGTGACATCGCCGCCATCGTCCACCACCAGTTGCGGGCCGAGAAAGCCGCCGTTGCCATCGGGGAAGGACAGCGCATCCAGGGTGCAGTCCCAGTATTCCTCCAGGGTTTCGCCTTTCCAGGCGAATACCGGGGTGCCGGTGGCGGCAATCGCGGCGGCGGCGTGGTCTTGGGTGGAGAAGATGTTGCAGCTCGCCCAGCGCACATCGGCGCCGATGTCCTTCAGGGTTTCGATGAGCACGGCGGTCTGGATGGTCATGTGCAGGCTGCCGGTGACGCGCACGCCCTTCAGCGGGGCTTGCGGCGCGTATTTGCGGCGGATGGACATCAGGCCGGGCATTTCGTGCTCGGCGATGTCGATTTCCTTGCGACCCCAGTCGGCCAGGCTGATGTCGGCAACGCGATAAGCGTTATTGGCTGCAGCAGCAGGTGCATTCATTTCGGTACTCCGTGATTTATCGGGAAAGGTCATCACGGGCGCCGTTGTTTCAAGATGCCGAGCCTGGTGGGAATCCCCATCGCAGCGCCCCTCGGCGTGGCGCGCATTATAGCCATTGCTGGGCATGACTTTTGACCCCAGAAAGCGGGGCGCTGATATGGCAGGCTATGGGCTTGTCTGTTCCGGGAGCTTTGCATGCGACTTCGTTTATTGGCCACGGCGGCCACCCTTGTCCTGTTCCAGTTTGTGCCGGCGGGTTTTGCGCAAGATGCTTATCGTGAGCCTTCGGCGGCGCTGAAAGCGATTGCCGATGCACCGCGCGCGCCGCAGGTGACGCTCAGCCCGCGCCGGGATTTGATGGCGCTTTTGGCAAGTCCGGCGCTTCCGGGCATTGAAGTGGTGGCGCAACCGGAAGAAAAACTGGCCGGCTTGCGCATCCATTCCAGGGTGCTGGCGCGCAGCAATTTCAGCTATGGCAATGCGCTGTGGTTGCAGGAAGTGGAAACTGGCCGCGAAATTCGCATCGAGGGTCTGCCGCAGCCCTTGTCGATTGCCAGCCTGGGCTGGTCGCCCGACCAGCGCCATCTGGCTTTCAATCAGGTGGATGCGCGCACTGGCAGCAACAGCCTGTGGGTGGTGGATGTGGCCGCAGGCAAGGCGCGGCAGCTAAGCAGCGGACTCAATACCATCAGCGGCCGCGCGTTTGAATGGCTGCCCGATAGCCAGCGTCTTTTGGTCACCTTGCAGCCGCAGGGTGCGGCGCTGCCGGTCAGTGACGGCATTCCCACCGGCCCCAATGTGCAGCAAACCGGCAGCGGTGGTCGCATCACCAGTGTGCGCACCTATCAGGATCTTTTGAAGAACGAGGCCGATGCGCGGCGTTTTGAATACTTGCTGACCACGCAACCGGCAGTGGTGAGTGTGCAAGGCGTGGTGCAACCCGTGGGCGAGGCGGCGATGTATGTTGGGCTGTCAGTCTCGCCGGATGGCCAGTATCTGTTGAGCCAGCGCATCACCCGGCCATTTTCCTATCTGGTGCCGATGGGCTTTTTCCCGCGCGTGATTGAAGTGCGCGATATGCAGGGCAAGCGGCTGCATACTGTCGCCAGCCTGCCGTTGGTGGAAGGGCTGCCGACCGGCAATGATGCGGTGCCCACTGGCGTGCGCCAGGTGCAGTGGCGCGCCGATGCGCCTGCCACCCTGGTATGGGCCGAAGCCCAGGATGAGGGCGATCCGGCGCGCGAAGCGGCGGTGCGCGACATCGTGTACATGCAGGCTGCCCCGTTCAACCGCGCCCCGCAGGTGCTGGCCAAACTTTCCACGCGCTATGCCGGTGCGCAATGGGGGCGCGGGGATTTGGCGCTGGTGAGCGAATACTGGTGGCGAACCCGCCAATTCAAGACCTGGCGCGTCGCGCCTGACAATCCGCGTCAGGCGCCGGTATTGTTTGAGGCGGGCAGCCGCGAAGACCGCTATGCCGACAAGGGCAGCCCGGTACTGGTGCCGGATGCGCGCGGTCGTGCAGTGCTGCTGACCTCCCCTGATGGCGGCAGCATCTACCGCATTGGCAATGGCGCATCGCCCGAAGGCGACCGCCCGTTCCTTGACCGCCAGCGGCTGGCCGATGGCAGCAGCGAGCGGCTGTTTCATTCCAGCGGCGAGCAGTTTGAATACCCGGTGGGTCTGCTCGATGCCGAAGGCAGGCGCATCATCACCAGCCGCGAGACGCCCAGCGAGCGTCCCAATTTCTGGCTGCGCGACTTGAGCGCGACAGGCAGGGCGCGCGCACTGACGCAATTCCCGCATCCCACCCCGCAACTGCGCGAGGTGCAGAAAGAACTCATCCGCTACAAACGCGCCGATGGCGTGGCGCTGACCGCCACCTTGTACCTGCCGCCGGGCTATGTGGCCGAGCGCGATGGCCCGCTGCCGCTGCTGATGTGGGCTTACCCCGGCGAGTTCAAATCCGCGGCGGCGGCCAGTCAGGTGAGTGGCTCGCCGTACCGCTTCAACCACATCAGCTACTGGGGGCCGCTGCCTTACTTGGCCGAAGGCTATGCGGTGCTGGACAACCCCAGCATGCCGATTATTGGCGAAGGCGATGCCGAACCCAATGACAGCTATATCCAGCAATTGCGCGCCAATGCCGAGGCTGCGGTGGAAGAAGTGGTGCGTCGCGGCGTGGCCGACCGTGAGCGCATCGCCGTGGGCGGACATTCATATGGCGCGTTCATGACGGCAAACTTGTTGGCGCATACCAATTTGTTCCGCGCCGGGATTGCCAGAAGCGGCGCCTATAACCGCACGCTCACCCCGTTTGGCTTCCAGGCCGAAGAACGCAATTTCTGGCAGGCCAGCGACACCTATGCAGCGATGTCGCCGTTCTTCCATGCCGAGAAAATCAAAACGCCCATCCTGTTTATCCACGGCGAGGAGGACAATAACTCCGGCACCTTCCCGATGCAGAGCGAGCGCATGTATCAGGCGGTACGCGGACTGGGCGGGCAGGCGCGGCTGGTGATGCTGCCGAACGAATCGCATGGCTACCGCGCCCGCGAGTCGATTCTCACCATGATGGCCGAAACCCATGACTGGCTGGAGCAGCATGTCAAGCCTGCGCCGAAGGCCGGGAAATAAGTCCTTGGCATGGTTTGCAAAACGAGCTGCCCGGTGCAGCTCGTTTTATTTGTGCCAGCCAGACGCTGGCAGAAGCTGTGCCAATCTTCCTGGTGCCAGTGACATCCAGCTGAACAAACGCTGGATGCGCAGAACGGAAAATTTACCTGACATCGGTAGAGTGAGCTGTCTGGTTTGATGAGGAGACTCTGATGGCAAGAACAATCCTGTTTACAGCGATATTGAGTGTGCTGGGGCTTGCCGCCTGCAGGCCGCAGGACAAGGCGGCCGAGGAAGCAGCAGCCAGCGTTGTCAAGGTGCTTGAGCAGGTGCAGGCCGAGCCTCAGGCGCTGGATGGCGCAGATACACAGGCGCAGAGCGAAGCCCAGCAACAGGCGATTGCCATGCTGGGCGAGCCGGTGCCGGAGTTTCCGCTGATTCCCGCGATTGTGGTGCCGGATATCGTTGGCGTGTTGCCAGCGCAGCAGGCGTTTGAAAAAGCCATGGCGACGGCCTTTGAGCAAATTGGCCAGGTGCCGGGCATCAGCGTGACACCGGCGCGCTGTGATAATGGCCGCTTCGTTGCCAATAGCGGCGGCATTACCCGTGTCCATGAGGATGGGCAGGTGTACCGCAATGCCGACAATGGCGTGTTCCGTATCAATCCCGATGGCAGCGGCTATGCCAATACCGATACCGCTGTGGTGCGCGTGGATGCGTCGGGTGAAATCTATATCAATGGCGAAGCCGAGGCCGATGGCAGCCGTGCCACGGTACGCATCAAGCCCGATGGCTCGGGTCATTACAACGGCCGCCACGGCAGCATCCGCCTGGACGGGCAGGGCGGAGGGTATTGGAGTGGCAGTATCGGCACGGTACGGGTGGAAAAAGACGGCTCCGGTTTCTGGAATGGGGCAGAAGGCACTGTGCGTATCGCGGCCGATGGCTCGGGCTTCTGGAGTGGCAAGCATGGCACGCTGCGCAACTATGGCGATGGCTACGGCATATGGAGCAAATATCCGGGCAAGCGCATTCCGATGGAACCGCTGCCATTGGTGCCGCCTGCCGGGCGCTTTCCGGCGCAGGAGGGTTTCCGGCTACCCGGCACGCCCTGCGGTTTTGTCATTACCTTGCAGGATGCGGTGCTGTTTGATTTCGACAAATCCGATATCCGCGCCGACGCCGCGCAAGTGCTGGATGCCCTGGGACAGGCGCTGGCCGGTATGTCTTTGCAGGACATGGAGGTGCGCGGCCATACCGATGCCAAGGGCAGTGATGACTATAACCAGGGCCTGTCCGAGCGTCGCGCCAATGCGGTGGCAGCGGCGTTGCGGCAGCGCGGCGTCAAGGGGCAAGTGCGCGCCCTTGGCCTGGGTGAGCGCGAGCCGGTGGCCGCCAATGAAATCAACGGCCAGGACAATCCCTCCGGGCGGCAGCTCAACCGCCGCGTGGAAATTTTCGTGCGAACCTGATGCTTCAGGGTTGAGAGTAATGCCAAGCTGTTTGTAAAGAATCGGGACGGAAAAAACGGCGCAGGGTGTGCCTCGCGCCGTCTTGGTGGGTCGCTTCAGTAGGCCGTTACGGTGCTTTGAAGTGCTTTTTCAGCCCAGCCCAGCAGGCCTGATAGTCGCGCTGGCGATGTTCGGCATCCTGCGCCTGTGCGCTGGGGCGAATCACGCCGCGGCTCTCAAACATGAAGGCCATGGTGCCGGTGATGTAGTCGGGTTTGGACAAATCCGCAGCCGAAGCTTTTTCGAAGGTGGCCGCATCCGGGCCGTGGCCGGTCATGCAGTTATGCAGCGAGGCGCCGCCGGGAGAAAAGCCGTCGGCCTTGGCGTCATAGGCGCCGTGAATCAGCCCCATGAACTCGCTGGCGATATTGCGGTGGAACCACGGCGGGCGGAAGGTGTCCTGCATCGCCAGGATGCGCGGGCCGAAAATCACGAAATCCAGATTGCCAACGCCGGGGGTGTCGCTGGGCGAAGTCAGCACCAGGAAAATCGACGGGTCGGGGTGGTCAAAGCTGATCGAGCCGATGGTGTTGAATTTGCGCAGATCGTATTTGTAGGGCACATGGTTGCCATGCCAGCCGACCACATCCAGTGGCGAGTGACCTATATCGGCACGCCACAGATAGCCCTGGAACTTGCCAATCAACTCGAAGTCGCCTTCCAGGTCTTCATAAGCGGCCACCGGGGTCAGGAAATCGCGCGGATTGGCAAGCCCGTTGCTGCCAATGGGGCCAAGATCGGGGATGCGCAGGAAAGCGCCGAAGTTCTCACAGACATAGCCGCGCGAGGCGCCATCGGGCAGCGCCACACAGAAGCGGATGCCGCGCGGAATCACCGCGATTTCCTGCGGCTCGACTTCCAGCGTGCCCAGCTCGGTGGCGATGATCAGCCGCCCTTGCTGTGGCACGATCAACATTTCACCATCGGCGTTGTAGAAGTAGCGCCCCTGCATGTCGCGGTTGGCGGCATACAGATGCACGCCAATGCCGGTACCCGCGCTGGGGGCGCCATTGCCCGCCATGGTGAACAGTCCTTCGATAAAGTCGGTGGGCGCTTCGGGCAACGGCAGCGGGCTCCAGCGCAATTGATCCGGGGTAATCGGCCCCTGCACAAAATCGTTATGGAAGCGCGGCTGCGCAAACGGTGTGAACTTGCCGTGCATCGCCGCCGGGCGGATGCGGTAAGTCCAGCTGCGGCGGTTCTGGTGGCGCGGGGCGGTAAACGCGGTGCCGCTGATTTGTTCGGCATACAGGCCATGCGCCACCACCTGTGGCGAATTGCGTCCATCGGGCAGGGTGCCGGGGATGGCTTCGGTGGCGAACTCGTTGCCAAAGCCACTCATATAGGAAAGTGTCATGAAAACCTCTTGAAACAAGTCAAATCAGCGTGCGGACGATGCCCAGCAATGCCAGCAGCAACAGCCCCATTGCCGGGAACATCGACAGCATGAAGCCCAAGGCGCGGCTGGCCGGGTTGCGCACATAGGCGCGCCAGTAAATCAGCCGGCCAATCAGGTACACCGCACCCAGTGCCACGACCCAAGTCACTGGCCAGTAGCGTGCGGCCAGATACAACGAGGGCAGAAACACAAACAGCACTTCCAGTGTGTTCATCTGCACCCGATAGATGCGCTCGAAGCCTTCGTGGCCGCTGATGGCCGGCGCCTTCACGCCGTACAGGCCGCGTGCGCGCCCAACCAGAAATCCGAAAAACACAAACTGCACTACCGCCAGTGCGGCAATCAAGTCCACCCAAGCTGTATTCATCGCAATGCTCCGCTCACAGGGCGGGCAGGCATGCCCACCCTGCAAAATTCAGGGTTGAATTTTTACAGTACGCCGCGCTTCATCTGGTCGCGCTCGATCGATTCGAACAGCGCCTGGAAGTTGCCTTCGCCAAAGCCTTCGTTGCCCTTGCGCTGGATGATTTCAAAGAAAATCGGGCCAAACGCATTCTGGGTGAAGATTTGCAGCAGCTTGCGCTGCTTGGTGTCCGGGTCAGCGTCAATCAGAATCGAGTTCTTGCGCAGCCGCTCGACATCTTCGCCGTGGTTGGGCACGCGGATGTCGATGACATCAAAATACGTATCCGGGGTATCGAGGAACTTCACCCCGCGTGCGTGCATCGCTTCCACGGTGTCGTAGATATTGTTGGTGAACAGCGCGATGTGCTGGATGCCTTCGCCCTTGTAGTCGCGCAGGTATTCGTTGATTTGGCTCTTTTCGTCGCTGGACTCGTTAAGCGGGATGCGCACGATGCCATCGGGCGCAGTCATCGCCTTGGAGAGCAGGCCGGTCTTGGCGCCCTTGATGTCGAAATAGCGAATTTCGCGGAAGTTGAACAGCTTTTCGTAATACTCCGACCACTTGTCCATATTGCCCAGAAACAGGTTATGGGTGAGGTGGTCGATAAAGGTCAGGCCAAAGCCCTTGGGCTGCGCCTCGGCGCCTTCAAACAGTTCAAAATCGGCGTACAGGTCAGCCTTGCCATCATCCACCAGATACAGCATGCAGTCGCCAATGCCCTTGATGACCGGCGCATCCACGGCTTTGGTATCGGCCTTGAAATCGATTGCTTCGCCGCCATTGGCGAGCACGTGCGCCAGCACTTCGCTGGAGGGTTTCTTGAAATTGATGGCAAAGCCGCAGGCGGAAGGACCGTGCTTTTGCGCAAAGTCCGAAGCAAACGAGTCGTCCGACTCGTTCAGCAGGAAGTTGATGCCGCCCTGGCGGAACAGGGTGATGTCGCGGCTTTTGTGCTTGGCAATGGCGGTAAAGCCCATGCCCTCAAGGTACTGGCGCATGCGTGCACCTTCGCCCTTGGGCGCGGCAAACTCGACAAACTCAAACCCGTTGATGCCCATCGGGTTTTCAAAAGTGGTCGGAATCATCCCGATATCCTGGTCAATCACGGCGCGGGCTAGGGACATGGCTTACTCCTGCTTGAAAGGGGAAGTTGGCAAAGCCGACTTTATAGTTTCAAATGAAACCAATGGCAAGACGCATTGCCGCAATCGCCCACCGGAGCCCAGTGAATGTCATCGCCACAACTCGACCTGGACAGCTTTCTGCCTTACCGGCTGTCGGTGCTGTCCAACCGCATCAGCCAGAGCATCGCCCAGCTGTATGCCGAGCGTTTTGGCATCAGCATTACCGAGTGGCGGGTGATTGCCGTGCTTGGCCGTTATAGCGGCCTGTCGGCCAATCAGGTGGCCGAGCGCACCGCGATGGACAAGGTAGCCGTCAGTCGTGCCTTGGCGCGTTTGGTCGAGCGCGGGCTGATTGCGCGCAGTACCGATGACGATGACCGTCGCCGCTCGGTGCTGGTGCTCTCTGCCAGTGGCAAGCGCATCCATACGCAAATCGCCCCACTGGCATTGGAAATGGAGCACAAATTGCTGGCTGGCTTTGACAAGGAAGAACGGCGGCTGCTGGATAGGTTGCTGGGCAAGCTCTCAGAAAGCCAACAGCGCCTTTGATGTGACGATAGACAACAGTCAAACTCATATAAAAAACGCCGGGACTTGCCCGGCGCAGACCGCTGACAAACCCCGTGTTTTTGGCACGGGGTTTTTCAATGGCATGCTGGGAGCCCTTTGAAGGTCAGAAGCATGCGATGCAGCTTGGTCGTGTTGAAGGCGTTCTGTGAAGGATTCGTGCG
>NWQQ01000030.1 GCA_002798255.1 Lysobacteraceae bacterium NML95-0200
GGACAAGTTCGAGCTGCATCTCAAGGAGACCGAGTTCCGCTTCAATCATCGGCACCTTGATCTCTACAAGACACTGCTTAAACTGCTCAAAGATGACCCTCTTTGAGGCGTTTGCTTCCTAAGCCCCTTATTCCTGATGCCTGTTTCGGAATACTTTGACGCCTCGTTTGCGCTGACTGTCTTTCACACCTGCCGGAAACCCTTGGTGTACATTGGGGCTTCGGTAGCGTGTTGAGGTGTCCTATGAGTGCTGCGTCTGGCGGTGTTGATGTGCTGGTATCTCCATTTGAGAGTGACGAAGCAGAAGCCAGTTATGAGCGTTGGTTCCGTGCGAAGGTGCAGGAAGCCTTGGACAGCAAAGCCCCACGCATCCCGCACGATGAAGTGATGGCGATGATTCGGGAGAGGAAAGAGGCGGCCATTCGCAAGGCAGGCCATGCTGCTGATTGAGTGGAGCAAGGAAGCTGCTGCAGATGTAGCCGGGATTATTGAGTACGTTGCAGAGAGAAACCCGAAAGCTGCTAACGAGCTGGAACAGCGAATTGCCGACTGTGTGGAGCGTCTGGCCGCATGGCCGATGATGTGCCGTCCGGGACGAATTGCCGGGACACGGGAGTACGTCATCACCAGTTCTTACGTGTTGGTTTACCGTGTTACAGAGCGTCTGGACATATTGCGGGTCATCCACACATCCCGCGAGTACCCGTAGCGCACAAATGACACGCATAGCGACACCTGCGTGTCACCTCGGTTGTCCGCTACAGGGCTTGAGCTTTTGGGAGTTGAGAGGAACTACAGAGCCTGCTCACTGGCTTTTCCTGTACCCGTGGCAGGCAGTGCTTCGCGCCTGACTACTTGCGAGCATTGCAAAAAGGCCGTAAACAGGCGCTGCGTTCTCCATGAGTGACATTGCATCGTGAATTTTCCCGTTGAGCCATTGGCCTTGGTGGCCTTTCTTGTCCTGGGCGCGGTTGCCGGAATTCTGGCGGGACTGCTCGGGGTCGGGGGTGGTTTGGTACTGGTCGCCGCCTTGGCCTGGCTGCTGCCCTGGCTTGGTGTCGTGCCCGCAGAGCAGGCGATGCATGCGGCGCTGGCGACTTCGCTAGCCAGCATCGTGTTCACCGCGATGGCCTCGGCGCGCGCTCATGGCAAGCGTGGCAGCGTGATGTGGTCAACGGTGGCATGGATGGTGCCGGGCGTCCTGCTTGGCGGCTGGCTTGGCAGCAAGATTGCGGTGGAGCTGGACGGGCGCTGGCTGCGTTATGGCGTGGCCGGATATTGCCTGATTGCCGCTGCACAAATGCTGTTGTCCAAGCCAGGGACGGCAGGCGAGACGGCACGCCAGCCACAGGGGGCGGGGATGACGCTGGCAGGTGGCGGCATCGGCATGGTGTCGGCATTTGTCGGCATTGGTGGTGGCAGCATGACCGTGCCGTTGCTGACCTGGCTCGGAGTTGCGCCGGTACGGGCGGTGGGTAGCTCATCGGCGCTGGGGGTGTTCATCGGCCTTGCCAGTGCGCTGGGCTATGCCTGCAATGCACCGGTTGGCGCTTTGCCGCAGCACGCCGTGGGTTATGTCTATCTGCCTGCGGCCATTGGCGTTGCACTGGCCTCGATACTGATAGCACCGCTGGGCGCCCGCATCGCCCATGCCATCAGCGGTCCGGCACTGAAGCAGGTATTCGCCCTGTTTTTACTGGTGGTGGGCACAAGTTTGGTTTTATGACATGAAAAGTCCTTGTACGGCAGGGACTTTGCAGAATGATGGTTGGTTTTTAGAGCCGTCACCCTGCGCGAAGTCGCAGGGGCTGCTGAGGCTGCGGAAAGATTCTGCGACTGCGCTTTGCTTGCGCAGAATGACAAATGGTTTTGCTTGCTGCTGCTTTTGCTGTTGCCGTTGCTTTTGACTTTCCGCCCTGTTCGGACACGCCGAGTATCGCAGCGACCAATGGAAACAAGGCAGGGCATGTCTGAGCGTAAGCGAGTTTGCCCTGCCGCCATTGGACGGGAGGAACGCAGGGGACTTCGCGTAGCGAAGCGCGGTAGCCAGGGCTGGTTTCTTTGCCAGCAAAGAAAGGAGGTGCGCTGCCGGGCGCAGTCCCGGCGTTGAACAAACATCGAAAGCCCAAAGATTCTGCGACTGCGCTTACGCTTGCGCAGAATGACGGTTGGTTTTTAGGCTCGTCACCCTGCGCGAAGTCGCAGGGTCTGCTAGGGCAGCGGAAAGATTCTGCGACTGCGCTTACGCTTGCGCAGAATGACGGCTGACTTGTCAGTGCTCTGGACGGCGGAAAATCCGCCGGTTTTCAGCTTTTCAAAGCCGTTTCCGGTATATCCAGTTCTGCCGACAGCGCCAGATGGTCGGAGGCGGCGGCGGGTACGGCCTTGCGCGCATGGCTGTGGATATTCGGCGTGGTGAGGATATGGTCGATGGCGCGGTCTGGCTTCCAGGCCGGGAAGGTATGAACATCGCAATCGGGCGGTACCAGCCGGGTGCGGTGGAACAGTACATCCATTTCCGGTTGATCAATGCGGCAGTTGAAGTCGCCCATCAGTACCGCGGTTTTGGTATTGCCCAAGACTTCGGCAATAAAGGCCAGTTGCGATAGCCGTGACTGAGTGCCAAGCGACAAGTGTGCAACCGCTACCACCAAGCCATCTTCGCCCTCACCAAAGCGCGAGAGCAAAAGGCCGCGCCCTTTCATCAGGCCGGGCAATGGATGGGTTTCGATGGCTGTGGGGCGGATACGGCTGAGCAGACCATTGGCACTGGAGGCCAGGCCACCGACATTGCGGTTGGGCTGATGGCTCCAGTGCTCGAAACCGGCGCGGGTGGCCAGGTAATGGGTCTGGTTGGTGAAGCCGGAGCGGAAACTGCCGGGGTCGGCCTCTTGCAGGCCGACGATATCGTGCTGCCCGGCCAGCTCGGCGATGGTATCCAGCGCCGAGCGTTTACCGCCGATGGGCAGGACATGCGACCAGCTACGGGTGGCGTAATCGCTGTAACGACGGGTGCTGGAGCCGGCCTGGATATTGGCCGACAACAGCTTCAGACGCCTGTTTTTCATGGCAAGGCCAAACGCAAGGGCATTACTGCGCGGCAGCGGCCTTGCGCTCCTGGGCGATCAGGGTGTTGACCACTTGCAGCTGGTCTTCATGACTGCGACCAAGCACGCGGTACTTGCCGTTGACGATCAGGGTGGGGGTGCCTTCCACGCCGCTGCGGTTGGCAAATTGCAGCCCCTGCGACAGGCGCGAGCCCATTGCAAAGCTGGACATGGCCGAAGACAGTGCCTGGGTATCCACGCCCTGTTTGCCCAGATAGTCCAGGATTTGCTCCTGGCTTGCGTTCGGGGTCAGGCGGCGGCTGCCATGCAGTGCATCAAACACGGCGCCATGCACCTTGCCCAGCTGCTGGGTGGTTTCGGCGGCGTAGTAGATGCGCGCCCAGACATCGGCAGCGCCGCCACCGGCCAGCGCCACTGGCGTGAAACGCACATCGGCGGGCAGCTTGGCTTTCCAGGCTTGCAGCAGCGGCTCCAGCGCCGCGCAGTGGCCGCACCAGTAGGCGAACACTTCGACCACTTCCACCTTGCCATCCAGTGGTTGCAGCGGCTGTCCGTTGGGAATCAGCACATAGTCCACGCCTTCCACCAGGTTGGGCTTGAGGCTGGTTTCTGCAGCCATGCTTGGGGTGGCGGCGGCCTCCGCGGCGGCGCTGTGGTTATCGCTGCTTTCTGTTTGTGCGGGCGCAGCTGCGCTGGCAGCCGGAGTGGCGGCAGGTGCAGGTGCTTCGCTGGTTTTGTTGCAGGCGGCCAAGGCAAGAACCAGGGGTAGGGTCAGGGGCAGAACGTGTTTCATGATGTCTCCTTTACGGGGTACGACGATGCTGGGCGCGCAGCTGCGCAATCAGTTGTTCGGCGATGCGGATATTGTCCTGATGGCTGCGGCCGGTGACGCGGTATTGACCATTGATGATGAGTGTCGGTGTGCCCATCACGCCATTGGCTTCGATGAATTCGCGCGACTTTTGCATCAGAGCGGCGGTTTCCGGCGAGTTCATGGCGGCCACAAAGCTGGCCTGGTTGGCGCCTTGGCGGACATGGAAGGCGGCCAGTTCATCGGCACTGGGATTGCTGGGGAAATTGCGCTCGCTATGGATGGCGCGGAACAGGGCGCCATGGCTGGAGGCGATGACGCCGGTTTTCTGTGCGGCAAAGTAGGCGCGGGCAAACATGTCGCGCGGGTCGAAGGTGGCCGGCACATGCACATAGTGGACATCATCGCCAAGGCGCTTGCGCCAGCCATCGGAGATCGGCTGGAACATCGCGCAGTGGGGGCAGCGGTAGCTGAACACCTCGGCCACTTCAATCTTGCCCCTGTTGTCGGAAAAGGTCTGACCATGGGCAATGATCTGGTAATCGACACCGGCCTGTGCGGCTTTTTGTGCCCAGGCACTGCCGGCAATCACGAGCGCGCCAAGGGTGGCGGCAAAGAAGAAAAGCTGACGGAGGGTTTTCATGTCATACCTGCCACGATGGGAAGAAAATGAAGCTGGGATAAAACAATGCCAGCCCGGAGGTCGGGCTGGCGTCAAGACAAGAGCAAGGCAAGCAACTCAAGTTTGCCGTCTGTCCGGTCAATCAGGGGCTTGGCGCCGCCGTACTGTCGGCAGGTGCGGCATCGGCGGCTGCCGGGGCGTTTGCCGATGCAGTATTGCCGGCTTCTGCCGTGGCGACCTGATCGGCGCGGTTATGCAGACCTTGCAGATAGCTGGCCAGCGAAGCGATTTCCTCGTCGGTCAGATGCTTGGCCACCTTCGCCATGATGTCGAAATTGGTGCGGTTGGCTTCGGTGGTTTCGCCGCTGCGGTATTCCTGCAGGCGACGCGCCACGTACCAGCTTTGCTGGCCGCCAATCTGCGGGAAGGACGAGCCTGGGTTGCCCGCGCCGGAGGGGCCGTGACAGGCGAAACAGGCCGGAACCTGGCGCTCGGCAATACCGACGCGGTAGATGCGCTGACCTGGCTCATAGAACTTCATGCCGTTATAGGGGCTGGCCGCATCGTTGATGACGGTGTCATCGGCACTGCCTGCGCCGGAGCGCTTGCTGGTGAAATAGGCAGCGACATCGCGCATGTCCTGTGCCGAGAGGGTGTCGGCAAACGGCTTCATGATCGGGTTGACGCGCTGGCCGCTCTTGAACAGCGCCAGTTGCCGGGCGATATAGCGCTCGCCCTGGCCTGCGAGGTTCGGGTACAGGGTCGGATCCACGCTATTGCCATCCAGACCGTGGCAGGCGGCACAGGCACCGGCCTTGATGGCACCGGCTTGCGGGTCGCCCCAGTGGGTCGTGGCAAGGGCGGCCACCGGATCCATGTCGGTGCTGGATGCAGCGTCAATGGGCGTGGTCTGGGCTGGCTGATCTTCTGGCAGCGGGTTGACGGTGGTCTGGGCAAGAGCCACCGTGGCGGCCAGGACGGCCAAGCCGGCGATGCCAATGAGACGGGCGTTGCGCATGGAAAACTCCGGAAGGATTAGGCGTAGCGATTGCTGCGAAAACCGGCAAATTATCCTCTTGCAGATGGGGCATGGTCAAACATCGCTCGGCCTTTGTGTGAAGCTGGCCGGCTTTGGCTATCATCGCAGCGATGAATAACCCCTTTGCCAGGGCGCGGTATCTGCTTTCCGCGCACACGCCGCGCCAGTTGCCGCCCGATGCCGGGCGGGAAGTGGCTTTTGCCGGACGCTCCAATGCCGGCAAGTCCAGCGCACTCAATGCCATCTGCCAGCAAAATGCGCTGGCGCGGGTCTCCAAGACCCCGGGACGCACCCAGCAGCTAGTGTATTTCGAGCTGCCGCCGCATGCCGATACCCATCTGGTGGATTTGCCCGGTTATGGCTATGCCAAGGTGCCCAAGGACATGCAGGCGCATTGGCAGGCCTTTATTGCGCAATATTTCCAGAGCCGTGATGCGCTCGCCGGTCTGGTGGTGGTGATGGATATCCGCCATCCGCTGAAAGATTACGACCGACAAATGCTGGGCTATGCCGCTGCCCACGGTCTGCCCGCGCACGCGCTGCTGACCAAGGCGGACAAGCTCTCGCGCGGCGCGGCGGGCAATACCCTGCAGGCAGTACGGCGCGAAATCGCCCAGGCCTGGCCGGACGCGGCCATCACTGCGCAGGTATTCTCCGGCGAATCCAAACAGGGCGTGGATGAAGCCCGCGCGGTGCTGGCCGCATGGCTGGGGATTGATGCTTAAGCGTAAGTGCGCTGGCCGCGTGGCCGGAAGGTTGGAGCTGGCCTATCAAGGCGGCGTGCTGCGGCTGTAGCGCTGATCCCGCTGCAGCGTCCAGCATAGCGAGTGCACATGCGACAGCCGCTGCCAGTTATCCGTCTGGCCGGTATGTGCGCTGATGCTGTCGCTACCGTGCAACGAAAGCTGCCATTGCGGCGCAATACGGGCGGCCATCTCCAGCACTTCAGCGCGCAGGCGTGTCCAGTCACAGGCGGCATGCATGATGAGAAAATCCACGCTCTGCACATGGATGCGCGTCAGGATTTTTTCGCATTGCAAATGCTGGCGGTAGCGGCCGTCTTGTCCGGGGATGGCCTCCAGGCTTGAAGCCTTGATGACTCGGTCGCTTTGCTCGTGCACCTCCGAGAGGTGTGTAAAGCGCACATCCTGCGCCTGCGCCCCGGCCAGCCGCTGCCATTTGCGCAGCACTGCCTGGGCGTCGCCGCGCACCTGCATCAGCCAGTGGGAATAAAGCAAAGGCGAGCTGTTCATGGGTTGCAAGTTTGTGAAGGTTAGCCGCTACCATACCCGTTCCATTCAAAACAGGGGCAGGCGCATGACCATCAATGAGTACAGCGAAACCTTCGAAGGCCGCAAAGTGGTGAATTTTTCCCATGGCGATACACCGCAGCCTGCCGATGCCAATGTGGTTTACCGACTGGTACAGGACTGGGAGGCGGAAGAAACCCAGGCCGAACTTTTGCAGGACTTCTTTTCCAAGGTGCCGCCCGGACAGGTGGAGGCGCTGGTCATCGGCGCATGGGGAGAATCGCAAGAAAACTCGCCGCAGGAATATCTGGACGGCCTGATTGCCCGCCGTGCGGAACTGTCCAATCTCAAGGCATTGTTCGTGGGCGATATGACCTATGAGGACTGCGAGATTTCCTGGATTGTGCAGACTGGCTATAACGCACTGCTGGAGGCTTTTCCGCAGCTTGAAGTGCTGCGCGTGCGCGGCACCACCGAAGGGTTGGAGCTCAAACCCTTCAAGCATGCCGCGCTGCGCAAGCTGGTGATTGAAGGTGGCGGCCTTGGCAATGATATTGTCGAGGCCATTGCCGCTTCCGAGCTGCCCGCCCTTGAGCATCTGGAACTGTGGCTTGGCAGCGAAGACTACGGTTTTGACGGCGATCTGGACACTTATGTCAAGGCGGTTACTGCGCTGCGGCCAGAGCGCCTCAAGGTATTGGCGCTGCGCAACGCAGAAATCGCCGACGACCTGGCCAGGTGGCTGGCGCAACAGCCCTGGATTGCACAGCTTGAGCTGCTGGATCTGTCCAAGGGCACGCTGGGCGATACCGGGGCGCAGGCCTTGCTGGAGAGCCCGCATCTGGGCGGGCTGGGCAAGCTCGACCTCTCCCACCACTACATCAGCGCGCCGATGCAGGAAAAACTGCGCGCGCTACCGCTTACCGTGGTGCTGGATGATGCGCAAGAAGAAGACGAATACGGCCGCTTTGTTGAAGTGGGTGAATAAGCCTGCATCGTGAGTGGTTTGTTGCTGATTGCCCCCGCCGGATCACGGCGGATGGCGCTGATGCAGGCGGCGCTGGCCAAGGCCGGTTGCAGGCCAGCCTGGGTGTTGGACTATCAGGCGCTGCTGGCCGAGCCTACGCTACTGGCCGAATATCTGGCCGCATACCCGGATGTTTTCATCAAGCTCGAATCGCCCGGCGAAAATCCGCAGCTGGAAGCCGCCTTGATTGCCCACGGCTGGCAGCTTGCCGGTGGCGTCGGCATGCCGCCTGCGCCCGTGCAGCATGGCGAGCTGGCCGCACGCCGGTATTGGTTCTGCGGTTTTGCCGCGCTCTTGCACTCGCTTGAAGAAGCAACCGCCAGGATGCGGCCAAACTGGGTCAATCCACCTGCCGAGGTGCTGGCAATGGGCGACAAACTGGCCTGCCGTGCGCGGCTGGCTTTGGCCGGGATAGCCCAGCCCGAAGGCCTGGGCGAGACAGAGTTGCAAGGCTTTGATGATCTTGTGGCGCGCAGCCGGGCGAGGGGTATCGACCGGGTATTCGTGAAAGCGCGCTATGGCTCCAGTGCTGCCGGTGTCGTGGCCTGCCGCTTTCATCGCGATGGCCGTTTGCAGCTGGAATCGGCCACGCGGCTCCTGGATGGGCGGTTGGTCAATTGCCTGACGCCGCAGCGGCTGAGTGACGTGAAAGCAGCCAGGGCGCTGATTGACGCGCTCTGTGGCGAGGCGGCCTATGCTGAGCGCTGGCTGCCCAAGCCGCGCGCGGGTGATTGCGGGCAGTTCGATGTGCGTCTGGTCATGCTGCGCGGCGAGCCACGGCAGCGGCTGGCGCGGATTTCAAAAGGCGCATTGACCAATCTGCATCTGGGTAACCGGCGTGCGGAGGTGGCGCAGTTGCTGGGTGATGAGCCAATCCGGCAGCTTGAGCAAACCGGCAGGCAAGTAGCGCAGGCATTGGCACCAGCGCAGGTGATGGGGATTGATGTGATTGTCGGAGAAACCCGCGTCGATGTGCTGGAGGTCAATGCCTTTGGTGACTTGCTGCTGGGTGTGGCGCATGATGGCCGCCTGCCCCATCAAGACCAGGCAGAACGGTTTGGGCGGGCTGCATGAAACACGATCCCGCAACCCCCATGCCCGTCGATGCGCGCAAGCTGGCAGGTAGCCATGATGTGCTTCTCATCACCCTCGATACGCTGCGCTTTGATGCTGCGCAATGGTGTTTTGAAGAAGGCCGCCTGCCGGTATTGAGCCGCTATCTGCCCGCCGGCGGCTGGCAGATGCGGCATACCCCGGCGAGTTTCACTTTTGCTGCGCATCAGGCGTTTTTTGCAGGCTTTTTGCCGACTCCGGCGTATCCGGGGCCGCATCAGAGGCTGTTCGCACTGGCTTTTGCCGGCAGCGAAAGCATCGGCGCAAATACTTGGGTGTTCGAGGACGCTGCGCATTTGCCCGAAGGTTTTGCCAAGGCCGGTTATCGCACGCTGTGCATCGGTGGGGTGGGCTTCTTCAATCCGGCCACGGCGCTTGGCCGGGTATTGCCGGGGATGTTCGAGCAAGCCTTCTGGCAGCCGGAATTTGGCGTCACCGCCCCCGACTCTGCCGAGCAGCAAGTGGCGCTGGCCTGTCGCCTGATGCGCGATGAGGACAGGCGCAAGCTGTTTTTGTTTATCAATATCTCCGCCCTGCACCAGCCCAACTGTCACTATCTGCCGGGCGCGGTGCAGGACAGTTTTGAAAGCCATTGTGCCGCGCTTTGCCAGGTCGATGCCGCGCTGGCGCCGCTGTTTGCCGCACAGGCAGCGCGCGGCCCGGCGCTGGTCATCCTCTGCTCCGATCACGGTACCTGCTATGGCGAGGACGGCTGGCATGGCCATCGCCATCCGCATCCCACGGTGATGACCGTGCCCTATAGCCATTTCCTGCTGCCATGAGCCTGTCCCAAGCCCGCGAAGAATTGCTTGCACGGCTGCGCGAGCCGCCGTACCAGTCGTATTCCTACGCTTATCCGCACAAAAGCGCCTATCGACCCTTGCAGCCGGCCAGAAGGCTGGAGACAGTCTGGGCAGCCGAGCCGCGCGATGCGCTGTTTTTGTATATCCATATCCCGTTTTGCTCGTATCGCTGCGGCTTTTGCAACCTGTTTGCGCTGGCTACCCCCAATGGCGATGTGGTCAGCCAGTATCTGGCGCAATTGCAACGGCAATGGCGGCAGGTGCGCGCCGCCCTGGGGCAGCACCGCTTTGTGCGCTTTGCCCTGGGTGGCGGCACGCCCAGCTATCTGCACCATGACGAGCTGGCGCGGCTGTTTGCCATGCTGCATGAGGGCGGCGTGGACATTGCCTCCATGCCTGCAGGCATGGAGGTTTCGCCCGAAACCGTGGATGCGGCGAAGATGCAGCTGGCGGCCGATGCCGGTATCCAGCGCATCAGCATGGGGGTGCAGAGTTTTGCCGCCAGCGAAGTCAAACGCTTGGTGCGCCCGCAGCAAAACGCGGTGGTGGATGCCGCAATCGGGGCGATTCGCGCCGCAGACTTTCCGCTGCTGAACCTTGACCTTATCTATGGCATCGAAGGCCAGAGCGTGGCGAGTTTTCTGGCCTCGATTGAATCGGCGCTGGCTTACCGGCCCGAGGAGATTTATCTGTATCCGCTGTATGTGCGCCCGCGTACCGGGCTTGGCCGCATCCACGAGCGCTGTGCGGATGCAGCAGACAAGGCGGATATACGGCTTGAGATGTATCGCGCCGGACGCGACCTGCTGCGCTCTGCCGGTTATCAGCAGGTGTCGATGCGCCTGTTCCGCGCTGCCCACGCCCCCGACCCGGATGCGCCTGCCTACAGTTGTCAGCGCGATGGCATGGTGGGGCTGGGTTGCGGTGCGCGCTCCTATACCTCGCATCTGCACTATTCCAGCGAATACGCCGTGGCGCGCAAGGGCGTGCATGGCATCTTGCAACACTGGTTGCAGCGCCCGGCAGAAGATTTCGCCTATGCCGATTACGGCTTTGAACTGGACGAAGATGAGCGTCGCCGCCGTCATGTGCTGCAATCGCTGCTGATGTTTCCGGGGCTTGACCGGGCGGACTACCGCAGCCGTTTTGGCGCGGACTGCCTTGAGCATCTGCCGATGCTGGGGGTATTGCCCGAGCTTGGCCTTGCGCAAATGGATGCGCATCGCATCGTACTCAGCGATGAGGGCATGGCGCATGCCGATGTCATCGGCCCGTGGCTGGTCTCGCCTGCCGTCCGGCGGCTGATGGACGGGTTCGAGCTGCGATGAGCCGCGCGCTTTCGGTGCTGTATCGTGGCAGCCTCAGTAGTTGCAGCTATGACTGTGGTTATTGCCCGTTTGCCAAGACCGACAACAGCGCCGCCGAGCTGGCTCACGATGCGGAAGAACTTGCCCGCTTCGTGGACTGGTGCGCGCGCTGGCCGGGGCCGTTGCGGGTGCTGTTCACCCCCTGGGGCGAGGCGCTGGTACAGCCGCATTACCGTCAGGCGATGATTCGCTTAAGCCAGCTTGCCCATGTGCGCCGGGTGGCCGCGCAAACCCATCTGGGCATCCCGGTGCGCTGGCTGGATGAAGTCAATCCGGCAAGTTTCGCGCTATGGTGCACCTGGCATCCTTCGCAAGCGCCATTGCACGCCTTCTTGCGCCGCTGCGATGCCTTGTTGCAGCGGGGCTTGCGCTTTTCCGTCGGCATGGTGGCGATGCCTGAGCACTACGATGCTTTACGGGCGCTGCGAGCCGCGCTGCCTGCGCAGGTGCCCGTCTGGCTGAACGCCTACGACGGGCGCGATGCGGACTATTACCGCGCCGATGAGGTGCACTGGCTAAGCCGTATCGACGCGGATTTCGGCTATAGCCTGAATCCGCCGCCGAGCCTTGGCGCGCCCTGCCATGCCGGGCATGAAGTCATCAGCGTCGATGGCGCAGGCAATGCCCGCCGCTGCCATTTTGTACCAGCGTCCATCGGCAATCTGTACGACGGCAGCCTGCGCCTGGATGCCACCCCACGCCCTTGCCCCAATCAATGCTGCGACTGCTTTATCGGCTATGTGCACCGCGCCGACCTGCCGCTGGCCGCGCGTTATGGTGAAGGACGACTTGAGCGTATACCGGCTATAGTGCCGCTTTAAATTTTAGGCAAGCCTATGTCCGGCGCTTCTGTATCCAACGACACCCTTGTGACCGACCGCGCGCAGTTGGTTGAAGTCATTGCCTCGGGTGAAAAGCCGCGCAGTGATTGGCGTATCGGTACTGAGCATGAAAAATTCGGTTTTCGTCTGGATGACCTGCGCCCGCCGGAATACGCCGGTGAGCGCGGTATCCGTGCGCTTTTGACCGGCCTGCAACGCTTTGGCTGGCAGCCTTATGAAGAAGACGGCCACTTGATTGCGCTCAGCCGTGATGGTGCCTCGGTGACGTTGGAGCCTGCCGGGCAGCTGGAGCTTTCCGGTGCGCCGCTTGAATCCATCCACGAAACCTGCCGCGAGGTTGGCGGCCATCTGCGTGAGGTGCGCGAGGTGGCGGATGAGTTGGGGCTTGGCTTCCTCGGCATGGGCTTCCAGCCCAAATGGCGGCGCGAGGACATGCCGTGGATGCCCAAAGGCCGTTACCGCATCATGCGCCAATACATGCCCAAAGTCGGCGGGCTGGGACTGGACATGATGACCCGCACCTGCACTGTGCAGGTGAACCTTGATTACGCCAGCGAGGCGGACATGGTGAAGAAATTCCGTGTTTCGCTGGCCTTGCAGCCGGTGGCTACCGCGCTGTTTGCCGACTCGCCGTTTACCGATGGCACACCCAATGGCTATCTCAGCTATCGCTCGCATATCTGGACTGATACCGACCCCGGGCGCACCGGCATGCTGGACTTCGTGTTTGAGGACGGCTTTGGCTATGAGCGCTATGTGGACTATCTGCTGGATGTGCCGATGTATTTCAGCTATCGCCAGGGGCAGTATCTGGATTTGGCCGGCAAGTCCTTCCGCGACTTTATGCAGGGCAAACTTGCCGAGCTGCCCGGTGAATTGCCGACGCTGCGCGATTGGAATGACCACATGACCACGGCCTTCCCGGAAGTGCGGCTGAAGAAATATCTGGAAATGCGCGGCGCCGATTCCGGCCCCTGGGGGCGGATCTGTGCCCTGCCGGCATTCTGGGTGGGGCTGTTGTACGACGATGCGGCGCTGGATGCGGCCTGGGATTTGGTCAAGGACTTCACCCTGGAGGAGCGTAATGCGCTGCGCGATGGCGTGCCCGCGCAGGCGCTTGGCCTGCCATTCCGGGGCGGCAAGGTGCAGGATTTGGCTATCGAAGCGCTGAAAATTTCCGCCTCCGGCCTGCAACGCCGCGCCATGCACAATGCTGCGGGGCAGGATGAATCGGCCTTCCTCTCCACCTTGATTGAAATGGCCGAAGCCGGGCAAACCGCTGCCGAGCGCAAACTGGCGCTCTATCACGGCGAATGGGGTGGCGAGGTTGACCCGGTTTTCCGGCAGTTTGCGTATTGAGCAAAGCACAATGGGCATGGCCGCGTGGGTGTGTTTTGAGTGCCGTATTGCCGTGCGGCGCGATACTCAATATCGAGGCCAGGTGCCTTGCCCCGAGTGTGGCAAACACTGTGTGTACCTGGGCTACAAGATTCCTGTCCCGCCCAAGAGCAAACCACGCCTTTGGCAGCAGCTGCAAGTACAACTTGCCCAGGCAAAGATTTTGGCCAATCGGCAGGCAGCGCTGGACAATATCCGTCTGTGTCATGTGCTTGAGCGGGAAATTGCAAAGATTGAGCGGCTACCGGAAAACCCGGGTCGGCGAAGCTTGTTGCAGCAATTGAGAAGTCGTCTATTGCAGTTGTAGAGCAACGTATTTTTCCGGCTTTGTTCAGCGAGCTGCGTGTTAATCTGAATGCCTCGAATTTTCATTCAAGGTTTGCATGAGTCGCCAACGCACATTGCAAAACATCGTTCGTGCCACCGGTGTGGGTCTGCATAGCGGCGAGAAGGTATTCCTGACCCTGCGCCCGGCGCCGGTGGATACCGGCATCGTGTTTCGCCGGGTTGACCTTGAGCCGGTGGTGGAAATCCCAGCGCGTGGCGATTTGGTCAGCGAAACCACGCTGTGCACCGGGCTTTCCTGCGGGCCTGCCAAAGTACAGACGGTGGAGCACCTGCTTTCAGCGCTGGCCGGGCTGGGCGTGGACAATGCCTGGATCGAGCTGTCCGCGGCCGAAGTACCGATTATGGATGGTTCGGCCGGGCCATTTGTATTCCTGCTGCAATCGGCTGGCATAGTCGAGCAGGACGCGCCCAAACGCTTCATCCGCATCAAGCGTGAAGTGGAAGTGCGCGATGGCGACAAGATCGCCCGTTTCCGTCCGTTTGACGGCTTCCGGCTGGACTTTACCGTGGACTTCAACCATCCGGCCATTCCGGCTTCGCAGTCCACTGCGCGGCTGGAGTTCAGCACCGAGCAGTACATCCAGGAAATCAGCCGTGCTCGCACTTTCGGGTTCATGCGCGATTTGGAATACATGCGCGAGCGCAATCTCGGCCTTGGTGGCTCGATGGACAATGCCATCGTGCTGGATGAGTTCCGGGTACTGAACGAAGACGGCCTGCGCTATCCGGATGAGTTCGTCCGCCACAAGATTTTGGATGCCGTGGGGGATTTGTATCTGGCCGGACACCCCATCCTTGGCGCCTATGAGGGCTACAAGTCCGGGCATGCGCTCAATAATCAGCTGGTGCGCACCTTGCTGGCCGATGCCGATGCCTGGGAATTGGTGAGCTTCACTGAATACAAGTCACAGGCCGCGCCAAGCGATGTCCAGGTGCCGGCCTTAGGGGCGGCCTGAGATTTTGAGCAGGCGCTGAGTCATTCCTGCTGCAACATCGCCATGATCTGTTTGACCGCTGTCACGCTGGCGGCGGTGGGCGGCTTTTCAGCCACATGCAAGGGCGGCGGCGCATGTCTTGCGACCCGCACTTTGATGCGGCGGGCGGGCAAGCCGCTGGCACGCGCAGCATTGATCAGCAGATCGGTGGCCAGCCGGGCGCGCTCGGCCCATGCCGGGGTATCGGCCAGCGCAGAGAGGCTGCCATTATCGTGATTGAAGTTGCCAAGACGCAGATGGCCGCGCAAATCCGCAGGCAGTTGCGCGCGCCAGGCGCGATTGGCGGCATCCAGCCACATGGCATGACGCAGGATGCCGCCAGTCTCGCCCGTCAGCATGGCATCAAGGGCGAGCTGCGGCGTGCTTGGCGAACGGGAGGATGGGGTGCTGGACATGGAGACAAGCATACGCGCTTGCCTGCCCCCTTGATACATCGTTGCGCTGCCTCCACTACAATGACGTGTTGCCTGCGGCGGGCTTGTCTTGCGGCGGGCGTTATCCGTGACCGCGCATGATGCGCGCCAAGAGAAATGATTTCGCATGTTCAACAGCCTGCTTACCCGTGTTTTTGGCAGCCGTAACGACCGCCTTCTGACTCAGCTCAACAAGATTGTTGTCAAAATCAATGCGCTGGAGCCGCAGATGCAGGCGCTTTCGGACGAGGCGCTGAAAGCCAAGACCCAGGAGTTTCGTGAGCGCATCGCTGCGGGCGAGACGCTCGACAAGCTGCTGCCCGAAGCGTTTGCCGTGTGCCGTGAAGCCAGTGTGCGCGTGCTTGGCATGCGCCATTACGACGTACAGATGGTCGGCGGCATGGTGCTGCATATGGGCAAGATTGCCGAAATGCGCACCGGTGAAGGCAAAACCCTGGTCGGCACCTTGCCGGTGTACCTGAATGCACTGGAAGGCAAGGGCGTGCATGTGGTGACGGTCAACGACTATCTGGCGCGTCGTGACGCGGCACAGATGGGCAAGCTCTACAACTGGCTGGGCTTGTCGGTGGGCGTGGTGTATCCGGGCATGCCGCATGGCGACAAGCACCAGGCGTATGGCGCCGACATCACCTACGGCACCAATAACGAGTTCGGCTTTGATTATCTGCGCGACAACATGGCGCTGTCCGCTTCCGACCGCTTCCAGCGCGGGCTGAACTTTGCCATCGTCGACGAAGTGGACTCGATTCTGATCGACGAGGCGCGCACGCCGCTGATTATTTCCGGCCCGACTGACGATACCCCGGAGCTGTATCTCAAGGTTGACCAGATTGTCCCGCGCTTTGTGCGCCAGGCTGACGAAAAGGCCGAAGGCGATTACTGGGTGGACGAAAAGGGCAAGCAGGTACACCTTTCCGAAGCCGGCATGGAGCATGCGGAAAACCTGCTGCGCGAAATCGGCGTGCTGGCAGAGGGCGATGCCCTGTATGCCGCGCACAATATCCATGTGGTGCACCATCTGAACGCAGCGATGCGCGCCCATGCCCTGTATCAGCGCGATGTCGATTACATCGTCCGTGATGGCGAAGTGGTCATCGTCGATGAGTTCACCGGCCGTACCCTGCCCGGCCGCCGCTGGTCGGATGGCCTGCATCAGGCGGTGGAAGCCAAGGAGCGCGTCGCGGTGCAGCGCGAGAACCAGACGCTGGCCTCGGTGACTTTCCAGAATCTGTTCCGCATGTACAAGAAGCTCGGCGGCATGACCGGCACGGCCGATACCGAAGCCTATGAATTCCAGAGCATTTACGGCCTGGAAGTGGTGGTCATTCCGACCCACCGGCCGATGATTCGCAAAGACCATGCCGATCTTGTTTTCCTGAACCGTGCGGGCAAGTTCCGTGCGGTGGCGCGCGACATCAAGGAATGCCACCAAAAAGGGCAGCCGGTGCTGGTCGGCACCACCTCGATCGAGGTTTCCGAGCTGCTGTCCAATTACCTCAATCAGGACGGTATTGCTCACGAAGTGCTGAACGCCAAGCAGCACGAGCGCGAAGCGCATATCGTGGCGCAGGCCGGTCGCCCGGGGGCGGTCACCATCGCCACCAATATGGCCGGCCGCGGTACCGATATTGTGTTGGGCGGCTCGCTGGAAGCCGAACTTGCCCAGTTGGAAGCCGAAACCGGCACGCCGGTGGATGAGGCCACTCGTGCCGAGCGCAAGGCCGCCTGGCAGGCGCGCCACGATGCGGTCAAGGCTGCAGGGGGGCTGCATATCATCGGTACCGAGCGGCACGAGAGCCGCCGTATCGACAACCAGCTGCGTGGCCGCTCCGGTCGTCAGGGCGACCCCGGCTCCAGCCGCTTCTACCTGTCGCTGGAAGACAATCTGATGCGCATCTTCGCCGCCGACTGGGTACAGAAGATGATGGAGCGCATGGGGCTGAAGGAGGATGACATCATCGAGTCGCCGCTGGTCACCAAGCAGATCGCCAATGCCCAGCGCAAGGTGGAAGCGCACAACTTTGATATTCGTAAAAACCTGCTGGATTACGACGATGTCAACAACGACCAGCGCAAGGTGATTTACAGCCAGCGCGATGAGCTTCTGGAAGCCGAAAGCATCAAGGACATGGTCGATGGCATCCGTGGCGATGTGGTGGCTGACCTTGTCGATCGCTTCGTGCCGCCCAACTCCATTGACGAGCAGTGGGATTTGCCCGCCCTGGAAGCCGAGCTGCTGGCGCAATATGGCGTGCAACTGCCGCTTGCCAAACTCAATACCGAGCGCGAGGAATGGGATGCGCAGGGCGTGGCCGATGAAGTGCAGCGCAGCGTGGATGCGGCTTTTGCCGAGAAAGAAGCCCAGCTGGGCAGCGAAAACATGCGCATGCTGGAAAAACACTTCATGCTGAGTGTGCTCGACCAGAACTGGAAAGAACATCTGGCGCGCATGGACTATCTGCGTCAGGGCATCCACCTGCGCGGCTATGCGCAGAAGCAGCCCAAGCAGGAATACAAAAAGGAAGCCTTCGAGCTGTTCAGCGACATGCTGGAGACAGTCAAGCGCGAAGTCATCGGTATGCTGGCGCGTGTGCGCCTGCGCACGCAGGAAGAAATCGAGGCGATTGAAGCCGAGGAGCGCCGTCTGGCAGAACTGGCTCAGCAACGCATGCAGTTCCGCCATCCCGACATGGGCGGCTACGGCGCGGACGAAGAAGCGGCCGACCGCCTTGGCGCCACCGACTTTGAAAACAGCCAGGCCGCGCTGCCCAAGGTCGGCCGCAACGACCCCTGCCCGTGCGGCTCGGGCAAGAAATACAAGCACTGCCACGGTCAGCTGGATTAAAAAGAGCAGCCCCCGTATTCCTTGCTGGGATACGGGGGCTTTGTGATGCCTGCCTTGCGTATAAAAGAGAGCGCTACGCAGTGGGTATGGCTTTCAGTGCTGTGGAGGGATACTGCCGGGCTCCTTGTTGGCCAGTTGTCGCTCTACTTGTGCTTAATTTTTAAGCGATGCCATATAGTCCTCTGCTTTTACATCAACACATGGACTGAGCGTATCAAAATGAATGGCTTCATTGGCGTCTATCAGCTCCATACTGCACTTGGCAATAATGACTGATAGCTCAGATTCATGTGAGGATAAGAATTTTTCCCTGAGTTGGTTTCTATGAGTATATTCGGTTACCTTTGCCAAATATGATGGCAATACCCTTATGGAGGATTGCATATTGTGTGGTGCATCTAGGTTTCTCATTTCCTTGCTCTTTGAAACATATGTTTCCATGCACTCATCCATGCTGTTTCTGCTTTTTTCTTCGCAGTGTTTGTAGATTCCAAGGCAGGCAAATTTTTGTTTGTTGCTGATTATTTCTGAGAAAAATGTATTCCCTATATTATAATGGTGTGAGCATTTTTCTAATGGCGTCTCTTGATAGGCGGGTCTGGGTATTGGGTCTTTTTTGCTCGTATAATGCTTGGAGCACCTTATCATGGTTGCGCCTAGAAGCATGACAATCAATATTCCAAGAAAATCCATAATCTTCTTCATGATTTATAAGTCTTTATGTGTGGTAATTGATTTTGGCTATTTGAAAAGCTGGCTGCCACGGCAAGGGGCTGAATGCATCATGGGACAAGAATCTGCTTGCCTGCAGAAACATCAGTGGGATTGCCCTTCGGCAGAAAGGGTGGCAAGTATGATTGCACCTCCTACCAGTGCTGCCCAAAACTTGAGGTCTTTGACGCTTTGGCTGGCATAAGTCTGGGAAAATGAGGGGTATCTGCCATCTTCTCCAAAGGTCAGTACGCCATCAATATTATATGTATTGGAACGAATGAAAGCCCCGTTCCAGTAAACTTCGATTTCTGTCCGGAATTTTCTGTTGTAGGCATTGAACTCGCAACTGAGCATTCTTATCCGAATATCCTGGCCGCCGCCCATTTTTTCTATGAGTTGTTTTCCTGCATTTTCAGAAAGGACCTGGGCTTTGTCAGCTTCGTAGCGGCTGCATTCGGCAGCTTGGGCAGTAAAGGAAAGCATGGTGGTAGCAATAAACACGAGGCAGGGGGCAAGAAGTTTCATGGTGATGTTCCTGTGTATGGCAACTGCAAATGATGGTTTGTCGGCAATGGCTTAAAGGCCGGGAATATTTCGCCCCTGTTTGCTGGAGCGCGATGATGGCGGGGTATCCTGATGCTCAACTGTGGGGCTATCATTGCGGGCATCACGTGGATCAGGACCAAAGCGGTTCGGGCCTTGGGTTGGTGGATAGAAATAGAGCAGGATAAAAGCCGGAGTTAACATGCATGGCAAGGTAAAGAAGCCACTGACATTACAGTCATGCAGTCTCCTTGCAGTGACTTCATATATCCAAAAAAATCCAATAAGAGCAAGTGATATTTGTAAAAAACTACTGTCAGCATCAAATAGAATGGCGATTCCAAAGAGTATCAGGGGGATAATCGTGGTTGTTAGGATGAATTCTGTGCGGGTTGCGCGGTCTGAGTGCATTTTTTGACTCCTTAGTCTAATATTTTAAATGTTTCGCTGTCAGTGGTTAGCGTTTGCAGGTCAAGATCGATGCGGGGGATGCGCTGGCAGATGGCAGTCGAGTCTGTGCTGAAATAAGTAAATCGGTTTTCATCGATTATTTTAAAATCAAATGATATTTCTTCTTTTATGACATTTCTTGCCTCGTCTTCCAGCTCTCCTGGTGTTTTTCCTAGTATGCTTGAGGTTGCATGGGTTACTTTAATTTCTTTTGGATCAAATATTGATTTGAAATTTTCTTTATTTTCTTCAAGGCTTTGGGTTCCAGTTATCCTTGCTTTAAGGATGGAGCCTAGTCTTGGGTGGGTGACTCTCACTGAAATAATGGATATATATTTAGGGGCTTAGGAAGCAAACATGTGTTGACCACATGCTAACTTCTTGAAATGCCAAGCAAAAATAGATATTACCGTCACTCAAAAATCAGTAAGGCCAAGTTTCGACGTCTTTTGCGTCTGTTTGCCAT
>NWQQ01000033.1 GCA_002798255.1 Lysobacteraceae bacterium NML95-0200
CTACAGCGCACGAATCCTTCACAGAACGCCTTCAACACGACCAAGCTGCATCGCATGCTTCTGACCTTCAAAGGGCTCCCAGCATGCCATTGAAAAACCCCGTGCCAAAAACACGGGGTTTGTCAGCAGTCTGACAAGGGCAGCCGAAAAGGCTGCCCTTGTGTTTTATCCACGCGAGGGAGGTATCAGTCGCGGCCACGCGGGGGGCGGTTTTGCCTGCCTGCGGGTCTGGTGCCGCGCGGTGGGCGATTGCCGCCGGGTTTGCGTCCACGCGGGGCTTCGCCATAAGGGTTGAAGCCGGGGGTGGCGTGGTCGGACGGAAAGCTCGGGGCATTGCCGGGGTGGCCGTAGGGATGGCGCGGTTTGGGCGCGGCCTGGTGGCCACGGCCGGCATGACCTGCGGTTGAGCTGGCCGGATTACGGCCACCGCCGCTGCGCCCCTTGCTGCCATAGGGGGATTTGCCGCCTGCCGGACGCGGCTTGCGGCCATCGGCGTTGCGATGTCCGGCAGGGCCGGTGGCGACGCCATCGGGGACGAACCAGGTGCGCATCGCGGCGGGATTGTCGCCACCGCGTTCTTCGCCGGGGCGCATGCGCTGCCCTTTGGGGCGCTGCTGGCCTTTGATTTTCAGCCCTTTGTTGGCCTGTTTGGCGGCGTTTTCGCCGCTGACAGTCAGGCCGCCGCTTTTGCGTGCACCACCGCGACCGCGGCGGTCTTCGCGGACATGGTCGAAACGGCGCAGTTCACGGCCTTCGTCAGCGGTATTGTGGCCGCCGATATAGCCGCCCTGGCTGCGGCGTTCGCTGGCGACATGCACGGTGGATTTTTGCGCGCGACGCTGGCCAATGACCGGCAGCAGGGTGAGGGCGGCGGGGATGTTGTCTTCCAGGCCAACCGACTTTTGCAGGGCAGCGACCTGGGTATCGGACAGTTCCTGCGACTGGCCGCGCAGCAGCGGTTGCGGCAGGCTGATTTTGCCGTAGCGGATACGCTTGAGGCGTGCGACCTGGCAGCCCTGGGATTCCCACAGGCGGCGCACTTCACGGTTGCGGCCTTCGGTCAGTGTGACCCGGAACCAGTCATGCGAGTCGGTGCCGCTCATGCGCTCGATGGCATCGAACTTGGCCGGGCCATCTTCCAGCGCCACGCCACGGGCGAGGCGGTCAACAATCTTGTCGCTGACTTCATCTTCGCCTTCGGGCGGGCGCACGCGGCAGACGTATTCGCGCTCGACTTCGTGGCTCGGATGCATCATCGCATTGGCCAGTTCGCCATCGGTGGTCAGCAGCAAGAGGCCGCTGGTATTGATGTCCAGCCGGCCGATGGAAATCCAGCGCGAGCCTTTGAGTACCGGCAGGCCGTCAAAGATGGTCGGGCGGCCTTCGGGGTCTTCGCGGGTGGTGACTTCGCCTTCGGGCTTGTTGTAAATCAAAACGCGCGGCGCTTCGGTCAGGGCGCTGGCGACAAAGGCGCGGCCATCCAGCTCCACCTTGTCACCGGCCTTGACCGACATGCCGACCTGCGCCGCTTCGCCGTTGACGATGACCTTGCCATCGGCAATGCGTTGCTCCAGCGCGCGGCGTGAGCCAAGCCCGGCCTGTGCCAGCACCTTGTGCAGGCGCTCTTCCAGTTTGTCGTTTTGGTTTTCGCTGCCGCGTTTCAGGGAAAGGGTGCGGCGTTCGTTATTGCTCATTTTCTGCTCCTGACCTCGCCTCTTCGGCGATGTCCTGTGGTTCGGTGGGTTCAGAGGATTGGGATTGAGGGGAAATATCAGCATCCGCAGATTCGGGCGGGCTGGCGTTGTTTGCACTGGCCGGAATCGGCGCCTCATCCAGCGGCAGTTGCGGATTCAATTCGGCAAAGTCCTTGAGCTCGGAAAGCGGCGGCAATTCATCCAGCTTTTTAAGACCGAAATAGTCCAGAAAAGTCTTGGTGGTGCCGAGCAGTTCCGGGCGGCCGGGCACATCGCGGTGGCCGACCGAGCGAATCCAGTCGCGCTCCTCCAGCGCCTTGATGATATTGCTGTTGGTGGAGACGCCACGGATTTGTTCGATTTCGCCGCGGGTGATGGGCTGGCGATAGGCAATCAGCGCCAGCGTTTCCAGGGTGGCGCGGGTGTAGCGGGTTTGCCGCTCAGTCCACAGCCGTGCGACCCAGGCATGTACATCGCGCTTGACCTGAAAGCGCCAGCCGCTGGCGACTTCCACCAGCTCCACGCCACGGTTTTCGCATTCGGCCTGCAATTGTTTGAGCGCCGTCTGGATGCTGCCTTTGGGGGCGGGCGCATCCAGGGTAAACAGCGCATCGAGCTGCGCCACGCTCAACGGGGTGGACGAGGCCAAGAGCGCTGCTTCAACAATGCGGTTGATGAGTGCTTGTTCCATGGTTATTCGGTGACCGCCTCGTCGCCAGTATCAAATTCGCTTTCGGGGATTGGTGCAAAGCCGCCTTCGCCGCTGGCCAGAGACTTGATATAAATCGGCGCAAAGGGGGCATCCTGCACAATTTCCACCAGCTGCTCCTTGGCCAGCGTCAACAGGCCAAGAAAGGTCACCACGGCGCCGAGCTTGCCTTCTTCGGGCTTGAACAGCGACTCGAAGCGGTGAAAAGCGCCATCGGCCAGCGCCTCCATCAGCTCGCTCATGCGCTGGCGCACGCTGAGCGCATCGCGGCGGATGGCATGTTGGGTAAATAGTTCGGCACGCTTCAAGACATCGTGCAGAGCCAGCAGCATTTCGCGCAGGTCAACCTCTGGCGGTGTGCGGCTGATTTTCAAGTCCGGCATGTGAACCGCCGCTGCACTGGTGGTATCGCGCTCCTCACGGGGCAGGGCATCGAGGTCTTCGGCTGCTTGCTTGTAGCGCTCGTATTCCTGCAAACGTCGTACCAAGTCCGCCCGCGGGTCTTCTTCAACCCCTTCTTCGTTGATTGGACGCGGCAGCAGCATGCGCGATTTGATTTCTGCCAGAATCGCTGCCATCACCAGATATTCGGCGGCCAGCTCAAAGCGCATGTCGTGCATGGCCTGGATGTAGTCCACATACTGCCGGGTGATTTCCGCGACCGGAATGTCGAGGATGTCGAGATTCTGGCGACGAATCAGGTACAGCAGCAAATCCAGCGGGCCTTCGAAGGCTTCCAGGATGACTTCCAGCGCATCCGGCGGGATATACAAATCCTTGGGGATTTCCAGCAGCGGCTGGCCAAGCACCGTCGCCAGCGGCATTTCCTGCTGCTGGGGCGGGGACGGCATCGTGGCGGCATTGCCCGGCTGGGCGCTGTCTTGGGTCATGTAATAGGAAAAAGCCGGGCAGTGGCCGGCAAAATCTGGAGCACCTGCATGGCGCGATTCACGCCGGGGCGCTCGCGCTCAAGGGCAGGAGGGATGCGGGCAAGAGTCTTGCGTCCGCTTAGGGTAGGGTAAAGCCGGTATCTGTGTAAAGGGCGGCAGTGCGATACTTAAGCCTCTTTCGTGCCTGGAATTTTGATGAGCCTTTCCGAGTCCCCCCGTGTTGCGGCCATTCGTGCCGCGCTAGAAGCGGCCTTTTCTCCGTTTTCACTGACGATAGTCGATGAAAGCCATAAGCATGCCGGACATGCAGGCGCACGCGATGGCCGCGGACATTTCAAGGTGGCGCTGGTTAGTGAAAAATTTGCCGGGATGCTGCCGCTGGCGCGTCACCGTGCGGTATATGCGGCGCTGGGCAGCCTGATGCAGACCGATATTCACGCTCTCTCCATTGATGCCCGCCAGCCTTGAGCCTGCCCGCTATACTCGCCTGCCCGCTCAGCCGGGTTCTGCATCACAGATAACTGCCCATGCGTCTGTCCACCATCAAACTTGCCGGTTTCAAGTCCTTTGTTGACCCGACCACCCTGCATTTGCCGACCAATATGACCGGCGTGGTGGGGCCGAATGGTTGCGGCAAGTCCAATATCATCGATGCGGTGCGCTGGGTGATGGGCGAGTCTTCTGCCAGCCGCCTGCGCGGCGACAGTTCCACCGACGTGATTTTTTCAGGCTCCAACAGCCGCAAGCCGGTGAGCCAGGCCACGGTAGAGCTGATTTTCGACAATAGCGACCACACCATCAGTGGCGAATACGCCGCGTTCAACGAGATTTCGGTCAAGCGCAGTATTGGCCGTGACGGGCAGAGCAGTTATTACCTCAATGGCGGGAAATGCCGGCGCAAGGACATTACCGACTTGTTCCTTGGTACCGGGCTTGGCCCGCGCAGTTACTCGATTATCGAGCAGGGCATGATTTCGCAGGTGATTGAGGCGCGCCCGGAAGAATTGCGCGTGTATCTGGAAGAAGCCGCCGGCATTTCCAAGTACAAGGAACGCCGCCGCGAAACGGAAAACCGCATCAAGCATACCCGTGAAAACCTGGAGCGCCTGACCGACCTGCGCGAAGAAGTCGGCAAGCAATTGAGTCATCTGGCACGGCAGGCCAGGCAGGCCGAGCAATACACGGCCATTCAGGCCGAGCGCCGCATCAAGGATGCCGAGTGGAAAGCCCTGCAATACCGGGCGCTGGATGAGCAGCTGCAAAAGTACCGGCAGGCGTTGGCCGCCGATGAAACCCGGCTGGAGCAATTGGTGGCCGAGCAGCGCCATGCCGAGCGCGAGATTGAAACCGGGCGCGAGCGCCACCAGCAGGCGATTGACGAGCATGCCAGGGCGCAGGCCGAGGTGTATCGCGTTGGCGGCGTGCTGGCGCGGCTGGAGCAGCAAATCCAGCACCAGCAGGAAATGAGTGCGCGGCTTGCCACTGCCCGTGACGAGGCCGAGGCGGCGCTTTCGGAAATCGTTGCCCATATCGGCAGCGATGAGGAAGCCCTGATGGTGCTGCAAGAGAGCCTGATGGAAAACGAGCCACGCCTTGCCGAGTTGCGCGAGGCGGATGTCGAACATCAGGATGCATTGCGTGAAGCCGAAAGCCAACTGGCACAGTGGCAGCAAAGCTGGGAAGCCCAGAGCCGCGAGCAGGCCGAGGCCGCGCGCGCAGGCGATGTGGAGCGCACCCGCGTGGACTATCTGGACAGGCAATTGCTCGATGCCCAGCGTCGTCGCGAACGCCTGGCCGAGGAGCGCAGCCAGCTTGACCTGGAACAGCTGGCCGAGGCCTTTGCCGAGCTGGAGCTGCGCCATGAAGAACAAAAATCCGGTATCGACACCCTGCAAGAAGAAGTCGAGCGCCGCAAACAGGCGGTGAGCGACTTGCAGGACCGGCAGCGGCAGTTGCAGGCGATGCTTGCCGATGCCCGCAAAAGCGCACAGGAAAAGCGTGGACGCCTGAGCTCGCTGGAAACCCTGCAAAGCGCCGCACTTGGACAGGAGCAGGGCGCGGCGGTAGCCTGGCTGCGCCAGCGCGGGCTCGATAGCGCGCCGCGCGTGGGCGAGCGTCTGAGCGTTGAAAGCGGCTGGGAGCAGGCGGTGGAAAGCGCGCTCGGGCAAATGATTGAAGGCGTTCTGCTGGAAGACCCGGCGGCGCTGGTCGATGCCCTGGGCGAGCTGGGCGAAGGCCGCCTGGCGCTAGTGGCCGCTGATGAGGGCGAGGACGATTTTGCGCCGACCTCACTGGCGGCCAAAGTCAGTGGCCCGCTTGCCATCCGTCGCATGCTGGCCAATCTGCATGTGGCCGAGACTTTGGGTGAGGCGCGCGCTTTGCTGCCCAGCCTGCCTGCCGGAGCTTCGCTGATTACCCGAGCAGGCGAGCGCCTGGGCGCGGACTGGCTGCGGGTGTTGCGTTCGGGCGCGGCCAAGCAGGGGGCGCTGCTGCGCGAGCGTGAAATCCAGTCGCTGCGCGCCGAAATCGAAAGCCTGCAAGCGCAAGAGCAGGCGCTGGAGCAGGACATCGCCAGCCTGCGCGAGCAGGCGCTGGCCGCCGAGCAATCGCGCGAAGAAGCGCAGCGCCAGCTGTATCAGGCGCATCGTGCGGTATCCGAGTTGGCCGGGCAATTGCAAAGCCAGAAAGGTCGCCTGGATTCTGCCCGTGGCCGGCTGGCCAATATCGAAGCCGAGCTGGCGCAGCTTGCGCAAGGCATTGCTGAGGGCGAGGCGCAAAGCCGTGAAGCCCGCGAGCGGCTGGAAATCGCCATCGAGCGCATGGCCGAGCTGGAAGATGCCCGCCTGCAACTGGATGGCGAGCGCAGGCGTCTGGGCGAGGCCCGTAATGCGGCACGCGAGCGCGCCCGGCAATCACGCGAGACCGCCCATGCACTGGCGTTGACGGTGGAAACCCAGCGCACCCAGGTCAATGCCCTGACCCAGGCGCTGAACCGCATGAGCCAGCAGCGCGGCCAGCTGGACTCGCGCCTTGGCGAAATTACCGCGCAGCTTTCGCGCGGTGATGACCCGGTGGAAAACCTCAAGGCCGAGCAGCAGGCGGCGCTGGAAGAGCGTGTCCGTGTGGAGCAGGCGCTGGCTGCGGCCAGGAATGCATTGGAAACGATGGAAAACGACCTGCGCGGGCATGAGCAAACCCGGCAAAAACGCGATGCCGAGGCGCTGGCGCAGCGCGAAACCATTTCGCAGCGGCGTCTTGACCAGCAGGCGGCGATGATTTCCGCCAATCGTCTGGCAAGCGAAGTGGTAGAAGCCGGCTTTGCCCTGGCTGAAGTGGTCGCCAGCCTGCCTGCCGAGGCCAATCCCGCCGAATGGGAAAAGGCCGTCAATGATTTTGATGCCAAACTGCGCCGCCTGGAGCCGGTCAATCTGGCGGCGATTGCCGAACATGCTGAGGCCGAGGAGCGCAAGCAATATCTGGATGCCCAGGATGCGGACCTGACCGTGGCACTGGAGACGCTGGAAGAGGCCATCCGCAAGATTGACCGCGAAACCCGTGGCCGCTTCAAGGACACTTTCGACCGGGTGAACGCCGGTGTGCAAGAGCTGTATCCGCGCCTGTTCGGTGGCGGCCATGCCTATCTGGAACTGACCGGCGATGACCTTTTGGATACCGGCGTCACCATCATGGCGCGCCCGCCCGGCAAGCGCGTGTCCAGCATCACCTTGCTGTCCGGTGGCGAAAAAGCAATGACCGCAGTGGCACTGGTATTTGCCATTTTCCGCCTGAACCCGGCGCCATTTTGCTTGCTGGACGAAGTGGACGCGCCGCTGGATGAGGCCAATGTCGGCCGTCTGGCAGCGATGGTGAAAGAAATGAGCGAAGCGGTGCAGTTTTTGTTCGTCACTCATAATAAGGCCACCATGGAAGCCGCAGAGCAGCTTTCTGGCGTTACCATGCGCGAGCCGGGCGTGAGCCGTCTGGTTTCGGTGGACCTGGCCGAAGCCACGCGCATGGTCGGCGCGGCCTGAGATTTCTACCAAGAGACTTTTGCATGTCAGACACCACGCTTATCCGCATCGGCATCCTGCTGGCAGGGTTTATCCTGTTTTTCGGCATCTGGTTTGCCAGTACCCGCCCGAAGAAAAACGAACAAGGCCGCCGGGTGGAATGGCGTGGCGAGCGCAGCGAACCAACCCTGGGCGATGAATTGCGCGATGAGCTGGAGAGTGAGAGTGAAACTGCAAGCATGACGCAGCAAGGCGAGCTGGGTCTGGATGCACCTCAGCAGCAAAGCGATTTGGGTCGCCGCCAGGACGAGAACTTCGACAAAATCGTTTCGCTGTTTGTCGCCGCCCGCGCCGGGCAAACCCTGCGCGGCACGGACATTTTGGTGGCCGCCGAAAAAGCTGGCCTGGTATATGGGCATATGAATGTCTTTCACCGCCTGATTGACAGCCGCCCGGAAGCCGGGCCGATTTTCAGCGTCGCCAATATCATGAAGCCCGGCAGCTTCGACATGAATGAAATCCAGACGCTGGAAACTCCGGCGATTGCCTTCTTCCTGACCTTGCCAGCGCCGGTCAGCGCACTGGAAGCCTGGGAAAGCATGGAGCCTGCCGCACAGCGCATGGCCGAGTTGCTCGATGCCATCGTGCTGGATGAAGAGCGCAATGCCCTTGGCCGGCAGCGCATCATGAACATCCGCGAAGAATTGCGCAGCTACGACCGCCAGCGCGAAGCGCCGCCCCTGACCCGCCCCGGGCAGTGGTAAGGCCGCCGGAGTTAGGAGCTGGCAGGATGAGTGAGGCTGCCCGTCGCCACGCCGAGCTTGTAGCGCGTATCCGCGATGCCAATCATCGCTATTACCAGCTGGATGCGCCGGACATCACCGATGCCGAATACGACCAGCTACTGCGCGAGCTGGAGGCGCTGGAAGCGGCGCACCCGCAGCTTGTACGGCAAGACTCGCCCAGCCAGCAGGTAGGCGATGCGCCTTCGGGCAAGTTTGCGCAGGTCGCACATGCCGTGCCGATGCTCTCGCTTGCCAATGCCTTTGATGCGCAGGAAGTGGCGGAATTTGTCGAGCGCATCAGGCGCGAAACCGGCGATAGGGCGCCAGTATTTTCGGTGGAGCCCAAACTTGATGGCCTGGCTATCAGCCTGCGCTATGAAAATGGCGCCTTCGTGCGCGGCGCGACCCGTGGCGATGGCAGCAGCGGCGAAGATGTCACCGCCAATCTGCGCACGGTGAAGTCCATCCCGATGCAGCTTGCCAGCGGCCTGTTTCCACCGGCAGTACTGGAAGTGCGTGGTGAAATCATCATGCCGCGCGCCGGGTTCGAGGCCTATAACGAAAAGGCGCGTGCCGAAGGCCGCAAACCATTGGCCAATCCGCGCAACGGCGCCGCTGGCAGCCTGCGCCAGCTCGATGCCGCCATCACCGCACAGCGGCCACTGGCATTTTTTGCCTATGCACTGGGCGAAGTACAGGGCGCAGACTTGCCCGCCACCCATTCGCAAACCCTGCAATGGTTGCAAACGCTTGGCTTTCCGGTCTGCCCGGAAGTCACGGTCGCCGAGGGCCTGGCCGGGCTTTTGGCCTATTACCAGGCCATTGGCGAGCGCCGTAGCCAACTGCCTTATGACATTGATGGCGTGGTTTACAAGCTCGACCGCTTCGACCGCCAGCGGGAAATGGGCTTTGTCTCGCGCGCGCCGCGCTGGGCAATCGCGCACAAGTTCCCGGCAGAAGAAGCCAGCACCACGGTGGAATCCATCGAGGTCAATGTCGGCCGTACCGGCGCGGTCACGCCCTGGGTGCAGATGACGCCAGTACAGGTGGGCGGGGTGACGGTCAGCCGTGCCACCTTGCATAACGCTGACCAAATCGCCCGGCTGGATGTGCGCGTGGGCGATACCGTCATCATCCGCCGGGCAGGGGATGTCATCCCGGAAGTGGTGCGCGTGGTGGAGCGTGAGCGTCCGGCACACAGCCTGCCGTGGCAAATGCCGCAGAACTGCCCGGACTGCGGCTCGGCCATCGAGCGTGAAGCCGGTGAAGTGGTGGCGCGCTGCACTGGCGGCCTGGTCTGCCCGGCACAGCGCGTGCAGGCGGTGGTGCATTTCGCATCGCGCCGGGCGATGGATATCGAGGGTCTGGGCGAGCGTTTTGCGCAAGACCTGGTCGCCTTTGGCCTGATTCAAACCGTGGCCGACCTGTACCGGCTGCAAGTGGCCGATTTTCTGGAAATGAAGCGGCAGGCCGAGCTGCGCGATGGCAGTACCCCGGCGACCGTCAAGGCTGGGAAAATCGCCGACAAATGGGCGCAGAATCTGGTCGCTGCCATCGCCGCCAGTCGCAGCACCACGCTGGAACGGCTGCTGTTTGCGCTGGGCATTTCCGATGTCGGCGAGAGCACCGCCAAAACCCTGGCGCGGCATTTTGGCAGTCTTGAGGCGCTGATGGCCGCCGATGAGGCCGCCTTGCAGCAAGTGCCGGACATCGGCCCGGTGGTCGCCGCACATATCCTGCATTTTTTTGCGCAAGTGCATAACCGCGAGGTCATTGCCGCCCTGCGTGCGCATGGCGTGAACTGGCCGGAGGGCGAGCCGCAACACGCCAGCGATGGCCCGCTTTCGGGCAAGACCGTGGTGCTTACCGGCACACTTGCCAGCATGAGCCGCGATGAGGCCGGAGCCAAGCTCGAAGCCCTGGGCGCCAGAGTCAGCGGCAGCGTGTCGAAAAAAACCACGCTGGTGATTGCCGGTGAGGCCGCAGGCAGCAAACTTGCCAAGGCGCAAGACTTGGGGCTGGAAATCTGGGATGAGGCTCAGCTACTGGCATTTCTGGCCGCCCAATGAAACAAGCCGCTCAGTAGGCGGCTTGAAAATACTTATCATTGCGTACAAAGCACAGCAATCAGCATCGTCATTGCACACAAGCGCCATTACCCCCCCCACCGTCATTCTGCACAAGCGTAGCGCAGTTGTGAAAATCTCCTTGGTGTCTTCCGGCAAGACCCTGCGACTACGCGCAGGGTGACGGGTTGGAAGCAGTTTCGTGCAGGGGGTATCAATGAATGAAGCCGCCATAGCTGGCGGCTTCGGTCAAGGCGATGGCGCTGTTGCCAATTAGGGAAGGTCTGAACAACGCCAAGTCCGGTACATGTCCAGACTTGGATCACACGAATCAATCACTTGCATGATTGATTCTGGCAGCTCTCCATGAGCAACAAGGAGCCTCTGACATATTCAGAGGCTCCTTAGTCGCGTGATTGCAGTTTGGCCAGCAAGCGCAGGAATTCCACATACAGCCATACCAGCGTCACCATCAGCCCGAACGCACCGTACCACTCCATGTATTTGGGCGCGCCCTGTTCCACGCCGGTTTCGATGAAATCAAAGTCCAGCACCAGATTCAGCGCGGCAATCACCACCACAAACAGGCTGAAGCCAATACCAATCAGGCCGGACTCATGGATGTAGGGGATGTTGATATTGAAAAAGCCCAGCACGATGGTGGCCAGATAGACCAGTGCGATACCGCCAGTGGCGGCCATCACGCCGAGCTTGAAGTTTTCGGTGGCGCGAATCAGTCCGGAGCGATAGGCAAACAACAGCGCAAACAACGTGCCAAAGGTCAGCAGCACCGCGTTCAGCACAATGCCCTCGAAGCGGGCGTTGTAGATGGCCGAAATAGTCCCCAGGAAGAAGCCTTCCGCCAGCGCATACAACGGTGCAGTCACCGGCGCCCAAGTTTTCTTGAACACGGTAATGAGCGCCAGCACGAAACCGGCGATGGCGCCGCCAATCATGTAGACCATCGCGCCGGAAGCCACTTCGCCTGTGGCAGTAAAAGTCTGCGACCACGAGAATGCCGCGGTCAGCACCGCCAGCAGCAGCAACAGCCCGGTCTTGTTGACCGTACCGTTCAAGGTCATGGCCTGGCCGGGGGCTTGAGTTAGTGCGCCGCTGCCAAGGTCAAGAAAAGTGGATTCTTTAAGGGCGGGGTTACCACTGCGCATGGGGATTATCTCCATTAAGGGCAAGAGCAATCATATTACGCGACAAAACAACACCCGGGATTGCCAGGTGTTGCATGTCGCAACTATTGGGGCCGGGAACCCGTTCAAAGGCTCTGGGTCAGCCCTTGAAATCATCATGACAGGCTTTGCATTGACCACCCACTTCTCCCAGGGTCTTGCCAAGGCTCTCGCAAGAGAGCGGCGGGTTGGCCAGCGCCGCATCCAGGGCAGCGCGGAAGTTGGCGCTGTGTTTGCCGAAGCGCTCATCGCTGGCAATGTCGGTGAAAGCAAAATCCACGTCATCGCCCATGCGGCGCAGGGTTTGCAGATGCGGCAGGGCGTCGGTGGCATTGCAGCGGTTGGTTTCGATATTGCCCTTGAGCTTGCCCATATGCCAGGCCATGACCGTCATCACGCTGTCGGGGAAGTGGTCTTTGCGCTCATTGATGGCGCGCATGGCAAATACAGAGGCAATTGCTCCCAGAATCAGGCCAATGGCAAGAACAATGAGATAGCGTTTGGCGGCGGAAGGTTTTTTGTGGATGTCAGTCGCTGGCGTGGACATGGGGTTCTCCATAGGGCTGGCAAAGTGATTTCAAGCCGGCACGATAACACGCAAGCTAGTTAAAATTTGCTGATGAATATGGCAGCAGAACGATTTTCCGGCATTGAGCGCCTGTACGGGCGCGGTACTTTGGCGCAGTTTGCCGACAAGCATGTCGCCGTGGTGGGCATTGGCGGTGTTGGCTCCTGGGCGGTGGAAGCGCTGGCGCGCAGCGGGCTAGGTCGTCTTACCCTGATTGATGCCGATGACTTGTGTGTTTCCAATACCAACCGTCAACTGCCGGCCATGGACGGGCAATACGGGCGCATCAAGGCCGAAGTCATGGCCGAACGCTGCCGTGCCATCAACCCGGAAATCCGCGTGAATGTGTTGGCCTCTTTCCTGACGCCATCGAACATGGCCGAGCTTTTGCCGGGGCACGATCTGGTACTGGATGCCTGTGACAGCTTCCGGGTCAAGGTGGAGATGATTGCTTTCTGCCGCCGCCGCAAACTGCCCTTGGTGACGGTGGGCGCGGCCGGTGGCCGCAGCGATGTGACGCAAATCCGGGTGCGTGACCTTTCCCGTACCGAGCATGATGCGATGCTATCGCTGATTCGCAAAAAGCTGCGTGGCGAGTTCAATTTTCCCAAGAATCGCGACCGTTACTTTGGCGTGCCTGCGGTGTATTCGCTGGAAAACGTGCGCTATCCGCAGGCCGATGGCACGGTCTGCGGCATTCGCCCGACGCTGGCGGGCGATGAGGGCTTCAAGCTTGACTGCGGTGCCGGTCTGGGCGCGGCCACCCATGTCACCGGGGCATTTGCCTTTACTGCCGTGGGCAAGGTGCTGGAGATGCTTATGAAGCAGAAGCCGCAAGTGCGCTAACCTCGCCCTATGTATTTTTATTCCGGGATATCTCGTATATGTATCTGTGGCTGAAAACTTTTCATTTGGTATTTGTCATCGCCTGGATGGCGGTCTTGTTCTATTTGCCGCGCATTCTGGTAAATCTCGCCGAAGCAGGTGATGAGCCTGCGGTGCGGGCACGACTTTTGTTGATGGGGCGGCGTTTGGCACGTTTTGGGCATGTGATGTTCGGCATTTTGTTCGTGCTGGGGTTTGTCATGTGGTGGATGCTGGGTTTCCAGGGCGCATGGATGCATGCCAAGTTGACCTTGGTGGCATTGCTGTTGCTGTATACGGTAGCGACAGGGCGCTGGTTGAAAGCAGCAGAAGCTGGGCGTGGCATACCCAGTGCCCGGCAATTGCGTCTGTTCAATGAGTTGCCACTGCTGGCATTAGTGCCGATTGTCTGGCTGGTACTTGCCAAGCCGTTTTGAACATTTGTCATTGCCGGAAAAGCGCTGTCCAAGTTAGGCTGTTGCCATGAACAAATACTCACTTGTCCTTTCTCCACTGGTGTTGGCGCTTGCCGCCTGCACTGCCTCCAATCCTGAACCGGCTACGCGCGCCACAGATGGGCAGCAGCCGCTGGATGATGCGTCCGCATTGCAGGCTGCAGATGAATTTTTGATGCGCGTGGCCAAGCATTGCGGCAAGGCGTATGAAGGCAGAATCGTCGCCAATGAGCCCAAGCCCAGCGAGCCGGATGCGTTTGAAGGCAAGCGTCTGGTGATGCATGTGCGTGGTTGCGACAACCCGCGTGAGCGGCTGGAGATTCCTTTTCATGTGGGCGATGACCATTCCCGCACCTGGATTCTTACCCGTTTGCCACAAGGTTTGCGTCTTAAGCATGACCATCGTCATCAAGATGGCAGTGCTGACGATATGACCATGTATGGCGGTGATAGCCACGAAGCGGGCAGTGCCGAGCGTCAGGCTTTTCCGGTGGATGCCGAGTCCATTGCCATGTTCAAGAAAGGCGGTCTGAATGCTTCGCTGGAAAACACCTGGGCGATGGAAATCCATCCGCAGACTTTTGTTTACGAACTGTCCCGTCCCAATGGCCGGATGTTTAAGGTTGAGTTTGACCTGACGCGTCCGGTTGAGTTGCCGCCTGCGCCGTGGGGCTGGTAGTGCGCCTGATGGCTTGGATTGCCTACGATTATCCCCGTGCCATGACACGGGGATAATGATTTTCAGGGGGATGTCCTTGGCTGCGCATCAGCCGCGCAATGCCGGGTTGTCCCAGCCCGGGCGTGGTGCGAAACGCTCGCCGTGGCGTTGTTGCAGGGCTTTGAGTTTTTCCAGCAGGACATCAACGCCGGTTTCGCGGATGTATTGAATCGGGCCGCCGCGGAATGGGGCAAAGCCGGTGCCGAAAATCACGCCGCCATCGAGCAGGTCGGCATCGCTGACCACGCCATCGTGCAGGCAGGCGACGGCTTCGTTGAGCAGCGGCAGAATCAGGCGGTCTTGCAGGTCGTCGGGAGCCTGATAGTCCTTGGGCAGTGGCGGTTTTTGGGCTTTGCCGTTTTCCCAAGAGTAAATGCCCTGGCCGTCTTTTTTGCCACGCTTGCCCATTTCCGGGGGGGCGGCAAGGGCGGCGGGGATTTCAAGACCCAGGAATGGGGCAAGCTCGGCTCCAACGCCTGCGGCCACATCCAGCCCCACGGTGTCGACCAGCTCCACGGGACCCATCGGCATGCCGAATTTCACTGCGGCCTTGTCGATGGCGGCTGCGGGGATGCCTTCGGCATAGGCGCGCATGGCTTCGAGCAGGTAAGGGAACAGTACGCGGTTGACCAAAAAGCCCGGCGTGCCCGCGACCGGTACCGGCAGTTTGTCGAGCTTTTTGCAAAAGGCGGCAAGACGCTGCTCGGTATCGGCAGCCATGCCGTCGTGGCGGATGATTTCCACCAGCGGCATCAGCGCCACCGGGTTGAAGTAATGCAGACCGGCAAACTGCGCGGGGCGCTGAATATGCGCGCTCAACTCTGCCAGCGGGATCGAGGAAGTGTTGGTGGTGAGCAGGGCATCGGTTTTCATGCGCGGCTCGGTAGCGGCGTACAGTTCGCGCTTGGCGTCACTGCGCTCGATGATGGCTTCGATAACCAAGTCCGCTTCGGCGATGCCATCGCCTGCCAGGTCGCTTTTGAGACGGGCAGCGACTTGCGGACGCTTTGCTTCGTCCTTGACACGCTTGGCAAACAACTCGCCAGCGCGCGAAAGTGCCGCGTCGATGTATTTTTGTTCGCGGTCTTGCAGGGTGACTTCAAAGCCCTTGTAAGCGCTCCATGCGGCGATATCGCCGCCCATCACGCCGGCGCCGACCACATGCACCTTGCGGATGCCGGAATCGCCACTTCCCAGCTGTTTCATGCGCTCTTGCAAAAAGAACACGCGAATCAGGTTGCGGGCGGTGGGAGTGGAGGCAAGTTTCACCACGCCGCGGCGTTCGCGCTCCAGGCGCTGGCGCATGCTGCTGCCGCCTTTTTGCCAGCTGTCAATCAAGGCATACGGTGCGGGGTAATGGGCTTTCGGCGCCTTCCTGGCCACTTGTTTGTGCATTTGTGGCGCAAGCAATTGCCGCGCAACCCAGGTATTGCTGAGCCAGGCCAGTGCGCGCTGTTTGAAGGGGCGCTCGATGCCCCGCAACACCAGCAGGGCGGCATCGTCCAGCAGTGTGGCAGGTTCGGAGACGCGGTCAACCAGCCCCATCGCACGTGCGGCTTTGGCGTTGACGCTGCGTCCGGTCAGCATCAGGTCGAAGGCGGCAGGGGCGCCAATCAGTCGCGGCAGGCGCACGCTGCCGCCCCAGCCGGGGAAGATGCCGAGCTTCACTTCCGGCAGGCCAATCCGGGTGCTGGCATCACTGCTTGCAATGCGGTAGTCGCAGGAGAGCGCCATTTCCGTGCCGCCGCCCATGCAGAAGCCGTGGATGGCCGCCACCGTGGGGCAGGGCAGGCGAGCGAGCTTTTCAAACACGCTCTGGCCACGGGCGATGGCGTCACTGACCGTGCCCTTGCGGTCGAATTCGGCAAATTCCTTGATGTCGGCACCGGCAATGAAACCACTGCTTTTGGCCGAAGCCAGAATCACGCCGCGTGGCGGCTCCATTGCCAGACGCTCGATGATGGCCTCCAGCTCCAGCAGTACTTCCTGGGCAAAACTGTTGACCGATTGGCCTTCGCGGTCGAAGCGCAGTATCAAAATACCGTCGTCGCGGGACTGGATTTGCCAGTTTTTCAGGGTCAGGCCGTCGAAGTGAGGCATCATGGCGGAGCATCCGATAGGGTATGGAGCCATTTTATAACGGCTGCTGTCTGCATTTTGTGGCAACGCCCAATGGTCAGGAACTTTTCTTGCCGGCCTTTGTCCATGTCCTGTCGCAACGATGCACCCATGCAAATGTTTCAAGGAGCTCCGGCCATGCGGGCCGACCCCAACACCGACAACCCGGACACAGGCCAGGACACGCTGGATGCAGAACTGGTACGCCGTGTGCAGCAGGGCGATCACAGCGCGTTTGAGCTTTTGGTGCGCCGCTATCAGCACCGCATGGTGGCATTGGCGGCGCGTTTTGTGGGCGAATGGGCCGAGGATGTCGCCCAGGATGCCTTTATCCGCGCCTATCGCGCCATTGGCAATTTCCGGGGGGAGGCCAGCTTTCATACCTGGCTGCACCGCATTACGGTCAATACGGCCAAGAATCATCTGCTGGCGATGAAGCGCCGCCCGCCCAGTGCCGATATTGATATCGCCGATGCCGAGCATTGCGATGCGGCGCTGATGGGCAATGCCGATACCCCCGAGCGCGAGCTGATGCGCCATGAAATTGAGCAGGCGGTGGTGCGCGCCATGCAGGCATTGCCGCCGGAATTGCGCCAGGCCATCCGCCTGCGCGAGTTGGACGGCCTTTCTTATGAGGCCATTGCCCAGCATCTGGGCTGCCCGGTGGGCACGGTGCGTTCGCGCATTTTCCGTGCCCGCGAAGCGATTGACCGTGCGTTGCGCCCCCTGCTGGACGGCAGCGCCACTGCCCGTGAACGAGGACAGGCATGAACCCGCAGACTCCTGAAGAACAACTCTCGGCCCTGCTCGATGGCGAGCTGGATACCGATCGCAGCCGCTTTCTGCTGCGCCGCCTGCAGCATGATGATGCGCTGGCCGATACCTTGAGCCGCTGGCAATTGGCCGGCGATGTCCTGCGCGGGCAGGGCAGTGCGGCCGCTTCCGATGGCTTTATTGCCCGGTTTTCGGCACGTTTGGCCGCAGAAGCAGCACCCACGACGCGGTTGCAGCCGCAAGCGCCGCAGCCAGAAACCAGCGCGCTGGCGGACAAACCCGCAGAGGCCAAGCGTCCTGCGCGCTGGCGCTATTTTGCCGGTGGTGCGATGGCAGCGAGTTTTGCCTTTGCCGCTTTTATCGGTTTGCGTACGCCACAGTCGGTCGATGTGCCTGTAGTGCCTGCCGCCATCGCCACTGTCCAATCGCAAGCGCCTGAAACGGTGGCTGCCGTTGCAGAAGGAGCGCAGCCAGAAACCACTGCCGCAGCACACCCGCCAGTCACTGCCCCGCAAGTAGCAGATGTTCAGTCTGTCCCCCGTCAGCTTTCGCCAGCGCCGCGTGTTGAACGTCGCAGCCGTGCGCGCCATGCGCCCGAGCCTGCGGCGGCTGCGACAAGCCAGTCGCCGCAACTGGCACAAAGTCATGATGAAGTCGAAGCCCGCGATCCGTTCAGTCCGCCACAGGCGCCATTGGCCTGGCCACGTGCCGTACTGCCAAACACGGGCAATGGCACCTTCAATGTGCGCCTGGAGCATGCGTCGTCTGCCTCGCCGTTCGAGCCACATCCAAACAACCAAGATTGATTTCCCCCAATGAGAACAATGCCCATGAAGAAAATCCTCAAACCCTTGTTGCTTGTTCCCCTGACCGCGATTGCCACCACGGCAGTGGTGATGTACCCCTCTGCCGATGCACAGCAGCGCGAAGTGAGCACACACACCGTGCCCGCTGCGCCTGCCCCGGAGCTGGTGAGCGGGCTGCCGGACTTCACTCGGCTGGTGGAGCAGGTCGGCAGTGGCGTGGTGAGTGTCGAGGCGCGGATTGCTGCACGCCAGTCCGGCGGTTTTTCTTCTGCCGACCCGCTCGCGGAAATTTTCCGCCGCTTTGGCATGCCGATACCCGGTGGCCCCGGGCAACGCAGCCCGATGCCGGAAATGCCGCGCGGCACCTCGTTGGGCACGGGTTTTCTGATTTCAGCCGATGGCTATGTGCTGACCAATCATCACGTGGTGGACAACGCCGATGAAATCACCGTGCGTCTTGCCGACAAACGCGAAATGAAAGCCAAACTGGTAGGCAGCGACGCGCAGTCGGACGTGGCGCTTTTGAAAGTGGAAGGCTCAGGGCTCCCGGCCTTGCGCCTGGGCGGCTCGGGCGCTGTCAAGCCGGGGCAGTGGGTAGTGGCGATTGGCTCGCCCTATGGCCTTGACCATTCGGTGACCGCCGGTATCGTCAGCGCCGTGGGGCGCTCCACTGGCGGCCAGCAATATGTGCCCTTCATTCAAACCGATGTGGCCATCAACCGCGGCAATTCCGGCGGGCCGCTGCTCAATACCCGCGGCGAAGTGGTCGGCATCAATTCGCAGATTTTCAGTGTGTCCGGTGGCTTCCAGGGCATCAGCTTTGCCATTCCCATCGACACGGCGATGAATGCCGTGGAGCAGCTGAAGAAAACCGGCCAGGTGCGGCGCGGCCTGTTGGGGGTGAACATGCAGCCGCTGAACAGCGACCTGGCGAGCGGCATGGGGCTGCCCGACAGCCGTGGCGCCCTGGTCAGCAATGTGGAAGCCGGTGGCGCTGCCGCCAAGGCCGGTATCCAGCCCGGTGATGTGATTCGCAGCTTCAATGGCACCGCCATCAACCAGACCAGCGACCTGCCACCACTGGTCGGCGCCTTGCCGCCGGGCAGCAAGGTGCGGCTTGGGGTATGGCGCGATGGCCGTGAGCGGCAAATCGAAGCGGTGCTGGGTGAAGCGCCAAACGCCAGCGAAAGCCGTTTTGCCGAACGTGCAGGTGCGCAGGGCAATGCCGCGCAAAACACCCGTGGCCTCTTGGGGTTGCGTGTTGCCGAACTGGATGCCAATGACCGCCGCCATTTGAATCTCAAGGTCGGTGAAGGTGTTGGCGTGGTTGCCGTGGAATCACGCGCCGCACGCGAGGCCGGTATCAGCCCCGGCGATGTGATTCTGGCCGTGGGGAGGCAGAATGTCGGCAATGCCATGCAACTGCAAACCGCACTTGCCAGCGTCAAACCCGGCGATACCGTCACCCTGCGCCTGGCAGGCCGCGGCGGTACCCGCTTTGTGGCGGTCAAGACCGAAGCGAGTAGCCGATAACAACTTACTGTCAAAACTGGCCGCCCGCAAGGGCGGCCTTTGTTTGGGAATTTTCAGTTCGCCGTGCAGCGTGGTTCCGGGGGGCACAGCATAGACCCACTGCGCTATGGGTAGCCCAGTGGGTTTGCGTATGAATATTGGCTGTTGATGGCGGTTTAGAGCGTGTTATGAACTTTGTGCCAATCGAATCAAGGGCATGGCATTGGGTAACATGAGAATGGCGAAGACCACAAAGTGCAATCCCCCCAGCACGTCCGGCAATCGTTCGTAATCACGGGACAGG
>NWQQ01000008.1 GCA_002798255.1 Lysobacteraceae bacterium NML95-0200
CCTGTCCCGTGATTACGAACGATTGCCGGACGTGCTGGGGGGATTGCACTTTGTGGTCTTCGCCATTCTCATGTTACCCAATGCCATGCCCTTGATTCGATTGGCACAAAGTTCATAACACGCTCTATGCCCCTTGATAAAAATGGAACGCTGCTGCCCAGGTTTGTCAAAGATTCGCCCTATGACCGCAACAACCGGGTCAGGGTCTGTAAGCTGGAAGAAAAACAGACCGATGTCAATCTGGCGCTCTCAATGTACAGAGCTGCATGTTCGGGAAATTTCAGGCAACTTGTCGTCTGCTCCAACGATAGTGATATTGCGCCGGTGCTGGAAGCATTGAGACAGGATTTTCCTGAGATTACTCTGGGCGTGGTTCTGCCCCGGAGAGCACCCGCAGCAGGCATTAACACATACCATGCCGCCAGTGCCTCTTTGGAAAAATACGCCGATTGGACACGGCATCATCTGTTGGATAGCGAGCTGGAAAGCGCTCAACTTCCTGACATGATTCCGACATCCAGAAAACCGATTCGCAAACCAGCTCATTGGTAATGCACGCTTCCGTGACCACCCCGCCTCAAAGCGGGGCATCATCCAGATAGGTATAGGCGCTCAGGCCTGACTCCAGCGCCGCATTGAAACGCTCGGCTTCGGCGGCGGTGAGGTCGGCGGCCGCGACGCGGGCGCGATAGGTGCGGCGCAGGTCGTCCAGTTTGTAGCCGACGTAATCGAGCATTACTTCGGTGGTGTCGCCGCGGCGCTGCTGGCTGATACGGAACTCATCGCCGTTGAACTTCACTTCCACCGCATCGGTATCGCCGAACAGGTTGTGGATATCGCCCAGGATTTCCTGATAGGCACCCACCAGGAAGAACCCCAGACGGTAGCGTTCACCGGCTTTCAATTCGTGCAGTGGCAACGATGAGTCGAGGTCTTCGTTTTCCACATAGACATCAATCTTGCCGTCGGAGTCACAGGTGAGGTCAGCGATGATGCCGCGCCGGGTCGGGGTTTCATCCAGGCGCTCAATCGGCACAATCGGGAACACCTGGTCAATCGCCCAGACATCGGGCATTGACTCGAACACGCTGAAATTGACGAAGTATTTGTCCACCAGTCGTTCGTTAAGTTCATCCAGCAGGTCGCGGTGGCTCTTTTCATCGTAAGTCAGGCGCGCGCGCACTTTGTGGGCGATGGCATAGAACAGGTCATCAATCCGCGCACGCTGCACCAGGTCAAGCTGTCCCAGCGAATACAGTGCCAAACCTTCGGCATGCGCCTGGCTGGCCTCATGAAACACTTCCACCGCCGGACGTTCGTGCATTTCGTCATGCAGCTCGCGCAGATGCCGCACCGGCAAGGACTCATCATCGTTCTGTGGCGGCACCCGGCCTTCCGGTGCTTTTTCGACCTCAGAGACATTTGCAACCAGCACCGCGTGGTGCGCGGTCATGGCGCGGCCGCATTCGGTAATGATGCGCGGCGCGGGCAGGCCGTTTTCCACACAGGCTTCGGCCAGCGGCTGCACGATGCTGTTGGCATAGTGGCTGATGTTGTAGTTGACCGAGTTGTAGCTGCGGCTGCGCGTGCCTTCATAGTCGATGCCAAGCCCGCCGCCGACATCCACATGGCTGATGTTCGCGCCCAGTTTGGAGAGCTCGACAAAATAGCGGGTGGCCTCGCGCATGCCGTTGGCAATATCGCGCACATTGGAAATCTGGCTGCCCATATGGAAGTGCAAAAGTTGCAGGCAATCGCCCATATCGCTGTCGCGCAGTGCTTTCCACAAGGTCAGCAACTGGCGCGGATTGAGGCCGAACTTGGCCTTGTCACCCCCGGAGTTCTGCCATTTTCCCGCGCCCAGGCTGGCAAGCCGCATGCGCACACCGAAGCCCGGCTTCACCCCCAGGGAGGCGGCCTCCTCCAGCACGATGCGCAGCTCCGAAGGCTTTTCCACCACGATAAAGGTCTGCAAGCCCAGCTTGCGGCCAATCAGCGCCAGGCGGATATATTCGCGGTCTTTATAGCCATTGCAGATAATCACGCCGCCGGGACGCGAGAGCGCCAGCACCGCCATCAACTCCGGCTTGCTGCCAGCTTCAAGGCCAAAGCCCTCGCCATGATGCGAGGCCAGCGTCCCCGCCACGCTCGCATTCTGGTTGACCTTGATGGGATAGACCGCGGTATAGCCGCCGCTGTACTCCCAGTCCCGCATGGCAGCGGCAAAGGCCGCCTGCAATTTGCCAAGACGGTTGCCCAGAATATCGGGAAAACGCACCAGCATCGGCAGCTTGCCACCGGCTGCCACGGCGCGGTTGACGACATCAGCCAAGGCCACCTGCGGGCCCTCCTTGCCTTGCGGGCGCACCACAATCTGCCCGTTCTGGCCCACATCGAAATAGCCATCGGCCCAATGCGGGATGGAATAGGTTTTACGGGCAAGTTCAGGCGACCAGTTCACGGCGCACACTCCAAAAATCAATAGCCGCGCATTTTAGCCTGCTGTTACCTGCAAAACCGGTGAAAACCGGCTGGCCTACAGCCTTGTCAACTTCAAGGCACAATACCGGTGACTCGCCTACACTTTTGGAGGCAATTTACCCTTCAAAAATCCAGGTACAGCGATGCTGTTTGATTACCCTTCTGCGCAAGGAACCCCTCATGGTTCAACATTTTTCCCCATCCCCATGAGCATGAAATACATCATCACGATTACCTTGAGCATGGTGCTTGCCGCATGCAGCACCGCGCCGGTGCGCAATCCGCAGGCAAAGTGGGTGCCTTCGCCCAATCGGGACGCACGCCGTGCGCTGGTCATCGTGCTGCACTACACCCAGCAGGATTCGGTGCAGGAAAGCCTGAACACCCTGCGCACGGCCAATAGCCAGGGCAAGGTCAGCGCGCATTATCTGCTGGGCAAGGATGGCCGCCTGTATCAGCTGGTGGCCGACAGCCAGCGCGCCTGGCATGCCGGTGGCGGGCGCTGGGGCACGATCACCGACCTCAACAGTGCGTCCATCGGTATCGAAATCGACAATAACGGTATCGACCCCTATCCCGATGTGCAGATTGAGGCGCTGATTGCACTGCTGCAAGACCTGACTACGCGGCTGCGCATCCCCAGGCACCAAATCATCGGCCATTCCGATTTGGCGCCCAGCCGCAAGGTTGACCCCGGTGCGCATTTCCCATGGAAGCGCCTGCATGAGGCCGGCTTTGGCATCTGGCCAAGCGGCGAGCTCACCGATGCACCTGAAGGGTTCGACCCTTGGCTGGCGATGGCGGCGATTGGCTATTCGCTCAGCGACCGGCCTGCGGCGCTGCGCGCCTTCCGCATGCGTTTTCGCGCCATTCCAGCCACGCAAATGCAGCCACCCGAGCCGGATGATGAAGACCGGCGCATCCTGTATGCACTGAGCCGCGAGCTGCTGCGCTGACTTTCCCTCACTAACGACCCTTTGCCATGACCCAAATCAATAACCGTACCTTTGATGAAATCGCCATCGGTGACAGCGCCGAATTGACCCGCACCGCCACGCTTCAGGACATTGCGCTGTTTGCAGCGGCCTCTGGTGATATCAACCCTTCGCATATGGATGCCGAGTTCGCCGCAGGCGAGCGTTTCGGGCAGGTGGTGGTGCATGGCATGTGGACGGCCTCGCTGATTTCCGCATTGCTGGGCACCGAGCTGCCCGGCCCGGGCACGGTCTATCTGGGGCAGGATTTGCGCTTCAAGCACCCGGTCAAGCCCGGCGATGTAGTCACCGCGCGTATCCAGGTGCGTGAGAAGCGCGCAGAAAAGCAGGTGGTGGTATTCGATTGCCTGTGCAGCAATGCGGCGGGCGAAGAAGTGTTGAGCGGTACGGCCGAGGTGATTGCCCCCACGCAAAAGCACGCACTTGACCGCGCACAGATGCCGGAAGTGCAAATCAACCGCCACCGCATTTTCGACCTGGGCATGAAGCGTGCCTATACGCTGCCGCCCCTGCGCACCGCCGTGGTGCACCCCACCAGCGAGCGCTCCATCCGGGCAGCGGTGGAGGCCAATGATGAGCGCCTGTTCGTGCCAGTGCTGGTCGGGCCGCGCGCGCGCATCGAGGCGGCCGCACAGCAAGCAGGTGTTTCGCTTGAAGGCATCGACATCATCGACGTGCCGCATAGCCATGCCGCTGCACAAAAAGCGGCGGAAATGGCCGGGCGCGGCGAAGTGGACGCCATCATGAAAGGCAGCCTGCATACCGATGAGTTGCTGGGCGCCATCGTCGCCCGTGAGAACGGCTTGCGCACCGACCGCTGGCTGAGCCATGTATTCCTGTTTGATGTGCCGGCCTATAACAAATTGCTGATGGTCACCGACGGTGCCATCAATATCGCCCCGACGCTGGAGCAAAAACGCGATATTGCCCAAAACGCCATTGACCTGGCCTGCAAGCTGGGCGTCAAAGAGCCAAAGGTGGCGGTGCTGGCCGCGGTGGAAACGGTGAACACCAAAATGGCCTCTACCTTGGATGCGGCGGCACTGACCGTGATGGCTGCACGCGGCCAAATCAAGCGCGGTCTGGTGGACGGGCCGCTGGCCTTTGACAACGCCATCGACATGGATGCGGTGAAGGAAAAAGGCATTGAATCGCGCGTTGCAGGTCAGGCCGATATCCTGCTGGCGCCCGACCTTGAAGCCGGCAATATCGCTGCCAAGCAACTGATGTATTTCGCCCGCGCCGATAGCGCCGGCCTGGTGCTGGGCGCCAGGGTGCCGGTCATCCTCACCAGCCGCGCCGACAGTGTGCGCACCCGCCTGGCGTCCATCGCACTGGCGCGCATCGTCGCCCATACGCCGATGCCGGGGGCATAAAGTGAGCCGGATTCTGGTCTTCAATGCAGGCTCGTCCACCATCAAGCTGGGCGAATTCGAATGCAGCGCCGCAGGCGTGAAACGGCTGGGGCATGGCGTGCTCGACCTGCGGCTTGCGCCGCTTGAGCTGAGCTTCAAACAGGCGGGCGAGTCCATCCGCGTGCCCATCCATGCCGCCGTCACCGATGATTTGAGCGCGGTCATCGCCGAATTGCTGAGCTGGCTGGCCAGCCGGGATGCCGGTGGAGACATCATCGCCTGCGGCCATCGCATCGTGCATGGCGGTCTGGATTTTGATGCCCCGGTCGTGCTGGATGATGCCGCCATCGACAAGCTCGATGCACTCTCGCCACTGGCACCGCTGCATCAGCCCGCGGGCTTGCGGCTGGTGCGCGCCATGCGCAAAGCCCGCCCCGGGCTGCCGCAAATCGCCTGCTTCGATACCGCATTTCATCGCAGCCATGATGCGCTCATCACCCGCATGGCCATCCCGCGCGCCCTGCACGATGCCGGGGTGCGCCGCTATGGCTTCCATGGCCTGTCCTACCAGTTCATTGCCGAAGAATTGCAGCGCAGCGAGCCGGCGCTTGCCATGAAAAAAATCGTGGTCGCGCATCTGGGCAGCGGCGCCAGCCTGTGCGCACTGCAAGGCGGCATCAGCCGCGATACCAGCATGGGCTTCTCGGCACTGGACGGCATCCCGATGGCGACCCGCCCCGGCGAGCTTGATGCCGGTGTGCTGCTGTTCCTGCTACAACAGCAGGGCATGGATGCCGGGCAAATCCAGCATTGGCTGTATCACGACTGCGGCTTGAAAGGCGTCTCCGGCATCAGCGCCGACAGCCGCGTGCTGCTGGAAAGCGATGCGCCAGAAGCGAAGGAAGCCATCGAGCTGTTCTGCTTCCGCATCGCCCGGGGCATTGCGGCGCTTGCCAACACCTTGGGCGGGCTGGATGCACTGGTATTTACCGCCGGCATCGGCGAGCATCAACCCCCCATTCGCGCCAAAGTCTGCCAGCACCTGGCCTGGCTTGGCGTTGCCATCGACCCGCAGGCCAATACCGCAGGCCAGCGCGTGCTTAATACCCCGGACAGCCGCGTCGCCGTGCGCATGCTGCCCACCGACGAAGAACGCATCATTGCCGAAGCCTGCACGCGCTTTGTGGACTGAACGTCTGCAAGCAAAGCGCCACTGGTGAGGGCTTTATTGCCGCCCGGGATTGCCCAGCTGCGCTTTCCCGGTCGGGCTGCCCCTGCCCGCAGCAACAAGCCGGGTTGAGCGGATATTTCACATGCCTGCTTTATCCTTGCGCCATGAATTACACCCCCATTGCTCTTGGCCTGCTTTGTCTTGCCCTGCCGGGACAGGCGTTGGCCGAAAAAATCAGCCGCATTGATATCCAGGGTCTTGACGAGGCCATGACCCAAAACGTGCGCATTGCCTTGTCGCTGGAACATGCGCTGGAGCGCAGCGTGACCACGCGGCGGCTGGAATATCTGCTGGAAGTCGCCGAGGACGAGGCGCGCGAGGCGCTGGAGCCGTTTGGTTATTACTCGGCCAAGGTCGATATCAGCAAGAGCGGCGCAGACGATGCACTGGTGATTGTGCTCAATATCGACAAGGGCGAGCCGGTACGGGTGCGCCGTGAAAACCTGCGGATTGAGGGTGAGGCCGGCGATGACCGCTATATGAAACAGGAGCTGGCCGCCTTCAGCCCGAAAGCAGGCGAGGTGCTCGACCATACACTTTATGAGGCAGGCAAGGTGCGCATCACCCGTCGCCTTGCCGAACGTGGATATTTCGATGCCGACTTCGTTACCCGCAAAGTGGAAGTGACCCGCGCCGAGCACGCCGCCGATATCGATCTGGTCTGGCAAAGCGGCGAGCGCTATGACATGGGCAAAATCACTTTCGAGCAATCCCCCCAAGAAATCATCCGCCCGGAATTGCTGGAAAAGCTGGTGTATTGGGAAGAGGGCGACTATTACCATCAGGGACGCCTTGACCGGCTGCGCAAGTCGCTGACAACACTGGATTATTTCAGCGCCATTGATATTCAGCCGATGCCGGACCAGGCAAAAAACTATCTGGTGCCGGTGACGGTCAGGCTCACCCCGGCCAAGCGCAGCATCTACAACTTCGGTATTTCCTATGGCACCGACAGCGGCCCCGGGTTTACCAGCGGTGTTGAGCGCCGCTATCTCAACCGTCGCGGTCACAAGGTGATGGCGCAGCTTGATTATGCCCGCAAACGCAAGGCGCTGACACTGCAATACCGCATACCGGCCTTCAAATGGCTCGACGGCTGGCATACCGCCAGCCTGCAAGGGTTGGATGAGCAGACCGATTATGTGGACAGTCGCAAGCTGGAATTCGTGGCCAGCCGCAGCGGTGAAATCAACCGCCACCTGACGGCAACGGCATCGCTGCATGCGATGCGCGAGCGCTGGTTGTATGCCCATGAAACCCGGCAGAACCCTGCGGCGCCCTATCACTACGCCACCTATGTCTATCCCTCGCTGCGTGCCGAATATATCGATGCCGATGACCGCATGTTTCCGCGTCGCGGCATTGGCAGCACCCTGATGCTGCGCGGTGGTCTGGAAAGCGCTGGTTCGGACAGCAATTTTGGTCAAGTACACGCCACGCTGCGCTGGTATCGCGGGCTGGGTGAGCGCAGCCGCCTGATTGTACGCGGTGAGGTCGGCCATACTTTTTCTGGTGGCAATGCCGACATGCCGCCATCGCTGCGCTTTTTTGCCGGCGGCGACAGATCCATTCGCGGCTATGCCTGGCGTGAAGTCGGCCCCCGGGTCAGCACCGGCCTTCCCGGTGATAACCGTCGCTATGCGGTGGGCGCCAAGAACGTCACCACCGCCAGCGCCGAATACGAACACTACTTCACCGAATCACTGGGCGCTGCAGTATTTGCCGATATCGGCTCGGCCTTCAATGACCGGCCGAACTGGCGCAGCGGGGTGGGCATCGGTGCGCGCTGGCGCTCGCCGGTGGGGCCGGTACGCCTTGATATCGCCCGTGGCCTGAATGAGCCGGATTCGGCTTTTCAGCTTTATCTCAGCCTGGGAGCCGACCTGTGAGCAAAACCCGTTGGCAAGAAAGATGGCAGCGTTACCGTCGCTATGGGTTGGAACCACTGCCCGCTGATGCCAGCGATGAAGTGCGCAAGGCACGGCTGGCCGAGCTCAAACAACTGCGCAAGCAGCGCCAGCGCAAATACATTCTGCGCAGCGGCATCCTGACGCTGGCGCTGACCGCTGCTGGTGGCGCTTCGCTATGGTGGCTGGTCAATACCCTGGCCGGACGCGATTTTTTGCTGGCGCAAATCAAGGCGCGCCTGCCTGCCAATACCACATTTGAATGGCAAAGCGCCGATGGCCCGGTGAATGGCCCGCTGACCCTGCATGGCGTGCGCTTTTCCTGGACGGCTTGTGCCGATGATGATTTTGATGTCAACACCACGGCGATGTCGCTGTGCAAGGACACGCGCACCAGTGAGTTCCATGCCAGCCGGGTGATGCTGCATCCGCAGCTGGGGGCATTGCTGGGTCGGCGCCTGCGGCTGCGTGCGCTGGAAGTGGATGGCGCGGCGTTGGCACTTGTCAGCGCCGACGACACCCCGTTCGAGCTGCCAACCTGGCCGGAAGTGCTGCCGCGCATCGAGCCGCCGCTGGCGATTGAGGTCGATGCGGTGCGCGTCAACGACCTGAAAGTTTTGAACGATGGCGAGCACAGCATCGATATTCACCGCTTGAATGGCAGCCTGCTGGCCGAATCAGGCCGGCTGGATGTCCGCCAATTGCAGCTGGACAGCGACAAAGGCCAGTTTCAGGTGCATGGCTATTACGCGCCGGGCAAGCATTTCCAGACCGACCTGACCGCCACGGCGGTTTTTCCGGCTGCCACCGGGCAAACCCGCGGCCGCATCGGCCTGATTGCACGTGGCAATCTTGAGAACATGCAGGTGTTCATCGGTGGCCGCACACCGGCACCACTGCGCGCCACGCTGAACTTGCGTGCAGACAGCGCCCGGGCGGCAGAACAGGGCAAAACCACCTGGACGCTGGCCGCGCATAGCGAAGGCTTTGACCCGGCGATTTTCAGCAGCGGGCGCAGCGACAACTTGATGCAGTTCAAGCTCGATGCCAAAGGCGAAGGCGGCAAGGCCGATGTGCAGGGCGAATGGTCGCAGGGTGAGCAGCACATCGTGCTGCAACCGTCCACATTGCGGCTGGAAAACCAGACCCTGCATGCCGAGCCCTTGCAGCTTGAGGTGCTGGGCGGCCAACTGGTAGTGCAAGGACGTGGGCAGTTCACTGGCGAGCGCGCCGCATTTGATTTTGCCGCCCAAGCGCGTCAGCTGGTTTGGGCTGATGCCAGCGGCCAGACCCAAATCCGCGCCGATGGCGATTTCAATATCCAGGGCACGCAGCAGGACTGGCGCGTAGGCGGCACGGCGCTACTGGCGCGCGACAAACAAAAGGCCGATGTCCAGCTGGACGGGCAGGGCGATGAAACCGGCCTCACCTTGAAGACACTGGCGGTGGTAATGCCCGAAGGCCGCCTGGATGCCGCTGGCCGGGTGGATTTCGCACCCGCGCTGAAATGGCATATCGACGCGGCACTGGCCGGCTTTGACCCCGGCTATTTCGTACCAGACTTCCCGGGAGCGGTGCGCGGCAAAATCACCAGCCAGGGGCAGATGCAGGCCAATGAGCAACTGCATGCCGATATCAAGCTCAGCGAACTGGGCGGGCAATTGCGGAACCGCGCCTTGAGCGGGCAGGCCAATATGGCCATCCGTGGCGATGACTACAGCGGCGACTGGGCACTAGCACTTGGCAGCAGCCGCACCGATGGCAAGGCGCGCTATGGACAAAACCTGGAGGTGGACGCCCGCTTTGCACCGCTGCAATTGAATGACCTGCTACCTTCGGCCAAAGGCCTTTTGAATGGCGAGGTCAAACTCAGCGGCACACCGAGTGCCCCCAATATTCAGGCCAGTCTGAGCGGCCAGGCCTTGAGCTTTGGGGACTATCGCGCTGCCAGCCTCAATCTGCGCGGGCAGCTGCCGTGGCAGGGTAGCGGTGGCGATTTGCGCATACAGGCGCGCGAGCTGCAATTGGGCGTGGCGCTGGACACGCTTGAAGCCCATGCCCGTGGCGCAGTGGAAAATCTGGCGCTGGATGCCCGCGCCACTGGCGAGCTGGGTCGCATCAATCTTGCCGCCACCGCCAACAAGCACAGCCAGGGCTGGCGTGGCGGGCTTGCCACACTGGACTTCTCGCCGGCACGCGGTGCCGCATGGCGGCTGCAAAACCCGCTGACCTACGCCCAGAACGGCAACCGCTTCAGCCTCAGCCAGGGCTGCTTCGTATCTTCAGCCGGTGGCTCGCTGTGCGCAGGCGGGCAATGGCCGGGCAGCGGCATCCATGTGGAAGGCCGCGCCCTGCCGCTGCTGTTGGCAACCCCGTACCTGCCCGAGCGCGAGGACGGCAAGCCCTGGGTGCTGGATGGCATATTAAACCTGGATGCCGATTTTGCCCCGCGTGGCAATGCCTGGGCGGGGACAGCGCAGATACGCTCCGAGCGCGGCGCCTTGAAACTGGGACAGCGTGACAGCGATGAATTGATGCGCTATCAGAACCTGCGCCTGAATGCAGAACTGGGGGCGCAACAGTTCAAGGCACAACTGGATACCGGCATCAGCCGCGATGGCCGCATGCAGGCGGAAATCAGCAGCGGCTGGGACGAGTTCGCCCCGCTTGCCGGCCGGGTGGATGTGGACATGCGTGATCTGGGCTGGCTGGAAGTCTTTGCTCCCGACATTGTTGACCCGGTGGGTACGCTGACCGGCACACTCACGCTTTCGGGCACCCGTGCCGAGCCGATGATTGGCGGTGATGCCGAGCTTGCCGGTTTGCAGGCCGAAGTGCCGGCCTATGGCCTGGTGCTGCGCAATGGCAAGGTGACAATGCGCGCCCAGCCCGATGGCAATGCCCGCTTGAGTGGCAGCATCCAGTCCGGTGATGGCGTGCTGAACCTGGATGGCACGCTCGGCTGGCAAGGGCAGGACACCCCCATCATGCTCAATATCCGTGGCCAGAACGTGCTGCTTTCCGACACCCGCGACCTGCGCGCCGTGGTCAACCCGGATGTGACGGTGAAGATTCAGGGCAATGAGCCGATGGATGTCAGCGGCACCGTGAGCATTCCTTCGGCGCGCATGGATTTGGAGCGGCTGAGCGATGGCGTTTCCGCATCCCCCGATGTCGTCGTACTCGACCCGACCAACCCTGCCCGCAGCCGCAGCAGCCTGCTGCTGGATTTGACCTTGGCCATTGGCGATGACGTGCAGCTGCGCGGCTTTGGCCTGGATGGCACGCTGGGCGGCAATTTGCGCGTGCGCGCCCGCCCGGGCAGCGAAATGCGCGGCACGGGCGAGCTGAGCGTCGAGGGCAAATATGCCGCCTATGGGCAAAAACTGGATATCGACCAGGGCAAGCTCAGATGGTCCAACGACCCGGTATCCAACCCGATTGTGGACTTGCGCGCACGCCGCGTGATTGGCGATGTCAGTGCCGGGATTCGCGTCACTGGCCGTGTCAGCGCACCACAGGCAGAAATCTGGTCCAGCCCGCAGATGGACCAGTCCGAAGCCCTGGCCTATCTGGCACTGGGACGCTCACTGTCCACCGCCAGCAGTGCCGAGGGCAAGCAAATCAATGCTGCATCGGCAGCGCTCAGCGCAGGCAGCACGTTCCTGGCCTCGCAAATCGCCACCCGCATCGGCTTTGACGATGCCGGCGTGATTCAGTCCAATACTCTGGGCGGTAGCGTATTTGGCGTGGGCAAATACCTCTCGCCGCGGGTGTATGTGAGCTATGGCGTTTCCCTGTTGGGCACCGGCCAGGTACTGACCCTCAAATACATGCTGCGCCGCGGCTTTGACATCAGCATCGAATCGAGCACGGTGGAAAACAAAGGCTCGGTGAACTGGCGCAAGGAAAAATAAGCCTGATGGCAGGCGCGGACAAGGATGTCCGCATAACCAAAGCCCAGACTGGATGCAGCGGCTTCGAGCCGCTCAAGATCTCTCAGAAAGGCTTGGACAGGCTTTGAGCCCAAGCACGCTGCACTTCCAGCAATGTGGCGTGTTCTTCCGCCCGCCACTGTGGCAGCAAGGCAGACAAGTCGGTCGGCGAAGTCCACTGATCCGGCTCGGTGCGCACCGCAGCGGCATACCACTGGATGGCTTCTGGCTTGCGGTCAAGCTTCCACAGCACCAGCGCCAGGGTAGGTGGCATCCATTGGCCGCGAACACCGCCGACAGCAACCAGCTCCGCCCATTGCTCAAGTGCCGCTTCTGCATCACCGGCGCGATACAAGGCCCAGCCGTAGTGCCAGCGCAGGCTGCGACTCAGGCCATGGCGGTCACCGGCACCGGCAATGGCGCGCGCATAAAAGTCGCGGCCGACCTCCTGGCGGCCACTGGACAGGGCGATATCGCCAAGGCGCGCCATCGCACCCCAAGCACGCGGGTCACGCTCGATGCTGCGCAGCAGGCGGCTGACCAGGGCATCGCCCTCACCGCGCTGGTTGTCCAGCACACGCTGCGCGGCGCGGTCTTCGTCAAAGTAGAACTCTGCCGGCGTGGGCAGGGTCTGCGCTTGCAACACCAAGGGAGACAGCAGCAGGCTGCCAGCCAAAGCCAGGGTACGGAGCTTGAGCGTTTTCATCGTGCAAAGGTAGCAGACCTGCGGCGCTGCAACAATGTGAATACTCGCTGACTATATACTTGCCGGTTCCCGTTGACCGGGACTTCCATCCGCCAGCCCGTCACAGCCATCGCCATGACCAGCACCGCCGAACTCTCCTCGCCCGCCTCTGCCGGGCTTGCCCTGACCCAGGGACTGAACGACCCCGATTACACCTTGGAGGACAAATACGCCCGTACCGAGGGGCGCATCTATCTTTCCGGGGTACAGGCGCTGGTGCGCCTGCCGATGATGCAACGGCTGCGCGATGCCGCTGCTGGCCTCAACACCGCCGGTTTCATTTCCGGTTATCGCGGCTCGCCGCTGGGCGGCTTCGATCTGGAGCTATGGCGCGCCAAGAAATTTCTGGAAAAAAACCGGGTGAGCTTCAAGCCTGGGCTGAATGAAGACCTGGGTGCCACCATGGTCTGGGGCAGCCAGCAAACCAATCTGTTCAGCGGCGCCAAGGTCGATGGCGTGTTCGGCATGTGGTACGGCAAGGGGCCGGGGGTGGATCGCTGCGGCGACGTGTTCAAGCATGCCAATGCCGCCGGCACTTCGCGCCATGGCGGCGTGCTGGCGCTGGCCGCCGACGATCATGCCTGTCGCAGCTCCACCCTGCCGCATGGCTCCGAGCATGAATTCGTCAGCGCGATGATGCCGGTACTGAACCCGGCCGGGGTGCAGGACATTCTGGAGATGGGGCTGCTGGGCTTTGCCATGAGCCGTTTTACCGGGCGCTGGGTGGGCTTCAAGACCATTGCCGAAACGGTGGAATCCTCCGCTTCGGTCAACGTCAATCCGCTGGCGCAGACCATCATCCTGCCCGGCGATGACGATTTTGAAATGCCCGAGGGCGGCCTCAATATCCGCTGGCCGGATCCGCCGCTGGAGCAGGAAATGCGCCTGCACCGCTATGCGGTCAAGGCTGCGCAGGCGTTTGCCCGGGTCAACCGCATTGATCGGGTGGTGATGGATTCGCCCACTGCGCGGCTGGGCATCGTCACCACTGGCAAGAGTTATTTGGACGTTTTGCAGGCACTGGAATATCTGGGGCTGGACGAGGCCGCCTGCCGCGATATCGGCATCCGCATCTACAAGGTGGGCATGACCTGGCCGCTGGAGCCGGTCGGCCTGCGCGCTTTTGCGCGCGGGCTTGAGGACATCCTGGTGGTGGAGGAAAAGCACAGCTTCATCGAAAGCCAGATGAAGGAGCTGTTCTACAACTTCGAAGGCCAGCGCCCGTCCATCGTCGGCAAATATGACGAGTCCGGCGAGTGGATCCTGCCCTCCACCAGCGAACTGACCCCGGCGCGCATCGCCCATGTCATCGCCCGCCGCATCCAGCGTTTCCATCATTCCGAGCACATCGGCCAGGTGCTGGCATGGATGGATGCCAAGGAGGGCGAGCTGGCGCTGCCGCGCGCCAACTTCCCGCGTGTGCCGCACTACTGCTCCGGCTGCCCGCACAATACCTCCACCCAGGTGCCCGAAGGCAGCCGCGCGCTGGCCGGTATCGGCTGTCACTACATGGTGACCTGGATGAACCGCGATACCGATACCTTCACCCATATGGGCGGCGAGGGCGTGACCTGGGCCGGGCAAGCGGAGTTCACCGAAACCCCGCATGTATTCCAGAACCTGGGCGATGGCACCTATTTCCATTCCGGCTCGCTGGCCATCCGCCAGTCGGTCGCGGCGGGCGTGAACATCACCTACAAGATTCTCTACAACGATGCGGTGGCGATGACCGGCGGCCAGCCGGTGGATGGCGTGCTCACGGTGCCGCAAATTGCCCATCAGGTATTGAGCGAAGGCGTCAGCACCATCGTGCTGCTTTCCGACGACATCCAGAAGTGGAGCTTGCAGCGCTATCTGTTCCCGAAAGAAGTGGAGTTCTGCGACCGCCGCGAGCTGGAGCAGGTGCAAAAGCGGCTGCGAAAGGTCAAGGGCGTTTCGGTGCTGATTTACGAGCAGACCTGCGCCACCGAAAAGCGCCGCCGCCGCAAGCGCGGCAAGATGCCGGACCCGCAAAAACGGGTGCTGATCAATTCGCTGGTCTGCGAAGGCTGCGGCGACTGCGGCAAGAAATCGTTCTGCGTCAGCGTGCTGCCCAAGGACACCGAATTTGGCCGCAAGCGCGACATCGACCAGAGCAACTGCAATAAAGACTATTCCTGCGTGGAGGGCTTCTGCCCCAGCTTCGTCACCGTGCATGGCGGCCAGCTACGCAAGGGCAAGAAGGTCAATGCCGCCGCGCGCTTGGACAATCTGCCCATGCCGGTGCAGGCCAGCGACCTCTCGCGCCCCTGGAATATCCTGATTACCGGCGTGGGCGGCACCGGCGTGGTCACCATCGGCGCGCTGCTGGGCATGGCCGGACATCTGGAAGGCAAGGGCGCGACCGTGCTCGACCAGACCGGTCTTGCGCAAAAGGGCGGCGCCGTCACCACCCATATCCGCATCGCCCAGACCCCGGCCGATATCCACGCGGTACGCATTGCCGCCGGTGAGGCTGACCTGGTGCTGGGCTGCGACATGGTGGTGGTCAACGATTACTGGGCGCTGTCCAAGGTGCGCGCCGGACGCAGCCAGGTGGTGCTGAACACCTACGAGGCCATGCCCGGCAGCTTTACCACCCGCCCGGACATGCAGTTCCCGGCGGCGGACATTACCGCTGCGGTGCGCACGGCGCTGGGCGGCCGCGAGCCGCTGGCCGTGGATGCCACCCAGCTTGCCACCGCCCTGATGGGCGATGCCATCGCCGCCAACCTGTTCATGCTCGGCTTTGCCTGGCAACAGGGACTGGTACCGCTGTCATTCGAGGCACTGATGCGCGCCATTGAACTCAACGGCGCAGCGGTGGCGATGAACAAGACCGCCTTCGCCTGGGGGCGGCTGGCCGCCATCGACATGCCGGCGGTGATTGAGGCGGCCGGTATCGTCCGCAATGCGCCGACCGAGGCGGAAAAAACCCCGCATGCGCTGCCGCTGCTGGCCGCCACCGCCAATGAAGGCCATGAGTCCGGCCTGTCGCCGCAAGAGGCGCCCTATCAGGAAAGCGAGCTGCGCCATGTGCCCGAACATGACAACGGCGCCGTCACCTTCCTGCCGCTGGACGATGCCCGGCTGTCGCGCTCGCTGGATGAAATCATCAAACGCCGCAAGGCATTCCTGACCGATTATCAGGATGCAGCCTATGCCGAGCGCTATCTGCGCCTGGTAAACAAGGTGCGCCAGGCCGAGGAACAACATGCGCCGGGCAGCACCGACCTTTCCGAAGCGGTCGCCCGCTACTTCTTCAAACTGATGGCCTACAAGGACGAATATGAAGTCGCCCGGCTATATACCTCGGCCGAGTTCCGCCGCCAGCTTGAGCAAAAGTTTGAGGGCGATTACCGCCTGCACTTCCATCTTGCCCCGCCCTTGTTTGCCAAAAAGAACGCCAAGGGCGAGCTGGTCAAACAGGAATACGGCCCGTGGATGATGCGCGTGTTTGCCCTGCTGGCCAAGATGAAGCGCCTGCGCGGCGGGCCGCTCGACCTCTTTGGCCGCACTGCCGAGCGGCGCATGGAGCGCCAGCTGATTGCCGATTACGAGGCCACCCTCCACACGCTGCTGGAAACGCTCGACAGCGGCAATATTGACCTTGCCACCGAAATCGCCTCCATCCCCGAGCACATCCGCGGCTTTGGCCATGTCAAGGAAGCGCATGTGGAAAAGGCCAGGGCTCGTCAGGCCGAGCTGCTCAAGGCTTGGCACAACCCGCTGCGGGTGGTGTCAAGCTCTTGAGCCAGACACGGAAACATGGGCTCATCATCTGATTAACACCCCTCCAAAGTGCCGGGAACTCCCCGGCGCTTTTCTTTTGAAAAGGGGCTTAGAGCGTGTTATGCACTTTTCCGAGAGGTTGTGTTGATCTTGGATACAGTATCAGCATGTCTCGTAAACCTTACCCCAGTGATGTCAGCGATGAAGAATGGAGCTTTGTCGCACCCTACCTTATCT
>NWQQ01000003.1 GCA_002798255.1 Lysobacteraceae bacterium NML95-0200
TTGCTCAGGCCGAGACCTGAAATACTTTGAGTGCAGAATCCATCCAGACCAGAATCACTCGCTGCATATCGCTATGCTTTTGAATTGAATCAGGTTCTGTTGAACATCTGCGAATTGGACAAGTCCACTCATCAGATGCCCGCACAAGTTACCTGCGTACACTTTCAAAGATCGAAAGCCAACCCTCATCGATTGACCCATCATTTGGCCCCGAAGGCGTATCGCCTAAGGGGTCGCTCACTATACCCTGCTTTTTGTTTTTGTCAACACCTGACTCAAACTTTTTTCAGAGCCGGCAACCGAAGCTGCCGAAGTAAGCTGGAAACTATAACACGTCTTTTTGACTTGTCAACACCCCGTAGGGAAGCTTCCTCTCCCGACTGCGACCGCGTCGCTGCCGGGACGCGAATTATGCACATATCTTTTCCGTTTGCAAAGCTTTTTTTCGTCCATGGCAGAATGCCGGCAATATTCACGCTTTTGGAGCCTGCCTGATGTCTCTCAAACGTATTGTTCATTTGCTATTGATAACGCTGCCTGTGCTTGGCTGTGCCAGTGATGGCGGCCGCTGGGTAGAGCTTGCAGGCAAGCGTTATACGGTGGAAATTGCCGATGATGATGAGAGCCGGGCACGCGGGTTGATGTTCCGCGATTCGATGCCCGAGGATCACGGCATGTTGTTCATTCATGACACACAGGCACCGCAGGCATACTGGATGAAGAACACCCGCATTGCGCTGGATATTCTTTATTTTGACAACGAGCGCAGGCTGGTTTCACAACAGCGTGATGTGCCGCCTTGCACGCTGGGCGACCGTTGCCCGGCCTATCCCAGCAAGGCGCCGGCGCGCTATGTATTGGAATTGAATGCGGGCAAGGCGGCAGAAATCGGGCTGGAGGATGGCGCCCTGCTGAAATTTGGCCCTGGCGTGCCAGTGCCGCATTGATTCGCCGTCAAATTTCCTGCATGTCAAAGTCGTCCTTGCCCACGCCACAGTCCGGACATGTCCAGTCATCGGGAATGTCCTGCCAACGCGTGCCGGGAGCGATGCCGTCCTCTGGCAGCCCTTGTGCCTCGTCATAAATGAAGCCGCAGACCACGCACATCCAGGTGCGGAACGGGACGGAGCTGGCAGAGTTTTCGGACATGACGCGACACACTCATATGCAGGAAGATGGCGCATTCTCACATGCCCGAAGCCTATCGACATGACTGACTTCCCACGCCGCGGCTTGTATCTGATTACCCCCGATGGCGAGGACACCCGGCAGCTGCTGCGTCAGGTTGCCCAAGTGCTGCCATTTGCGGCCTGCCTGCAATATCGCAACAAGCGTGCCGATGCCGTGCAGCGTCTGGCTGAAGCCGCCGCCCTGCGCGAGCTGTGCACGGCGCATGGGGTGTGCTTCATCGTCAATGATGATGTCTGGCTGGCGCAGGAGGTCGCCGCCGATGGCGTGCATCTGGGCAAGGGCGATGGCTCGCTGCAAGTCGCGCGCGAGTTGCTGGGCGCAAACGCCAGCATCGGCATCAGCTGCTATGACGATGCCGCGCGTGCGCGCGAAGCGGCTGCCGAAGGGGCTGACTATGTGGCTTTTGGCGCGGTGTTTGCCTCTGCCACCAAGCCCGGCGCGCGTGCCGCTTCGCTGAAGCTGTTTGCCGAAACCATGGATATTGACGTGCCGAAGGTGGCGATTGGCGGCATTACGCCGGACAATGCGCATCAGGTGGCGGCTGCCGGTGCCGATTTGATTGCGGTCATTGCTGGCGTGTTTGCTGCCGACAGCCCCGTTGATGCTGCGCGCCGCTGCGCGGCTGTTTTTGGGAGCCTCTGAATATGTCAGAGGCTCCTCGCAGGTCTTGGAGACCTGCCACGAATCCATCATGCCAGTGATTGATTCGTGTGAGCCAAGTCCGGACTTTGTGCCGGACTTGGCGTGGGCTGGCAACGCCAGGAGGGCGTTGTTCAGACCTTCCTTTGACTGACAAGAGATATTCATCATGAACCATGCCCTCTCCCATGACCTTTTCACTCGCGCCAAGGCACTGATGCCCGGCGGGGTCAATTCGCCGGTGCGGGCGTTCAAGTCCGTCGGCGGCGAGCCGTTCTTCACCGAGCGCGCCGAAGGCGCCTGCCTGTTTGATGCCGATGGCAACCGCTATATCGACTATGTCGGCTCCTGGGGGCCGATGATTGTCGGCCACAACCATCCGAAAGTTTTGCAGGCCGTGATTGAAACCGCCAAGCGCGGGCTGTCGTTCGGCACGCCGAACCCGCTGGAAGTCACCATGGCCGAGCGCATCGCGCAGCTGGTGCCAAGCTGCGAAATGGTGCGCATGGTGAACTCCGGCACCGAGGCGACGCTCTCGGCCATCCGCTTGGCACGCGGCGCCACCGGGCGCTCGCGCATCGTCAAGTTTGAAGGCTGTTATCACGGCCACGGCGACAGTTTTCTGGTGAAGGCCGGCAGTGGCGCGCTGACCTTTGGCGTGCCCACCTCGCCAGGTGTGCCCAAGGCGCTGGCTGACCTCACCCTGACCCTGCCCTATAACGATTTTGATGCGGCCACGGCATTGTTTGACGAGCATGGCGCCGATATTGCCGGGCTCATCATTGAGCCGGTGGTCGGCAATGCCAACTGCCTGCCGCCACGGGACGGTTACTTGCAACACCTGCGCAAGCTGTGCAGCCAGCATGGCGCGCTGCTGATTTTTGACGAGGTGATGACCGGTTTCCGCGTGGCACTGGGCGGGGCGCAGGCGCGCTATGGGGTAACGCCAGACCTCACCACCTTCGGCAAAATCATCGGTGGCGGCATGCCGGTCGGTGCCTATGGCGGCCGCCGCGAGCTGATGGAGCAGATTGCACCGGCCGGGCCGATTTATCAGGCTGGTACGCTCTCGGGCAACCCGGTGGCGATGGCCGCAGGTCTTGCCATGCTGGAGCTGATTGCCGAGCCGGGCTTTTACGAGGCACTGGAAGCCAAGACCCATGCACTGTGCGATGGGCTGGAAGCGGCAGCGCGCAAGGCGGGCGTGCCGTTCTCCACGCAGCGCGTGGGCGGCATGTTCGGCCTGTTCTTCAATGCCGAAAAAGTGGACACCTATGCCGGCGCGCTCGCCAGCGACACGGCGGCCTTCAACCGCTTCTTCCATGCCATGCTGGCGCGTGGCGTGTATCTGGCCCCATCGGCATTTGAGGCCGGGTTTGTATCATCGGCGCATGATGATGCGCTGATTGCCGCCACCATTGCGGCCGCACGGCAAGCCTTCGCAGATATTTGAGCGCCATGCAAACCGACGAGAACGACAACCGCAATCCGCAGGTGCGGGAGAATATTTTCGAACGCACCCACTATCCGGCCAGCCGCGAGGGCTGGCGTTACCGGTTGTTCCGGCTGTTCTTCCACCACGACAATCGTGAAGAACGCAATTTTGACCTGGCGCTGATTCTGACCATTCTCGCCAGCGTCATCGTGGTGATGCTCGACAGCGTGCCCGGCATCAAGGCGCGCTGGCATGAACCGCTGTATATCGCCGAATGGGTATTCACCCTGCTGTTCACCGCCGAGTACCTGGCCCGGCTGTGGGTGGTTCGCAATCCGCTGCGCTATGCCACCAGCTTTTTTGGCGTGATTGACCTCCTGGCCATCCTGCCGACCTTCTTGTCGCTGCTGTTCCCGGCCAGCGCCTCGCTGGCGGTGGTGCGCATCTTCCGGCTGCTGCGCATCTTCCGCATCCTGAAACTGGTGAAATACTCCAGTGAAGCCGGGGTGCTGATTGAGTCACTGCTGCGCAGTCGCCGCAAGATTTTCCTCTTTATCACCACCATCCTGACCATCACCGTCATCTTCGGCGCGCTGATGTATGTGGTCGAAGGCCCCGAGCACGGCTTTACCAGTATCCCCACTGGCATGTACTGGGCGGTGGTGACCATGGCCACGGTCGGCTATGGCGATATTTCCCCCGCCACACCGGTCGGACGCTTTCTGACCTCGGCACTCATCATCATCGGTTACAGCATCATTGCCGTACCGACCGGCCTGTATGGCGCGGAGCTGATGAAAACCTTGAGCGGCAAGAACCGCCGCATCGTGCGCTGCACCGAATGCGGCCTGACCGACCACGAAGCCGATGCCTGGCACTGCCGCCGCTGCGGCATGAGCCTGCCACAGGAAGAGCCGCTCGACCCGGAACACTGACCCCCACCCGGCAGCCAACAAGCCGCATAAATCCCGAAACATTGCATTTAAAGCCTGTTCAAGGTCTCTTCTTGGTACCCGTTGCTTCGCACAGGCGCAGACGGGCGGGCAGTCTTGTCGCCCACGGTGGGCAAGCATGCCCGCCCTACTACGCTGCAACCCATTGGACAAGGCACCCATGCACAGGAACTGCACTTGCGGGTACCAAGAAGAGACCTTGAACAGGTTCTTAATCTCCGCGTAATGCGCGCGCGCATGGTGATGAGATTGAGTTGCGTTAAAAATTGGTAATTACTATCATTCCCGCGTTTTGATTTCCCGGACTGTTCCCCGCCATCGTCACTGCCGGGGTGTCCGCGTCCTGTTTCCCCCCTTGAGAACGCAACCATGAAAAAAACTCGCTCCCTGCGCCTTGCACCGCTCTCGGCAGCACTGATTGCGGCCATCGCCATGCCGGCATTGGCCGATAGCAACCCTGCCACGGCAACGGATGTTGGTGATGCCCGCCTGCTGGATTCGGTACGCATCATCGCCAACCCGGAAGACCCGCAGACCACCATGGGCTCGGCTTATGAGCTGAACCAGTTGCAATTGCAGAAATTCAATTCCGCCAATGCCAACGATGTACTGCGCACCGTGCCGGGCGTGTACACCCGCGAAGAAAGCGGCATGGGTCAGTTCCCGCGTATCAGCATCCGCGCCTCCAGCACCGGCCGCAGTGACCGCATCTCGGTGCTGGTCGATGGCCTGCCGGCGGCGATGGCGCCGTATGCCAACACCTCGGCTTATTTCTTCCCGAACATTGGCCGCATGAGCACGGTGGAAGTGCTTAAAGGGCCGGAAATCCTGCTGCATGGCCCGCATACCACCTCGGGCGTGGTGAACATGGTCAGCACCCAGATTCCCGAAGGCAGCGCCGGCATGGTGAACGCAGAAATCGGCTCGTTCGGCACCCGCAAAATCCATGCCCATTACGGCCAGACCCAGGGTCAATGGGGCTGGCTGCTGGAAACCTACCAGGCACAGAGCGATGGTTTCCACCAGATTGACCGCCACAAGGGCGATGCCGGTTATGACATCAACGAATTCAACGGCAAGCTGCGCTGGAGCAGCGCCGAAGGCGCGACCTATCCGCAGACGCTGGAGCTGGCGCTGAACTACGACCGCGAAGTGCTGAATGTCAGCTACCTGGGGCTGACGGATGCCGACTTCCGCGCCAACCCGAACCGCCGCTATGGCCTGAGCGCACTTGAGCGCATGGATCGCGGCCGCAAGGCAGCCAGCCTGCGCCACCAGATTGACTTTGGCAGCGCCACCCGCCTGTCCAGCGCCGTTTACTGGAACGACACCTACCGCTATTACAACCGCCTGAACCAGATCAACGGCGTGGGTCTGGGCGGCGTGACCAGCATCATCAATGAAGGCCGCAACAATGCCGCACTGTTCCAGGGCATTCTCGATGGCAGCGCCGATACCACCCATGCCAATGGCGTGCGCTATGGTCATAACCATCCCTCGTTCAAGACCCTGGGCGTGCAGAGCGAACTCAGCCACCGCTTTGGCGATGCCGTCGAGCACGAGCTGATTGTCGGCACGCGCTGGGAGAAGGACCGCAGCTTCAATGCCGACAAAGGCATCAGCAACAGCTTCTACCAGCAGGTCAACGGCAGCCTGGTCTATCAGCGCACTGCCAGCGCCGCCCAGCAGGAAGGCGATGCCAAGGCCTGGTCGCTGTGGGCCGCTGACCGCATCAAGTTCGGTAGCTGGTATCTGATGCCGGTGCTGCGCCATGAAAACATCCGCACCCGCGACAATCTGGCCAAGAATGCCACCCCGGCACAAATCGCCGCGCGTAACCAGAACCGCCTGAAGAAGACCACCTTCGGCCTCGGCGCCAACTACGCCATCAACGACGAGTGGACCGTGCTCGGCGGCATCCATCAGGGCTTTGCGCCTCCCGGCAGCCGCTCGGTCAATGGCACCCGTGGCGAGGAAAGCACCAACTATGAAGGCGGTGTGCGCTGGCGCAGCCATGGCTGGGGCGTGGATGCCATCGGCTTCCTGACCAATTACCGCAACTCGATGCGCACCTGCCTGGTCGCCAACCCCTGCCCGGGCGGCATCGTCACCGGCACCCAGCAGACCGGCCGCAAGAAGGTCTATGGTCTTGAGCTGGGCGCCTTCGGCACGCTGGTGGAAAACGACAAGCTGCGCATGCCGCTGCGGGTGGCTTACACCCTGACCGACGGCAAGTACACCAGTGATTCGGATACCCGCTCGGTGCTGAAGAACGACGTCATCGAATACACCCCGAAGAACGTCGCCACCGTGCAACTGGGCGTTGAAACCAGCAACGGCTGGAACAGCTATCTGGCGCTGAACTACCAGAGCCGCGCCTGGACGGCCAGCAATGCCCGCCGCCCCGGTGTGGACAGCCGCTTCCTGCAAACCGACAGCCTGTTCACGGTGAATTTCACCACCGGCTATGCGCTGACCGAAAACGCCGAGGTCTATGCCCGCATCAACAATGTGTTCGACCAGCAGCGCATCACCCACCGTGGTGCCGACGGTGCCCGTGGCAATGCACCGCGTGAATACACCCTGGGGCTGCGCGTCAAGTTCTGATGGCTTGACAACCAAAACCAGGCAAAACAAAGAGCCGGTCCATGCGACCGGCTCTTTCTATCTGGCAAGTGCTGGCGCAAAACCTGGCTTACGGCTCAAGAAACAAATCCGGCAGCAGCTCTTGCGCCGGGTCAACGGCATAATCACTGAAATTGCGCACCCCGGCCTGGTACAACACTTCTTCATCAATAAAGAATTGCCCGTTGGTTTCGCTGGCCGGACGGGTGAGAATGGCGTGCGCGGCATCGGCGACGATTTCCGGCTTGCGGCAACGCTCAATGGCAACGCCCGGAATCATGTTCAGCGCATCGGTAGCGATGATGGTGCGCGGCCACAGCGCATTGACGGCAATCCCCTGCCCAGCCAGTTCTGCGGCCAGCCCTAGGGTGACCAGGCTCATGCCCATCTTGGCAAGGGTATAGGCAGTATGCGGCGCCCACCACTTGGGGTCGAGCGAGGGCGGCGGCGCCAGCGTCAGGATATGCGGATTGCTTGACGAACGCAGATGCGGCAGGCAGGCCTGCGCACAGAGAAAACTGCCACGGGCATTGACCTGATTCATCAGGTCGTAGCGTTTCATTGGCGTATCCATCACCCCCGCCAACCAGATGGCACTGGCGTTATTGACCAGGGCATCAATCCAGCCAAAGGCATCCACGGTGGCGGCCACGGCGGCTTTCACCTGGTCTTCGTCACGGATATCGCATTTGATGGCGAGCGCCTTGCCGCCTGCGGCGCGGACTTCTTCGGCCACGCTGTGAATGGTGCCGGGCAGGCGCGGATTGGGCACGCCGGACTTGGCGACGATGGCGATATTGGCGCCATCGCGCGCCGCGCGCAGGGCGATGGCACGGCCAATGCCGCGCGAAGCGCCGGTGATGAACAAGGTCTTGCCCGAGAGTGTGCTCACAATGATTCCCCAAACAGAAGATGAGCCGATTATAGGTTTGCCGTGGCAAACACCTGCCATGGCATGAACAAACAGGCCACAGCGGTAGATGAACATGAATACACGCCACCTATAATTCCGGCATGTCTGAATGGTTTGACCAAATCGTTTCGTGGATTGGCGATAACCCCGCTGCGGCGGCGGTTATCGCATTTCTTATCGCCTTCTGTGATGCCCTGGCAGTGGTCGGCATTCTTATCCCGGCCTTTCCGCTGCTGTTTGCCGTTGGCACGCTGATTGGCCTTGGGCATGCCAGCGGCCCGCTGCTGGTGGGCTGCGCCGCAACCGGCGCGTTTCTGGGCGATGCGCTCAGTTACTGGATTGGCCACCGCTGGGGGCCGCAAATGCGCAGTTTGTGGCTGTTCCGGCGCTACCCGCAATTCCTTGACCGCAGCGAGCGCATGTTCCACCGCCACGGCGCGATGAGCATCCTGATTGCGCGCTATGTTGGCGCTGTACGCCCGTTTGTACCGGCCATTGCCGGCATGTTGCGCATGCCGTTTTCCCGCTATGCCCCGGCCAGCCTGGTGGCCTGCATCAGCTGGGCGGCGCTGTTTCTGGCGCCGGGCTGGATTTTCGGCAAATCCTATGATGCCGTCGCCGCCGTGGCCGACAAACTGGCACTGGTACTGATTGCCATCGCCGCCCTCATTGCACTGGCCTGGGCCGGGGTCATCTATACCTCGCGCTGGTTTGCAGGCCATGCCGATGGCCTTTTGCAGCGCCTTCTGGCCTGGTCGCGCGCCCATCCCCGGCTCGGCCAGTTCACCGGCTATCTGGTTGACCCCAACCGTCCGCAATCGACCTCGCTGCTGATGCTGTTTGCCGCCCTGGTCGGGCTGCTCTGGATTACCGTGGTCGGCGCCGTGGCGCTGCTCGCCAACGGCGGCCCGCTCGGCATCGACCATCGCCTGTATGAGGCGATGTTTGCCCTGCGCACCCCGCTGGCCGACAACCTGATGGCCGCACTGGCACGGCTTGGCGATGTCCAGGTGCTGGCACCGGCCCTGCTGGCCGGGCTGGGCTGGCTGCTGTGGCGCAAACGCTGGCAGGCCGCCCTGCACTGGAGCGCCGCGCTGCTGTTTGGCTGGCTGGCAAGCGAAATACTGAAATTCATCATCAATATTCCACGCCCGCCTACCGCGCCAGAGGGTTTTGGCTTTCCCTCGGTCAGCATCGTCATGCTGACCATCAGCTTCGGCTTTTTTGCCGTGCTCATCGCCCGCGAATGGCCGGGACGGCGACGTATCTGGCCCTATCTGCTGGGCACTGTGCTGACCGCACTGGTGGCCTTCGCCCGCCTTTACCTCGGCGCACACTGGCTGAGCGATGTCATCAGCGGCATGGTGTTTGGCCTGTTGTGGGTGGTGGTGCTGGGTATCGCCTATCGCAGCCATGTGGCGCGCTCGTTCTGGATGCGGCCACTGGCCATCATTTTCTACAGCGTATTCGTACTGGCCGCACTCTGGCATACCCCGCGCGATACCCAAACCTGGCTGGAGGATTTTTCTCCGCCACCGCCCGCCCATAGCATGAGCCGCGCCGCCTGGTGGGAAGATGGCTGGCAGCAATTGCCTGCCACCCGCAATGCCCGGGGTGATGCCATCCGCTGGCCGCTGGACGTGCAAATCGCAGGCTCGCTGGTGCCGGTGCAAACCGCACTGGAAGTCGCTGGCTGGCGGGTCAAACCGCAGGCCGACTGGATGGATGTGCTGGGGCTACTGGATAGCGATACGCCTTCCAGCGAGCAGCCGATACTGCCTGCCGCCCTGGAAGCCCATCCCGAAGCCCTGCTGCTGGTACGTGAAATCGACGATGGCCGCCGCCGCCAGGTGCTGCGGCTGTGGCCTGCCCCGGTTCGCTTGCAGGACGATACCCCCCTGTGGATTGGTACCACCCAGACCATGACCCCACACCGAGTCATGGGCGTGGCCACCCTATGGCTGCCGGTGGATGACCACGGCGAAGCCTATCGCGCCACCCGCGAGGCACTGGCCGACATCCACGCGCAGCGTGAAGGCCAAAGCCGCGCCCATGTCCCGGTATTGCGGCTGCAGACTGCGCATGAACAATAAACCGCCATCTCAGGCGTGAGACTCAATAGCCAAACATCTGGCTTGGGCATCAGTCATGGAGAGCGCCAATACCCCACAACTCCGTTACTTGCGCCACAGCTTGCTGGCATATTCCAGGGCGCGGCGGCGGTTGCCGGGGCAGGACAGGGCAAACTTGAATGCTGCCCAGCGTTCGGCAAAGCCACCTTCCACCAAGGCCAGTCGCATCGCGGCGGCGCTGGCATACATATGCTGCAAACGCCTGGCGTCACGTATTCGAGCCGGGGCAAGAGCATCTGTCTGTTGCAGGCAATGCGCCAGGTCATCCGCAGTGCCTTGCAAAAATGTGGCGGTGCGCAGGTAGCGGCGACGCTTGAGCTCGCGGGCATCGGCGCCACTGCGCGCGAACACGCCATGACTGACGCTGCCGCTGTGCTGGCGGTAGCTCACCAGCTTTTCCGGCAAGTTGCGGCAATCACCCAACAAGCAGGCACGCAATGTCAGTGCATTGTCTTCTACCGTGCCGCGCAATGCGCCAAAACGGGTAAAGACTTCGCGGCGGAACGACAGCGCCGCGCCCAGCAGGGTATGAAAGGCACGCGAATGCGCCAGTCGATGCAGGTCAAAATGCAGCATTTCGGTCTTGAAGTCGATAGCGACCGGACGGTCCTCACCATCCACTGCCTCAAAATCCGTACCGATTGCCATGGTTTGTGGGTGTGCGGCATAGGCGGCCAGGAGCTTTTCCACCCGGTCGGGCGCAGAAACATCATCGCCTGCCATCATCACCACGATATCGCCGCTGGCCTGTGGCAGCACGGCATTGCAGGAGCCGACCACGCCCAGGTTTTGCGGCTGCTTGAGCAGCAGGTCAATGCGGTGATGCCCCTGATAGCCTTGCAGGCGCTCGGCAATGCGCTCGAAGGTGCCGTCATCGGCAGCATCGTTGGAAATCAAGAGCTGGCAGGGCACGGTCTGTGCCAGCACGCCATCCAGCGCCGCATCCACCCATTGGCGGTCGCGGTAACTGAGAAAGACGATGCTGGCAGTCAGCACTTCAGCCGCCTCTGGCCTGGCGGCTGGCGCGAATCTGCGCATCCACCGCGGCAATCGCGGTCATATTGACTACCCGGCGCGGGGTGGCGGCAGCAGTCAGGATATGTGCGGGCTTGTCCAGCCCCATCAGGATGGGGCCTACCGCCACGCCGCCGGTGGCCACGCGAATCAAGTTGTAACCGATATTGGCCGCATCAAGGTTGGGCATCACCATCAGGTTGGCGCGCCCCTTGAGCGCGGTGCCGGGGAAGATGCGCTGGCGCAGGGCTTCGTCCCAGGCGGTATCGGCCATCATTTCGCCGTCGATTTCCATCTTCGGCGCGCGCTCGATAATCAGCTCGCGGGCGCGGCGCATTTTGTGGGCTGAAGGGTTGTTATGGCTGCCGAAATTGCTGTGCGAGAGCAGCGCCACTTTCGGCTCGATGCCAAACATTTTCAGGCGCAGGTTGGCCTGCAGGGTGCATTCGGCAATCTGCTCGGCAGTGGGGTCAACCTGCACATGGGTATCGGCAAAGAACCATACGCCATGGTCGTTGATAACGCCGGTCATCGCCGAAGTGCAGTGCGCTCCCGGCTCCAGGTCGAATACCGTGCGCAGATAGCCCAGCTTCTTGTGGTAGCGGCCAACGATGCCGCAAATCAGCGCATCGGCTTCGCCGCGCTCCACCATCAAGGCTGCGACGATGGTTGGGCGCGAGCGAATCAGGCTCTTGGCCGCGTCCACGGTGATGCCATTGCGTGCATTGCGCTGGTGATAGTGCTGCCAGTAATCGTCAAAACGCGGGTCGGCATGGATATCGACCAACTCATAGTCCTTGCCCGCCTGCAGCCGCAGGCCGAGCTTGGCGATGCGCCGTTCAATCACGTCCGGGCGGCCAATCAGCACCGGGAAGGCCAGCTTTTCATCCACCACGTTCTGCACCGCGCGCAGCACGGTGTATTCCTCGCCTTCGGCGTACACCACGCGCTTGAGGTCGGCGCGGGCACGCTCGTACAGCGGCTTCATCATCAGGCCGGACTTGTGGATAAACTGCCCCAGCTTTTCACGGTAGGCATTCATGTCGGCAATCGGCCGCGAGGCCACCCCCGAGTCCATCGCCGCCTGCGCCACGGCAGGCGCAATCACGGTAATCAGGCGCGGGTCGAACGGGCGCGGAATCAGGTATTCGGCACCAAAGGTGGGGATGTCATTGCCATAGGCATTGCCAAGGTCACTGGCTTCCTTGCGCGCCAGCTCGGCAATGGCGCGTACGCAGGCGAGCTTCATCGCTTCGTTGATTTCCGTGGCACCGGCATCCAGCGCGCCACGGAAGATATAGGGGAAGCACAGCGCATTATTGACCTGGTTGGGATAGTCGCTGCGGCCGGTAGCGATAATCGCGTCATCGCGCACCGCCTTGGCATCTTCGGGCAGGATTTCCGGGTACGGGTTGGCCAGCGCCAGGATGATGGGGCGCGCCGCCATCTTCGCCACCATCTCCGGCTTGAGGATGCCGCCTGCCGAGAGCCCCAGGAAAATATCCGCGCCTTCGACGATTTCTTCCAGCGAACGCGCCGCGGTGTCATTGGCATAGCGCGCCTTGTCCGGGTCGAGGTTGGGACGGCCCTTGTAGATCACCCCCTCGCGGTCGAAAGCCGTGATGTTTTCGCGCTTGACCCCCAGTGCCACCAGCATGTCCAGGCAGGCGATACCCGCGGCGCCTGCGCCGGTGGTGGCGATTTTCACGTCCCCGATTTTTTTGCCGGCCACTTCCAGCGCGTTCAGCACCGCCGAGCCGACGATAATCGCCGTGCCGTGCTGGTCATCGTGGAATACCGGGATTTTCATGCGCTCGCGCAGCTTGCGCTCGACGATGAAGCATTCCGGCGCCTTGATGTCTTCCAGATTGATGCCGCCAAAGGTCGGCTCCAGGCTGGCGATGATCTCCACCAGCTTGTCCGGGTCGCGCTCGTCGATTTCAATATCGAACACGTCCACACCGGCAAACTTCTTGAACAAAACGCCCTTGCCTTCCATCACCGGCTTGCCGGCCAGAGGGCCGATGTCACCCAGACCCAGTACCGCAGTGCCATTGGTAATCACCGCCACCAGATTGCCGCGCGCGGTCATTTCGCTGGCCGCAGCCACATCCTCGACAATCGCCTCACAGGCATAGGCCACGCCCGGCGAGTAGGCCAGCGACAGGTCGCGCTGGGTCACCATCGGTTTGGTGGCACTGATTTTGATTTTGCCGGGCGGAAACTGGCGGTGGTATTCAAGGGCGGCGGTTTTCAGGTCTTCCTGCGACATCGGGCGTTCCAAACTTGAGGTGGAATGGCCGATGATTGTAGCCGGGCTTTCTGCCGAATCGAGCGACAATTTCCATACTTCACAGTCCGGTTACCTGCTTCAATCACAGCCTGCACTTCCCCGTATCGCCATGAACAATCACCCCAAAACCGCCTTCGTGACCGGTGCCTCTTCCGGCTTTGGTCGCGCCATCGCCCAGCGCCTGTTGAATGAAGGCTGGCGCCTCATCATCAGCGCCCGCCGCCGTGAACGGCTGGAGGCACTGGCCGCGGCGTTTCCCGAACGCTGTCATGTGGCCTGTTTCGATATCCGCGACAGCGCCGCCATCGACAGCGCACTTGCCGAATTGCCGGAGAACTTTGCCAACATCGACCTGTTGGTCAACAACGCCGGGCTGGCGCTGGGCACCGCCACTGCGCCACAGGCCGACCTTGTGCAGTGGCGGCAGATGATTGATACCAATATCACCGGCCTCATCACCCTCACCCACGCGCTGCTGCCGCGCCTTGTCACAAGCCGCGGGCTCATCATCAATATCAGCTCGACCGCCGCGCGCTACCCCTACCCTGGCGGCAATGTCTATGGCGGCAGCAAAGCCTTTGTCAGCCAGTTTTCACTGGGGCTGCGCAGCGACCTGCACGGCACCGGCGTGCGCGTGACCAGCATCGAGCCGGGCATGGCCGAAACCGAGTTCACCCTGGTGCGTACCGGCGGCAACCAGGCTGCCAGCGATGCCCTGTATGCCGGCGTTACCCCTATCCGTGCCGAGGACATTGCCGAGCAGGTCGCATGGATTGCCAACCTGCCCGCACACCTCAATATCAACCGCATCGAAACCATGCCGGTCAACCAGAGCCTTGCCGGGTTTCAGGTGCATCGGGAGTAAGGAAAAGTAATACGGGCTTGCATTTGCGCCCTGAAAAGTACAGAATCCTGTCACCACTCATCCCTTGTCGTGTCATTCAGTTGGCTCCGGCTTGGGACGAAAAAACCGCCCAAGGGCGGTTTTTTCATGCCCGCAGGAGCGTAATCCCCATGGGCTCACCCAAGCCCACTGCTGTTTTCGTTGACGGCTACAACCTGTATTACGGCTGTATTCGTGGCACGCCTTACAAATGGCTGGATTTGCTCAAACTGTTTGACAAACTGCTGCATGAGCAAGACCCGCAGGCTTCTTTGGTCGCATTGAAATACTGCACGGCGCCTGCACTTGGAAAGTTTGCAACTCATGGTCAAGCCTCTGCCGAGGCCCAGCAGAGTTACCACCGCGCGCTGGAAACGACTCACCCCCAGCGTTTTTCCATCATGCTTGGCCAACACAGTTTTGATAAGGGGCTTAGGAAGCAAACATGTGTTGACCACATGCTAACTTCTTGAAATGCCAAGCAAAAATAGATATTACCGTCACTCAAAAATCAGTGAGGCCAAGTTTCGACGTCTTTTGCGTCTGTTTGCCA
>NWQQ01000035.1 GCA_002798255.1 Lysobacteraceae bacterium NML95-0200
ACGCAAGGACAAGTTCGAGCTGCATCTCAAGGAGACCGAGTTCCGCTTCAATCATCGGCACCTTGATCTCTACAAGACACTGCTTAAACTGCTCAAAGATGACCCTCTTTGAGGCGTTTGCTTCCTAAGCCCCTATTCAAAACCAATCCAGGCCAGTTAACGGCGGGACTTTACATCTAGCGGCCTGTCCCCGCCTCGCCCGCTTGGAAAGACGTAGCAGCCATGCCCGGTCAGTGGGTGAAGCTCTCACGGCTTGCCTGCACAGTGGCACAAGGTGCGACTCTCGCGTCTTCATCTTTTCCGCCGGTATGCGCCATTCACACGCCTCCAAGTCAATTTCCGCCCATTTGGCATTGCGCAGTTCACCCGGTCGGACAAACAACAAGGGAGCCAAGCGCAAGGCGCAGCGCGTAACGAGGCTACCCTTGTAGCCTTCTATGGCACGCATCAGCGCGCCAATGGCTACCGGGTCAGTAAGTAATGGCCGCGTGATGCTTTTCCGGCGTTGCCGTGAGCGAGCCGCGCAGATTGGGAATGGGGTTGGACGTTGCCCGCCCGGTGGCGCAGGCGTAACGCATGACTTGTCCGCAGTTTTGCAGGATGCGATGCGCAGACTCTATCGCCCCGCGTTGCTCTACCCGCTGCACCACGGCCAGAAACTCCGGGGCTCTTAGGTCAGCAACAAGGCGCGCGCCTATCCACGGGAAAACATCCTTTAAACCATGCGGTCACTTTGACCAGATAGCTGGGAACCCAGCTCTGCTTATCCAGTCATTACCTCGCCACCGCCTCGAAGCTGTTAGCCGCCCGCTCTACCCCTGCCAGCTTCTCGGCCTTGCGCTGTTGCCCGGGGTCTATGCCGTCTTTCAACAGCTTCTTGGCTTCCTCCCGCTTGGCTCTGGCATCGGCCAGGAGGTTTCCGGGTAAGTGCCAAGGCTCAAGGTGTTGCACTTGCCGGTCACAGGGCGGCGGTAGTCCAGTCGCCACCACTTGCCGCCGCTGGCCTTCACCAGCAGATACAGTCCCCCGCCGTCTGTCAGCTTTCCGGGGTCTTTGGCCTTGCGTATGGCGGTATCAGTGAGGGGCATGACGGTAACTCTTTTGGCGGTAACTGGAGTTACCGTCAAAAGTTACGGGATTCAATGGGACAGCTTGGGACGATATGCACCAATGAAAAAAGCCGAAACCCTTGTGTTTATTGAGGATTCCGGCCTTTCTGGTACGTCTTGGGACGTTGTATTGGTGGAGGTGGGCGGAATTGAACCGCCGTCCGAAGGCACTCCATGCCCGGCACTACATGCTTAGCTCGCCGTTTGGTCTCGGCCTGTGGCAACACGACGTGCGAAGCACGCCACAGGACATACCCGCTTTGTTTAGATGCTGGTTGACGGGTCGCCGCCAGCACCGATCCTGTGATAATGACCCTACGCCGCGAGCACAGGCACAAGCGGTTTCGGGGCTAGGCCTTAGGCGGCCAGAGCGTAGTTGTCGTCGTTGGCAACTATGTTTTTTGCAGCTGGATTAGCGAGGAAAGCTACCCCCTCGGCATGCGCCAGACGATTTCGCAACCCCCGTCGAAGCCAGTGCACCCCCGGGAAATCGTGTCATCCGACGACGGCGAGTATAGAGGCAATCTGCATCTTGCGCCAAGCCGTGCAAGATTGCAGCTGACCTACCGTTCAGCCCGAAGTTGCGGAGTTATCGGCCAATGCCGCCGCTTCCAGGGTATTGCGCATCAAGGTGGCGACTGTCATCGGCCCCACCCCACCGGGCACCGGGGTAATCCAGCCTGCCCGTTGCAACGCCGCATCAAAGCCGACATCGCCCACCAAGCGGCCATCATCGGTGCGGTTGATGCCCACATCGATGACCACCGCACCGGGCTTGACCCATTCGCCGGGAATCAAGGCCGGTTTGCCGACCGCCACCACCAAGATGTCGGCATTGCGCACGGAAGCCTCCAACACCTCGGGCGGGGTGAAGCGGTGGCAGCAGGTCACGGTGCAGCCGGCAATCAGGAGCTCCATCGCCATCGGTCGGCCAACATGGTTGGATACGCCGACGATGGTGGCATTGGCGCCGCGAACCGGCTCACCGGTCTGCTTCAGAAGGTGCATGATGCCGCGCGGGGTGCAAGGCCGCAGACCGAACTGGCGCAACGCCAAATGACCGACATTGGCTGGATGAAAGCCATCCACATCCTTGTTCGGGTCGATGCGCTCAATCAGTCGCGTCGCATCGGGGATGCCGGGCAATGGCAGTTGCACCAAAATGCCATGCACTGCCGGATTGGCATTGAGCTCATCAATCAGCGCCAAGAGCTCTTCTTCACTGGCTGCTGCCAAGTTGTAGTCAAAAGTTTGAATGCCGACGATTTCCGCAGCGCGGCGCTTGTTGCGCACATAGCTTTGCGAGGCCGGATTGTCGCCCACCAGCACCACGGCGAGCCCCGGCCTTGATTTTCCCGCTGCTACCCGCGCCTCCACCTCTTGTTTCATTGCCTGCAATGCTTCGTCGGCGATGCGTTTGCCATCAAGGATTTGGGCGCTCATGGGGAAGTCTTCAGCTGTCAATCGGAGGGCGCATTATCGCCCTGCCCTGCCGGACCTGCCAGTGCGTCCCGCTTGGTATCGACCGCCCCAATACTGGACAGTGCGTGATCGTGGCACTCGCCGAGCAGGTCGCCACACGTCCCAGTCGCGGCTTTTGGAAGTGCTGCCAGGTCTTGCGGCGTGCGCGGCCGGAGTGGAATCACAAGCGGATTTACCGGGTCTACACCGCCATGCAGCTCAACCTGCGGCGCAAAGCCAAACAACGATTGCCCAAGCGCGAGCGTGTGCCGCTGTACGTTCCGAAGCGGCCGGACATCGTCTGGTCGGCGGACTTCATGGCCGATGCACTGGCCTGTGGCCGCCGCTTCCGAACCTTCAACATCGTCGACGACTTCAACCGCGAGGCCATGCATATCGAAGTGGATACCTCCATCTCCTCGGCGCGCCTGATCCGGGTCTTCGAGCAGCTCAAGCAGAGTCACGGCCTGCCGCAGGTGCTGCGTACCGACAACGGCCCCGAGTTCCTGGGCGAAGCCTTCGTGCAGTGGACCAAGCTCAACGGCATGTCCCTGCGCTATATCCAGCCCGGCAAGCCGAACCAGAACGCCTACATCGAATGCTTCAACCGGACGTTCCGAGAGGAGGTTCTGGATCAACACCTGTTCACCCGCCTCGACGATGTGCGCGAAGCCGCCTATGGATGGATGCTCGAATACAACCAGGCGCGTCCCCACGACGCACTCGGCTATCTCACCCCCACCGAATGCCGCAATCACCTCGCCGAAAGTTCTACTTTTGAAATGTATGCTTGACGGGGAAGCTTACTGACCCCCCCTTGAGCAAACATGAATAAATGATAAACTAGGCACTCCCATCAACACAGAGTCTTGACATGGATATAGCAGTCAGCAGTCAGCAGTCAGCAGTCAGCAGTCAGCAGTCAGCAGTCAGCAGTCAGCAGTCAGCAGTCAGCAGTCAGCAGTCAGCAGTCAGCAGTCAGCAGTCAGCAGTCAGCAGTCAGCAGTATATTTCTTACCCGGCACGGGTAAAAATCAACCAGATTGAGCCACGCCTCGACATTTTCTGGAGGGATGAATTACGGCAAATTTTCGCCACTTTGCCTGATGAGCAAAAGGAAGAAATTACCGACACTCTGTTAACCAGCAAAGAAGTCCATTGGGACAAGGCAAGCGATACCTTTCATTTCACTGGCAAACCTGTTGATTTCAAGAACCATGCAGGCAACATCGCAATCCCGGGACTAAAACAACTGGCACAATGGCTGCAAGCCTGCCTGGAAAAATTGGCCGAATATCGCCAGCCCATGCAGATTGCTGACTTGCTTGAAAATTCCCTTGGAAAAATAAACAGCTTCCATGCCGGAGATAACATTGAAGTTCAGGCTGAAAAACAGCAGTTGCACAAGATGTTCATCTATGCGGCGGCAGAAATCATTGCCAGCAAAGAGCAATGGAATATCCCTAAAAGCTACCGCAATCTCAGCAGCCAGGCCATCAAAACCTATATCAATGAGGTTTTCCTGAAGCAGCAGCTTCTGGATTACTGGTTTCGCACCTTGCGCTCACGCCAGCTTGCCAATTACCCCCAGCCACTCATCAATACCTGGCTGCGACAGGAACAACGTATCCGGCAGTTGGAAATCGTCAAAAGCTCACGCTATCTGTTTGCCATTGCCCCCAGCGTTGAAAAAGACATCAATATTTTCTCCATTCGCCGCTTTCTGAGCGAAGAGCAGCTTATTGCTGGCGGAAAGATTTATCTCAACTGTGCAGTTATCGACATGCAGCACTGTGAAGATGCACAGCATGCTGAAGGCTTCCAGCAGCAGGTTGAACAGATTGTCACACTGGAAGGCAGGGTCAGCAAAGCCATCATCGACCTGGCCATAAAAATGGAAGAAAACTATGACAAGCATATTCTTCCCGCTCTTTTTTCTCCTCTGGATGCTACTGAAACTTCGCTTGAAAAGGCCATCAGCAAGCACCTGCTTCAATACGAAAAATTGCTGAGCAGCCTGATACTTGACCTGCTTATACGGGGATTGACCCAGATAGCATCGCATCACGATGAGTGTGAATATCTGTATGTCACTACCCGCCAGCTTTGGAGCGGGATTATCGGCAGTTTCCAGGATTTCCAACTGCAACCGGCGGTTCTGGGCGATATTGATTGTGAGCGCATGATGACCCGCCTGGTAGGCTATGTTGCCTTGCTCAAAAAGCGCCGTGATGAAACCTTCGTGCTGAAGGAAGCACAAGACTGGAAAATTCATAATGTGGCTATACAAAAGCGAATAGCATCGCTCCGTACGCTCATCAAGGACAGGCTTGATGAATACACCCTCATTGAAAGCGCCATTATTAATGCCAAAAAGCTGTATGAAGCGCCCGCCAATCTTTTCGACCGACTCTTAAAACGCAAGGAAAAACAACTGGCCGCGCTACAGGCGCTAGAAAAGAAAGCCAGCCGCGCGAAGTGGAAAACCTGCATGGAAATTATGTGTTTTGCCAAAGCGCATCAGCGTTACAACGTGTTCATTGAGTTTGAATCACTACTGAGCCTGACCCGCAGGGAGCGCAATTACGCTTTCAGTTATGGCGATAACGGCATCAGTCGCCTGCCCCTGCTGCAAACCCTTCCGGAAATCCACACCCATTTCAACCTGTCGCAGTTCAATGACAGGCTGCAACAAGAGGCCGGTTTTTAAACATCCATCCCATGTGACACCGCGCCACAGGCGCGGTGTTCACTATATACAGGGCTTACTCAGCCACCAGCACTGCTGCCTGCATGGATGCCGCCGCGGGTGAGTAGCAACGGGTCAAGCAATCGTTCAAGCGTTTCGCGCTCAAGGCCGCTGTCTTCAACAGCCACTTCCAGCACCGGGCGGCCTTCGGCATAGGCACGTTTGGCGATGGCTGCGGCTTTTTCATAGCCAATCACCGGGTTGAGCGCGGTCACCAGTATCGGGTTGCGGGACAGCGCCGCAGTGATGATGTCCTCGCGCACACGCAAGCCCGCGATGACCTTGTCGGCCAGCAGGCGCATGCCGTTGGCCAGCCATTGCCCGGCATCGAGCAGGTTATTGGCCAGCAGCGGCAGCATCACATTCAGCTGGAAATTGCCGCTGGCACCGGCCACGGTGTTGGCTGCATGCAGCCCCATCACCTGGGCGCAGACCATCAACAGAGATTCGCAAATCACCGGGTTGACCTTGCCGGGCATGATGGAGGAGCCAGGTTGCAGGGCAGGCAGTTCGACTTCTCCCAGACCCGCCAGCGGGCCAGAATTCATCCAGCGCAGGTCATTGGCGATTTTGGTAAGCGCCACTGCCAGCGCATTCAACTGCCCGGAAAGCTCCACCAGGTCATCTTGCGCGGCGATGCCTTCAAATTTGTCGTCGGCTGCCACGAAATCGGCATCAAGCCGCCGGGAAAGCGCCTGACATACGCGAGTGGCGAATTCGGGATGGGCATTGATGCCGCTGCCAATGGCGGTGCCGCCGATGGGCAGGCGGGCAACGCGCTTGAGACTGTCGGCAATGCGCGCCCTGGCAGACGCCAGTTGTGCGCCCCAGGCAGAAAATTCCTGTGCGAGCGTCAGCGGCATGGCATCCATCAGATGCGTGCGGCCTGTCTTGACCACCTGCCCGAAACCTTCGGCGCGCGTGGCAATTTGCGCATGCAGATGCGCCAGCGCGGGCAGCAGTTCACGCACCATCATCTGCTGCGCGGCCACGCGCATGCTGGTGGGAATCACGTCATTGGAGCTTTGCCCAAGGTTTACATGGTCATTGGCATGCACCGCCAGCGTCGCGCTGCTGGCAAGATGGGCAATCACCTCGTTGGCGTTCATATTGGTGGAAGTGCCCGAGCCAGTCTGGAAACGGTCCAGCGGAAACGCATCCGCATGCTGCCCGGCGGCGAGCTGCGTTGCGGCATGCACAATCGCCTGGCCTCGTGCCTCATCCAGCAGCCCCAGTGCCGTGTTCACCTCGGCCGCGCTGGCCTTGACCATGCCCAATGCGCGGATAAAGGCCGGGTGCATTTTCAGCCCGGATACCGGGAAGTTCTCCACCGCCCGCTGGGTTTGTGCGCCCCAAAGCGCGTTGGCGGGCACTTGCAGCTGCCCCATGCTGTCATGCTCGATACGAAAATCGCTCATCGTCATTCCTCAATAACGGGTTCATAGGGATGCAGAAGCTGGTTTTCGTGGGGATGCCTGCGTGATGCCGCCCTGCGCGGATATTTTCGGAAGTTTCTCTGTCGCCGTGGTTAAACAAGTGTTTTTGCAGCGCGCAGGGCAGCAAAGTCACTAAAATAGCCCGGTTTCCCACCCAAGAGCCTGCCATGTCCAACACTCTCACCGCCCTTTCCCCGCTGGATGGCCGCTACAGCGGCAAAGTGGATGCCCTGCGCCCGATTTTTTCCGAATACGGCTTGATTAATGCGCGCGTGAAGGTGGAAGTGGAATGGCTGCTGGCGCTGGCCGCGCATCCGGGCATTGTCGAGCTGCCGGCTTTCAGTGCCGCAGCGGCCGAACGCCTGAAGGCGCTGGCCGAAGGTTTCAGCGTGGAGGACGCCGCGCGCGTGAAGGCGATTGAGGCCACCACCAACCACGATGTCAAGGCGGTGGAATACTTCATCAAGGAGCGCCTGAAAGATGATGCCGAGCTCGCCCCGGCGCTGGAGTTCGTACACTTTGCCTGCACCAGCGAGGACATCAACAATCTCTCCTACGCACTGATGCTGCGTCAGGCGCGCGCCGAAGTGCTGCTGCCCAGGCTGGATGAAATCATCGCGCAGCTGCGCGAGATGGCGCATCAGCATGCCGCCCTGCCGATGCTCTCGCGCACCCACGGCCAGACCGCTTCGCCGACCACCGTGGGCAAGGAAATCGCCAATGTGGTGGCACGTCTTGAGCGCCAGCGCGAGGTGCTGGCAAGCCTGCCGATGCCGGGCAAAATCAATGGCGCGGTCGGCAATTACAACGCCCATGCGGTGAGCTATCCGGAAGTGGACTGGCCAGCGTTTTCGCAAGCCTTCATCAGCGGGCTTGGCCTCAACTGGCAGCCCTATACCACCCAGATCGAGCCGCATGATGGCGTGGCCGAGCTATGCGATGTGATGAAGCGCATCGCCACCATCCTGATTGACCTTGCCCGCGACATCTGGGGCTATATCTCGCAGGGCTATTTCAAGCAGAAGCTCAAAGCCGGTGAAGTCGGCAGCTCGACCATGCCGCACAAGGTCAACCCGATTGATTTTGAGAACGCCGAAGGCAATTTCGGCATCGCCAATGCCCTGTTTGAACATTTCGCCGCCAAGCTGCCCATCAGCCGCTGGCAGCGCGACCTCACCGACTCCACCGTGCTGCGCGCACTCGGCACCGCTTTTGGCCATGCCCTGATTGGCTTTGATGCCTTGAAGCGCGGCCTCGGCAAACTGGAAGTGAACCCCGAGCGCCTGGCCGAAGACCTGGATGCCAACTGGGAAGTGCTGGCAGAAGCGGTGCAAACCGTGATGCGCCGCCACGGCCTGCCCGAGCCGTATGAGCAGCTCAAGGCGCTGACCCGCGGCCAGGGCATCCGTGCCGAAACCCTCAAAGTCTTTATCGAAAACCTCGACCTGCCCGCTGAAGCCAAAACCCGCCTGCTGGCCATGACCCCGGCGAGCTATACCGGGCTGGCTCAGCAGTTGGCTGAGGCCATCTAAGTTGAACCCCTGCCAGTAACGGTTCAGCCAAGCCAGCGCAAATGCTGATTCAATCGGAGGCTCCGTGACCGAAGGAGCCTCCGATGTCCCGTCCAGCCCGTATCCTTTTCGCCCTGCCCTTGCTGTTTGCCGGCATCAGCGCCTGCCAGCCGGCAGAGAGCGCCGATACCCCAGGCCGCGCCCAAGGCAGCAGCCAGGTTCGCATTGACCCACGCGGCGGACAATGCAACGGACAGGACATCCACATCCGCAGCAGCAATTTTCGCGTTTTGATGAGCGGCACCTGCGGCGACGTCATCATCAGCGGCAGCAATGTGCGCATCAATGTGGAAAAGGCTCGCAGCATCACCGTGGAAGGCAGCGATGTCCGGGTCTTGAACCGCGAGGTGGAAACCCTCACCGTCAACGGCAGCCGCAATAGCCTCAACATGACCCGTGTCGGACATGCCGAAGTCGGCGGCTCAGACAATGGCCTGCTCGGCCGCCACTATGACAGCGTGCGCTTTACCGGCAGCAATAATTACGTCAATACCGATAACAAGCCGAAAGTGGAGGATCGCGGCAGCCGCAACCGGGTGCGATAATTTCCAGCCCCAAAGCGATGGAATCTTGCGTGAGCGCCCTTCTCCCTTTTGAAATCGACGCCACCGGCAAGGGGCTGCTTGGCATGAGTGCCGGGCAGTTCCTGCGTGATTACTGGCAGAAAAAACCGCTGCTGATTCGCAACGCCTTCCCGGCGTTTGAGTCTCCCCTGCAACCGGAAGACCTGGCCGGGCTGGCCTGCGAAGAAGGCGCACTGGCGCGCATCGTGCGCCATGACTGGCAGGCCGATAGCTGGCAGGTGGAAAACGGCCCGTTCCCGGAAGAAAAATTCCCCGGCATGCCGCATCAGGACTGGACGCTCCTGGTGCAGGATGTGGACAAATGGGATGCTGATGTCGCTGCTTTGCTTGCGCATTTCGATTTTCTGCCGCGCTGGCGCATGGACGACATCATGATTTCGTTTGCAGCGCCGGGCGGCTCGGTGGGCGCGCATATCGACAACTACGATGTGTTCCTGTTGCAGGCACAGGGGCATCGGCGCTGGCAGATCGACACCCGCCCCCATCCCGACGAGACTTACCGTGATGATGTGCCGCTGCGCCTGCTCAGGCACTTCAACCCCGATCAGGATTGGGTGCTGGCACCGGGCGACATGCTGTATCTGCCACCGGGCGTGCCGCATCACGGCGTGGCCGAAGATGCTTGCCTGACCATTTCCGTCGGCCTGCGCGCGCCTTCCAGCGCCGAGCTGCTCGACCATTATGCGCAGACGCTGGCCTTCGATGCCGATGAGCGCATCCGCTATACCGACCCCGACCTTGCCGTGCCCGGCGACCCCAATGAAATCGACGAGGCCGCGCTGGATCGCGCCATCGCCGCACTGGAGCGACTGAAGCTGCAAGACCGCGAGCAACTGGGTGAATGGTTCGGCCGCTTCATCAGCGCCTACCGCGTCGCCGAAGGCCAGGCACCCAGCCCGGAAGATGCCGCAGGTATCGATGTACTGGCAAGCCTTCATGAAGGCAGGCTATGGCAACGCCACCCTTACAGCCGCATGGCCTGGCGCAAGTCCGGCGACGCTGCGCTCCTGTTTGCCAATGGCAGCGCCTGGCAGACCAGCGTGGCCGATGCCAAGCTGATTGCCGCCGCTGAAACGCTGGATGCGCAAATCATTTCCAAACTGACCCAGCAAGGCCAAACTCTGTTGCAAACCCTGGCCGATGCCGGACACTATCAACCGCAGACAGATGAGTGGGATGAAGATGAACCATGACAGCCCACGTGCCGAAGGCATCGAAGCCCTGACCCAGGCACTGGCCGATGTCGGCCAGCACAGCCTGCGCCATATCAGTGCCTATATCGCCCAGCCCTTGCCCGCCCTGTGGAACAACACGCCCGCACTGGATACGCTACGCCGCTTCGCCACCGAACGCGCCATGCGCGAAGTACGGCTGCTGTTTGCCGATGCCAGCGGCCTTGCCCGTGACTACGGTGCGCTCGTTGCCCTCGCCCAGCGTCTGCCCAGTCATATCCTGCTGCGTCAGGCGGCGACAGAGTTCTCGCCGCCGGCCAGCCAGAGTTTCATCCTGGGCGATGGCGCGCTTGTGCTGTTTGACAGCGGCGAACGCCCTGCTGCCACCCATACCCGCACTGCCCAACATATCCGTCCGCTGGCCGAACGTTTTGCCGACGCCTGGGAACGCGCCCGCCCCATCAGCGAAATTCGCGCACTGGGGATTTGATTCCCATCACAGCTGCGCGGCATACCGCCAACCTCAATCTGCTTGGCACTCGGATATGAAGCCGCTATCGCTTCGCCCAACGCTTAAACCGGGATCCTTGGCGATCAGGCATCAATGCCTTCAACTGTCTCTTATTGGCATGGTTGCAATGGATCCATCAACCAAAGCAGCCAGCATCCGCAAAATGACCAGCGACAAATCCAACTTTGACCGTGTCACAGGAGTCAACCGGTGAGCACAAGCCATCACATCCGCCTCTTGGCGCCGCCTTGCATGTAAAAATCAGTGACTCACCCCATAACCCCATACTGGCCTTGCGCACGGTGGCTTGGGGTCGCTGCCGCGGGCATGACCGCTCCACCCTGAGCGATATTTTTTAGGGGCTTAGGAAGCAAACATGTGTTGACCACATGCTAACTTCTTGAAATGCCAAGCAAAAATAGATATTACCGTCACTCAAAAATCAGTGAGGCCAAGTTTCGACGTCTTTTGCGTCTGTTTGCCA
>NWQQ01000046.1 GCA_002798255.1 Lysobacteraceae bacterium NML95-0200
TACAACAGCAATAACCTCATCACCCGCATCACCCATAGCCAACAACCCGATGCCACGCAACACTACAGCTATGACACGCTGGGACGCTTGACCCACGTGAATGCCGGTATTGGCAACCAAAGCTTTGCCTGGGATGCGGTAGGCAACCGTATCAGCCATACCAACAGTACCGGCATGTCCAGCCTTGGCTATGCCAATAACAGCAACCGCCTGCAATGGCTCTCCCGGCCGCTGTATCCACAGCGAACTTTCAACTACGATGCCGACGGCAATATCACCGGCAGCGCAGGCACGACTTACAGCTACAACGCCTTCAACCGCCTTGCCAGCGCACACAAAAACGGTATCACCACCCACTACCGCATCAATGCACTGGGCGAGCGCAATTTTAAACAAACAGGTACACAGGCCAGTTACTTTGCCACCGGCCCCAGCGGGCTTCTGGAGGTGGAATACCACCCCGCACACAACCGCTGGACACACTACCTGCGCTTTGGCAACGAAGTGGTCGGCATGGTGCGTGATGGGCAACTGTATGCCGTGCATAACGACCATCTGGGCAGGCCGGAACTGCTCACCGACCACAATAAAACCATTGTCTGGCGCGCCCACAATGCCGCCTTTGACCGGACCGTGGTGCAGGACAATATCGGTGGCTTCAACCTCGGCTTCCCCGGCCAATATTTTGATGCCGAAACCGGCCTCTGGCACAACGGCTTCCGCGACTACGACGCCAGCATTGGCCGATACCTGCAACCCGACCCCATCGGCCTTGAAGGTGGAATCAATCCCTATGCCTATGTGAGTGGGAATCCGGTGAGTTTTGTGGATCCTGAAGGGCTACAGTTCCTACCTTACACGAGAAACCTTAACACTCGCTCTACTTCTGGAAGACGAATTCCAGACGATGTTGCATTACAACTCAATTATTACTGGGCAGGTGCAACAACTGGTGCTGCGATAAGTGTTTACGGAGCTTACACAATCTCTGGGGCAGCAATTGCAGCACCCGAGGCTACTGCCACAGCTATAAATATTTGTAGAACCCCACAAGCAAAAGAAACACTACTTAATGCATGCGTATTTCTTGGAACTTGTTCACCTGGAACTAGCCAACCCCGGCAATGGCTACAGCACATGCAAATGCGACAAGAAATCAAGGAGCGATCCACCCGGGGAATAGCCAATCAAAACCCATTCGCAACTGGAGGAAAGTAATTGAAAACCATAAACGATGCAAAATCATTGATTGAAAGAAGCAATTACATTGATGCCCTAAAAATAATAGAAGAAAAAATTAACTCAGAAAACAAAGAAGAGAGATATTCGGCACACCTAATGAAAGGAATAATTTTTGAGTCCGGAAACAAAGATATTGAAATAAATCTTCACAAAGCAAAAAAAAGCTACAAAGCTGCATCCACAATAGCATCCCACAAAAGCATAACACCAATAATTTTTCTATCAAGGATAATGATGAAAATGAAAGACGGAAATGGAATGATTGAACAACTTCGTAATATTGAAGGGCTAAGCAAATCAGCAGATATTGATATTGCACTAGCAAATTATCACGCAACATTTTCGAAAGACATATCCAAGGAAAAAAAATATTACCTTCGCGCAGCCTTAAAAGGTAGATTTGCTGGTTTTTTTGGGCTTTCCAAGGCCTTAAGAAAGGAGGGAAAAACCATAAAAGCAGCATCACTTGACACATTAAGAATAATTATTGGACCAGTCATGGCATTACTCCTGGGAAGACGCGCAAGCAAAAGTATTTTTTAAATAATTAAAACCCCAAACCCCCAAAACCCCATGAAACCTTCAACTACGATACCGACCACAATAAAACCATTGTCTGGCGCGCCCACAATACCGCCTTTGACCGGACCGTGGTGCAGGACAATATCGGCGGCTTCAACCTCGGCTTCCCCGGCCAATATTTTGATGCCGAAACCAGCCTCTGGCACAACGGCTTCCGCGACTACGACGCCAGCATCGGCCGATACCTGCAACCTGACCCCATCGGCCTTGAAGGTGGAATCAATCCCTATGCCTATGTCGATGGGAATCCGATCAGCTTTGTGGATCCATGGGGGTTAAGGCTCTGCAAAGTTAGTCTACCGAATACAGGTCCAAATGCTCGCCCATACCTTGATGATAGATTTTACCCTGCTGTTGCCAAATGGCTTGAGCTTAATCAGGAAAGTGGGATTAATGTTCGAATTAATCGAACTTTCAGAACAAGTGCAGATCAGGCCAATTTAGGTGCAGGAGCTATTACCCCCGCAGCACCAGGAAATAGCTTGCACGAAGCCGGATGGGCGATTGATATCAACTGGATTAATGGGCTAACTGATTCTCAGAGAACTGAGATTCTTAGAAATGCAGAAAAAGCAGGGTTACGTTGGGGTGGAAATTTCAGGAAACCGGACAGACCACATTTCTTTCAAGACCCCGGAAACAGACGAGCACTGATTCGTCAGGCTCAAGAGGACTTTCATAGTGGCGCAGCAAATGAATGCACTTGCAATTAACAACATGTTACTATCATTTCTTATACTCACATCAACCCATCAGATCTCCCCAATGGGAACTTACAGCACCTTAAATTACAACAATGAAAGTGGCGACTTAAATGGAGTTGAAATAGAAATAGCACAATCTGAAAAAGACCTAGTTATCATCAGCCAATTTGCTGACAATGGAATCAATACCATTAATTTATCCAAAGCAAAAATTTTTGGCAGAGAAATCATTTTCTCTATTAATTTCGAAAACAAGAGCAATGCCAAGTTTAGGATGCGCTGCAATAAAAAATACTGCAAAGGGCATTATGAAATAAATGATTCAAAAATCCCGTTTCTTCTACCAAAAAATAATGGCTATTGGAATTCAAAATGATAGAGTTAGTTGCGCTCACCCACTACCGCATCAATGCCCTGGGCGAGCGCAATTTCAAACAAACAGGTACACAGGCCAGTTACTTTGCCACCGGCCCCAGCGGGCTTCTGGAGGTGGAATACCACCCCGCACACAACCGCTGGACACACTACCTGCGCTTTGGCAGCGAAGTGGTCGGCATGGTGCGTGATGGGCAATTGTATGCCGTGCATAACGACCATCTGGGCAGGCCGGAACTGCTCACCGACCACAATAAAACCATCGTCTGGCGCGCCCACAATGCCGCCTTTGACCGGACCGTGGTGCAGGACAATATCGGCGGCTTCAACCTCGGCTTCCCCGGCCAATATTTTGATGCCGAAACCGGCCTCTGGCACAACGGCTTCCGTGACTACGACGCCAGCATTGGCCGATACCTGCAACCTGACCCCATCGGCCTTGAAGGTGGAATCAATCCCTATGCCTATGTGAGTGGGAATCCTGTAGGCAGCATTGATCCTTATGGACTAGAAAAATGGATATGCCGACCAGTAAGCTACAAAGTGACACCCATAGTAAATTATCATTCAAATAGGAGTCCAACTTGCAACTATGAGTGCCAGAGTGAAAATTCTCGGTGCGGAATAGTTAAAGTAGAAGCATCTCCTAATTATAGCTATGGGCAGCCACAATGCGCAGGCGCAGACTTAAGAAATAAGGTTACGCATTCTGGCGAAATAAGCACATATTCTGTCGGGGTTTTGAACTTTGATGTTGAAACCGATGGAATATCCACTTGGCCGCTAATTAGAATTTTCAATAAATACCCCTATGATCTTGTTGAGGCTCTGAGACAGAAGGAGATGGAAAATGGCTGCTGCAAATAATAATTTAAAATTAATTAACGCAGCTCCATTTATATTATATTGGATTTTCAACATTCTCATGCTATATGCATTTAGACGAAGATATGATTCCGATATTGTATCAAGCTCTGGCTTTTTTTCTCTTGAGGAAAAGCTATTTTACATGATGGCCCTGGGCGCCTATTTGGCGTTCTTATGTTTCCTGGTGTGCAGGAAATTTATTTTGATGAATTTATTTTTTCTTATTTTATATTTGATATTTTTCATTAGGATTCTTTATGACTTCTATTGATTTTCTGTTGCCGACTTGCACCATCCCAATTGACTATATATGAATCCGAACCAGAGGATGCATGATTATGCTGGCGATCTCACCAAGGTGACCGACCCGCGCGGCAATATCACCACCTATACCTACGATGGCCTGGGGCAGCTCTGGGCACAAAGCAGCCCGGATACCGGCCAGACCCAATTTCAATACAACGCCGCAGGCCAGCTTATCCAGGTGACCCGCCAAAGCGGCATGCTCACCCAGTACGCCTATGACGCATTGGGGCGGCTCACCCACAAAACCGCAGGCGGGCACACCCACCACTTTACCTACGACACCTGCTCCAATGGCAAAGGACTGCCCTGCCAAATCACCGACCCCAGCGGCATCATGGGTTTTGCCTATTCCCCCGAAGGCCTGCTCACCCACAAAACCCAAACCCTGACCGGCAGCGGCATCAACTTCGGCCAGCACTATACATATCACGATACGGGACGCCTGGCCGGCATCCAATATCCCGGCAATATCGCCGTGGCCTACGGCTATACCGACGGCAAAATCACCACCATGACGGTGAAAATCGGCAATGCCCAGCCCCGTCATGTACTCAGCAATATTCAATATCAGGCGTTTGGCCCGGCACTGGACTGGCAATATGGCAATGGCCTGACCCGTAATGCCCAACTGGATCTGGACGGACGGCTGACGCAGCTCGACACCCGCAATGGCAACACCGGGATGCAGACACTGGCCTACCAGTACAACAGCAATAACCTCATCACCCGCATCACCCACAGCCAACAACCCGATGCCACGCAACACTACAGCTATGACACGCTGGGACGCTTGACCCACGTGAATGCCGGTATTGGCAACCAAAGCTTTGCCTGGGATGCGGTAGGCAACCGTATCAGCCATACCAACAATACCGGTCCAGCCAGCCTTGGCTATGCCAATAACAGCAACCGCCTGCAATGGCTCTCCCGGCCGCTGTACCCACAGCAAACTTTCAACTACGATGCCGACGGCAATATCACCGGCAGCGCAGGCACGACTTACAGCTACAACGCCTTCAACCGCCTTGCCAGCGCACACAAAAACGGTATCACCACCCACTACCGCATCAACGCCCTGGGCGAGCGCAATTTCAAACAAACAGGTACACAGGCCAGTTACTTTGCCACCGGCCCCAGCGGGCTTCTGGAGGTGGAATACCACCCCGCACACAACCTCTGGACACACTACCTGCGCTTTGGCAGCGAAGTGGTCGGCATGGTGCGTGATGGGCAACTGTATGCCGTGCATAACGACCATCTGGGCAGGCCGGAACTGCTCACTGACCACAATAAAACCATCGTCTGGCGCGCCCACAATACCGCCTTTGACCGGAACGTGGTGCAGGACAATATCGGCGGCTTCAACCTCGGCTTCCCCGGCCAATATTTTGATGCCGAAACCGGCCTCTGGCACAACGGCTTCCGCGACTACGACGCCAGCATCGGCCGATACCTGCAACCCGACCCCATCGGCCTTGAAGGTGGAATCAATCCCTATGCCTATGTGAGTGGGAATCCGGTGAGTTTTGTGGATCCTGAAGGGCTAATTGCTTACATCTGCAAGAAAGAAAACAATATTGGCATCGCAATACCGATTTACTTTTCCGGCGGCTCAAGAGCCGATCATTTACGCATGGCTGCTGCAATTGAGAAATTTTGGTCAACTTCAGACATAGGGAACGGTTACAGCCTTCGAATGAAGGTATTAATACAAAGAACTCCAAACACATCCTCAAATTATGTGAAAGTCTTGCCCGGAGGTGGAAACTCATGGGTCTATGGAAGCGAATATGGCCAGTGGTATCAGACACCAATCTATACAGATAATCGTGATTATGCCCATGAAGCAGGCCACCTCATGGGCATTGGTCACAATCCATCTGCCAGTCTTATGGATAGGAGCGCAACCGACACAAGCCCTCGCGTGCAAGATTTAAATGCCATCCTCTCCAGCAAAAGTAACATATTCACATGCGGATGCTAAAAATGGAAAAATTTATCATTGCATTCCTTATTTTTATACCGGCATGCAGCTCAAGCATTAAACCAACTTCAGATAAGTGCCGAGAGCTCTTATTTTCGGATACAGCAACCTCCGAGGAGATACAAAATTTCATAGAAAAATCAAACAATTATTTAAATACCCTCAGTGAAGCCGATAGCCGTTTACCTGAAAATGAAGGGCTCGGCCTATGCACGGGCGGATTAATGCAAAAAATTAACAATAAAAATAAAATTTCAGGCAGGAAGATTCTTGAATAACACAAATGATTCAACCAAACACCCGCAACGGCAATACTAGTCCACAAACGCTGGATTACCAATACAACAGCAATAACCTCATCACCCGCATCACCCACAGCCAACAACCCGATGCCACGCAACACTACAGCTATGACACGCTGGGACGCTTGACCCACGTGAATGCCGGTATTGGCAACCAAAGCTTTGCCTGGGATGCGGTAGGCAACCGTATCAGCCATACCAACAATACCGGTCCAGCCAGCCTTGGCTATGCCAATAACAGCAACCGCCTGCAATGGCTCTCCCGGCCGCTGTACCCACAGCGAACTTTCAACTACGATGCCGACGGCAATATCACCGGCAGCGCAGGCACGACTTACAGCTACAACGCCTTCAACCGCCTTGCCAGCGCACACAAAAACGGTATCACCACCCACTACCGCATCAACGCCCTGGGCGAGCGCAATTTCAAACAAACAGGTACACAGGCCAGTTACTTTGCCACCGGCCCCAGCGGGCTTCTGGAGGTGGAATACCACCCCGCACACAACCGCTGGACACACTACCTGCGCTTTGGCAGCGAAGTGGTCGGCATGGTGCGTGATGGGCAACTGTATGCCGTGCATAACGACCATCTGGGCAGGCCGGAACTGCTCACCGACCACAATAAAACCATTGTCTGGCGCGCCCACAATGCCGCCTTTGACCGGACCGTGGTGCAGGACAATATCGGCGGCTTCAACCTCGGCTTCCCCGGCCAATACTTCGATACCGAAACCGGCCTCTGGCACAACGGCTTCCGCGACTACGACGCCAGCATCGGCCGATACCTGCAACCCGACCCCATCGGCCTTGAAGGTGGAATCAATCCCTATGTAATACCCCACTAATTTCCTGCCGAGGTGTTAACTTTCCAGACGAGACACCCAATGAATGCAGTAATGGACGAAGAAGACGCCGCCGCGCCACGAAAATGATAGGGGATGACCTGCCGCGACAGCCAAGATGGCTACAGTTTTGCACCGAAAGGGGGCATCATCGCCTTCTGCCGTATCAATATCTGGCCAATCTGCACGCTGCCGCGCACTGGATAGCCCTGTGAACGCGGAGATGCCCGGCTGACGGCAATCAATTACATCAATCAAAAGTTTAAACACAATTCATTGGAATCATCAAATAACCGTGCCTAGCATTGGTCATCCATTTGCAACCCGAAGAGCCCCACACCGTGGCCCGTTTCCTCCGCAATCACCGTCACATGCTTTACAAGACTGCCAGCTACTACGTCATGCATATCAGCGTGGCTGCGCTGGTGGCCTATGCCGTGACCGGCAACCTACTGATGGCACTGACGCTCAGCCTGCTGGAGCCGACGGTGCAGGCGGTGGCGTTTTTCTTCCACGAAAAAGTCTGGGCGCGCGCCGAAAGTACCATCCCGCACACGGCAAATCCTGCGCCTGCTGCCTGAGAGCCTGTTCAAGGTCTCTTCTCGGTACCCGCAAGTGCACGCCATGTGCAGGGGCAAGACGCATGCCGCAACCAAGACTGGCTGTCTTGGCAAGGTATGCGCAACAAAGCACCTTGTAGATGCCGCCTTTGCGAAGCAACGGATGCCAAGAAGAGACCTTGAACAAGCTCTGAAACCGGTATCAGCCTGTAGCGTCATTGTCCGGAGCCTTCCCCAGGACGGGCAGCAAGTCGCTGCAACACGCCCCATGCAGCGGCCCAGTCAATCCGCTCCTGTTCCAGGCGGATGTTTCGCCCCCAGCGCTGTTGTTTGAGGTCGCGATAGAGTTGCTGTTCTTGCCTCGTCAGTAGCGCCAGCTCGGTGGCCGGGTGCTGTGCCGGTTCATCGACCCACAATGCCTTGTATTGCAGCAGGGTGTGTTCATCCATGAGCACGGACTGCAGGCCTGGAATGCACGCGCGGGCACGGTTGAGGATGGCAAATCCATGGGTGTCCAAATCTCCCCAATAAATGCACTGCGCACGCGCCAGCCAGTCAAAATGGGACAAAACCTCGACGTTGTAACCAAGGCGCATGAATACCACGGTACCCGGCAGGTCGGACATGGCCAGTCCTGTTTGCAGGTTCTCGACAATCAATACGTGCGAAACCGGCCAATCCAGACCTGCCAGCTCGGCTGGCGGTGCGCTGATATCGCCCAGACCACCGATTCTGGCGCGCAATGCCGGATCCAGCACCCGCATCCGCACAAGTGGCGGTGGCGGCTTCAATCCGCAGCGCTGGTAAAAGTCCAGATCGGCGCCAGAATCCGCCTGCATGGCGGCCAGCAATTCCGTCAATAACCCCTTGCGCCGCTCCAGCCATTTGCTGTCGGCTCCGGCCACCGGGATTTGGCGTGGATAAAGGCCGGATTCTGGGTTGCGCTCAAGCCAGTCCAGCATCTTGAGTAGCCGGTGAAAATCGGCATCGCCATAGTCGGCCAGGACATCAAAATGCTCCGGCAACTGTGGCGCCAGTGTCGGCCAGCGGGCAGTGAGTATCCGGTAACGGCATTGGGCGCGCTGCCAGCGTGCGGATTCACCAATCCAGCAGGCAACCGCTTCCGGGTCGTCCAGCAGCAATTTTTCCGGCAGCCGCTGCATGCCAAGCGTTTTCCAGCTGCGCTCGCACCAACAAAGCGTGCCGGCGCCTTGCCAGCTTTGCCATGCCCTTACCCAGGCGCGCGTGCCGTCGATTTGCTTCAGTGCAGCCGACTCCGCCGGCACGCCGAGCGGAATCTCCAGCGGCCATTGCGTGCTGTCCGGCTCAGCATTCAACCATGCGCGGTGCTTGCCTTGAAAGCGACGCGCCAGAAACTGCCGGACATCCTCAGGAAGCTTCAAGCCCGGACTCCTCATGTGCATGCTCGGGCAGCTTCAAACGCTGGCGTTCAGTGTCGTACTCAATCAGCAACACGCCTGAGACGCGCCGGTCGCTGATATCCACAAAACAGGCGCCGCCAATGAATGGTTCCAGGGTCATGACCGATTTCAGCGGCGTGGCGACCACCATCTGGAATCCGAAGTTGGCAAAGATGTTCATTGCCAGAGCGGTGAACTCGTTATCTGCCTTGTCGAAGGCTTCATCCAGCACCACCGGCGCATACATCGGCACCCCATGATCGTTTCCGCCCAGTTGATACCGCAGGGCAGCGGCCAGGCAGGTGGTGGCGAGCTTCTGCCTTTGGCCGCCAGACTTGCCAGCGCCACTGCGGTAAATCTCGACTTCGATGCCGCTTTCATCGATTTCCCGCGCAATGAACTCGACATGCTGCCGGACATCAAGCACTGTTTCGCGCCAGCGTTTTTGCTCGGGCGCCTGGCTGGCAAGCCGCTCCACCAGTCGTCGCAAGGCCAGAAACCGCGCCTCGGCAGAGTCGCGATCTTCCATCCAGGCATGGCTCAGCGCCTGGCGGATTTCCTGCTTGAACTCCCTGACATCGACAAGCTGCCGGTCACTGGCTTCGATATGCAGATAGGTGCATTGGCTGGCGTTCTGATTGAAAGGCACTTGCCCCAGGCTTTCATTAACCAGCTCCATGCGTTCCAGGATGGCTTTGCGTGCATCGTTCAGATAACTGGAAAGCGCAGCCAGATTCTGGTGACTTTGATTTTGCAGCAGCTCAAAGAAACGTTGCTCGTGGGCAGGCAAGCCATCCATCTCCAGCCGCTCCAGCTTGGCAAAAAAGTCCGGCGCGCTGTCCAGATGTGCGTCCATATCGCCTGCATCCATTGGCCATTGCCGCTTGAAATCGGCAAAGCGCGCTTCCACTGCCTTCTCGCAAGCACCGATTGCATGATTGATCGCCTCAATCTCCGCATTGAGTGCCCGTTCCACGCCCGTACTCACCCTGTCGAGGGTGTCGAGCCCGATGGCATCAGCCTGCGTGGCAAAGCGCTGCTCAAGACCCGATACCTGATAGGGGGTTAGAGCGTGTTATGCACTTTTCCGAGAGGTTGTGTTGATCTTGGATACAGTATCAGCATGTCTCGTAAACCTTACCCCAGTGATGTCAGCGATGAAGAATGGAGCTTTGTCGCACCCTACCTTATCTTGATGGCTCAAGATGCGCCGCAGCGTCAGCACGATCTGCGTGAAGTGTTCAATGCGCTGCGCTGGTTGGTACGTGCAGGCGCTCCCTGGCGCA
>NWQQ01000022.1 GCA_002798255.1 Lysobacteraceae bacterium NML95-0200
GCTCAACATCAATGCTTCCCATCCTTACTTCTCCATGGACCGGGGGAATCAAATTGAAGACCTGCTGGCGTACAGGCTGCCGTGCAGACAGGCAGCTTCGCCAGAGCTTTGATTAACTACGCCTGGAGCCAGAAAATTGCAAGCTGCTGTGCAGCAAAAACGGCTCAATTACTGGAAGAGGGCTATAATCCCCGGCCATTTGGGCTCCCGGTATCGTGATGACGCTGGCTGGAAAGACCGCCGAGGCGCTGGCAGAAAATGGCGCGCTGGCGAAAGAAATTGCCGGTTTTGTGCCGCGTGCCGGGCAGCAGGCGCTGGCGGTGGCGATTGCCGAGTGCATCGATGAAGTCGATACCTTGCTGGCCGAGGCCGGTACCGGGACTGGCAAGACCTATGCGTATCTGGTGCCCGCATTGCTGTCCGGGCGCAAAACCATCATCAGTACCGGCACGCGCGCGCTGCAAGACCAGCTTTATCACCGCGACCTGCCACGGGTGCGCAAGGCTTTGGGTGTCGGCCACAAGTCGGCGTTGCTCAAGGGGCGCGCCAATTATCTGTGCCGTTATCGTCTGGAGCAGGCCAGGGGCGAGCCGCGTTTTACCAGTAAAGAGCAGGTGTCGCAGTTTCAGCGCATTGTTTCCTGGAGTGGGCGCACTCGTTTTGGCGACCTGGCCGAACTGGAGGGCATGCCGGAAGAATCGCCGGTATTCGCTCTGGTGACCTCCACCAATGAAAACTGTCTGGGCAGTGATTGCCCGTTTTTTGGCGACTGCTTTGTGGTACAGGCGCGGCAGCGTGCGCAATCGGCGGATGTGGTGGTGGTCAATCACCATCTTTTGCTGGCCGACCTGGCGTTGAAGCAGGAAGGCTTTGGCGAAATCCTGCCCGGTGCGCAGACTTTCATTGTTGATGAGGCGCATCAGTTGCCGGAGTTGGCCGCGCAGTTTTTTGGCGAAGGCATTGGCGCGCGGCTTTTGGTGGAGCTGGCGCGCGATGTGATTCACGAAGCCCGGCAAACTACGGCAGGCTTGGCGGCATTGCAGCCATTTGCACTGGCGCTTGAGCAAAGCGTGCGTGAATTGCGCGTGGCGATGGATGGCCTGCCGATACGCGGCACGCGCAGCCGGGCGCTGGAAAACGAGGCTGTGGTCACGGCCTTTGATGCACTGCAAGCTGCCTTGCAAAGCCTGATTGAGGCGCTCAACCCGTGGCGCGAAGCCAATCCCGGTCTGGATACTGCCCATGCGCGCGTGGTGGAGGTTGAGGCGCAGCTCTCGCGCTGGCTGGAGGCCTGGAACAAACCCGAAGATGCGCCGCAAGAAGAACTGGACGAGCGCAGCCCCGACCCCGGCAGCGACAATGTGTATTGGTATGAGCTCACGCCCAAGGGCTTTCGTCTGCAACGCACGCCGCTGGATGTATCCGGCCCCTTGCGCCGTCATCGGGAACGCTCGCAGGCGGCCTGGGTGTTTACTTCGGCCACGCTCACCGTGGGGGGCGAGTTCATCCATGTATCCAAACGTCTGGGGTTATGGCAGCCCAAGACCCGCATCGAGCCCGGACCTTTCGATTGGCCCAGGCAGGCGCTTTGCTATTTGCCCAAACGCCTGCCCGCGCCTTCGGCGTTCGGTTTTACCGAGGCGGTCGTGGAGGTGGCGTTGCCGGTGTTGCAGGCCTCACAAGGCCGGGCGTTTTTGCTGTTTGCCTCGCATCGTGCCCTGCGCGAGGCGGCCACGCTGCTGCGCGGGCGGCTGGACGTGCCCTGGCCCTTGTTCGTACAGGGTGAAGCCTCGCGCGCGCAGCTATTGCAGCAGTTCCGGGATTCGGGCAATGGCGTGCTGCTGGGCACCGCCAGCTTTCGTGAAGGCGTGGATGTGGCCGGGGATGCGCTGTCGGTGGTCATCATCGACAAACTGCCGTTTGCCGCGCCCGATGACCCGGTATTCGAGGCGCGGCTGGAGGCTGTGCGCCGCAGTGGCGGCAACCCGTTCCGCGATGAGCAACTGCCGCAGGCGGTGATTGCGCTCAAGCAGGGAGCAGGGCGGCTGATTCGCACCATCCACGACCGTGGCGTGCTGGTGCTGTGTGATCCGCGCCTGACCGAAAAAAGCTACGGGCAGGTGTTCATGAATTCATTGCCGCCGATGCCGCGTACGCGCGAGCTGGCCGATGTGCAAGCGTTTTTTTCTGCAGTTTCCGGGCAGGCTTCGTCATCGCGCTAAAATGTTTGTCCCTTTTGGAGAGACGCTATGCCCAATTACGAAGGCAATCTGCGCAAAGTGCCGGGTGCACGCTATGCCATCCTCGTTAGCCGCTGGAATGCCAAGATTACCGAGGCGCTGTTGCAAGGCGCGCACAAGGCGCTGCTGGACAACGGCATAGATGAAGACGCTATCGACATCGTGCGGGTGCCGGGGGCATGGGAGCTGCCACTGGCCGCGCAAACGCTGGCCGCCAGCGAGAGTTACGTAGCATTGCTGGTATTGGGGTGCGTGGTGCGTGGCGATACCCGTCATTACGAGCATGTTGCCGACCGGTGCGCCGAGGCGCTGATGCGCGTGAGTACTGATTACAACATTCCGGTCTGCAATGGCGTGCTGGCGGTGGAGCGTTTGGAAGATGCCCAGGCGCGTGCGGGAGGGCAGCATGGCAACAAGGGCGAAGAGGTCGCCGTGGCAGCGATTGAGATGGCCGACTTGCTATTGCAGCTGGATGAGGTGCTGGGCGATGAAATCACTGATGAGGAGCTGGCGCTGTTGCAGGAAATGTATGCTTCCGATGGCGGCAAGGGCTGGACACAATGAAGCCGCATCAGCATTCCCGCCGCCCGCAGGGGATCGACCCGGTGCATCGCACCCGCGCCCGTCGCCGCGCCATGCAGGCGATTTACGCCTGGCAGCTTTCCGGCGGTGTGGCGCAGCAAATCCTGGCACAGTTCGCCCACGAGCAGGCGCATGAAATCGCCGACCTGGCCTATTTTGAAGACCTGGTGCGTGGCGTCATCAATGATACTGCCGTGCTCGATGCCGGGCTGGCGCCGCATATCGACCGCACGGTGGAAGAGGTTGACCCGGTGGAGCGCGCAGTGCTGCGCATCGCCGCTTACGAGCTGCACCAGCGCAAGGATGTGCCGTATCGGGTGGTCATCAACGAGGCCATCGAAACGGCCAAACGCTTTGGCGCCGACCATGGTCATACCTATGTCAATGGCGTGCTGGACAAACTGGCGGCCGAATGGCGCAGCGTGGAAGTGAACGCCGCCAAGCAGCGCTGATGGCGGCAGGCCGTGGCCGAGTTCGACCTGATTGAGCGCATCCGCCGCCGCAGCCAGACGCGGCCGGATGTGGTGCTGGGCATTGGCGATGATGCCGCACTCATTGCCCCGCCTGCGGGTAAGCAATTGGTCATTGCCACCGACACGCTCAATCATGGCGTGCATTTTCCGCCGCAAACACACAGCTTTGACATCGGCTGGAAGGCATTGGCGGTGAATCTTTCCGATTTGGCGGCAATGGGTGCGCAACCTGCCTGGGGCAGCCTGTCGCTGTCCCTGCCGGAGGCCGACCCGGACTGGCTGGACGGTTTTATCGACGGTTTCATGCAGCTGGCCGGGCAGCATGGCCTGGCCTTGATTGGCGGCGATACCACGCGCGGGGGATTGTCGGTCTGCGTCAGCGTGATTGGCCTCATCGAGCCAGGCAAGGCGTTGCGCCGCGATGTCGCACAGCCAGGCGATGATGTCTGGGTCAGCGGTACGCTGGGCGATGCCGCAGCGGCATTGGCGCTGTGGCAGCAGGGTCACGACATCCCGCAAGCCCTGCGCACCCGGCTTGACCGCCCCACGCCACGGCTGGCACTGGGGCAAACACTGGCCGGCCTGGCTCATGCCGCGATTGATGTTTCCGATGGCCTGCTCGCCGATGTCGGGCATATTGCCGAGGCCAGCGCGGTCACTATCGAAATAGAACTCGAACAGCTACCCGCATCGACCGCCTTTCAGGCGCTGGGTGTTGAGCCGCAAACACGGCGGCACTGGCAGGCCAGTGGCGGCGATGACTACGAGTTGTGCTTTACCGCAGCACCGGCCTTGCGCGAAACAATCCGTAGCCGCGCCCTGGCCTGCGGCACCGCCGTGACCCGCATAGGTCGTGTTTGTGCAGGACAGGGCATCACCGCCATGCTGTCCGGTGAGCCAGTAAAGACAAGCCGCAGCGGATTTGAGCACTTCGCAGCGCGTTAGCCCAATGCGCTTGGCAGAGTGATGCCTTGATGAAAGAAGGCCAGACTTGAGTCTGGCCTGCTGGTTTGCGATCGGGCTATCAGTCAGTGGTGCTTGCTGCTGGCCGACATCATCAGCTTGTCAGTCCAGGCGATGCCGAGCGCCGAGAGAATGAATACGCAGTGGATGATGGTTTGCCACAGTACGCCCTGGGCGGTGTAGGGGGAGCCTTCTGCGCCGAGGTTGCCGATGGCGATGAAGGTCTTTAGGAGGTGAATCGAGGAAATGCCGATGATGGCCATGGCGAGCTTGACCTTCAGTACGCTGGCATTGACGTGGCTGAGCCATTCGGGCTGGTCGGGATGGCCTTCCAGCCGCAGGCGCGAAACGAAGGTTTCATAGCCGCCGACAATCACCATCACCAGCAGGTTGGAAATCATCACCACGTCAATCAGCCCCAGCACCATCAGCATGATTTCCAGCTCGCCCCATTCGGTGGCGTGGGTGATGAGGTGCCACAGCTCCTTCATGAACAGGAATACATACACCGCCTGGGCGATAATCAGGCCCAGATACAGCGGTAGCTGCAACCAGCGCGAGGCAAAAATCAGGCGCGGCAGAAAGGCCATGGGCTCGTATTTATAGGGTTGGTCGTGCTTGGACATGGGGATATGGGTAAGGTTGAAGGCGTGCAAGGTTAGCGGCTGCCGGGTGAATGTCAAAGCGTGCCGCGAGACTGTGATAAAACGCGTCTTGATGGTATTCGGCAGGGCAGACGCTGTGGACAAGACAAGGATTGCAGCCTGGTGGGTGGCGTTGTCGGTCAATGCGTTCTTTGTTTGCTATCTGCTGACAGCGCAGCGTCAGGCATGGGTATCGGTTGCGCCTGCGCCATCGCAAAACCGGGTGCAGTTGTTCTTCATCCCGAAGCCCAAGCCGGAATTGGCGCCCGAGCCTGTACAAAATATCCTGCGGCCACAGCCAGGAACACGGCAGATGCCGCAACAAAAAGCCGTACCAGCGCTTTTGAGAGCGGTGGCAAATACGGAGCAAACCCCGGCAATCCGGGTAACCGACAGGCCGGATGACTGGTTTGTAGCGGGCGCATCGCCAGCGCAGTCAATAGCGCGTCCGGGTGAGGATTTTGTGCGTGACCCCTTGCAGCGCCAGCCGGCGCGGATGGAAGCCACACGTGCCCGCATGCGGCTGGCGTTTCGCGATAGTTCCTTGGGCGGCAGGTTGCACAGCTTGAGTCAGGCTGGCATCTGCAAGGAGCTGCGGGCGCAGTTGGGCAGCAATCCGGCCAGTGCATCCGCCATCCTTGCCAGCATGCGACGGCATGGCTGCATCAAGGAGGGGAACTAAGCCCGGAGCAGGCAACTCCGGGCGGGGCAAGGGTTAGCGGGCTGCTTCCAGCTTGTACTGTGCCGGTGGCTCGGCGCCGAGCAGATGGCGGACAAAGTAATCCCAGCGCCGGCGCATCACGTACATGCCGATATCGCCCGTGCCAAAGCCGTGGCGGGCATGGGGTAGCAGCAACAGGTCGAAATCCTTGTTGGCGCGGGTCAGGGCATCGACGACCAGCAGCGTGTTTTGCACCGGCACATTGTCATCCATCATGCCGTGAATCAGGAACAATTTGCCCTTGAGGTGCTCGGCATAGTGGGCGTTGTCCTGGCCAGTGTAATTGCTGCTGCCGCCGGGGTTTTTCACCATCAGGCCGTGATAGCGCTCGGCCCAGTCGTCCTCGTAGCTGAGGTTATTGTGATTGCCCGCTTGCGAGACGCCCACCTTGAAGAACTCCGGGTAACGGAACATCGCCGTGGCGGTGGCATTGCCGCCGCCCGAATGCCCCCAGATACCGGCGCGCTCCAGGTCAATCCAGGCATGGCGTGCGGCCAGTTGCTGCATGCCGGCCACCTGGTCGGGCAGGGTGTTGTCAATCATGTTGCCGTAATAGGCATCCTGGAATGCCTTGCTGCGGCCGGGGGTGCCCATGCCGTCCATCGCCACCACGATAAAGCCCAGCTCGGCCAGTGACTGATGGTCGCCATGCGCGGCGGCAAAGCCGCGGGTGCGAATCGAGCCGACCTGCGGGCCGGGATAGATGTAATTGACGATGGGGTATTTCTTGCTGGCATCAAAATGCGAGGGTTTCCATAACATGCCGTGGATATCGGTTGTGCCATCGCGCCCTTTGACCACGAATTTTTCCGGTGCGCGCCAGCCGGTGGCTTCAAGGCGCTGGGTATTGGCACGGCCAAGCTCGTGGATTTGCTCGCCATCGCCCATGCGGCGCAGCACCGTGACCGGCGCCTGGCGGGTGCTGGAATAAGTATCGACAAAATACGCGCCATCTGCGGAAATGCTGACGCGATGGTCGGCATCTTCCGGGGTCAAGAGTTGCACCTGCCCGCCATCAAGGCTGGCGCGGTACAGATGTTTCAAATACGGGTCGCGTCCGGCTTCGCGCCCCTGGCCGTAGAACCAGACGGTACGGCTTGCGCTATCCAGATGCAGCACCTCGCGCACATTCCAGTTGCCCTCGGTGATGGCGTGTTTTTGCTTGCCGCTCGCCAGGTCGTGCAGATACAGATGTCCCCAGTCGGATTTTTGCGTCCACCACATGAACTCGCCTGACTCGGGCAGGTAGCGCCAGTTCACCACGCCGCCGATGCCGCTTTCAAACTGGGTCTTGACTGTTTCCAGAAAAACATCGCGCACCGCGCCGGTGGCCGCATCGGCAATGCGCAGGGTGGCGCTCTTGTGGCCGCGGTCGGTGCTGACAAAGGCCAGGGTTTTGCCGTCGGTCGCCCATTGCACATCTTCCCAGCCGCCATTGCAGCTGATGTGGTCGCAACTGGTGGAGCGGTGGAAATCAGGCGGCATTTGCAGCGGTATAAGGCGTGGCGCATCGCCGGAGAGGTCAATCACCACGCGCTCAATCATGAAGATATGCTCGTCGCCGACAAACGGATAGCGCCATTGCTGCACTTCCGGCGCGCCGGGCTGGGTGCCGACCATGGTCATCTGCCTGACCTTGCGGCCATCGTGGCGGAAAGTGGCGATGCGGCGTGAATCCGGCGACCACAGCACGATGGGGCGATCGCTGTGTACCCAGCCGGCATTGTCGGTGGCATAGCCGTAATCCTGCTCGCCATCGTGGGTTAGCCGGGTTTCCCGGCCGGTTTTGATGTCGCGCAGCCACAGATTGTGCTCGCGGATAAAGACTTCGCGCTGGCCGTCGGGCGATTTCACCGCTGGCGCTGTAGTGCCGCGGTTTGCGGACGGCTGTTTGCGGCAGTCCTTGAAATCGAAGCTGCAACGGTAGTTTTCGCCCTCATAACCGAAGCTGATATGCGTGGCATCCAGCTGCGGGTTTTGCATGCGTAAAAACAGGTCTTGCGAGACGGTCTTGCCATGCACGCGGCTCAAACTGTGCGCTGCCGTTTCATGCTTGGCAAAACGCAGGTTTACCTGCTGGTTGCGGGCGATATCCCACAACATGGGAATGGCATTGCCGTGGCTCGTTTCCAGCCAGAACAGGCGGCCATCGTCCTGCCAGGTGAGGTTTTTGACATCGCCATCGAGCAGCGGATTCATGCGATGCGCCAGCAGGCTTTCGGCGCGGGCGTAATCTTCGCCAGTCAATTGCGCGGGCGCGTGCGGGGTTTGGGCGTGGCTCATGGCAGGGGACAGGCAGGCAGCAAGAAAGATGGCAAGGGGAGTGAACTTGGACACGGACATGCTCTCGAAGGGGCTGGCGTGGATGCTAGCCGGTACGGCGCGCAAGGTCACCTGCCCGTTGCATGGCAGCTCGGGAAACATGGGTAGTGGCAAGCGGGAGTGAAATGCCACAAGGAGAGTGCATGGGCTGGTGCAAACCCACGCAACTATTTATTGGGGGAGTTCCAGAGCATGTTCACGGAACACGCGCCACGCGCCGTCCTGCTGGCGCAGCATCAGGGTAAAGACGATGGTTTTTTCGCCTTGCCCCAGGTTCATGCGGCGGGTGGCGATGACATAGCCGATTCCGTCCTGCACTTGGGCATAGTCAAAGTGCACGGCAGTGTTCAGCGGTGGCGCTCCCTGCTCGCGCAGGCCACGGAAAAACGCCATATTGGCGAGGTAGTCGAACTGCATTAATTGCCCGTCTGCCTGCCGTATGACGATATGCAAATCGGGGGTGTAGCACTCGGCCAGTTCATCCAGCCGGTAATGGCAACCGGCATCAATCAGCTTTTCAACGGCTTGGGTCAGTTCGATATTCATGTGGACTGCTTATCGGATGGGGCTGGTGCAATTGGTGAGCCCAAGTGCGTTGGCTTCGGCTGCGCAGTTCGGAGCGATGATACTTTCATTGCCTTGCATGAGTCTATTGATGGCGATTTGTAGCAGGATTGAATTTTCATCGTCATTCATTTTCTTCAGCCAGTACCTGCAAGATGGCAGCCGTCAGGGACACAATCGCCAGCACTGGCAGGTTGATGGTGTGTTGTAATGGAAGCACCACAATGGCGGTGTGAGTGGCTCGCCATAGCCACTTCCAGCAGTATGCAAATCTCGATGATGGATACAAGCCACATTCATACCCGGCAGGATTTTGTCGTCTTGCTACAAGCCATGCACAGGGATTTGCAATGCAATCCTTCGGATTGGGGAAACACCGCCTTGCTTGATTTTCTCGAAGCACTCATCCGCTATGCCGAGGATATTCCCCACTACTACCGCAATACTGGGCAGGCTGTTAATGCCGATAATGCCAGTTGGCGTGTATTTGCCGACATGCTTCTAGGGGCGCGGATTTATGAGTAGCTTGCTGGAAATGAAGTCGATCAACTGCCATAGGCATGCAAGCATGCACTAGAGCGTGTTATGCACTTTTCCGAGAGGTTGTGTTGATCTTGGATACAGTATCAGCATGTCTCGTAAACCTTACCCCAGTGATGTCAGCGATGAAGAATGGAGCTTTGTCGCACCCTACCTTATCTTGATGGCTCAAGATGCGCCGCAGCGTCAGCACGATCTGCGTGAAGTGTTCAATGCGCTGCGCTGGTTGGTACGTGCAGGCGCTCCCTGGCGCA
>NWQQ01000036.1 GCA_002798255.1 Lysobacteraceae bacterium NML95-0200
TGCGCCAGGGAGCGCCTGCACGTACCAACCAGCGCAGCGCATTGAACACTTCACGCAGATCGTGCTGACGCTGCGGCGCATCTTGAGCCATCAAGATAAGGTAGGGTGCGACAAAGCTCCATTCTTCATCGCTGACATCACTGGGGTAAGGTTTACGAGACATGCTGATACTGTATCCAAGATCAACACAACCTCTCGGAAAAGTGCATAACACGCTCTAGTCACTATCAACACCTGTTGCACAAACTCGCCCCGCCCCGAGAGCAGATGATCATCAACCACAGCCGACATGAAAAAAGGCTTGCGATTGATCGCAAGCCTTTGTTTTGTATGGTGGGCCGTGATGGATTCGAACCATCGACCAACTGATTAAAAGTCAGCTGCTCTACCGACTGAGCTAACGGCCCTTGGGGGCTCCGGCGTTGGCCGGGCTGCGCATCTTACACAACATATCGGGTGTTGTCCAAGATTTTTGCATCTTTGAAGCCTTGCGCACGCAAAACACAGGCATCGCAATGTCCGCAGGCGCGACCGTCGCTATCAGCCTGATAGCAGCTGACGGTTTGCGAGAAGTCCACGCCCAGCGCCACGCCGCGCTGCACAATCTCGCCCTTGCCCATCGCCATCAGCGGGGCATGGATGCGAAAGCCGCTGCCTTCAACACCTGCCTTGGTGGCCAGGTTGGCCAGATGCTCGAAGGCTTCGATGAAGGCCGGACGGCAGTCGGGATAGCCGGAATAATCCACCGCATTGACCCCGCAGAAGATGTCGCGGGCATCGAGCACTTCCGCCCAGCCCAGCGCCACCGACAGCATGATGGTATTGCGTGCCGGCACATAGGTGCTGGGAATGTCCTGGCCGATTTGGTGGCCGTCCTGGTCGGTGGGCACGGAAATATCATCGGTCAGCGCCGAGCCGCCAATACTGCGCAAATCGATATTGACCGTCTTGTGTGCCACAGCAGCGGTCATGGCCGCCACGCGGGCGGCTGCGGCCAGTTCCGATTCGTGCCGCTGGCCGTAGGCCACCGAAAGCGCATAAACCTCAAAACCCTGCGCTCGGGCGATGGCCGCGACCACGGCCGAATCCATGCCGCCGGAAACCAGCACCACGGCGCGTTTTTTTGCGGTTTGACTCATCGTCCCTGCTCCTCACCCCAAAGCTGTTTATGCAGCTGCATCTGGAAACGCACCGGCAGGCGGTCTGCAATTATCCACTCGGCCAGCTCACGCGGCGGCAGTTGCGCATAACTTGGCGAGAACAGCACTTCACAACGCTCGGCCAGGCGATATTCCTGCAGCACGGCGCGCGACCAGTCGTAATCATCGCGCGAGCAAATCACGAACTTCACCTGATCCCTGGGCTGCAACAGGGCAAGATTTGGCCAGTGATTGCGGGAGGCCTCGCCCGAGTCCGGAGTTTTGACATCGACCACACGAATCACCCGGCTATCCACCGGGCTGATGTCGATGGCGCCTGAAGTTTCCAGTGATACTTCAAAGCCTGCATCGCAGAGTTTTTGCAGCAACGGGATGCAGCGCTTTTGCGCCAGCGGCTCACCGCCGGTGACACAGACATGACGCACGCCGTGACTACGCACTTCGGCGACGATATCGTCAATCGTCTGCCACTGGCCGCCATGAAAGGAATAGGTGGTATCGCAATAGCCGCAGCGCAGCGGGCAGCCGGTCAGGCGCACGAATACCGTCGGCCAGCCGACGCTGCGCGACTCGCCCTGCAGCGAGCAGAAAATTTCGGTGATACGAAGACGATCCGCCGCTGTTGCGGCGGATTCGGAGCTGACTTGATTCATGCAAGGATTTTATCGCGTCGGGAAAATCAATTCCCCAGGTTGCGCAGGCGCTGCTGCGCAGTGCGGGCAGCATCGGTGCCGGGATATTGCTGGGCAACGGCTTCAAGCGTGCGGCGGCCTTCGGCCTGTTGTTTCAGGCCAATTTGCGACAAACCCACTTTCAAAAGCCCACCCGGCGCCTTGTCATGACGCGGCCAGCGCTGCACCAGGGCCTTGAACTCATCCAGCGCCAGTGCGTAATTGCCGGTGACGTAATAGCTCTCGCCCAGCCAGTACACCGCATTCGGGGCATAGGGGCCGTTCGGATATTTGTCCAGAAACACGCTGAACAGCCGTGCGGCATCGGCGTATTGCCCGGCGCGCAGCGCCGAAAGCGCCGCTTCGTAATTGGAGCGCTCATCAGGGGTCGCCGGCGTCGCAGGCGCGACGGCAGTTTCTCCGCCCCCCTCCGCTGCGGTCTGTGAAACCGCATTGCCATTTTCATCCACCACCACTTCGGTGGGCTGGCTTAAGTTTTCCAGCCGTTGCAGGCGGGCATCGACATCCAGATAACGGGTGCGCGCGCTGTTGGCCGCCTGCTCGTTCTGATGCTGGACTTCTTCCAGCTGGGCGCGCAGGGCGCGGATTTCCCCGCGCATTTCCTCAATCTGGCGCAGAAGCTCCAGCGCGGGCGAAGGCGCATTCGCCTGCTGCTCCAGTGCCGTCACGCGGTCGGAGATGCTCGGGCGGCGCTGCGCCTCGGCCGTAAACGGCATCAGCAAAGGCAGCGCAACGGTGCTGGCAAGCAGCAGGGAATACGTCTTTTTCATGGCGATCAGGGCACAGTGTAGTTGAGATCGGCGCGGCGGTTCTGCGACCAGCAGGACTCATTGGACTCACGGCACTCAGGGCGCTCTTCACCAAAGCTCACCACGCTGATCTGCGCCGGGTTGGCGCCTTGTGCCTGCAATGCCAGTGCCACGGCGGCGGCGCGGCGCTCACCCAGGCCAAGGTTGTATTCCTGGCTGCCGCGCTCATCGGTATTGCCTTCCAGCGTCAGGCGCGCCATCGGCCGGTCACGCAGGTATTTGGCATGGCACAGAATCAGGCTCTGGAACTCGGGCTTGACGCCATCCCTGTCCAAATCGAAATACAGCGAACGCTGGCGCAAGCAGGCATCGCGGTTCAGGTCTTCCGCGCTATAGGCACCCGGTGCCGGGGTATACGGGGCGGGCGTGGTTTCCGTCGGGCTGGCCGCAGTATTGCCCGTGCTCGGCGGTGGCGCCACTTCTTTTACTTTCTTGCTACAGGCCACCACGCCGGTACACAGCACGGCGGCAATCAGGATACGGGAGAGCTGGGACATCGGGTTTACTCCTTTACGGGCTGGAAACAATCAAGGACGGGTTTCACGATACGGCGACCATGCCGGGTCACGGATATCGGCACCCGCGGCCGGCAGGCGTTCGCGTACCCTGCCATCAGTGGAGACAACATACAAGGCGCCGCCGGCGCCTGCACGCCCGGCATAGACCACCATCGCGCCGTTCGGCGCCAGGCTCGGCGCTTCATCCAGGCTACCCGGGGAAATCAGGCTCCAGCGCGGGCTGCCAAGGCTGCTGTCCATCAGTGCCACGCGATAGCTGTTACCGCCGCCCTGCACCACCACCATTTTTTGGCCATCGGCAGAAAGGTCGGCATCGGTGTTGTAGCCGCCCTGGAAGGTGACGCGGGTTTCGCCGCCGCCATGCGCCGAGGCGCGATAAATCTGCGGGCGGCCGCCACGGTCGGAGGTGAAATACAGATACGCGCCGTCATGGCTCCAGCTGGCGCTGGTATCAATGCCGGACTGGCGGGTGATTTGCGTCAGTGCGCGGCTGCCCAAATCCATCACATAGATTTCCGGATTGCCGCTTTTGGACAACGTCATGGCCAGCTTGCGGCCATCGGGCGAAAACGCCGGGGCGCTGTTGATGCCGGCAAAGCCCGCCACACGCTCGCGCTGGCCGCTGCCCAGGTCTTGCACATAAATGGCCGAATTACCGCTTTCAAAGCTGACATAGGCCAGGCGCTTGCCATCCGGGCTCCAGGCTGGCGACATCAGCGGGAAATTGGAATTGGCGACCGTGCGCGCACGATAGCCGTCAGCATCGGCCACCATGATGGCGTAGCGGGCATTCTTGCCAAGGCCATTGACGGCGACATAGGCCACCCGCGTCCAGAATGCGCCGCGCGTGCCAGTGACCTTTTCATAGACTTCATCGGCAATCTGGTGGGCGATATCGCGCAGCGAGGTGGCCGGGCCGGTCTTGACCAGGCCAATCACACGCTCTTGTTTGGCAAGGTCAAACAGCTCGTACTGCACAATCAAATCGCCACTCACCCGCCCCACCAGCAGCCATTCCTGCCCCAGTGTGCGCCAGAAAGGATAATTGACTTCACTGGCCGCAGTCGGGCGCTCAACCATGTCACGCTCGGGCAGTGGCCGGAAGCGGCCGGAGCGCGCCAAATCCGCCGTGACAATCGCGGCGATTTCCGCGCCCTTGTCACCGCCAAAAGGCACCACGGCAATGGCGGTGGCCGAATCACGCCCCCCCACCAGGTCAACTTCGGCCTGCTGTGCCCAGGCAAACCCGGTGTAAAGCAGCAGCAAAACAGCCATCAAAAAGCGTTTCATCAAAACGGTATTGGGTTTCATGAATTGACAGTCGCAGTCATTGACGCGGGAAAGATTAGCGCGCTTGCAGCAGCTTGATGAATGGCAATTCAGCATCGGCATCAGCGCGAGGGATAGAAGTTGACCACAAAGTCACGGATGGCAAGGTTTTCGTTGCCCTTCAGCGGCAGCGGGCTGGCGCGCATCACCGCCGCCTCCACGCTGCGGCGGTTGGCTTCGCTATACGGGCAACTGGCCTGCACTTCAGCCGAGAGCACTTCGCCGCCGGGCAGCAGGCGGATACGGATTGGGCAACGCTGGCCGCGCGGCACTTCTTCCGGACGGCTCCATTGCTTTTCAATCTCACCCACCACCAGTGCCAGCCATTCGCCACGGGTATCACGCCCCTGCCCTTGCGCGGCACCGGAATTTCCGCTGGTGCCCGCACTGCGCGCAGCCGCGCGCGCCTGGGCATCGGCCTGTTGCTGGGCACGCGCTTCGGCCAGCGCCCTGGCCCTTGCTTCACGCTCGGCACGGGCTTTGGCATCAGCTTCGGCCTTGGCTCTTGCCTCACGCTCGGCGCGGGCTTTGGCTTCTGCCTCGGCACGACGACGGCGCTGCTCGGCCTCGGCACGGGCGCGGGTTTCACGCTCAGTGCGCGCTTCAGCCTCGGCACGCGCCTGTTGCTCGGCCTGACGGCGCTTCTGCTCTGCCGCCTGCTGTTCCTGACGACGTTGCAGCTCGATTTGCTCCTGCCTGCGGCGCGCTTCCTGCTCACGCTCGCGTTTTTCGCGGTTGATGGCCTCGCGGCGGGCTTCTTCCTGTTCGCGGGTATCCGGCTTGACTTGGGGCGGCTGCGGCGCAGGCTGCGGCGGTTTTACCGCTTCCTGCCGTGCCGGTTCAGGTTCCGGCTGCGGCGGCTGCGGCGCAGCTTCAACCTCGGTTTCCTCCAGCGCCTCGGGCAATGGCGCTGGCTCAGGTTCAGCGACTGCCGCTTCGGCTTCCTGGCGGTTGCCCAGCACCCGCTGCATGCGTGCGGACAAATCGCCTATATCCACCATTTCCGCTTCCACCACTGGCGCCCCGGCGGCAGGCTCGGCGGTTTTGCGCAACCAGCCAAAGCCAATGAATATCAGCGCAGCCAGCAACAGGTGCAGGACGACAGCCAGCGCCACGGCTTGCACGGTATCGGCGCGCGACTCCCTCATCGGCGGGCGCTCTCCTTGGGCGTACTCATCAGCCCCACGCGCGGCACCCCCGCGCCCTGCAGGTCACTCAGCACGTCATACACGGTCTGGTAGCTGGCGTTCTGGTCAGCGGCCACATACACCGCCACCTGCGGGTTCTGGCGCACAAACGCACCGACACGCGAGAGCATTTCCTGATACGGTATTTCGCGGTTGGCATCGCCCTGAATGGTCAGGAAGGTGCGCCCTGCCCTATCCACACTCACCACCACCGGGTCTTCCTTGTTCTGAATCGACTTGGCCTGCGACTGTGGCAGCTCCACATCCACGCCAAGATTGAGCAGCGGTGCGGTCACCATGAAGATGATGAGCAAGACCAGCATCACGTCGATATACGGCACGACGTTGATTTCGGCCTTGAGCTTGCGCTTGCGATAACGGCGCGACATGGCCGCTTACTCCGCCTGGCGTTGCAGGATGGAGGAAAACTCCTCCTGGAAGGCATCGTACCTGACCGCCACACGCTCCACCCGGGTGGCATAGCGGTTGTAGGCCCAGACGGCGGGGATGGCGGCAAACAAGCCCATCGCGGTGGCGATGAGTGCCTCGGAAATCCCTGGCGCCACGGTGGCGATGGTGGCTTCCTTCACATTTGCCAGACCCTGGAAGGAAATCATGATGCCCCAGACGGTGCCGAACAGGCCGACATAGGGGCTGATGGAGCCGACATTAGCCAGGAATTCCAGGTTGCGCTCCAGCCCGTCGATTTCACGGGATGAAGTCGCGCGCATGGCGCGCTGCGCGGCCTCCAGTTGCAGGCGGCCATCCTCCAGACCACGGCGACGGCTTTTGTTGAACTCGCGGAAACCGGCTTCAAAGATGGCCTCCATGCCGCCCTCGGCATTGCGCTGGGCGCTCTCATACAGCTTGCCAAGGTCGGCACCCGACCAGAAGCGCTCCTCAAAGTCATCAGCTTCTTGCAGCGCCCTGTCCAGCACTTTTTTCTTGCGCAGGATAATCACCCACGAGGCCAGCGAGGCCAGCAGCAGCAGCAGCATCACCAGTTGCACCGGCAGCGAGGCGTGCACAATCAACTGCCACATATCCAGGTCAACAGGCATCGCTGCGGCGCTGCCTGCGCCCTCGGTGACGGCCACGCCGGGCGCTGCTGCGTCCAGCGACTGCGTGGTGACTTGCAAGGCGGCGTGCATCGGCTGCATCCGGGTACTCCTAATCAGATTGCTTCAGAAACGGAATTGAGCTGCGCCAGCAGTTCATCGGGGATGGCAACAGGGCGGAAAGTATCTGCGGAAACCGCGGCGATTTTCACCTCGGCATCCACAAGCAGACGCCCGGCGCAGCAAATCTCCTGGGCAAGCACCAGGCTTGCCCGCCGGCATTGTGCAAGCCTGACGCTGACCGAGAGCAAATCATCCAGCCGCGCCGGGGCACGGAAATCAATGCGCATGGCGCGCACCACGAAAGCCAGAGCATATTGCTGGCGCAACCGCTCCTGACCGTAGCCGATGGCGCGCATCCATTCGCTGCGGGCACGCTCCATAAAGGCCAGATACTGGGCGTGATAGACCACGCCCCCGGCATCGGTGTCTTCCCAATAGATGCGCACCGGCCATTCAAAACGGCTCATGGCGCGGGCTCCTGGAACAAGTCGGCAGCCGCAGCACGCGGGCTAAAGCCCAGATGCCGCCAGGCTTTGTGTGTTGCCATCCGGCCGCGTGCAGTACGCACCAGGAACCCTTGCTGGATGAGATACGGCTCGATGACATCCTCCAGTGTGCCGCGCTCCTCACTGAGCGCCGCCGCCAAAGACTCCACCCCCACCGGGCCGCCATCAAAGTTTTCGATGATGAGATGCAGCAGGCGGCGGTCAAGCTCATCAAAGCCTTCCGGGTCCACTTTCAGCATCTGCATGGCGGCAGCGGCCACATCGCGCAGGATGCGGCCATCGGCACGCACCTGGGCGTAATCGCGCACCCGGCGCAGCAGGCGGTTGGCAATACGCGGCGTGCCGCGCGAGCGCCGGGCGATTTCTGCCGCCCCATCGGCAGCGCATTCAATACCGAGAATCTGCGCCGAACGCTGCACGATGCGGGTCAGCTCTTCGCTTGAATAAAACTCCAGCCGCTGCACGATGCCAAAACGGTCACGCAACGGCGCAGTCAAAAGCCCGGCGCGGGTAGTGGCGCCAATCAGGGTGAACGGTGGCAGGTCCAGCTTGATGGAACGCGCCGCCGGGCCTTCACCAATCATGATGTCGATTTGAAAATCTTCCATCGCCGGGTACAGCACTTCTTCGACCACCGGCGACATGCGATGGATTTCGTCGATGAACAACACATCATGCGGCTGCAGATTGGTCAAAAGCGCAGCCAAGTCTCCGGCTCGCTCAATCACCGGGCCACTGGTCACCCGCAAACTCACCCCCAACTCATTGGCGATGACATTGGAAAGCGTGGTCTTGCCAAGCCCGGGCGGGCCGAAAATCAGCACATGGTCGAGCGCCTCGCCACGGCGCTTGGCCGCGTCGATGTAAATCTGCATCTGCTCGCGCACCGGCGCCTGTCCCAGATACTCGGCCAAACGCTTCGGACGCAAACTGGCATCAGTGGCATCGTCTTCACGGGTGGCGGCAGGTGCAATCAGGCGGTCAGTATTCATCACCGACAAGTTTGACATGGAAGCGAACCAATTGCGCCCAAAGCATATACTTGCCTTATTGATTCCATTCACGCCCAGCCCGTTCCAAAAGCTGCAGGTGCGGCTCGCGCAAGCAACAAGGCTTGCCAACCATCCAAATAGGCTGACTACCCAGAGCACCGACACATTATCAAAAATCAACCGTCATTCTGCGCAAGCGTAACGCCGTCGCAGAATCTTTACTGGGGTGCCGCTTTTTGTTCAATGCCGGGATTGCGCCCGGCAGCGCACCTCCTTTCTTTGCTGGCAAAGAAAGGAGGCAAAGAAACCAGCCCTGCTACCGCGCCTTGCTGCGCAAGGTGCCCTGCGTTCCTCGCGTCCGAACAGGGCGGAAAAGCAGGCAAAAGCAACCGTCATTCTACGCAAGCGAAGCGCAGTCGCAGAATCTCTTGCATTTCCGGCAGACCCTGCGACTTTGCGCAGGGTGACGGGAGGTGAGTACGACTTGTGCAAGGTGACAGGCTGTGGGTGCGATTTGCACAAGGCGGCTGGGCTTGTCGAATCTGAAAAATCGTCCTGTCATTCTGCGCAAGCCTAGCGCCGTCGCAGAATCTCTTGCATTTCCGGCAGACCCTGCGACTTTGTGCAGGGTGACGGGAGGTGAGTACGACTTGTGCAAGGTGACAGGTGGTGGTTTTGCACAGGAGGGACAGTTTCCGGGCATGGTTTACGTAAGGCGGCAGGTTTTTCTGCCGCCCAAACAAACACCCCCGGGATTTTCCTCCCGGGGGTGTGTGGCTTCGTGCTTCAAGCGTGTGTGCGGGTTGGGGTGAGTGCCTCAACCCGCATGCCGTGAACAGGCTCAGAACTTGAAGGTGAAGCGGGCGTGG
>NWQQ01000038.1 GCA_002798255.1 Lysobacteraceae bacterium NML95-0200
TTGAGTCGGGGGTTTTGGGAATAAAACTGGCGATGACCTACTCTCACATGCTGGATGCACACTACCATCGGCGCAGCTGCGTTTCACTTCCGAGTTCGGGATGGGATCGGGTGGTTCCACAGTGCTATTGTCGCCAGAAAGGGGTTAAGGGTCGCGGGATGCTTTGGCAGTCGCGCTCCACCTTTCAAGGGGAGGAATGTAGCGAGGTCTTGATGGAGATACTGACGTATCGTTCGGTCAAGGCCACTTGAGGTTATATGATCAAGCCACACGGCTCATTAGTACTGGTTAGCTCAATACATTGCTGCACTTACACACCCAGCCTATCAACCACCTAGTCTTGATGGTGCCTTCAGGGGGCTTGTGCCCCGGGAAATCTCATCTTGAGGCGCGCTTCCCGCTTAGATGCTTTCAGCGGTTATCGCTTCCGAACATAGCTACCCGGCAGTGCCACTGGCGTGACAACCGGAACACCAGAGGTTCGTCCACTCCGGTCCTCTCGTACTAGGAGCAGCCCCTCTCAAATTTCCAACGCCCATGGCAGATAGGGACCGAACTGTCTCACGACGTTCTGAACCCAGCTCGCGTACCACTTTAAATGGCGAACAGCCATACCCTTGGGACCGACTACAGCCCCAGGATGTGATGAGCCGACATCGAGGTGCCAAACTCCGCCGTCGATATGAACTCTTGGGCGGAATCAGCCTGTTATCCCCGGAGTACCTTTTATCCGTTGAGCGATGGCCCTTCCATACAGAACCACCGGATCACTAAGTCCTACTTTCGTACCTGCTTGAGCCGTCACTCTTGCAGTCAAGCACGCTTATGCCTTTGCACACAGTGCGCGATGTCCGACCGCGCTGAGCGTACCTTCGAGCTCCTCCGTTACGCTTTGGGAGGAGACCGCCCCAGTCAAACTACCCACCATACACGGTCCCTGACCCGGATTACGGGCCTAGGTTAGAACGTCAAGCACATCAGGGTGGTATTTCAAGGATGGCTCCACACCGGCTGGCGCCGATGCTTCAAAGCCTCCCACCTATCCTACACAGACGAACTCAACGTTCAGTGTAAAGCTATAGTAAAGGTTCACGGGGTCTTTCCGTCTTGCCACGGGAACGCTGCATCTTCACAGCGATTTCAATTTCACTGAGTCTTGGGTGGAGACAGCGCCGCTGTCGTTACGCCATTCGTGCAGGTCGGAACTTACCCGACAAGGAATTTCGCTACCTTAGGACCGTTATAGTTACGGCCGCCGTTTACTGGGGCTTCGATCAAGAGCTTCGCTTACGCTAACCCCATCACTTAACCTTCCAGCACCGGGCAGGCGTCACACCCTATACGTCCACTTTCGTGTTTGCAGAGTGCTGTGTTTTTGATAAACAGTCGCAGCGGCCTGGTATCTGCGGCCCTCCTCAGCTATTCACCATGGAGGGCGTACCTTCTCCCGAAGTTACGGTACTATTTTGCCTAGTTCCTTCACCCAAGTTCTCTCAAGCGCCTGAGAATTCTCATCCTACCCACCTGTGTCGGTTTACGGTACGGTCTGCGTAAGCTGAAGCTTAGGAGCTTTTCCTGGAAGCGTGATATCAACAGCTTTGTCCTAAAGGACTCGTCCTTCGTCTCAACGTTGCACCCCCGGATTTGCCTAAGGGTACCGCCTCAACGCTCTCACCGGGACAACCAACGCCCGGCCTGCCTAACCTTCTCCGTCCCTCCATCGCACTTACGCGAGGTGCTGGAATATTAACCAGCTTCCCATCGACTACGCTTTTCAGCCTCGCCTTAGGGGCCGACTCACCCTGCGCCGATTAACGTTGCGCAAGGAAACCTTGGGCTTTCGGCGTGCGGGCTTTTCACCCGCATTATCGTTACTCATGTCAGCATTCGCACTTCTGATACCTCCAGCAGACTTCTCAATCCACCTTCGCAGGCTTACAGAACGCTCCTCTACCGCGCATACAAAGTATGCACCCCAAGCTTCGGTTTACCGCTTAGCCCCGTTAAATCTGCCGCGCAGACCGACTCGACCAGTGAGCTATTACGCTTTCTTTAAAGGGTGGCTGCTTCTAAGCCAACCTCCTGGCTGTCTATGCCTTTCCACATCGTTTCCCACTGAGCGGTAATTTGGGACCTTAGCTGTGGGTCTGGGTTGTTTCCCTTTTCACGACGGACGTTAGCACCCGCCGTGTGTCTCCCATACAGTCCGTCTCGGTATTCGGAGTTTGCAATGGTTTGGTAAGTCGCGATGACCCCCTAGCCATAACAGTGCTCTACCCCCGAGAGGATTCATATGAGGCGCTACCTAAATAGCTTTCGAGGAGAACCAGCTATCTCCGGGTTCGATTAGCTTTTCACTCCTAATCACACCTCATCCCCTACCTTTGCAACGGGAGTGGGTTCGGGCCTCCAGTTCGTGTTACCGAACCTTCACCCTGGGCATGACTAGATCACCCGGTTTCGGGTCTACTGCCCGCGACTATGCGCCCTTATCAGACTCGGTTTCCCTTCGCCTCCCCTATACGGTTAAGCTTGCCACGAACAGTAAGTCGCTGACCCATTATACAAAAGGTACGCAGTCACCCCGAAGGGCTCCTACTGCTTGTACGCACACGGTTTCAGGTTCTATTTCACTCCCTTCACCAGGGTTCTTTTCGCCTTTCCCTCACGGTACTGGTTCACTATCGGTCGGTCAGGAGTATTTAGCCTTGGAGGATGGTCCCCCCATGTTCAGACAGGGTTTCTCGTGCCCCGCCCTACTCAATTTCATGCACATGGCCCTTTCGAATACCGGGCTATCACCTTCTATGGCCAGCCTTTCCAGACTGTTCTTCTAAAACCATATGCACTTTTGGGCTAGTCCCCGTTCGCTCGTCACTACTGAGGGAATCTCGGTTGATTTCTTTTCCTACGGTTACTTAGATATTTCAGTTCACCGCGTTCGCTTCGCCAAGCTATGTATTCACTTGACGATACCCCTAAGGGTGGGTTTCCCCATTCGGACATTGCCGGATCAAAGCTTATTGCCAGCTCCCCGACACTTTTCGCAGGCTGTCACGTCCTTCATCGCCTCTGACCGCCAAGGCATCCACCGTGTGCGCTTATTCGCTTGACCATATAACCTCAAGTCGCCTCAAAGTTATCGTCAACGAACCTCAACGACATTCAAATGTTAGGTGCATCGCTGCACCCGCCTTAGCCTCACGACACGTCTTGAGTATTCTTCATCTCAAACGCTCGCTACATTCCAGTTTTCACAGAACCCGCAATGGCCTCAGCGCCATCACGCTTCAAATCAGTCTTTGTGTACGCTTCATCCAGTTTCTTGCAATACCTTCAGCTAGCAGCAACTACTTGCTTTTTCTTTTGGCTAGGCACGGCGCTGCGCAGCGGGCTTAGACCCGTAAGCAGCGGCGTAACAACGCCAAAAGGAAAAGTGGTGGGTCTGGGAGGACTCGAACCACCGGCCTCACCCTTATCAGGGGTGCGCTCTAACCACCTGAGCTACAGACCCAATATCGTCTTTCACTAAGTTGGTGGAGCCTGTCGGGATCGAACCGACGACCCCCTGCTTGCAAAGCAGGTGCTCTCCCAGCTGAGCTAAGGCCCCGTGTTTTGCAAACCCGGCGCCAAGCAGCTCAGCTGCTCGACCCCGGCCTGCGGGCTTCGCCCTTGGCGTTCACACCTTGCAAAGCTGCGCTTTGCATAACGCGATGCGTTATCGGTGCTCACCCCAGCTGAGCTAAGGCCCCGTTTGTATCGGGACTTCCAAACACCTGTGTGCTCGGAATATCTGGATGCAGGTTACTTGTGCGGACACCTGACAAACTTCGTTGTCGTGTCTCTAAAGGAGGTGATCCAGCCGCACCTTCCGATACGGCTACCTTGTTACGACTTCACCCCAGTCATCGGCCACACCGTGGCAAGCGCCCTCCCGAAGGTTAAGCTACCTGCTTCTGGTGCAACAAACTCCCATGGTGTGACGGGCGGTGTGTACAAGGCCCGGGAACGTATTCACCGCAGCAATGCTGATCTGCGATTACTAGCGATTCCGACTTCATGGAGTCGAGTTGCAGACTCCAATCCGGACTGAGAGAAGGTTTCTGGGATTGGCTTGCCCTCGCGGGTTCGCAGCCCTCTGTCCTTCCCATTGTAGTACGTGTGTAGCCCTGGCCGTAAGGGCCATGATGACTTGACGTCATCCCCACCTTCCTCCGGTTTGTCACCGGCGGTCTCCTTAGAGTTCCCACCATTACGTGCTGGCAACTAAGGACAAGGGTTGCGCTCGTTGCGGGACTTAACCCAACATCTCACGACACGAGCTGACGACAGCCATGCAGCACCTGTGTTCGAGTTCCCGAAGGCACCAAGGCATCTCTGCCAAGTTCTCGACATGTCAAGGCCAGGTAAGGTTCTGCGCGTTGCTTCGAATTAAACCACATACTCCACCGCTTGTGCGGGCCCCCGTCAATTCCTTTGAGTTTCAGTCTTGCGACCGTACTCCCCAGGCGGCGAACTTAACGCGTTAGCTTCGATACTGAACTCCAAGTTGAGCCCAACATCCAGTTCGCATCGTTTAGGGCGTGGACTACCAGGGTATCTAATCCTGTTTGCTCCCCACGCTTTCGTGCCTCAGTGTCAGTGCTGGCCCAGATAGCCGCCTTCGCCACGGATGTTCCTCCTGATCTCTACGCATTTCACTGCTACACCAGGAATTCCGCTATCCTCTACCGCACTCTAGCTTGCCAGTATCAAATGCAGTTCCCAGGTTGAGCCCAGGGCTTTCACATCTGACTTAACAAACCACCTACGCACGCTTTACGCCCAGTAATTCCGAGTAACGCTTGCACCCTTCGTATTACCGCGGCTGCTGGCACGAAGTTAGCCGGTGCTTATTCTTTGGGTACCGTCATGACAACCGGGTATTAACCGACTGCTTTTCTTTCCCAACAAAAGGGCTTTACAACCCGAAGGCCTTCTTCACCCACGCGGCATGGCTGGATCAGGCTTGCGCCCATTGTCCAATATTCCCCACTGCTGCCTCCCGTAGGAGTCTGGACCGTGTCTCAGTTCCAGTGTGGCTGATCATCCTCTCAGACCAGCTACGGATCGTCGCCTTGGTGGGCCATTACCCCCCCAACTAGCTAATCCGACGTCGGCTCATCTATCTGCGCAAGGCCCGAAGGTCCCCTGCTTTCTCCCGTAGGACGTATGCGGTATTAGCGTAAGTTTCCCTACGTTATCCCCCACAAATAGGCAGATTCCGACGTATTCCTCACCCGTCCGCCACTCGCCGCCAAGAGAGCAAGCTCTCTCGCGCTGCCGTTCGACTTGCATGTGTTAGGCCTGCCGCCAGCGTTCACTCTGAGCCAGGATCAAACTCTTCACTTAAAATTGCTCAGGCCGAGGCCTGAAATACTTTGAGTGCAGAATCCATCCAGACCAGAATCACTCGCTGCATATCGCTATGCTTTTGAATTGAATCAGGTTCTGTTGAACATCTGCGAATTGGACAAGTCCA
>NWQQ01000037.1 GCA_002798255.1 Lysobacteraceae bacterium NML95-0200
CCTGTCCCGTGATTACGAACGATTGCCGGACGTGCTGGGGGGATTGCACTTTGTGGTCTTCGCCATTCTCATGTTACCCAATGCCATGCCCTTGATTCGATTGGCACAAAGTTCATAACACGCTCTAAGTCGCTCGCTTTGCCTGAGGCGGATAAAAGCAGTCTTCTGCTGCATGGTTTCATTGGGTAGGGATATATAGGCTCAGGTGAGCCTGGTGTTGCGCGAGCCAGGCCTCAAGTGCTGCCGAATGCAGCTCGCCATGCGCCAGTACTTGCCCGCCCGGGTCGATGAGCAGTGGCCAGGCGCGGCGCAGCCAGGGGGCGATTGTGGCCTGTTGCAGGGCGTGTTTCAAAAGATGGCGGTGCTGCCTGCCGGGCAGCTGGATTTTTTCGCCGCCCTGTCTTGCAAGGACTCGCAGCGGGGTAGCAAAGCCGGTTGCGCCTTCAAGCTGCCAGCAAAGCCCATTGGGCAGCAGCAGCGGTGCGCGGCCATCCCAGAGGGCCTGGAAATCATCAGGTAGCGGTGCTATGCCGGGAGCCTGGTAGAGCGCATCGCGCCAGCGTAGTAAACGGGCATCTCCCCAGCACAGTTCGCTTTGGCGGTCATCTGCGGGTCTGGCAAGTTCTGTTTGCAGCCAATGGCTGGCGCGGCCGGGCAGGGGCGGCAGTCCTTGCCGTCTGACCCAATGGCGGAACACGCGCGTGGCGCGCTCAGGCGGAAGTTGGCGCAGCGTGTCCAATGCGAGCGGTGATGAGGGCGCGGCAGTCTCCAGCACGGCCTCGTCATCAGCTTGCAGCAGGCTCACCGTTTCGGCTTGCAGGCGTGCGCACTGGGCGACATTGCGGGCGGCTTCGGGTAGGCGCTGTTGCAAACGCGGCATGATTTCCCGGCGCAGCCAGTTACGCTCAAAGCGTGCATCCTGGTTGGAGGGATCGTCTATCCATGCGATACCGCTTTCTTGCGCGTAGGCCAGGATTTGCGCACGGCTTGTTGCAAGCAGAGGGCGCCAAAGTATGCCGGGCGCAAAACTGCGCCACGGACGCATCGCGGCAAGCCCGTCGGGGCCGGCGCCACGCAGCACGCGCAGCAGGAAGGTTTCGGCCTGGTCATCCAGGTGATGCGCCAGCACCAGATATTCTCCAGCCTCAAGGTGGCGCGCAAATGCCGCATGGCGCGCGCGGCGGGCGGACGCTTCCAGGCCATCGCCACGTCGCTCAACGTGCACGCGCTCAATAATCAGCGGCACGCCCAGCCGCCGGCATTGCTGTTGGCAATGCTCTACCCAGTCATCCGCCTGGGCTTGCAAGCCGTGATGGACGTGGATGGCGCGCAGTTGCAAGGCTGGCATCTGCGCTAGCAGATGCAGCAGCACCGAGGAGTCCAGGCCGCCGCTGTAAGCTAGCAGTAACCGCTGTGGCGGCTCGGGCAACAGTGCAGCGCTTTGGCTGATGGCCTTGGCAAGGCGCTGTTGCCCGCAGGCAGCGTGTGGCTCAGGCGTAGGCACCGTAGCTGCGCAGGCGCTGGTAACGGCGCTCAAGGCGCTCGTCTGCGGGCAGTTTTTCCAGCGCCTCGATCTGGCGCATGATGACCGCCTTCAGGCGCTTGCCCATCTGCCGCGGATTGCGATGCGCGCCGCCAATCGGCTCGCGCACTACCTTGTCCACCAGTCCCAGCTGCTTCAGGCGTTTGGCGGTAATGCCCATTTGCTCGGCAGCGTCCTTGGCCTTGGCGGCATCCTTCCACAGAATCGACGCACAGCCTTCGGGTGAAATCACCGAATAGGTGCCGTATTCGAGGATATTGGTGACATCGCCCACGCCAATGGCGAGCGCGCCGCCGGAGCCGCCTTCGCCAATCACATTGCAGACGATCGGTACTTTCAGCTCGGCCATTTCCAGCAGGTTGCGGGCAATCGCCTCGCTCTGGCCACGCTCCTCGGCGCCGATGCCGGGATACGCGCCGGGGGTGTCGATGAAGGTAATGATGGGCAGACCAAAACGCTCGGCCATCTTCATCAGCCGCAGCGCCTTGCGATAACCCTCCGGACGCGGCATGCCAAAGTTGCGGCGTACCTTGCTCTTGGTATCGCGGCCTTTCTGATGGCCGATAATCATCACGCTGCGGCCATCAATGCGCGCCAGCCCGCCGACAATCGCCGCATCGTCGGCAAAGGCGCGGTCACCGGCCAGCTCCTGAAACTCGCTGGCCATGATCTTGATGTAATCCTGGGTATAGGGGCGCAGCGGGTGGCGCGACATCTGCGAGATTTGCCACGGTGCAAGGTCGCGGAAAATCACCGCGGTGCGCTGGCGCAGCTTGTTCTGCAGGGCGTGGATTTCGTCTTCGACATCCACCGACTGGCTGTCGCTGGCATTGCGAAGGTCTTGCAACTTGTTTTCCAGGTCGGCCAGCGGTTGCTCGAAATCGAGGTAATTGGGATTCATGCGCGGTGCTGCCTGCGGCATTGAGTGGGGAGGCGATTTTAGCCGATGGGGGTGGTCTACTCCCATCGGTGGCGTATGGAAGCTGGGTAAGCGCGTTTTTTAATTGAACATCGGCTAAAGCGATCAGCCTTCTTCGGCCATCAGGGCTGGTCAAGCTCAACCACCATGCCCGGTTCGGCCACGCGCATGCCAAGCTGGCGCAGGGCAGCGGCATCCTGGCTGCCGTAGTGGTAGAGCAGGCAGCGTTCAAGCAGGTCTTGCGTGTATTCGCGCTGCAAATCGTCAATGCCGCTGTGTGATGGATTGCCGTGCAGGGCGCAGTCATGGGCAATCAGTTCGCCCTTGTCGGCGTACTTGCCCAGCATTTCCGGGATGGGGCGGGTATCGCCGGTCCATATCAGGCTGCCCGGCAGGCGCAGGCCAAAGGCGCTGTCCGGCCAGTGATGGCGTACCGGAAACACTTCCAGCCGCAGTCCCAGGTGCCAAAAGTGCTCACTCACCACAATCAGCTGGAAGGCATCCCAGAAATTCGCGCCGCCTTCGGCCAGCACATTGGGATACTCGGCCACCCGGCGCTGCAACCAAGGCAGCACCCCGGCGGGGCAGTAGATGCGCACTTTGCCGCGCCGCGCCGGGTTGAAATAGCTGCCGACAAACAGCCGCTCAAGGCCGCTGACATGGTCGAGATGGGCATGGGTGATGAATACCGCATCCGGATAATCGCCATAACAGGCGATGAAGTCGCTCAAGCCTTCCGAGCCGCAGTCGATGGCAAGCCACGGTTGCCCCTGATGCTCGATGGTCGCCATCGCATTGCCCAACTCGGCCACTGCCGAGGCGCTACCGACACCATGAAAACGCAAGCGCCAGCTCATGCTGCCCTCATGGCCGCGTCATAGGCCGCTTGCAGGCGGGCAAAGCCCGGTGCCGCAATGTCTTCACCCGCCACTTTGACCAACGAGCGCCGCAGTCGCGCCAGATTGGCGGCCTGCCAAGCGGCCTTTGGGGTTTGCAGGCGGCTTTTGTCAAAATCAATCATCCATGCCTTGCCTTCATCATCAAACAACAGGTTGCAGGCATTGAGGTCGGCATGGTTCAAGCCGACACGATGAAAACGGGCAATCAGGCGTCCGGTTTCCTGCCAGGGCGCCGCATCTCCCTCGCGCGCAATCAGATGTGCCAATGTCTCCACGCCTGCAAGCCGCTGCAACAAGATGGCGGCGCGATAACCAAGGCCATGCCGGCGATAAAACGCCGCGACCGGGCGCGGCACTGGCAATCCGAGGCTGAGCAGGCGTTGCAATAGCCGGAACTCGGCAAAGCTGCGTACGCTGTCGCGCCCCTGCCAGACAAACGTATCGCGGCTTAATTTCGCCACCAGTCCGCCACGCAAATAGTGACGCAATACCATCTGCCCGTGCTCGCCATCGATAAACCAGGCCGCGCCGCGTCCACCTTGCCCCACCGGCTGCGCGGCATCGCCCCAATGCGATGGGCAGAACCAATCGGGCGTGGGGGTTTGCCCGCAAGCCTCCGTGTCGAACACAATGGCGCCTTCGCCCTGCGCATCACGGAATGGTTGCAATATTTCGTTGAGTTCGCGCCTTGACATGCCATGAGTCTAACAAGTGAATCTTTCACCTTCTGCCCCCCAGTCCATCTGCCTGCTGCGCCTGTCCGCGCTGGGTGATGTCACCCATGTGCTGCCGCTGCTGCACACTTTGCGCAGCGCTTTTGCAGCAGCCGAAATCACCTGGGTCATTGGCAAGGGCGAGCACCGCTTGCTGTCGGGACTTTCGGGGGTGCGTTTTGTCGAATACGACAAAAAAACCGGGCTGGCCGGAATGCGTGCGCTGCGCCGTGAACTTGGCCGAGAAAAATTCGATGTCCTGCTGCAAATGCAAGTGGCCGCACGCGCTAACCTGCTCTCGGCCTTCATTCCGGCGCGGCGGCGCATTGGCTATGACAAATCGCGCTCCAAAGACTTGCATGGCCTGTTTATCAACGAACGGATTGCCGACCGCCCCGGTATCCATGTGCTCGATGCCATTGGCAGTTTTTGCGAGCCGTTGGGACTACAGCCACTGCCGCCAGTCTGGGATTTGGCCATGCCGCAAGCGGCTTTTGAGTGGGCGGCCGAGCAATGGCCGGATGATGGCCGACCGGTGCTGATGATTTCACCTTGCTCCAGCCATGCCCGGCGCAACTGGCGTGCCGAGCGTTATGCGGCGCTGGCTGACCATGCGGCTGCCCAAGGCTGGCGCATCGTGCTGTGCGGTGGCCGTAGCGAACTGGAGCGGCAAACCGGCGATGCCATCATCGCCCAGTGCCAAGCACCGATTCTGGACTTGATTGGCAAAGACACACTGAAGCAATTGCCTGCCCTGCTGGCGCGCGCCAACCTGTTGGTGACCCCCGACTCTGGCCCCATGCATATCGCCAATGCCATGGGGACCAAGGTGCTGGGACTGCACGCGGCCAGCAACCCGCGGCGCAGCGGCCCGTATTCGGATATTCGCTACTGTGTTGACCGCTACGACGATGCCGCCCGTGCGCATCTGGGCAAACCGGCCAGCGCACTGAAATGGGGCACCAAGATTGAATATGACGGTGTAATGGACCTGGTGACAGTGGAGGATGCCATCGCTGCCTTTGAGCGCTATCGTGCGGACTATGCCAGTTGATTGACAAATCCATGTATTTCCCCGCAATCCCTTGGTGACGCGGGGCTTGAAAACTTATCTGCTCGTTTTCAATAGAAATTGAAAATCAGCTTTCTGGAAGAAAGCTCAGACCGCTGACAAACCCCGTGTTTTTGGCACGGGGTTTTTCAATGGCATGCTGGGAGCCCTTTGAAGGTCAGAAGCATGCGATGCAGCTTGGTCGTGTTGAAGGCGTTCTGTGAAGGATTCGTGC
>NWQQ01000020.1 GCA_002798255.1 Lysobacteraceae bacterium NML95-0200
ACTGCGCGGCATCCGTGGCGGTCAAATCCATGGCAAACAGACGCAAAAGACGTCGAAACTTGGCCTTACTGATTTTTGAGTGACGGTAATATCTATTTTTGCTTGGCATTTCAAGAAGTTAGCATGTTGTCAACACATGTTTGCTTCCTAAGCCCCTTGAATAATTCAGGCTGGGAATCCCACTGTTTGCAGATGAATTCGTAGGGTGTCAGTCCCTTTAGCGTCTTGAGCCTGCAGGCGAAGTTGTAGGCGTCCATGAAGCTGGCCAGGTGCTGCTGCAGCTGTGCGTGATCGTCGTAGTGGAAACGCTTGACGGTGGCTTCCTTGATGGTTCGGTTCATGCGCTCGACCTGTCCATTCGTCCAGGGATGCTTGACCTGGGTCAGGCGGTGCTCGATGTCATGTTCTTGGCACACCCGGGTGAAGATGTGCTCAAAGCTGCAGCGGTCACAACTGAGATGGGTGAACTGGATGCCGTTGTCAGTCAGCACCGTATGGATGTGGTAGGGCACGGCATCCATCAGCTTGCGCAGAAACTGCGCGGCTACCATCTTGGTGGCGCGGCCATGCAGTTGGGCAAAAGCAAACTTGGACGTTCTGTCAATGGCCACAAACAGGTACAGCTTGCCTTCGGCGGTATGCACCTCGGCGATATCGACATGGAAATAGCCGATGGGATAACGCTTGAAGTGTTTTTTGACGGGCTTGTGGTCTTGCGGCTCAGGCAGCCGGGAGTGCCATGGCGCTTCAGGCAGCGATGCAGGGAAGAGCGGGTCAGATGCGGGATAGTGGGCTGCAAGGCATACAGACAGTCATCCAGCGGCAGCAGGGTGTGCTTGCGAAAGGCGACGATGGCGGCCTCCTCCTCGATGGATAGCACGGTCGAGCGCGGTTGCTTGGGTCCGGTGGGCAGGTCAGCCACCGAAGTGCGTTTCTTCCACTTGGCCACCGTCTTGGGATTGATGCCATAGCGCTTGGCGAGCGCTTTCAAGCGCTCTTGACTCTCTTGTATTGCTCGACGGGTTGCCTCTGTCGTGGTGGCGCGTGCATGGAGTACCTGACCCCATAGTGCTTCCTTCCATTCGGGGGATAAGATGGAGCCATTAAAGCATGAGACCTTACGCCTAAAAACCCAGATTGTCTCCATCTTCAAGCAGGCCGATGCCGGTGTCGCTGTCAAGGATATCTGCCGGCAGTCCGTTATCAGCGTGCCGACCTCACAAGTGGAAGTCGAAGTACGGCGGCCTTGAGGCCTCCGAGTAGACCTGGAGGCCGAGAATGCCAGGCTTAAGCGGCTGTATGCCGAGCTGGCACTCGATAACGCTGCCATGAAGGATTTGAACGCAAAAAACTGTAGGGCCGGCGCAGAAGCGCGAGGTGGTGCCGCATCTAATCCAGGTGCACACCCGTCGCCTGAGCCGATCCTGCGAATGCGCCGGGTTGTCACTGCGATGGCATGCGGCAAGCCCTGACTGGTGGCTACAATATGACGCTTGATACCCGATATCTTGCCTTTGTGCTGCGCGAGCGCCGTGACACAGGCATCTGAGTCACGGCGCCAGGGTGTTGCTGTCTGCACTTATGCGGCGCTGGCGGCTTTGTGGAATATCAGCTTGCCGCCTTCGGCATCGACAGCAATGGTGTCACCCGGGGCGAAGTCGCCCGCCAGAATGCGCTGTGCCAGCGGGTTTTCCAGTTGCTGCTGGATGGCGCGCTTCAACGGGCGTGCGCCATACACCGGGTCAAAGCCGATATTGCCAAGCAGCTCGTAGGCATTATCGGAAAGTTGCAAGGCCAGGCTGCGCTCGGCCAGACGCTTTTCCAGACCGCGCATCTGGATGCGGGCGATGGCCTTGATGCCGGCCTTGTCCAGCGGGTGGAACACCACGATGTCGTCCAGGCGGTTGATGAACTCGGGACGGAAATGCGCCTGCACCACGCCCATCACCGCGGCCTTCATCTGTGTATAGCCTTCCGCCGAATTGTCCCCGGCCAGCTCCTGAATCTGGTGGCTGCCAAGGTTGGAGGTCATCACGATGACGGTATTGCGGAAGTCTACGGTGCGCCCCTGGCCGTCAGTCAGGCGGCCATCGTCCAGCACTTGCAGCAGGATGTTGAACACATCCGGATGCGCCTTTTCCACTTCGTCCAGCAGAATCACGCTGTACGGGCGGCGGCGCACGGCCTCGGTGAGATAGCCGCCTTCTTCGTAGCCGACATAGCCCGGCGGCGCGCCAATCAGGCGGGCGACCGAGTGCTTCTCCATGAATTCGCTCATGTCGATGCGCACCATCGCATCCTGCGAGTCGAACAGGAAATCGGCCAGAGCCTTGGTCAGCTCGGTCTTGCCGACCCCGGTGGGGCCGAGAAACAGGAACGAGCCGGACGGGCGGTTCGGGTCGGACAGCCCAGCGCGCGAGCGACGTACCGCATCGGACACCACCTTCACGGCCTCTTCCTGACCCACCACGCGCTCATGCAGATGCGCTTCCATGCGCAGCAGTTTTTCGCGTTCGCCTTCGAGCATCTTGCTCACCGGAATGCCGGTCCAGCGGCTGACCACTTCGGCGATTTCCTCGGCGGTCACCTTGTCCTGCAACAGCTTGAAGCCAGTGGTTTCGGCTTCCTGCGCAGCCTTGAGCTGTTTTTCCAGCGCCGGGATACGGCCATATTGCAACTCGCTCATCCGGGCAAAATCCTGCTGGCGCTGCGCGGCTTCCAGTTGTAGGCGGGCCTGTTCAATCTGTTCCTTGATCTTGGTCGCGCCCTGCAAGGTGGCTTTTTCCGCCTTCCAGATTTCTTCCAAATCCTGATATTCGCGCTCCAGAGTGCCGATTTGCTCTTCCAGCTCGGCAAGGCGCTTCTGGCTTTCGGCATCCTTCTCTTTTTTCAAGGCTTCGCGCTGGATTTTCAGCTGAATCAGGCGGCGCTCCTTGCGGTCGAGCTCCTCGGGTTTGGAGTCGATTTCCATGCGGATGCGGCTGGCGGCCTCGTCCATCAGGTCGATGGCCTTGTCCGGCAATTGCCGGTCGCTGATATAGCGGTTGGAGAGCGTGGCGGCAGCGACGATGGCCGGGTCGGTGATTTCCACGCCGTGATGCACGGCATATTTTTCTTTCAGCCCGCGCAGGATGGCGATGGTGTCCTCCACGCTCGGCTCGCCGACAAATACCTTCTGGAAGCGGCGCTCCAGCGCGGCATCTTTTTCGATGTACTGGCGATATTCGTCCAGCGTGGTGGCGCCAATGCAGTGCAACTCACCGCGTGCCAGTGCGGGTTTGAGCATATTGCCCGCATCCATCGCGCCATCGGCCTTGCCCGCGCCGACCATGGTGTGCAGCTCGTCGATGAACAGGATGATTTGCCCCTCGCTCTTGGCCAGGTCGTTCAGTACCGCCTTCAGGCGCTCTTCAAACTCGCCGCGGAATTTCGCCCCGGCAATCAGCGCGCCCATGTCCAGGCTGAGCACGCGCTTGCCGCGCAGGCCTTCGGGCACTTCGCCATTGACAATGCGCTGCGCCAGGCCTTCGACAATCGCGGTCTTGCCCACGCCCGGCTCGCCAATCAGCACCGGGTTGTTCTTGGTGCGCCGTTGCAGCACCTGGATGCAGCGGCGGATTTCCTCGTCGCGGCCAATCACCGGGTCCAGCTTGCCCTTCTCGTGACGGGCGGTGAGGTCCACACAGTATTTTTCCAGTGCCTGACGTTGGTCTTCGGCATTTTCATTTTGCACGCTTTCCCCTCCTCGCATATGGTCAATGGCCGTTTCCAGTGCTTGCTTGTCGATACCTGCGGCCTTCAGGGCACGGCCGGTCTCGCCGCTGTCGTCCAGTGCGGCCAGCAGGAACAGTTCGCTGGCGATAAAGGCATCACCACGCTGCTGCGCCAGTTTGTCGGTGATATTGAAAAGCCGTGCCAAGTCATTGCTGATACTGATTTGCCCGGCCTGGCCGCTGACTTTGGGCAGCGCATCGAGCAGCGCCACAAGACGTGTGCGCAATGCCGGCACATTGACGCCGGACTGCGCCAGCAATGCACGGCTGCTGCCGCCTTGCTGGTCAATCAGTGCCAGCAACAAATGGGCAGGTTCAATCAGGCTGTTATCACGCCCCACAGCCAGCGATTGCGCATCGGCAATCGCCTGCTGGAAGCGCGTAGTGAGTTTGTCCATTCGCATAAGTTTTGAAGTTGAAAGGCGGCGAACCGCAATACCTCAAACGTGGGGACAAAGCGGCAGGTTTCAACAACAAAACAAGGGCTTGGCAGCTGCCGAAAAACTCGTTTAACCCATGTTTAACTGGATTCCGCTTGTAAAGTGCGCAATGAAAAACCGGAGCCAGTGACTCCGGTTTTTGCGGCGCTGCCGGGCGAATCAGGCGGCGGCGTCCTTGAGCTTTTTCAAAGGTTGCAGCTTGACTTTGACCGAGGCCGGTTTGGCGGCGAATACCTGTTCTTCCTTGGTAAACGGGTTGATGCCTTTGCGTTTGGGTTTGGCCGGCACCTTGACTACCTTGATTTTGAAAAGTCCCGGCAGGGTGAAGGCGCCCGCGCCCTTTTTGTGTACCGAGGCATGGATGGTGGACTCCAGTGCAGCCAGCACGGCTTTGACATCCTTGCTGGCGACTTCGGCGTGTTCGGCAAGATGCGCAACCAGTGCCGATTTGGTCAGCACTTCGGCAATCGGTTTCATGGTTTTGGCAGCGGCCTTTTTCGGCGCGGCTTTCACCGGGCTTGCCTTTTTGGCAGCGGTTTTGGCAGTGGTGGTTTTTTTCGGCGCAGCAGCTTTCTTCGTGGCCATGGGTTTGATGTTCCTTATGTCAATGGTTTGAGATGCGCGGCGTTGACCGGCAGCCCAATGTAGAACAGGCCTTGTCTCCGAGCCAAGCGTTTTTGGCAGGTTTTTGGGCAGAAAAATCCTGAATAGCCGTTGCACTGCCTATTCAGGTTTTACCAAAACATTTCACCGCGAATCACGCAGGCCACTTTGCCGCCCGACCAGATATCGCCGGCCTCATCCACCGAAAGCACAAGCTGGGCGTCAAAGCCGATTTCCCGCCCCTGGCTGACGCGATAGCTGGGCTTGTCGCCGGGCAGGGCATCTTGCTGTGCCAGCCAGGCAGCGAGGGTGGCATTGGCCGCACCGGAGGCGGCGTCTTCAAATGGGGAGCCATTGCCGACCCAGGCGCGCACTGCCAGTTCGTAGTCCGGATTCTGGCTGCGGGCATAGGCGCAGATGCCCATGCTGTTGGTCGCTTGTGCCAGGGCGGCAATGGCTTGCCAGTCGGGTGTGGCGGCGCGCAGGCCGGCCTCGTCAGCCACTTCCACCAGCCACCAGCGGCGGCCGCCGTCCATCAGCGCGGGCGGCAATTCGCCCAGCTTGAGTGCGGCCAGTGCGCTGCCAAAGCGCCGGTCGCAGGCGCTTGTGGTTTCCACAAGTCGCGCGCGCGGGGTACGGATGGCGATGCTGGGGTTTTCAGCTTCACCACTGACTTTCAGTGGCAGTTTTCCGGCAATGCCGTCCTGCACCAAAATGCCATCGCGGGGCTGGGCAAGCCCGGCTGCCAGCACGGCACGGGCGGTGCCGACGCTGGGATGGCCGGCAAACGGCACTTCGCGGGCAGGGCTGAACATGCGCAGCCGATAGCTGCTGTCGCTGGCGCTGGCGGGCAGTACGAAGGTGGTTTCCGGTAGCCGGGTCCAGCGGGCGATGGCCTGCATGTCGGCATCGCTCAAGTCCTCGCCATCGAGCACTACGGCCAGCGGGTTGCCCACACCGGGGCGGTGGGCAAAAACATCAAGTTGCATGAAAGGACGCGGGCGCGGGCTGTATTTGCTCATAAAATGGGGCTCTTTCCAGAATGCGACTAGTGCCGGGTCATTTTAATGTCGTCCATCTCCCATGCCGCCACTTGGCGGGTTTTGAAGTTCGGTGGCAGCAGTGTTTCGCAGCGGGCGCGCTGGGACAATATTGGCCGCATTGCCGCTGCGCGGGCGCAGCATGGCCGGGTATTGGTGGTGGTATCGGCGCTTTCGGGGGTGACCAACCAGTTGCAGGCGATTGCGCAGGGCGAGAATATCGCCGCCCATGTCGCCGAGCTTGTTGACCGGCATCTGGACTTTGCCAAGGCGTTGGCGCTGGATGCAGACACGGTGCTGGCTGAGCGTCTTGCAGCCTTGCAAGCCCTGGCCTGCGATGCGCGTGCGGCCCGCCGCAGCCTTGACTGGCAGGCAGAAGTATTGGCGCAGGGCGAGCTGCTTTCTTCCACGCTCGGCGCGGCCTATCTGCGTGCGCAGGGGCTGGACTTGGGCTGGTGCGATGCACGCGATTGGCTATCGGCCATTGCCATGCCCAACCAGAGCGACTGGGCCGGGCGGCTGTCGGTGAACTGCCAGCGTCATGCGGATGAAGCATGGCGCCAGCGTTTTGCCGCGCAGCCGCAGCGGATGTTGATTACCCAGGGCTTTGTCGCCCGTCACCCCGATGGCGGTACGGCGATTCTGGGGCGTGGCGGCTCGGATACGTCGGCCGCGTATTTCGGTGCGTTGCTGGCTGCCGATGCCGTGGAAATCTGGACCGATGTGCCGGGCATGTTCAGTGCCAATCCGCGCGAAGTGCCGGATGCGCGCGTACTGGCGCGGCTGGATTATGCCGAGGCGCAGGAGATTGCCACCACCGGCGCCAAAGTGCTGCATCCGCGTGCGATCGGCCCTTGCCGCGAGGCGCGGGTGCCGATGGCGATTCTGGACACCTCAAGGCCGGAGTTTCCCGGCACGCGCATCGACGAGCGTGCCGCCACCGTGCCGGGCGTGAAGGCTATCAGCCGCCGTAACGGCATCGTGCTGGTATCGATGGAGTCCATCGGCATGTGGCAGCAGGTCGGCTTCATGGCCGATATTTTCGAGCGATTCAAGCGCCATGGCCTGTCGGTAGATCTGATTGGCTCCTCGGAAACCAATGTCACGGTATCGCTGGACCCGAGCGAAAACCTGATGACCACCGATGTGCTCTCGCGCCTGTCCGAAGATTTGACCAGGGTGTGCCGGGTGAAGGTGATTAGCTCCTGCGCGGCCATCACCCTGGTGGGACGCGGCATGCGTTCACTGTTGCACAAGCTCTCAAGCGTTTGGGCGCGCTTTGGGCAGGAGCGCGTGCACCTGATTTCGCAGTCCTCCAATGACCTTAACCTGACCTTCGTCATTGACGAGATCGATGCCGATGGCCTGATACCGCACCTGCATGCCGAGTTGATAAAAAGCGGCGCCATGCCGGTGCGGGAGAAGCATGTATTTGGCAGCAGTTGGCACCGGCTGAATGAGGCGCAAAAACCGCCGCTGCCGAAGTGGTGGCAAAGCCGCCGCGCCGAGTTACTGGCCTGCGCCGCCGAAGGCACGCCGCGCTATGTATATGACCTGCCGACCTTGCGCGCGCAGGCGGCCAAGCTCAAGGCTGTGGAGGCGGTGGAGCGGCGCTATTTCGCCATCAAGGCCAATCCGCATCCGGCCATTTTGCGTGCGCTGCATGAGGCGGGTTTCGGGTTTGAATGCGTGTCGCTGGCGGAAATCGAGCATGCCTTTGCCCAGGTACCGGGCTTGCAGCCTGCGGATGTGTTGTTTACCCCGAGCTTTGCACCGCGTGCCGAATATCAGGCCGCGCTGGCGCGTGGCGTGCGTCTGACACTGGACAATCTGGAGGCGCTGCACAACTGGCCGGAACTGTTTGCCGACAGGGAAATCTGGTTGCGCGTGGACCTTGGGCGTGGCGATGGTCACCACGCCAAGGTGGTCACCGGGGGCAGCGCCTCCAAGTTCGGCCTGCCGCTGGCGCGTATCGAGGCTTTTGTCGACAAGGCGCGTGCGCTGGACATGCGCATCACCGGGCTGCATGCGCATCTGGGCAGCGGCATCCAGTCGCCCGCGCACTGGGCAGGGGTGCAGGCAGAGCTTGCTACCCTGGCCGATGGCATTGGCACCATCGAAACATTGAATCTGGGTGGCGGCCTGCCGATTCCCTATCAGCCCGAAGATGATGAATTTGACCTGGACGGCTGGGCTCGCGCCGTGGCCGAGGTCAAGGCGGCCTTCCCGCGCTATCGCATCGCCATCGAGCCGGGACGGTTTCTGGTGGCGCAGTGCGGCGTGCTGCTCAGCCATGTCACCCAGGTGGTGGAAAAAGAAGGCGTGCGCCGCGTTGGCCTGGATGCGGGCATGAATGCGCTGCTGCGCCCTGCCCTGTATGAGGCCTGGCATGACATCCGCAATCTCTCGCGGCTGGAGGATGCGCGCACGTGCAGTTTTGATGTGGTCGGGCCGATTTGCGAAAGCGGCGATGTGCTGGGGCACGGCCGCGAGCTGCCGGCGGCTACCGCCGAGGGCGATGTAATCCTGGTTGCCGATGCCGGCGCCTATGGCTATGTGATGGCCAGCCACTACAACCTGCGCGCCTTGCCGCAGGAGCATGTGCTGGATTGAGGAGAAAGCGTGAATGAGTAGTTTCGGGCGCGACCAGATGCGCGTGTTTCGTTTTGTGCGCCGTGACATGGACTTGTCCAGCGGCAGCATTGAGCTGGTATATGCCTTTGACGATGGCGCAGAATGGATTGAGCGCATCAGCATCCCCGGTGCGCCGTTTGTGCTGGATGAGACGCGCGCCGGGGCATTGCAGCAGGCCTTGACCCTGCTGCACCTGATTGCCGGGGTGAGCTATTACAAGGCGGCGGTGCCGGGCGAAATCCGCGTGGAATACACGCAACTGGATGAGGCCAGCGCCGCGCTGCTGGACACTATCTATTTGCAGGGGCTGGGTGAATTCGCCTATCGCAATGGGCTGGATTTGCGCGCGCGCATCCGCTTCCCGCGTGCGGGCCAAGCACTGCCGCAGGCGCCTGCGCTTGGCCTGCGCCAGCACGCGCTGGTGGCCATTGGCGGCGGCAAGGACTCGCTGGTGTCCATCGAAACCCTGCGCCGCGCCGGGGAGTCGCAAACCGTGACCTGGATTGGCAACTCGCAACTGATTCGCGCCTGTGCCGAACATACCGGGCTGGCCACGCTCAATATCAGCCGCCAGCTTGCCCCCGAGCTTTTCGAGGCGAATCGCCAGGGCGCATGGAATGGGCATATTCCGGTGACGGCCATCAATTCCGCCATCATGGTGGTGGCCGCCATCCTGACCGATGCCGACCAGGTGGTGTTTTCCAATGAACGCTCGGCCAGCTACGGCAGCCTGATTGCAGGCAGCGGCGAAGTGAACCACCAGTGGTCGAAGGGCTGGGATTTCGAGCGCCGCTTTGGCGAGCATGTCGCGCAGCATGTGGCCGCCGACCTGCATTACTACTCGCTGCTGCGGCCCTTGAGCGAGCTGGCGGTGGCGCGGCAGTTTGCCAAAGGCAGCCATTACGATGCGCATTTTTCCAGCTGCAACCGCAATTTCCATATCCTTGGCGAGCGCCCGGCCAGCCGTTGGTGCGGGGTCTGCCCGAAGTGCCATTTCGTGTTTCTGGCACTTGCCCCGTTCATGCCCAAGCCGCGTCTGACCGCCATTTTTGGCCGCAACTTGCTGGATGCCGAAAGCGAGCAGGCGGGTTTTGATGCCTTGATGGAATACCACGATCACAAGCCGTTCGAATGCGTCGGCGAAGCGCGCGAATCGCGTGCGGCGATGGCGGCGCTGGCCGAGCGTCCGGAGTGGCAGGAGGATGCGCTGGTGCGCCGTTTCGCCAGGGAAATCGCCCCGCAGTTGCAGGGCGAGGACTTGTCGCTGGAAGCACTGCTCACCCCCGCTGGCGAGCACCGCATTCCGCCTGCACTCTGGGAGCGCATCCGTGCAGATTTCGCAGCTTGAAGGCCAGCGCGTCGCGCTTTGGGGCTGGGGCAGGGAAGGCCGCGCCGCCTGGCAGGCAGTGCGCAGCCGCCTGCCCGAGCTTGCGCTGACGCTGTTTTGCAATCAGGCCGAAGCCGCCGATGCGGCGCAACTGGGCGATGCGCGGCTGTCGTTTGCGTTTGAGGCCAGTGGCGAGCAGTTGGCGCAGTTTGACTGGGTGGTGAAATCCCCCGGCATCAGCCCCTATGCCGAGCCAGCCAGTTTTGCCCGTGCGCGCGGCACGCGCTTTATCGGCGGCACCGGGTTGTGGTTTGCCGAGCGTGCGGCCGATGAGTCCATCTGCTGCGTCACCGGCACCAAGGGCAAGAGCACCACCAGCGCCCTGCTCGCGCATCTTTTGCGCGCTGCCGGGCAGCGCACTGCATTGGCCGGCAATATTGGTCTGCCGTTACTGGAGTTGCTGGATACCCGCGCCGAGCAATGGGTGGTGGAGTTGTCCAGCTATCAGACTCGCGATGTGGCTGAGAGCGGTGTGCGCCCGCAGCTTGCGGTAGTCACCAATCTCTTTCCCGAGCATCTGGACTGGCATGGCTCTCAGGCGCGCTATGTCGAGGACAAGCTGGCGCTGCTCACCGGCGCCCGTCCACAGCACGCAGTGCTGAACGTCAATGATGCGCAGCTTGCAGCGCTTGACTTGCCCGACACCATCATCCACTGGTACGGCCAGCCCGATGGCTGGCATTTGCGCGGCGATACGCTATATCGTGCTGAACATTGTGTGCTCGATACCCGCCGCCTGCCGCTGCCGGGACGGCATAACCGTGGCAACCTGTGCGCGGTGCTGACCGCGCTGGACGTGCTGGGATTGGATGCCGTGGCGCTTGCGCCGCAGGCCGAAACCTTCATGCCACTGCCCAACCGCCTGCAAACGCTGGGACGCATTGACGGCGTGCTGTGGGTCAACGACTCCATCAGCACCACTCCGCACGCCACGCTGGCGGCGCTGGAGGTATTCAAGGATGAAAAAACCGTGGTGCTGGTTGGCGGCCATGACCGCGGGCTGGACTGGCAAGCCTTTGCCAATGGCGTCCGCACTCGCCCCCCGCATGGCATTGTCACCCTGGGCGCAAATGGCGCGCGCATCCACGCATTGCTGGCGCCGCTGGCTGTAGAAAACGGTATGAAGCTGGCTGCGGCAAATGACCTGCCCGCAGCCGTGGAGGCTGCAAAACAGATGCTGCAAGGCGAGGGCGTTCTGCTGCTCTCCCCCGGCGCGCCCAGCTTCGGCGCTTACCGCGATTATGTGCAGCGCGGAAAACATTTTGCCCGCCTTGGCGGTTTCGACCCTGAACTCATCGCCGCGATACAGGGGCTGGGTGTGGGTTGAATGATGATGCGGCTATGGCTGTGGCTTTTGATTTTTCGCCCTGTTCGGACGCGCCGAGTACCGCAGTGACCAATGGATGAAGGCAGCGCGCAGCGATGCGAGTTTGTCCTGCCGCCATCGTCGCTTTTCGCAAGCACACCCTGCTGCCGCTGGATGACTGTCTGTATGCCTTGCAGCCCACTATCCCGCATCTGACCCGCTCTTCCCTGCATCGCTGCCTGAAGCGCCATGGCACTCCCGGCTGCCTGAGCCGCAAGACCACAAGCCCGTCAAAAAACACTTCAAGCGCTATCCCATCGGTTACTTCCATGTCGATATCGCCGAGGTGCATACCGCCGAAGGCAAGCTGTACCTCTTTGTGGCCATTGATAGAACGTCCAAGTTTGCCTTTGCCGAACTGCATGGCCGCGCCACCAAGATGGTAGCCGCGCAGTTTCTGCGCAAGCTGATGGATGCCGTGCCCTACCACATCCATACGGTGCTGACTGACAACGGCATCCAGTTCACCCATCGCAGTTGTGACCGCTACAGCTTTGCGCACATCTTCACCCGGGTGTGCCAAGAACATGGCATCGAACATCGCCTGACCCAGGTCAAGCATCCCTGGACGAATGGACAGGTCGAGCGCATGAACCGAACCATCAAGGAGGCCACTGTCAAGCGCTTTCATTACGACGACCACGCACAGCTGCAGCAACATCTGGCCAGCTTTATTGACGCCTACAACTTCGCGCGCAGGCTCAAGACGCTAAAGGGACTGACACCCTACGAATTCATCTGCAAACAGTGGGACTCCCAGCCTGAATTGTTCAAAATTCATCCGAGCCAGTTAACGGCGGGACTTTACATCTAAGACTCAACAAGCCGCAGGCGGCAGGCGGCGAGCAGTCTGTCCCAGGGAAACATCGGCCCGGGGTCGCGTTTGCGCCGTACCTGTATTTCCGGGTTGTCGCTGGCCGGGACGTGCTCGGTATCGAGCATTTCATGGCCGCTGATATGGGCAAGATTGGGGAGGCGCTGCTCAAGCTGCGCCACTAGCGCCATCAGTGCCTTGATTTGCGCATCGGTATACGGCGCATCCATGCTTTGATGACGTGAGTCCAGCCAGTCGGGATAGCGGCCGATGTTGCACAGCTCGATGCCGACCGAATGGGCATTATGGCCGCGCACATGGTGGGCGATGCGGTTTTCCGGCACCCATTGTTCCATCCGGCCATCGCGGTCGATATAGAAATGCCCGCTATTGCCGGTTTGCGACTGCGGGTACAGGATGCGCTCGCCATATTCGCGCGCCATGGCAAGGTCGGGCAGTTCTGTGCAATGCACTACCACCAGGCGGATGTCGGAAAGCGCACGAAGCCCCAAGTTTTCCACATAGGAAAGCGGGCGCTGGACGATGGAAAATTCGGGCGAAATCATGCGTGGATGCTAGCATTGTCGGCATGATGAATATCGGTCACTGCATTCTTTCCCACGGCTTTGAAAGCGGCCCGGATGCCACCAAGGTCACTGCACTGGCCGAAGCGGCCGAGGCGCTGGGCTGGACGCATGAGCGCCCGGACTATACCGACTTGGACGCACAGCGCGACGTCAGCCCGTTGGGCAATGTGCCAGCGCGCATTGAGCGCCTGCACGCGCTGGCGCTGGATGCTGCGCAGCGCGGCCCGGTGGTGCTGGCAGGCTCGAGTCTGGGCGCTTACATCTCCGGCTTGGTATCACTGCAAGTGCCGGTGGTCGGGCTGTTTTTGATGGCACCGCCGATTCGCATGGGACAGGCACAACCTTTGCAGGCGGCGGAGGTGCCGACCTCCATCATCCACGGCTGGCGCGATGAGCTGATTGCGGCTGATGAAGTGGTGATGTGGGCACAGGCGCGACGTGACCGGCTGTTGCTGGTGGATGATGCCCATCGCCTGAGCGAGCATGTGGAAACCAGCAAGCTGGCTTTTGCTGCATTGCTGGCGGGCTTGTAATGACTTCGCGTTTTTTTGCCAGTTGCGGCAAGGGGCTGGAATATCTTCTGGCCGATGAATTGCAGGCGCTGGGCGCGGTGCAGGCCACCGCCACCCAGGCCGGGGTGAATGTCGAGGGCAGTTTGGAGCTGGCGCAGCGCGCGGTGTTGTGGTCGCGTTTTGCCAGCCGCATTCTCTGGCCGCTGGCGGATTTTGCCTGCCAGAGCGAGGCCGAGTTGTACGCGCATGCCCGCAACATCGACTGGCAGGCACATCTGGATGCGGACATGACACTCGCCGTGGATGCACATGTCTCCGGTGCAGATATCACCCATGCCCGCTTTGCCGCACAGCGGCTGAAAGACGCGGTGGTGGACAGCCTGCGCGAAGCCACCGGCCAGCGTCCCTCGGTGGATGCGGCGCAGCCGGATTTGCGCCTGAATTTGGTGATACGCAGGGGCAGGGCGCTTATTGCCGTTGACCTCTCCGGCGGGCCGATGCACCGCCGTGGCTGGCGCAGCGAGCAGCATCAGGCGCCACTGAAAGAAACCGTGGCCGCTGCGGTACTGGCGCGCGGCGGCTGGCCGGCGCGCTATCAGGCAGGCGGCGCCTTGCTCGACCCGATGTGCGGCAGCGGCACCCTGCTGATTGAAGGCGCCTTGATGGCGGCCGATGTGGCGCCCGGTCTGCTGCGCCACGGCCTGGCGCTGCCCAGTTACTGGAAGGGCTTTGACCGCGACGGCTGGCACCGGCTGCATACCGAGGCGCTCAGCCGCGAACGACAGGGGCGGGAGAATTTGCGCCCGGTGTTTTTCGGCAACGACATCGACCCGCGCGCCATCGCCAGCGCCCGACGCAATGCCGAGGCCGCAGGCGTGGCCGGGTATCTGCATTGGGACACACAAGATGTCCAGGCCTGGCAGCCGCCATTGCCGCCTGAGGCTGTGACACGGAGCAACGCGCTGGCAGTCTGCAACCCGCCCTATGATGCCCGCCTTGCCGCCGATGCCAGCTTGTACCGCCAATTGGGCGATGCCCTGAAACGCTGGCTGCCCGAAGGCGGCGCCAGCCTGCTGTGCGGCGATGAGGCTCTGGCGCGCGCCACCGGGCTGCATGCCCGCAAGCGTTACCGGCTATTCAACGGCCCGATTGAATGCAGCCTGCTGGCAGTGGATGAAATCCTTCCTGAGCGCCTGCAACAGGCCGTCGAGCGACCGCTGTCCGAGGGTGCGCAGATGCTGGCCAACCGGCTGGAGAAAAACCTGCGCAAGCTGAAGAACTGGCTCAAGCGCGAAGGCATCGACTGCTTCCGCGCCTATGATGCTGACCTGCCCGAATACGCCGCCGCCATCGACGTTTATCGTGCGGCCGACAGTGGCGAGACTTGGCTGCATGTGCAGGAATACGCAGCGCCTGCGGCCATCCCCGAGCACATCACCCGCAAGCGTTTTGGCGAAATTCTGGCCGCTGCCCGCAAGGTGTTTGCCGTGCCCCGTGAGCGTGTGGCCACCAAGACCCGCACCACTGGCAAGGGCGGCAGCAAATATGGCCGCATGGCCGATACCGACAGCTTCATGGCGGTGCGCGAAGGCGCGGCGCGGCTGCGGGTTAACCTGTTTGACTACCTCGATACCGGGCTGTTTCTCGACCATCGCCCATTGCGCGCACGCATGGCTTCCGAGGCGCGCGGCAAACATTTTTTGAACCTGTTCTGCTACACCGGCGTGGCCACGGTGCAGGCAGCGGTGGCGGGCGCGGCATCGACCACCAGCGTTGACCTTTCCGGCACCTATTTGCAGTGGCTGCTGGACAACCTCAAGGAAAACGCCATTTCCGGCAGCCAGCACCGGCTTGTCCAGGCCGATGCCCTGGCCTGGCTGGAGGCCGAGCAGGGCCGGTATGACCTGATTTTTTGCGACCCGCCGACGTTTTCAAACTCCAAGCGCGCCGATGACTTCGATGTGCAGCGCGACCATGTGCGGCTGATTCAGGCGGCCGTGGCCTGTCTGGCCGAAGGCGGGGTTCTGTATTTCTCCAACAACTTCCGCCGTTTCAAACTGGACGAAGCGGCACTGGCCGACATTTGCCATATCGAGGACATCAGCGCCAGCAGCATCCCGCCGGATTTTGCCCGCAACAGCCGCATCCACCGCGCCTGGCGGATAACCCGGCGTTAATGAGCATCAGAACGACAGGCGGCTGATGAGATTGAATATCGGTGCCAGTGCTTCGGCAGACTCTGCCTGCACATTGAAATAGGCATCGCGGCCATCGGCCAGCCTGATGGCCGTCTCGCGCGCTTCGATGCCGCTGCGGGTAGCGATTTCAGCGCGATACCAATAGGTGCTGCTGCCATTGATGCTGGCGCTTTCGGCACGGCGGCTGCGGCTGCTTTTGAACGGATAGTCACGCGCCAGACTCAGGCTGAATAACTCACTGCCACTACTATCCACGGCGCGGCAGAAGGTCAGGTCGGGCATCTGCTTTTCTTCCCATTGCACTGAGGATTCGGCCGCAAGCTGCGGACAGTGGCTTTGTTGTGCCTGCAATGCGGGGGTGGCAGCAACCAGTGCCAAAGTCAGCAAAGCCCTGAAAATATTCAACTCATTCTCCCAAGCCAGATGGTTCTGCCAAGGGTTTATAGAAGCGCGCTCAGAGCCGTGTAAAGGGGATGGAGGCAGGAAATTTCTGATATGTGATTGTTATCACAGCTGAATGGGGGTTTAACGGCGCGACGCCAGGCGGTCGGCAAGCCGGGTGGGTTCGGGCAGGCGATAGCCGCGCAGGCAGTGAATCACCCATTCGGCTGCAGAAGTCATCGATACCCGGTGACCGGGCGAAACATATAGCGGCAGGCAGCCCACCTTGCTGCGCAGCGCCCAGCCGATTTGCTCGCCAAGCCCTGAGCCGTCATCGACGCGCAGCGGGGTATGTGCGCCGTGCATATCGTGCAATGGGCGATGCTGGCCGATGAGGATTTTCTTGGCAACGCCGATGCTGGGCAGGCCGGTTGTCACCCCGAAATGTGCGGCAATGCCCAGGCGGCGCGGATGGGCAATGCCGTGGCCGTCAATCAGGCACAAGTCGGGTATTTGCGGCAGTTTTTCCAGTGCGGCGAGTAATGCCGGAAGCTCGCGGAATGACAGCAACCCCGGGATATACGGCATCACCGTGGGCAGGCAGGCGATGACTTGCGCAATCGGCTCAAGGCTTGCGGCATCAAGCAACACCGCAGCGGCGCGCGTGGTTTTGCCGCCGTCTTCAAAGCCGACATCAAACCCGGCCACGGTGCGCAGTGGCTTGTTGAAGCCGTCACGCAGAACCACTTGTTTTGCCAGTGCTGCCTGCAATTCGCGGGCAGCACGGGTGTCGCCATTCCAGGCGGGCAGTGCGGTGGCGCTTATCACGGCCATCTGCGGCTTCAGCCCTTGCGGGCGCGGGCAAAGGCATCGGCCAGGGCGCTGTTGGCCGGGGGCTGCGATGGACGCGGGGCGCTGTTGCGGCGCTCGGGTTTGCGTTCGCTGCCCTCGCGTTTGGCGTTGCCGCGCGTCTCGCGCGCAGCCGGGGCTTCATCCAGCCTGCGGGTCAGCGCGATGCGTTTGCGCGCTACATCTACCTCCAGCACTTTCACCTTGACGATATCGCCAGCTTTCACTACCTCGCGCGGGTCTTTGACAAACTTGTCGGCCAGCATCGAGATATGAATCAGGCCATCCTGATGCACGCCGATGTCCACGAAAGCGCCAAAGGCGGCGACATTGCTGACCACGCCTTCGAGCACCATGCCCGGTTGCAGGTCGGCGATGGTTTCCACGCCCTCGGCAAAGCGCGCGGCGCGAAACTCCGGGCGCGGGTCGCGGCCGGGTTTTTCCAGCTCTTTGAGGATGTCCCGCACGGTGGGCAGGCCAAAGCGCGCATCGACATAATCCTCGGCGCGCAGTGCGCGGATGGCGCGGGCATCGCCAATCAGGCTGCGGCTGTCGAGGCCAGTTTGGCGCAGCATTTTTTCCACCACCGCATAGCTTTCCGGGTGTACGCCGGAGGCATCCAGCGGCTCGTCGCCATCGGCGATGCGCAAGAATCCGGCGCACTGCTCAAAGGTTTTTTCGCCAAGGCGCGGCACTTTCAGCAGCTCGCGGCGCGATTTGAACGGGCCATTGGCATCGCGATGGATGACGATGTTCTCCGCCACGCTCGGGGACAAACCGGCCACGCGGGCAAGCAGGGCGCTGCTGGCGGTATTGACGAATACGCCGACGGCGTTTACGCAGTCTTCCACGCGCGCATCCAGTGCGCGGGCAAGCCGCAGTTGGTCCACATCGTGCTGATACTGCCCAACGCCAATGGCTTTGGGCTCGATTTTCACCAGCTCGGCCAGCGGGTCTTGCAGGCGACGGGCGATGGAGACTGCGCCGCGCAGCGAAACATCCAGCTCCGGGAATTCACGCGCAGCCAGCTCCGAGGCCGAATACACCGATGCCCCGGCTTCGCTGACCACCATCTTTTGCAGGCGCAAATCCGGGTATTGGCGCAGCAAATCGGTAACCAGCTTGTCGGTTTCGCGGCTGGCGGTGCCGTTGCCGATGGCGATAAGCTCCACGCCATGCATGCGGCAGAGTTTGCCCAGCGCCTCCAGCGACTGCGTCCACTGCCGCTTGGGCTCGTGCGGATAGAGCGTATCGGTGGCCAGCAGCTTGCCGGTGGCATCGACCACCGCCACCTTGCAGCCGGTGCGGATGCCGGGGTCGATGCCGAGCACGGTTTTGGCGCCGGCAGGCGCGGCCAGCAGCAGGTCTTTGAGATTGCTGCCGAACACTTCAATCGCTTCGGCCTCGGCTTTTTCGCGCGCCTCGTTGAACAGCTCCAGCATCAGATGTAGTTGCAGCTTGGCGCGCCAGGCCAGGCGACAGGCATTGCCAAGCCAGGCATCGGCAGCGCGGCCTTGCTGGCTGATGCCCGCATGCAGTGCGATACGGCCCTCGGCATAGGCATTGCCTTGCTCCGTGTCCAGTCCTGGTTCAAGGTCGAGGCTGAGGAACTCCTCGCGGCGACCGCGGAACAGCGCCAGCAGCCGGTGCGAGGGAATCGTGGCGAGCTTTTCGGCATGGTCGAAATAGTCGCGGTATTTCTCCCCGGCGGCCTCTTTGCCCTCCACCACACGGGCGCGGATGATGCCCTCGGCCTGTAGCCACTGGCGCAGCTCGCCCAGCAGCGCCGCATCTTCGCCCCAGCGTTCCAGCAAGATTGCGCGTGCGCCTTCCAGCGCGGCACGGGCATCATTCACGCCTTTTTCGGCATCGACAAATTGCGCAGCCAAGTCCTCCGGGACTTGTGTCGGGTCGGCCAGCAAACCATCGGCCAGCGGTTCCAGCCCGGCTTCGCGGGCAATTTGCGCGCGGGTGCGGCGCTTGGGTTTGTAGGGCAGGTACAGGTCTTCCAGCCGCGACTTGCTGTCGGCGGCCTCAATCTCGGCGCGCAACTCATCGCTCAATTTGCCCTGTTCTTCGATGCTGGCAAGAATCGCTGCGCGGCGTGCTTCCATCTCGCGCAGATAGAGAAGGCGTGTTTCCAGCGTGCGTAACTGGGTGTCATCCAGACCGCCGGTGACCTCCTTGCGATAGCGGGCGATGAACGGCACGGTGGCGCCTTCATCCAGCAAGACCACGGCAGCGGCAACCTGGCCGGGCTGTGCGCTGATTTCAGAGGCGATGGTGGCAGCGATTTTTTGCGCGAGCTTGTCTTGCATGGGGCAGATACGAAAAACGCGGCGCAACTGCCGCGCGGCGATTTTCGCCTGTATGCGCCAGCTTTCACAGCTTGACAAATGCAGTCGCTCGTCATGAGGGCACTGGGATTTGAAGGCGGCTTGCTGCTTTATGAATGAACATGAGCTGCGGCCTCAATCTTGAAGTGGTTTTTGGGTTCGTTCATCCAGGCTGCATACAGTTGTCACTGGATTAGCCAGCGTTCGATACTCAAGGAGATGCCGCTGATGAAAACTTCGATTTTTTATGCAGTGCTTGTCGCAGGGCTTTATGGCGCTGCGGCTATGGCCAGTGCCCAGGATGCTGCGGGCTACTGGCGTGGTGACAGGGGAGGCAGTGAGCACTTCCTTTGTGAATCCCATGATGGCCGTTATCGCGAGTGCCGGCGCGGGCAGGGCGTGGTGCAAGATGTGCGTCTTGTGCGCCAGCTTTCGCGTACTGCCTGCATCGAGGGGCGCACCTGGGGTTTCAATCGTGGTGCGGTCTGGGTCAATCACGGCTGCCGCGCCGAATTCGAGGTTCGCTACCGTGGCCGGGACAACGGCTGGAATGATGGTAGGTATCGCGACCGTGACTGGCGAGATGGCAATCGCTGGGGCAATGGCAGCGGTACGGTGATATGCGAATCGGTCAGAAACAACCCTAATACTTGCCGGATTGATACCCGTTATGGCGTTACCCTGGTGCGACAGCTTTCCAGTACCCGCTGCCGCGAAGGCCATAACTGGGGTGTGGGCAATGGGGATGTCTGGGTTGACCACGGTTGCCGTGCTGAGTTCGCGCCACGCAATTACCGCAACCGCTACCGGGGGCGTGATGACGATGACCGTTATGACCGCGATGACTTGCGCGGCAACTGGGGGCATGGTGGTTATGGGCCGGTGCCGCAGCTGATTCAGTGTGCTTCGCATAATGGCCGCCAGAATTACTGTCGCGTGCATATCCCGCGTGGCGTGGAGCTGTCCCGGCAGCTTTCCCGCGGTGCCTGTGTCGAAGGCCGCAGCTGGGGCTGGAACCGTGATGGTGTGTGGGTCAGCCATGGCTGCCGTGCCGAGTTCCGCATCTGGTGAGAGCGCGGCATAGTCCGCCAGTCAAAGCGCCGGGTTCTGCCCGGCGTTTTGTTTTTGGGCAGGCTGGCTCGCCGTTAAAATGCCGGTATGAATACTTTCGACTATGCCCGTTACGACCGCATCCGCCCGGTTCGCTGGGGTGGCGATGCCCTGGAATTGCTTGACCAGCGCAAGCTGCCGTTTGCAAGCCAATACTTGCGGCTTACCCGTTATACCGAGGTTGCCGATGCCATCCATGCGCTGGTTGTGCGTGGCGCGCCAGCCATTGGCATTGCCGCTGCCTGGGGCGTGGTGCTGGCCGCGCGCGAAGTATCTGCCGAAAATGGCGGTGAGGCCTTGCAGCAACTTGCGCCTGCCATGCAGCAGCTCAATGATGCCCGTCCCACGGCGGTGAATTTGGCCTGGGCGCTGGCCAGGATGCGCAAGGCAATAGCCGGGGCAGGCGCTGACTGGCGCGAAAAGCTCGAAGCCGAGGCGCGGCTTGTCGAAGATGAAGACCTCGCCGCCAATCGGGCGATGGGCATGGCCGGTGCCGCGCTGATTGCCCCGGGCAGTGGCGTGCTCACCCATTGCAATACCGGCTCGCTGGCGACCGCAGGGTTTGGCACCGCGCTGGGGGTGATTCGCGCCGGGGTGGCCGAAGGCCGGATTGCACGGGTGTTTGCCGGTGAAACCCGGCCCTGGAATCAGGGCGCACGGCTGACCGTATGGGAGCTGTTGCAAGATGGCATCGGCGCCACCCTGATTGCCGATGCCGCCGCCGCGCACCTGATGAGTACCGGCCAGGTGCAATGGGTGGTGGTCGGCGCCGACCGTATCTGCGCCAATGGTGATACCGCCAACAAGATTGGCACTTTGCAACTGGCGATTGCAGCGCGTCATTTCGGCGTGAAGTTCATGGTGGTGGCGGCTTCTTCCACCGTGGATATGGCAACCAAGTCTGGGGACTTGATTGAAATCGAAGAGCGCGATGCCGCCGAGCTGCTCAGCCATCGTGGCGAGCGCACGGTCGCCGAGGGCGTTCCGGCCTGGAATCCGGTATTCGATGTCACCCCGCATACGCTGATTGATGCCATCGTCACCGAGCGTGGCGTGGTGCACAGGCCGGATAGCGCCGCGATGCGCCAATTATTTGCCGAAAACCCCTGAAGCCTGTCTTTGTCAATAGCCAAGTGCTTGTTTTTGCGTGAATTTCGTCTAACGTTCAGCGCGTGAAAATGCTAGAATTGCCGGTCTTTTCGCTATGTGATGGCAGCTTTGTGCCAAGACACATAGCTGGCAAGCGTCCCGCCCCCGAACCCAATACGGAAATCTGATGGCCCAACCGACCGAAACCGCCCGCGAAATCATCCCGGTCAACCTCGAAGACGAAATGCGTCGCAGCTACCTCGATTACGCCATGAGCGTGATTGTCGGGCGCGCACTGCCGGATGTGCGCGATGGCTTAAAGCCCGTGCATCGCCGCGTGCTGTTCGCCATGAACGAGCTGGGCGCGCACAGCAACAAGCCGTATTACAAGTCCGCGCGTATCGTCGGCGATGTCATCGGTAAATACCACCCGCATGGCGATGCCTCGGTGTACGACACGCTGGTGCGCATGGCACAGCCGTTCTCGCTGCGTTACCTTCTGGTGGACGGGCAGGGCAACTTCGGCTCGGTGGATGGCGACCCGCCAGCGGCGATGCGTTACACCGAAGCGCGCATGTCGAAGATGGCGCACGAGCTGCTGGCCGATATCGACAAGGAAACCGTCGATTTCCAGCCCAATTACGACGAGAAGGAGCTGGAGCCGACGGTGATGCCGACGCGGTTTCCGAACCTCCTGGTCAACGGCTCGGCGGGCATTGCCGTGGGCATGGCCACCAATATCCCGCCGCACAATATGAGCGAAGTGGTGGATGCACTGCTGGCGCTGATTGAAACGCCGAGCCTGGATATCGACGGCCTGATGGAATACATCCCCGGCCCGGACTTCCCCACTGGCGGCATCATCAATGGCGTGGGCGGCATCCAGCTGGCCTATCGCACCGGCAAGGGGCGGGTGCGGATGCGCGCCAAGGCCGATATCGAAGTGGCCGACAATGGCCGCGAAGCGATTGTCGTCACCGAAATCCCGTACCAGGTCAACAAGGCGCGCCTGATTGAAAAAATCGCCGAGCTGGTCAAGGAAAAGAAACTCGAAGGCATCAGCGAGCTGCGCGATGAGTCCGACAAGGACGGCATGCGCATCTATATCGAAGTCAAGCGCGGCGAATCGGCCGAAGTGGTGCTGAACAACCTGTATGCACAAACGCCGATGGAATCGGTGTTCGGCATCAACATGGTGGCACTGGTCGATGGCCGCCCGCAGCTTTTGAACCTCAAGCAGATTCTCGAAGCCTTCCTGCGCCACCGGCGTGAAGTGGTTACCCGTCGCACCATTTTCGAGCTGCGCCGCGCCCGTGCCCGCGCGCATATTTTGGAAGGGCTGACGGTGGCGCTGGCCAATATCGACGAGATGATTGAGCTCATCAAAACCTCGGCCAACCCCGAAGAAGCCCGGCAAAGAATGCTCGCCCGCCGTTGGCAGCCGGGCATGGTTGGCGCGCTGCTGGCCGCCAGCGGCGCCGAGGCCTCGCGCCCGGAAGACTTGCCCGGCGGCGTGGGCCTGATTGAAGGCGTGTACCAGCTCACCGAAACCCAGGCGCAGCAGATTCTGGAAATGCGCCTGCACCGCCTGACTGGCCTTGAGCAGGAAAAGCTCACCGAAGAATACCGCCAACTGCTCGATGCCATCCGCGGCCTGATTGAAATCCTGGAGCATCCCGGCGTGCTGATGCGGGTCATCCGCGAAGAACTGACCGCGCTCAAGGCCGAATTTGGCGATGCGCGCCGCAGTGAAATCCGCGCCAGCGAAGAAGACCTGGACATTCTCGACCTGATTGCCCCCGAAGACGTGGTGGTGACCCTCTCGCACGCCGGTTATGCCAAGCGCCAGCCCGCCACCAGCTATCGCGCGCAAAGGCGCGGCGGCAAGGGGCGCAATGCCGCAGCCACCAAGGACGAGGATTTCATCGACCAGTTGTGGCTGGTCAATACCCACGACACCCTGCTGACCTTCACCAGCGCAGGCCGGGTGTTCTGGCTGTCGGTGTATCAGCTGCCCGATGCCGGCCCCAATGCCCGTGGCCGCCCCATCATCAACTGGATTAAGCTGGAAGAAGGCGAAAAAGTGCAGGCAGTACTGCCGGTGCGCGAATATCTGGAGGGCAAGTTCGTGTTCTTTGCCACCCGCAACGGCACGGTGAAAAAGACCCCGCTGACCGAATTCGCCTATCGCCTGGCGCGCGGCAAAATCGCCATCAACCTGGACGAAGGCGATGCCCTGGTAAATGCCGAACTCACCGACGGCGAGCGCGACATCATGCTGTTTGCCAGCAATGGCAAGGCGGTGCGCTTTGACGAAAACACCGTGCGCGCCATGGGACGCACCGCCACCGGCGTGCGCGGCATGAAACTTGCCGAAGGCGAGAGCGTGCAAAGCCTTATCGTGGTCGATGGCGAGGGCGATATCCTCACCGCCAGCGAAAACGGCTTTGGCAAGCGCACCGAACTTGCCGAGTTCCCCAAGAAAGGCCGTGGCACCCAGGGCGTGATTGCGCTGAAAACCACCGAACGCAACGGCCAGCTGGTCGGTGCCATCCAGCTCACCGAGCACCACGACGTGTTGCTGATTTCTGACGGCGGCACCCTGGTGCGCACCCCGGCTTCCGATATCGCCCAGGTCGGTCGCAACACCCAGGGCGTGACCCTGATGCGCGTTGCCAAGGACGAAAAACTGCAAGCCATCGAACGCCTGGATGTTTCGCTGGACGCGGGCGAAGAAGAAAACAGCGAGGCCGATACGCCCAAGGCCTGATGTCGGAAAGCCCGAACCCACAAAGGCAGGTAGATGCCTGCCTTTGTGGGTCAGTTAATCGCTTATCTGCCAGTTATACCCTTCGCGGCGAACCCGGTAGCGGCTGTGCTGGGGCTTGCCATCGCGCTGCCAGATGGCATCCACTTCGCCGCTGCCGCTGCCATCGGTGCGGTAGTCGCGGATATGGATGTGGTCGTGGTTTTTATCGCAGGCGGGAATGCTGCTCATGGGCTGTCCATCGCGTAGCAGGCAGGGGTTTCCAAGGCCATGCTCTGCGGCGATATGTGCGGCCAGGGTGCTTGCCAGTGCCGGTGGCGTTTCCACGATATAGGTGGTGGCCGGTTCGGTGATTTTCGTGCTGGCGGCAGCCTGCGGGGCGCTGCGGGTGGTCGTGGCCGTGGCCGGTTTTTGTCGCTGCTGCCAGAAGGCGCTCATCAGCAGTACCGCGCCGATGCCCACCAGCAGCGCGGCACGGACGCGCGCCGGGGTGCGGGTCTTTTTCGCAGGTGTTTGTGCAGTGGCATAGCCGCCGGACACAAAGCTGCCCGTGTGCTGCGGGCCAGGCTCCAGCAGTCCCGCCTCGCGCAGCAATTGGCGGGCTTTTGAATAATCATCTGCATGCACGACCCAGACCGAAGGCTGGCTGGCGTTGGGGGCATCGTGGTAGCTGAAACCGCGCGAATAGCTGCCCTTGTAGGAGCGTCCGTTGCGGATACGGGTGGCAATGCCTTCTTTTTCCAGCAGCTCGGCTACGCCTTCCACGGTTTCCAGCCGCTGGCTTGTGAATATCTGGCGCATTTCAGGTGTCCTTCAATACCCGCACCATGCCTTCTTGCACGGTGCTGGCCACCAGGCGACCCTGGGTGTCGAAAATCTGCCCGCGCGCCAGGCCGCGCGAGTTTTGCGCGCTGGGGCTGTCAATCGAATACAGCAGCCACTCGTCGGCGCGGAACGGGCGGTGGAACCACAGCGCATGGTCGAGCGAGGCCATCTGCACATTCGGCTGGTAATAGCTGATGCCATGCGGAAAATTGGCCGTGCCCAGCAGGTGAAAATCGCTGGCATAGGCCAGCAGCGCGCGGTGCAGTGCCGGGGCATCGCCGACTTTTTCCGCCAGCCGGAACCAGACCTGCTGATAGGGCGGGCGCTTGGGCGGGTTCAGCTCGTCACGCGGATACACATGACGGAACTCGAACGGCCCGGCGCGGTCCAGCCAGCGTTGAATCTTGATGGGCAGGGTATCCAGCACTTCTTGCGGTACGGCAGGCTCCAGTGCGATGTCTTCCGGGCGCGGCACTTCCGGCATGGAAAGCTGGTGGGTGGCGCCGTCTTCGTGCTGGTGAAAGGAGGCCGCGCAGAAAAAAATCACCTGGCCATGCTGGATGGCGCTGACCCGGCGTACCGAGAAGCTGCCGCCATCACGGCTGCGATCCACTTCGTAAATGATGGGGGCGTTGATATCGCCGGCGCGCAAAAAATAGGCATGTAGCGAATGCGCCTCGCGCGGTGATTGCATGGTGGCCTGCGCCGCAGACAGCGCCTGTCCCAGCACCTGGCCGCCGAACACGTACTTGGTGCCGATATCACGGCTTTGGCCGCGAAACAGATTATCTTCAAGGCGCTCCAGGGTGAGCAGCTCGACCAGTTCGGATACGGGTGGGGACATGGGGCAGTAACAGCGAGGCAGCGGCTGATTATAGCGAGCGCGCCTGTGCTTCCCATTCGGGAGATGAAGATTTGTAATCCCCGTGCTATGTGCACGGCTGTAATGTCCCAGTAGTTTCTGCCAGCACTATTGCCGGAAGTCGAACTGCCCAAACAGGAAGCCTTCGGGTATCGTGTCGCCGATGAAAAAATCCGATTTTCACTTTGATCTGCCCGAACATCTGATTGCGCAGGCGCCGTTGCCGCAGCGTTCGGCCAGCCGTTTATTGCTGGTACCGCCGGGGCAGGGCGATTTTCAAGACCTGGGCATGGCCGATTTGCCGCAGTTGTTGCGCGCGGGTGATTTGCTGGTTTTCAACGATACCCGGGTGATTCCGGCGCGCCTGTTTGGCCAGAAGGCTACCGGTGGGCGGGTGGAGATTTTGATTGAGCGTTTGCTGCCAGAGAATCAGGCGCGTGCGCAGATAGGTGCGAGCAAGGCGCCCAAGCCCGGCAGCCGTATCCAGCTTGATGCCGGGGGTGAGGCGGAAGTGCTGGCGCGTGATGAGGGCTTCTACCATTTGCAGTTTCATCTGGATGCGCCGCTGCAAGAGTGGCTGATGGCCGCCGGCCGCCTGCCACTGCCGCCGTATATCAGCCGTGAAGTGGGGGCGGAAGATGCCGAGCGTTACCAGACGGTATTTGCCCGCCATGTGGGTGCGGTGGCAGCGCCCACGGCCGGGCTGCATTTTGACGATGCGCTGCTGGCGGCCTTGACGGCCAGGGGGGTGGAGTTTGGTCATGTCACCCTGCATGTGGGCGCGGGGACGTTCCAGCCGGTGCGGGTGGAGGACATCCGCCAGCACAGCATGCACAGCGAATGGCTGAATGTGGGCGCGGAGCTGGTACAGCAGGTGCGCAGCACCCGTGAGCGTGGCGGCCGGGTGATTGCCGTGGGTACCACCGTGGTGCGGGCGCTGGAGAGCGCGATGCGCGAGGGTCAGTTGCAGCCCTTTGCCGGAGAAACCCGCATTTTCATCTTCCCCGGCAAGAAGGTGCAGAGCGTGGATGCGATGCTGACCAATTTCCATCTGCCCGAAAGCACCCTGCTGATGCTGGTTTCGGCCTTTGCCGGCCAGGCGCGCATCATGGCGGCCTATCAACACGCCATCGCTGCGCAATACCGTTTCTTCAGCTACGGCGATGCCATGCTGCTATGGCGCAATGATGAAGCGTAAAATCTTGCCGTTGGCAAGATATGCAATTGCGTATAATTCTCAATAAATTTTTTTGCCCGAGACTCCCCATGCGTCTGTTTCCCAAATTGTTGCTGCCTGCCGCCTGTGCGCTGGCGCTGGCCGCCTGCCAGAAAGAATCCACCGAGGACACGGCCACTGCCCATCAGGCGGCCAAGGCCGCGGGTGAGGTCAATCTCTACACCACCCGCGAGCCGGGGCTGATTCAGCCGCTGCTGGATGCGTTCACTGCCGAAACCGGCATCAAGGTCAATACGGTGTTCTTGAAGGATGGCCTGATGGAGCGCCTGAATGCCGAGGGTGAGCGCTCCAGCGCCGATATCCTGATGACGGTGGATACCGGCAACCTGCTGGACATGGTGGAGGCCGGTCACGGCCAGCCGCTGAAATCCGAGGTGCTGGAGGCGGCCATCCCGGCGCATCTGCGCGGCGCCAATGGCGAATGGTTTGCGCTGTCGCTGCGCGACCGCGTGGTATATGCCGACAAGGACATGCATCTGCCCGAGGGGCTGACCTATCAGGACCTTGCCAAGCCCGAATACAAGGGCAAGCTGTGCATCCGTTCCGGCCAGCATCCTTATAACACCAGCCTGATTGCGGCGATGATTGCCCACGAGGGAGAGGCCAAAACCGAAAGCTGGCTGCGCGGGGTCAAGGCCAATCTGGCACGCAAGCCCGCCGGTGGCGACCGCGATGTGGCGCGCGACATCCTGGCGGGCATCTGTGACCTGGGGATTGCCAATACCTATTACGTGGGGCGGATGAAAAATGCTGAACCAGGCAGCGAGCAGCACCAGTGGGGCGAGGCCATCAAGGTGGTGCGCCCGAGCTTTGCCGATGCCGGCACGCATGTGAATATCAGCGGTGCGGTGCTGGCCAAGCACGCGCCGAACCGCGATAACGCCGTGCGGCTGATGGAATATCTGGTGTCCGACCCGGCACAGGCACTGTATGCCAAGGCCAATTACGAATATCCGGTGAAGGCCGGGGTTGAGCTTGACCCGGTGATTGCGGCGCTGGGGCCGCTACAGGTGGATGGCCTGCCGCTGGCCGAGGTGTACCAATACCGCCGCGCTGCCAGCGAGCTGGTGGACAAGGTGGGTTTTGACCAGTAAGCCTGCATGTCATCAGTAACCGAGGTCATCCACGGGCACGGCGCAGTTGCAAGACTGCGCCGCGACCATTCACGGGCAGGCATCTGGCGCTGGGCATTGTATCTGGCCGCAGCCCTGACCCTGCTGCCGGTGCTGGCGCTGGGCTGGCAGGCGGCACAGGGCAGCAGCGGGTTATGGGCGCATCTGGCACAGCATGTATTGCCGCGCGCCACGCTCAATACCCTGTACCTGCTGGCCGGGGTGGGCACGCTTGCCGCGGCCATCGGCATTGGTGCGGCCTGGCTGGTGTCGGCCTACCGCTTCCCCGGTCGCAGCGTACTGGGCTGGATGCTGTTGCTGCCGCTGGCGGTGCCTACCTATATCGTCGCCTTTGCCTATATCGACATCCTGCATCCCTTGGGGCCACTACAGGGCGGGCTGCGCTGGCTGCTGGGGTTTGATAGCCCACGGCAGTGGCGCTTGCCGGACATGCGCTCGCTCTGGCTGGCCATGGTGCTGATGGCGCTGGTGCTGTACCCATATGTCTATCTCACCTGCCGGGCGCTGTTTGCCACCCAGTCGGCTGGCCTGATTGAAGCCGGGCGGATGCTGGGTCTCAGCCAGCGTGCGGTGTTCTGGCGGCTGGTATTGCCACTGGCACGCCCGGCATTGGCGGTGGGCGTGGCGCTGGTGTTGCTGGAGACGCTGAACGATATCGGTGCCTCGGAGTTTTTGGGGGTGCAGACCCTGACCGTTGCCATCCACGCCACCTGGGTGACGCGCAGTGACCTGCCGGGCGCGGCGCAAATCGCCCTGACCCTGCTGGCACTGGTGCTGTTGCTGCTGGGGGTGGAGCGTTATGGACGCCGCCGCCAGCGGTTTGCGGCCAGCAGCCGCAAATACCGCCCGATTGAACCCAAACGCCTGCATGGCCGCGCGGCGTGGACGGCCAGCCTGCTGTGCGCCTTGCCGGTGCTGTTCGGCTTTGTATTGCCCGCCCTGCACCTGGCCTGGCAGGCCGCGACGCGCTTTGCCGATGGCATTCGGCCTTCGCAAGCCCTGCTGGATGCGGCATTCAACACGCTGAAAGTCGGCCTGCTGGCGACCCTGGTTATCGTGCTGCTCGGCCTGCTGCTGGCCTGGGCGCTGCGGCTGGTGCAGGCTGGCCGGGCATCGGCGGGAGCGCAACTGGCATTCCGTCTGGCAAGCCTTGGCTATGCCCTGCCCGGCACGGTGCTGGCCATTGGCCTGATGGTGGTGCTGGGGGCGAGTGATGCCGCGCTTGGCCGGGCGTTTTTGATGGGTTCGATGAGCGCCTTGGTGATGGCCTATGCGCTGCGCTTTCTGGCGATTTCCGCAGGCACCCTGGATGCCGGTTTCTCGCGCCTGCCGCCCTCTATCGACCAGGCGGCGGCCTCGCTGGGCTGCAATGCCCGGCAGCGGCTCTGGCGCATCCATCTGCCGCTGCTGCGCACCTCGCTGGCCGCCTCGGCCTTGCTGGTACTGGTGGATACCATGAAAGAATTACCGGCTACGCTGATGCTGCGGCCACTCAATTTTGAAACGCTGGCCACCTGGCTGTATGGCGAGGCCGCGCGCGGCACGTATGAAGACGGCGCACTGGCCGGGCTGCTGATTGTCGCCGTGGGCCTGATTCCGGTGATTTGGCTTGCCCAGAACGGTTTGGAAGACAAAAAACAATGAATACGAAAACGCCGCCGCATTTGCATATCAACAGCCTGCTGGTGCGCTATCCCGGCGCCAGCCAGAACGCTGTGGATGGCGTGGACATGCAGCTGGCGCGGGGTGAAATCGGCGTGCTGCTGGGCGCCTCGGGCAGCGGCAAAACCAGCCTTTTGCGGGCGCTGGCTGGGTTTGAATCGCTTGCTGGCGGTGAAATCCTGCTGGATGGGCAATGCATCGCCAGAACTGGCCACGGCCTGCCGCCGGAAAAGCGCCGCCTGGGCATGATGTTTCAGGATTTCGCCCTGTTCCCGCATCTGGATGTGGCCGCCAATATCGGCTTTGGCCTTGGCAAGATGGCGCGTGAGGCGCGCCGTGACTGTATTCACGGCTGGCTGGCGCGCATCGGCCTTGACGGTTTTGCCAGCCGCTATCCGCATGAACTGTCCGGTGGTCAGCAGCAGCGCGTGGCATTGGCGCGCGCGCTGGCGCCCAAGCCCGCCATGTTACTGCTGGACGAGCCTTTTTCGGCGCTGGATGCCGATACCCGCGGGCGGCTGGCCGCTGAGTTGCGCCACCTGTTCCGCGAGGCGGACATCACCGTGCTGATGGTGACCCACGACCAGCAGGAAGCTTTTGCACTGGGCGACAAAGTCGGGGTGATGGCAGGCGGCAAGCTGCTGCAATGGGATAGCCCAGAGGCTTTGTACCATCGCCCGGCCTGTGCGGAAGTGGCCGGCTTTATTGGCCGTGGCGCCTGGGTGGATGCAACCTGCCTTGGCCTTGCCGCGGGCAAAGTGCGCCTGCGTCCTGAAGCCCTGCGCCTGGATGCCGATGGCGTGCTCTCATGTGAAGTGCTGGATGTGCGCTTTCACGGCCCCGGCCAGGTGGCGCGCCTCAAACTCGGGACAGACGAAATCGAGCTTGACCTGCCGATGGACGTGCAGCTCCAACCCGGCGAGCAGCTGCGCCTGAGCCTCAATAGCGAAAACCTGCCGAGGTTCTAAACTTGCCTCTGCTGCTCTGGAGGAAAGCCCCATGCTCAAACGCATTTTTGCCACGTTGCTGGTGTTGCTCTTGTTGTTGATTGCGCTGCCATTTGTGCTTTGGGGCATTGCCAAATGGCGCGGGGCGAGCGCCGAAGATCGTGCCGCGCTGGCGCTGATGTCCGAATCCTGGCAGCCTGCCGGGCATAATGCGTTTGTCGATTTCTGGCTGGCCGCTTACCCGGTGCCCGAGGCCGAGCGGCAGGCGCTGCTGGATGCGGATGTGCGCCTGTTTGAGCAGCAGGGGCAAAACTACCAGCGCGCTTCCACTGCGACGGAGAAATGGCCGAGTGAGCCGCTGTCCGGGGAGGACAGGGCGATGTTTTGCCGTTTGAACGATGAAAAGACTTGCCTTGCCACGGTGCGTCAGGATTTGCCCGGTTTTGCGGCGCTGGTTGCCCGTCACCAGGCACGTATCCGCCGCATCGAGACGGCCAGTGGTGGCGATTACATTCTCTCGCCTTTCCCGGAGCACGATAATAAGCCGTTTCTGGATATGCGCCTGAGCTATTTGCCGGCTACGCGCTATGCCGTGCAATTTGTGCAAGGCGACAAACAGGCGGCGTTGGCGTCTGTCTGCGTGCGCATTGCCGACTGGCGGCGCCTGGGGGCGAATAGCAGCGGGCTTTTCGAGGCCGTGTTGGCGATTGAATCAAGCGGCAAGGGGTATGGGCAGTTGGCGCTGGCCATGCTGGCCGAGCTGCCAGCCGATGTGCCACTACCCGGGGCCTGCGAGCAGGCGTTTGCCCAGCCGCTGGAAGAAGAAGCCTCGCTTTGCAATGCCATGCGTGGCGAATTCCGTTTTGTTTCTGAAGCGGCCTGGCCGCAGCTTGAGGCTGAATTCACGGCGCGCGGCGAGGATATCAACAACTATCCGTTTTTCGACAAGGACATGACCCGCGCGGATATGGCGGCGCGCTTTGCCCCATATTGCCAGGCAGAAAATATCCGGCGCTGGCATCAGGACATATCGGCCTTGACCCATGCTTATTATTGGCCTGGCATGTTGCGGCTTGCCTGCGCGGCCAATTACATCGGCTGCGTGCTGGGTGGCATCGTGCCGCCGGATTACGACAAGTATTCTCGCCGCCTGCTCGACCGCAATGCCTTGCTGCGGCTGATGGGCGGCGTGGTCTGGCTGCGCGGGCAGCCGGAGTTGTTGGCGCATCCCGAGCGTATCCCGGCAGCGATGCCGCAGGAGTACCGGCTGGGCGAGCGCGCGCTTGGTTTTGATGCCCAAAAGCAAACGCTGGTTTTGACTAGCACCACGGGTGGACAGACCTGGGAGGCGCCGTTGCCCGCCTCAAGGCTGTGAGCGCTGCGCGGGCTTTTTGCGCAGATAGATTTGCTTGCGTACCCGCGCCACCACATCGCCCTCGGTATCGACGATATCGGTTTCAAACCAGTGCAGCACCTTTTGCCCGTCGGCTGCCTTTTGCTGTAATTCGGCCAGCACTGCATCAGTGAGTTCAAACTCGGCATGCACCGTGCTGCGCCCAGGCTTGATGAATTCGATTTCCGCCGCCTTGTCCCAGACAAAATAATCGCGCGGCAGCGCGTGCATGACGAGCAGCATCCATACCGGATCGGTCATGGAAAACAGGCTGCCGCCATATTGGGTGCCGACGTAATTGCGATTCCACGGACGCAGCTGCAATTCCACCCGCGCCCGGCGCCAGTCCCGGTCAAGATGCGTCATATGGATGCCGGTAAACAAAAAAGGCGGCCAGAGGTTGATACCAAGACGGAGCAGGCGCGGGGTGATTTTCATGGCAGGCAACAATACGCAAGCGCATAGTTTGCTGCAAGCGGGTGGGTACTCAAGCCATCGCCGTCTCTGGTATTAACTTACGGCGAGTTTCTGAAAGGCATTCATCGACCAGAGCAAGCCGTCATGGCGGAAGGATATTCCCGAGGCCAAGGAAAACCAGCGTACGTGCAGTCGCGGCGCAGGCCCCAGCACGATGAGCAGGCTTTCCTGCTCATTCCTGTGTGCCTGCTCCACCATCCAGTGCTCGTGCTTGGCAAGCAGTGCAGCCAGTTGCTCGCTGTCTTGCTGGTCGGCGGCTTCTGCCTGCGCTCTTGCCTGTTGCCAGCGCTCGAAATCCTGCTCGCTGTCAGACTTTTGTTGCAAGGCCTGCTGTTGCAGGCGGGCATCGCGGCTGCCGTCGAATTTCAACTCGCCGTATTCGGCTTGCCAGGCGCGGGCAAACAGATGCCACTGCGGCGGTTGTTGTGGATGCACCAGCTCAAGAAAGCCCATCATCGGCTGATAACGAAGCAGCACGCGCTGTCCAATCAGCGATGCCAGCACCGCATCCAGTTCGGCGTGCAGGTCTTGCTGGCGCAGGTGTGCAAGGCGAGCTTCATGCTGCTGCTCCTGAGAGTGCATTGCATCCAGCCCGGCAAGCTGTGCCGCTAGCCAGGCGCGCAGTTCGGTTTCGCCGCAGATGAGCGTATTGCGGTCTTCATCCACCACGCCGCCGTGCGCGGCAATCGCCCAGGCCACTGCGGCAATCAGGGCTGCGCGCTGGCTGTCCCAGTCGGTATTTTCCAGTGCCAGAGAGGCATCCCATTCAGGCTGTAGGCCTTGCAAATCACTGCTCTCTTCAAGGCCCAGGGCATCCAGCCAATATTCAAAACCGGTTTGCCTGCCGCCGCCCAACCGGCAGGGCAGCCAGCCTTCAAAACTGGCGGTGTCCATATCGGTATCCAGCTGCAAATCGCCGGGTAGTGAGGCGGCCATCGCCTGCCAGGCTTCAGCGCTGGGCAGATGCGTGCGTGCAAACAGGATGTGGCTGGACATCAGGTTCTCCAGGTGTGAATGGCTTATCCGCCGTTCTTCAGCAACATGAGCAGCCCGCGCAGGGTTTTGATGCGGGACGCAGCATCGGGCAGGTCAAGTTCGGTCAGGCGCAGTTTGTCCGGGCCGTCCATCTGGTAATGGCGCGGTTGGCCTTGTATCAGGCGGATGACGGCCATCGGGTCGATGTTCGGGGTTTTCTCAAAATGGATGCGGCCTGATTTTTCGCCCAGGTCAATCTTGCGGATGCCAAGGGCGCTGGCTTCCAGTTTGAGGGCGGCGATGGCAAACAGGTTTTGCGTGGCCGCAGGCAACAGGCCGAAGCGGTCAATCATCTCCACCTGCATTTCGCGCAGCGCCTCGGCATCTGCGGCGCTGCTGATGCGTTTGTATAGCGTCAGGCGGGTATGCACATCGGGCAGGTAGTCCTCGGGGATGAGGGCGGCCACATGCAGCTCGATTTCTGCGCCGCGGCTCTCACTGCCATCGGTATCCGGCAGTTTGCCCTGCCTGATGGATTTGACTGCACGCTCCAGAAGCTCGGTATACAGGCTGAAGCCCACCGCGGCCATCTGCCCGCTTTGTTCTTCGCCCAGCAATTCGCCCGCACCGCGGATTTCAAGGTCGTGGGTGGCGAGGGTAAAGCCTGCGCCCAGCTCGTCCATCGAGGCGATGGCATCCAGACGCTTGCGGGCGTCTTCGCTGATGGATTTGCGGTCGGGGATGATGAGATAGGCATAGGCGCGGTGGTGGGAACGGCCAACGCGGCCGCGCAATTGGTGCAGCTGCGCCAGGCCGAACTTGTCGGCGCGGTTGATGATGATGGTATTGGCATTGGGGATGTCGATGCCGGACTCGATGATGGTCGAGGCCAGCAGCACATTGAAACGCTGGCGGTGGAAGTCCAGCATCACCTGCTCCAGCTCGCGCTCGGGCATTTGTCCGTGGGCAATGCCGATGCGTGCCTCGGGTACCAGCTCGGCCAGCTCGCGCTGCATGCGGCCGATGCTTTCCACATCGTTGTGCAAGAAATACAACTGACCACCGCGCGATAACTCGCGCTGGAAGGCTTCGCGCAGCAGAGCGTTGTCCCAGACATTGACGAAGGTTTGTACCGCCAGCCGGTTGGCCGGTGGCGTGGCGATGATGGACAAATCACGCAGTCCGGCCATCGCCATGTTGAGGGTGCGCGGGATCGGGGTGGCGGTCAGGGTGAGCAGATGCACATTGGCGCGCAGCGCTTTCAGGGCTTCTTTCTGGCGCACGCCAAAGCGTTGCTCTTCATCAACAATCACCAGCCCCAGGTCACGGAATTTCACATCCGGTTGCAGCAGCTTGTGGGTGCCGACGATGACATCAATCTCGCCGTTGGCGACTTTCTCAAGTGCAGCATTGGTGTCCTTGCTGGATTTGAAGCGCGAGAGCACTTCCACTTTCAGCGGCCAGTCGGCAAAGCGGTCACGCAGGGTACGGTAGTGCTGCTCGGCCAAGAGGGTGGTGGGCACCAGTACCGCCACCTGTTTGCCTGCGGTGGCGGCGACAAAGGCCGCGCGCACGGCGACTTCAGTCTTGCCGAAACCGACATCGCCGCAGACGACCCGGTCCATCGGCTGGCTGGAGCCAAGGTCGCCAATCACTGCTTCGATGGCGGCGTGCTGGTCGGGCGTTTCTTCAAACGGAAAGCCCGCCGCAAACGGCTCATACAGGGCGCGGTCGATATCCACCGCAATCCCGGCGCGCGCCTGGCGTCTGGCCTGGATTTCCAGAAGCTCGGCGGCCACATCGCGTACTTTTTCGGCTGCCTTTTTCCTGGCCTTGGCCCATTGCTCACCGCCCAGCGAATGCAGCGGCGCGGTTTCCGGCGAAGCGCCGGAATAGCGGTTGACCAGATGCAGCTGCGCCACCGGCACATACAGCCGGTCGCCCTTGGCGTATTCGATATCCAGGAATTCGCCGCGCTCGCCACCGGCCTCCAGCACGATGAGGCCGCGGTAGCGCCCCACGCCGTGGTCTTCATGGACGATCGGCGCGCCCTCGCTCAGCTCGCCAAGGTCACGGATGATGGCTTCGGGCTCACGTCCAGCGCGTTTGCGGCGGCGCGGCTGTGTGGCGCGCTCGGGGTAGAGCTGGCGCTCGGTGAGAATGGCGCGCAGCGGGGTGTCGGTGGCAAAGCCATCATCCAGCGGTGCAACGGTGATGCTGAATGGTGGCAGCTGCTCGGCAGTCAGCGCGGCGTTGACTGGCTCGGGATGCAGCTCCACTGCGGCCAGCACTTCGCGCAAGGCTTCACGACGGCCAGCGGACTCGGCGGCAATCACCACCTGGCCGGGGTAGCTGTGCAAAAACGTCTTCAGTGCGACTGCGGCATCAGGCCCTGAGAGTGGCAATGCCGGTGCAGGTTGCACGCCCAGCGGTTTGGCATTGGCATGACGCGGATGCTTGCTGCCGCAGATTTCCACGCAGCGATGCTGGTTGAGTATTTCGCGCAATCGCTGCTCGGACAGGTACAGCGCATCCGGGGGCAGCAATGGGCGCTCGTTATCATGACGGCGCTGCTCGTAACGCTCGGCCGTTTGCCGACTGAATTTGTCGGCAGCTTCGAACACGCCTTCGCACAGCACCGGAAGCGTGCTTTCGGGCAGATAGTCAAACAAGGTGGCGGTCTTGCGGCCTTCGAAAAACAGCGGCAGCCAGGCTTCGATACCGGCCGGCGCCAGGCCGTTTTTCAAGTCCTGGTAGAGCGCCGAGCGACGGCTGTCGATGGCAAAATCCTCACGCAAGGCTTGCAGCGCACGCTCGCGCGCGGCTTCGTCCATTGGCACTTCGCGTCCTGGCAGCAACTCCACTTTGTCCACCTTGTCGGCAGAGCGCTGGCTGTCGGTATCAAACAGGCGGATGGTGTCGATTTCATCATCGAACAACTCCACCCGGTAGGGCGTGGCCGCGCCCATCGGATAGACATCCAAGAGGCCGCCGCGCACGGCGAAGTCGCCCGGATCCATCACCTGTGGCACATGCCGGTAGCCGGCCGCCTCCAGGCGGCGCTTTTCTGCATCCAGGTCCAGTTGACGCCCGACTTCATAATGAAAACTGCCGCCCACCACATGCGCCAAGGGAGAGAGCCGTTGCAGCAATGTCTGTACCGGCACGATGACCAGCGCCTGGCGCTGCGCGGGCAAGCGGCTCAAGGTGGCAAGGCGCTGGGAAACGATGTCCGGGTGCGGGCTGAAACTGTCATAGGGCAGCACTTCCCAGTCCGGAAACGGCAGGATGGCCGCCCGTGTCGCCGCATCAGCCAGGCTATGCAAATCGGTTTCAAGCTGGTGCGCCTGATGGTTGTCAGCGGCGACCACCAGCAAAACCCCATGATGTGTACGGGCGGCCTGGGCAATCGCCCAAGCAAGGCCGGACGTGGTGGCAGGCGCACGCCACCAGGCGCGGGCGTGTTGGTGGCCGGGCAGCAGCGCGGCGAAATCGGTGGTGTTTGCAGACATAGGGCGCGGATTTTAAGCCCGCGCTTTACTCTTTGTCCGGATACTGCTCGCGCAAGTCCAGCATCACCCGGAACAGGCCGGGGCTGTCCTGGTCACGCTGCCGGGTAAAGCCCAGCGATTCGCATAGCGAGAGCATCGGGTGGTTCTGTTCGAGCACATCGCCGTACAGGCGCTCGACTTTTTGTGTGCGTGCCCAGCGCGCCAGCCGCACCATCAGATGCCGTCCCAGCCCCATGGCGCGCACGTATTTGCTGACCAGGATGGAATATTCGGCATCACGGGAATTGGGGGTGAGGTACACCCTGGCGACAGCGCCCAGCAGGGCTTCACCGGCGGGATACGGCTCGGCGGCCACCAGCGCGAACTCGCTGCGCGGATCCGGATGGGTCAGGCGCTGAACCTCTGCTTCGGAAAGCCCCTGTACCGCATGCAGGTAGCGATTGCGGATTTCATCCGGTTCCAGCAGGGCAAATGATGCGCGCAATGGCTCGGCATCTTCCGGGTGAATCGGACGAATCAACACCTTGCGCCCATTACTGAGCGTCAGTTCTTCATGCCAGGGAGGGAGACGGTTGCGCGCGACCATGGGGGCTATGCTGCCATGAAAAGGTGTTGACAAGGCTGAAGACGGCCAGATTTCCGGGAAATGTACATGCCCATTTTAGCCTTGGTTCATTGCCCGCTGGCCTTGCCGCGCAGGCGGCCTGCCAGTTTGACCGCAGCGAGCACCAGCGCGCCGGTGACAACCCCCACCGCAGCGCCAAACAGCGAGTTCCACAACCAGCCAACAGGCAGCTGGCCAAGGGTTTCGCCAAGCTGATGCAGCGCCGGGATGCCGTGGGCGACGATGCCGCCGCCCACCAGAAACATGGCGGCAGTACCGGCCACGGACAGGAATTTCATCAGCCATGGCGCCGCAGCCAGAATGGCGCGCCCCAGGGCAGAGGCGGCACCTTGGGTGCGGCGGCCATGGTCGGTGAGTGCAAGCCCGGCATCATCCAGCTTCACAATCAGCGCCACCAGGCCATACACGCCGACGGTCATGATGAGCGAAATTGCTACCAGCACCCCCAGTTGCTTGATGAACGCCTGTAGCGCCACCGTGCCCAGTGAAATCACGATGATTTCTGCCGAAAGAATGAAGTCGGTACGTACCGCGCCCCTGATTTTCTCGCGCTCCAGTTGCACCAGGTCAAGCGAATCATCGGCAAGGTGCGCGCGGTGCTCTTCGGCATGGGCGGCGGACTGTTCTTTGTGAAAGAACTTGTGGGCAAGTTTTTCCACGCCCTCAAAGCACAAAAACGCACCGCCCACCATCAGCAGCGGCGTGATGATAGGGATGTTGTGACCACGGCTGTGCAGCCAGCTTTCAAACATGGCGATGGCCAGTGCCGCGGGCACCAAAATGGCTTTGTTGACCATCGAACCCTTGGCAACCGCCCAGACCACCGGCAGCTCGCGACTGGCTTCAACCCCGGTGACCTGCTGGGCATTGAGCGCCAAATCATCGCCCAGCACCCCGGCTGTTTTCTTGGTGGCAAGTTTGGTCATCGCCGCCACATCATCAAGAATGGTGGCGATATCGTCGAACAGGGCGAAAAAGCTGGAGGCCATCGCTGCGTTTGCTGTGTAAAGGGGAGCGCAAGTGTAGGACAGGCAGCGCCGATAGTGGGCGCAATTGCCAGGCGTTGTGCGCCAATGGCCGCAGCAGGAGTTATGCTTTGCAGACCAATTCGATGGGAAACCTTATGAGCGCAGCTGCCGGCATCACCAGACAAACCATGCTGACGGTCAATATCACCGACGAGAACATGCTGTACAACGCATATATGCCCTTTATCAAAGGCGGCGGTCTGTTTGCACAAACCCCCAACCGTTTGCCACTGGGGCAGGCAGTATTCATGGTGGTGACCTTGCCAGGCTCATCGGAAAAACTGCCGGTATCGGGCAAGGTGTGCTGGGTTACCCCGGTGGGCGCACAGGGCAATCGTCCGGCAGGCATCGGCGTGCAGTTTGATGACACGCGTGAGAGTGCAGCATTGAAAGACAAAATTGAAACAATGATGGCAGGCAAGATAGGTGCTGAGAAAGCCACCTTCACCATGTGATGGTGTAATCGTTACGAATGAACTGACCCCAAAAATTTGGACGGTTACGGGTTCTTGGAGTTCCCTCCGGGGTTGGGCTGTAAGCCTACCAGATCCAGCGCATGGTACTGACGCTGCCAACCGGAGATGACGCGGGTACCGCCCCGGATATCGAATAGCGCCAGCGCCTCGCGTGCCGACAGTCTCTCTTGCGCTATCTCGTCATGAAAACACCCCAAAGGTTGGATGGGCATCCAACTTTTGGGGTGCAGTTCAAAACGGCAAGTTTTGCCGGGGCGCAGGCTGTTCAGTTGGCCTTGTGAATGGCGCGTTTGTCCACGGCCATCGCGGCATCGTGCACCGCTTCGCTCAGTGACGGGTGAGCGTGGCAGATGCGGGCGAGGTCGTCGGCGCTGCCTTTGAACTCCATCGAAATCACGCCTTCATGCACCAGTTCGGAGACGTTCGGGCCGACCAGGTGCATGCCGAGGATGCGGTCGGTTTCGGCATCGGCCAGCACTTTGACAAAGCCAATCGGCTCGGCCATCGCCACGGCGCGGCCGACGGCGGCAAACGGGAAGCTGCCAGCCTTGTAGGCCACGCCCTCGGTCTTGAGCTGTTCTTCGGTCTTGCCAACCCAGGCCAGTTCCGGTTCGGTGTAAATCACCCACGGAATGGTGTCGAAGTTGACATGGCCGGGCAGGCCGGCGATGAGTTCGGCCACGGCGATGCCTTCTTCAAAGCCTTTGTGGGCGAGCATCGGGCCGCGCACGCAGTCGCCGATGGCCCAGACGCCGTCGACGCCGGTGTGGCAGTGCGCATCCACTTCAATCTGGCCGCGCTCGTTGAGCTTGACGCCAGTGCCTTCGGCCAACACGCCAGCGCTGGCGGCGCGACGGCCGACAGCGACCAGCAGCTTGTCCACGGTGAGGCTTTGCTCGCCTTTGGCATCGCTATAGGTCAGTACCACTTCATCGCCCTTGACTTCGGCCTTGGAGAGCTTTGCGCCAAGGCGGATGTCGAGGCCCTGCTTCTTGAATTCACGGGCAGACACCTTGCTGACTTCTTTGTCGGCAGCGGCGAGGAAGTCCGGCGAGGCTTCGAGGATGGTGACTTCGGCGCCCAAGCGGTTCCAGACGCTGCCCAGCTCCAGGCCAATCACACCGGCGCCAATCACGCCCAGGCGCTTGGGGACTTCGGTGAAGTCCAGCGCACCGGCGTTATCGACGATGTGCTTGCCATCAAACTTGGCGAACGGCAGTTCAATGGATTCGGAGCCGACCGCCAGAATTACATTGGTGCCCTTGAGCACCACTTCGGAGCCATCGTGTTGCTTGACCTTGACTTCGTTGCCCGGCTGCAGCTGGCCAAAGCCATAGAAGGCGGTGATTTTGTTGGCCTTGAACAGCTGCGCGATGCCGCCGGTGAACTGTTTGACGATCTTGTCCTTGCGGCCAATCATGGTGCCGACATCCATCTTGGCATTGTCAAAGCTGATGCCGTGCTGGTCGAAGATATGCCCCATGTTCCAGTATTGGCGGCTGGAATCGAGCAGCGCCTTGGAGGGAATGCAGCCCACGCGCAGGCAGGTGCCGCCCAGCGCCGGCTGGCCGTCCTTGCCCAGCGCCGCGTCGATGCAGGCGGTTTTCAGGCCAAGCTGGGCGGCGCGGATGGCGGCGTGATAGCCGGCCGGGCCACCGCCGATGACGATGACATCGAAGTTTTGTTTCTCGCTCATGTTGGGAGTCCTTGCAATCACAAAGCCAAACCCCGCGCAGGGCGCGGGGTTCGCGGGTTCAGAATTACATGCCAAGCAGCATGCGGCTGGGGTTTTCCAGCTGGTTCTTGATGTCCACCAGGAACAGCACCGCATCCTTGCCGTCGATGATGCGGTGGTCGTAGCTGAGTGCGATATACATCATGGGCGCGGCCACGACCTGGCCGTTTTCGACAACAGCGCGATCCTTGATGGCGTGCATGCCGAGGATGGCCGACTGCGGCGGGTTGACAATCGGGGTGGAGAACAGCGAGCCAAAGGTGCCGCCATTGGTGATGGTAAAGGTGCCGCCCTGCAGGTCTTCGAGCTTCAGGCCGCCCTCGCGTGCCTGTTTGGCAAAGCTGGCGATGCCGTCTTCGATTTCGGCAAAATTCATGCGCTCGACATTGCGCAGCACCGGGGTCACCAGCCCCTTGTCGGTGGAGACTGCCACCGAAATGTCGGCATAGCCGTGGTAGATGATGTCATCGCCATCCACCGAGGCATTGATGATGGGGTGCCGTTGCAGGGCGTTGGCAGCGGCCTTGGCGAAGAAGCTCATGAAGCCGAGCTTGGTGCCATAGGTCTTGACGAAATCGTCCTGCATGGCCTTGCGCATCTTCATCACTTGCGAAAGGTTGACTTCGTTGAACGAGGTCAGCATGGCGATGGAGTTCTTCGACTCCATCAGGCGCTCGGCAATGCGCTTGCGCATGCGGGTCATCGGTACGCGCTCTTCCGGGCGGGCGCCGCCGCCAACACCGGCGGTCTTGCCGCTGGCATAGTGGATCAGGTCTTCTTTGGTGACTGCGCCACGGCGACCGGTGCCCTGCACATCCGCCGGGTTGATGCCCTGGGTTTCGGCGGTGAAGCGTGCGCCGGGCGGCAGTTGCGAGGTGGCGCTGGCAGTGACTTGCGGTGCCGGAGCCGCAGCAGCCGGTGCGGCGGCTTTCGGGGCTTCGGCAGCAGCCGGTGCCGGAGCTGCAGCCACGGCACCTTCTTCAATCACCGCAATCACTTGCTGGCTGACCACGGTGGCGCCGGTGTCGAACTTGATTTCCTTCAGTACGCCGTCAGCGGGGGCGGGCACTTCCAGCACGACCTTGTCGGTTTCAAGATCGACCAGATTTTCATCGCGGCGGACGGCATCGCCGACTTTCTTGTGCCAGGTGGCGATAACGGCGTCGGAGACGGATTCGGGAAGAACCGGGACTTTGATTTCGGTGGCCATGAGCTTTTCCGATTGAGGTTTGTTCGTGAAGGGTGAAGGTTAGTCGTTGTCCGACTCGGTATTGGGCGGGTTGACCAGGGCGTCGGCAATCAGCTTTTGCTGCTCGACTACATGGTCGTTGAAATGCCCGGCGGCGGGCGAGGGCGAGCGTGCCCGGCCTGCATAGGACAGGGATTGATGCTTGGCAAGGCAGGCGCGCAGATGGTGCTGAATCTGGAACCAGGCGCCCTGATTCTGCGGTTCTTCCTGACACCAGATGACATCCTGCGCCTGCGGGTATTTGCCCAGTTCATTGGCCAGTTGCTGACGCGGGAACGGATACAGCTGCTCGATGCGAATCAGGGCGACATCGTTCTGACCACGTTTTTCGGCATCTTCCAGCAGGTCGTAATAGACCTTGCCCGAGCACAGCACCACGCGCTTGACCTTGGTTGGGTCGGCCTTGCCATCGGCAATCAGGTGCTGGAACTGGCCATTGGCCAGCTCGTCCAAATCGCTGATGGCAAGCTTGTGGCGCAGCAGCGATTTGGGCGTCATCACCACCAGCGGCTTGCGGGTTTTCATGTGCATCTGGCGGCGAATCATGTGGAAAGCCTGCGCCGGGGTGGTCGGCACGCACACCTGGATATTGCCCTGCGCGCACAGTTGCAGGAAGCGCTCCAGACGCGCCGAGCTGTGTTCCGGCCCCTGGCCTTCGTAGCCGTGCGGCAGGAACAGCGCCAGATTGGAGAGCCGCCCCCACTTGGCTTCGCCGGAGGTCAGGAACTGGTCAATCACCACCTGGGCGCCGTTGGCAAAGTCGCCAAACTGCGCTTCCCAGATGCACAGGGTGTCGGGGTCGGTGGTGGAATAGCCGTATTCGTAAGCCATCACTGCTTCTTCGCTGAGCAGCGAGTCGATGATGATGGCGTTTTCCGGGTTCTTGACCAGTGCTTGCAGCGGCAGGTAGTCGCGGTCGGTTTTCTGGTCATGCAGCACCGCATGGCGGTGGAAGAAGGTGCCGCGGCCAGAGTCCTGGCCGACCAGGCGCAGGCGGTAGCCTTCGTCCAGCAGCGTGGCGTAGGCCAGGTTTTCGGCAAAGCCCCAGTCGCCCGGTTGCTCGCCTGCGGCCATCTTGCGGCGGTCATCGTAAATCTTGGCAACGCGCGGATGCAGGGTCAGGTCTTCGGGCAGGGTGGTGATGGCCTTGGCCAGCGTGTCCAGCCTGGCGCGGTCAACGCCGGTGCTGAAGGCGTCGCTGGGCTTGCCTGCCATCAGCTTGCTCCAGTCGATGGCATTGGGGTCGGCCTCGGGCTTGACCAGCTCGGCGGTGACTTCACCGGCATCGAGCTTGTTGCGGTAGGCGTCGGCGTAAGCCTTGGGTTCACCCTCGCTCAACACGCCCTCGGCCACCAGCGCATTGCCGTACAGCTCGCGGCAGGTCTTCATCGCGCGGATTTTCTGGTACATCAGCGGCTGCGTTGCGGCCGGCTCGTCGGCTTCGTTATGGCCGTTGCGGCGGTAGCAGATAAGGTCGATGACCACATCCTTGCCAAAGCGCTGGCGGAAATCGAAGGCAAGCTCGGCGCAGAATGCCACTGCTTCGGGGTTGTCGCCATTTACATGCAGGATGGGCGCGGCCACCATCTTGGCCACATCGGTGCAGTACAGTGTGGAGCGTGCGTCCTGGCGCTCGCTGGTGGTAAAGCCGACCTGGTTGTTGATGACCACGTGCACGGTGCCGCCCACGGCAAAGCCGCGTGCCTGCGACATCTGGAACAGCTCCATGCCCACGCCCTGGCCTGCAAAAGCGGCATCGCCATGCAACAAGACCGGCAGCACGCTCTGGCGGGCGCTATCGCCACGGCGCAGCTGGCGCGAGCGCACCGAGCCTGCGACCACCGGGTTGACGATTTCCAGGTGCGAGGGGTTGAAGGCCAGCGCCAGGTGCATCGGGCCTGCCGGGGTGGCGACATCGGCGGAGAAGCCCATGTGATATTTCACATCGCCGGTATGGGCGCGGTCGCCGTGGTGGTGCTCGAACTTGCCTTCAAATTCGTCAAACAGCACACGCGGCGGCTTGCCAAGGGTATTGACCAGCACATTCAGGCGGCCACGGTGCGCCATGCCGATGACGGTTTCCTTCACGCCGGCTTGGCCTGCGTGCTGAATCAGCGTATCGAGCAGCGGAATCAGCGAGTCGCCGCCTTCGAGCGAAAAGCGCTTCTGGCCGACGTATTTGGTGCCGAGGTAGCGCTCCAGCCCTTCAGCGGCGGTCAGGCGCTCCAGAATGCGCTTTTTCTGCTCGGCGCTGCGGCCAAATTTGCCAGCAGCCGCCTCCAGGCGCTGGTACATGAAGCGGCGCTGCTCGACATCGGGGATATGCATGAATTCCGCGCCAATCGGGCCGGTATAGGTAGCCTTCAGGGTGGCGAGCAGCTCGGAGAGCTTCATGCGCTCGCGTCCGGCCACGCCGCCGGTGGAAAACTCGCTGCCCAGGTCGGCATCGGAAAGATGATGGAAGCCCAGCGTCAGGTCGGGCGCATCGGGGTGAACCCACATTTGCAGCGGGTCAACGTCAGCGGCCAGATGGCCGCGTGAGCGGTAGGCAGTAATCAGGCGACCGACATTGCGCTCGCGCTCGTCACCCGTACCACTGGTTACGGCGCCGCGGGCAGCGGCACGGCCTGCAGCGGCCACCGCTTCGGCAATCACCGAGTGGGGTACGTCCCCGGCTTCGCGCCCCTTGAGTTCATCAAAATAGGCTTTCCACTTCGGCTCGATGCTGTCGGGGTTGGCCAGATATTGTTCGTAAAGGTCTTCGATATAGGCCGCATTGGCACCAAGTTGGGAAGACTGTGCAAACTTCTTCAAGAGGCTGCTCGCCATTTCAGGATTACGCTCGCGCTATGCCAGAGGCCACAACTGCCTGATTTTTCGAAAGTTTCCGCTATTTCGGAAAATCGGGCTGAATGGCCGGTTAGAGGGGAGTGCGATTATAGCCCTGACATCTGGCCGTTGCACCCAAAAAGCAGGCCAACATGGACGGGATGGTCAGTACGCTGCCGGACGGGTTTAGTTGGGGGTGAACTGGATGGGAATTGGGTTCACCCTCGCTCAACACGCCCTCGGCCACGCCGGACGGGTTTAGTTGGGGGTGAACTGGATGGGAACCGTAACCCGGCCCACGGTGGGCTGGCCGTTTTCCGTGGCAGGCTGGAAGCGCCAGCGGCGCACGGCTTCAGTGGCGGCGCGGTCAAGCTCGCGCGAGCCGCTGCTGCGAATCAGGCTGACCGAGGTCGGTACGCCATCTGGGCCGACATCTACCTGTAGTTGTACAACGCCGCCGATGCCATTGCGCAGTGCATTGCGCGGGTAACGCGGTGCGGGCTGGCGCGTCGGAACCGGCGGCGTGCTGGCGGCCATGCGCTGCCGGGTTTGCTGCACCGGCGGCGGTGCTGGCTGATTGGTGGCCGGCGGCTCAACAATACGTGGCTGTTGCGGCTGCGAAGCTTGTGGCGGCGGCACGGGCAGCAGGCTGCCTGGCTGTGGGCTTTCGGCCGATGACGGGCTTTGTGGCGTCGGCAGGGGTTCAAAAATCTTGACCTGACCGGCATCTTGCGTCTGGCTGCTGGCCGCAGGCGGCGCGGTGTAGAAGACTTTTTCTTTCTCGATACTCCATACCAGCAGGAACAGCAGCCCACCAAGCACGACGGTGGCAGGCAGAATCCACAGCAGCCAGCGTTGCCTGCGTTTGTTTTTGCCGGGGGCGGCGCTGGGAGCGGGGGAGGGCGGCGGGGCGGATGCGGACATGTCACGACTCATCGGCAGCTTGAGTGCCGGCATTGTGGCATTGTTGCTGTGAGTAATGCGGCAAAAGCGCATAAAGCGGCGATAATACGCGCCCCTGATTGATGGAATGGCCTTCGATGCTTGATGTGCAACTGCTCCGCAATGACCCCGAAACCGTCCGCCAAGGGCTGGCACGCCGTGGCGTGAGCCTGGATGTGGCCGCTTTCCAGACACTGGAAGCCGAGCGCAAGGCCATTCAAATCCGCACCCAGGAGCTGCAAAACCTGCGCAATACCCGCAGCAAGGCGATTGGCCAGGCCAAGGCCAGGGGCGAAGATGTCGCTGCGCTGATGGCCGAGGTGGCGAGCTTTGGCGAGGAACTGAAGGCGAGTGAAGCGCGGCTTGATGCCATCCGCGGCGAAATGGAAGCCTTGATGCAGGGCTTGCCGAACTTGCCGGATGCCTCGGTGCCCGAGGGTGTGGACGAAACCGGCAATGTGGAGCAATCGCGCTGGGGTACGCCGCGCAACTTCGATTTTGCAGTCAAAGACCATGTCGAGCTGGGCGCACGCCATGGCTGGCTGGATGCTGAAACTGCCGCCAAACTTTCCGGCGCACGCTTTACCGTGCTGCGCGGGCAACTGGCGCGGCTGCACCGGGCGCTGGCGCAGTTCATGCTGGACCTGCATACCGCCGAGCACGGCTATGAAGAAACCAATGTGCCGGTCATCGTCAATGCCGAGAGCCTTGTTGGCACCGGGCAGCTGCCGAAGTTCGAAGAAGACATGTTCGCCACCTCGCTGGGCGAGCATCGCCGCTATCTCATCTCGACCTCGGAAATCGCGCTGACCAATATCGTCCGCGATGAAATCCTCGATGCTGCAAGCCTGCCGCTGCGCATGACTGCCGATTCGCTGTGCTTCCGCTCCGAAGCCGGCAGCGGTGGCCGCGATGTGCGCGGCATGATTCGCCAGCATCAGTTTGAAAAAGTGGAGCTGGTATCGATCTGCAAGCCCGAAGAAAGCGATGCCGAGCTTGAGCGCATGACCCGCTGCGCCGAAACCGTGCTGGAAAAACTGGGTCTGCCGTACCGCCGCATGCTGCTATGCGCCGGTGACATGGGCTTTTCTGCCCGCAAAACCTATGACCTGGAAGTCTGGCTGCCTTCGCAAAACACTTACCGGGAGATTTCTTCCTGCTCCAACTGCGGCGACTTCCAGGCGCGGCGCATGCAGGCACGCTTCCGTGGCGAGAGTGGCAAGCCGGAACTGGTGCATACCCTGAACGGCTCCGGCACTGCTGTCGGTCGCGCGCTGATTGCGGTGATGGAGAACTATCAGAACGCTGATGGCACAATCACCGTACCCGAAGTGCTGCGTCCGTACATGGGCGGTGTGGAGCTACTTGCCTGATGCAAGACCTCAACGACCTGCATTACTTCGCGCTGGTCGTCGAGCATGGCGGCTATGCCGCGGCCGAGCGTGCGCTTGGCATTCCCCGTTCACGGCTGTCCCGGCGCATTGCCCAACTGGAAGAATCCTTGGGCGTGCGCCTGTTGCAACGTTCCACCCGCAGCTTTGCCGTGACCGAAGTGGGGCAGAACGTCTATCGCCATGCCCAGGCCATGCGTGATGCCGCACAGGCGGCTCAAGAGGCCGTGGCGCAGCTCAGTACCACCCCGCGTGGCTTGGTGCGGGTGAGCGTGCCGGTGACGCTGGCGCAGGAAGTCATGCCTGAAGTGCTGCCGGCATTTTTGGCGCAATACCCGGAAGTGCGCCTGCATGTGCATGTCAGCAACCGCCGCGTGGATGTGATTCAAGAAGGCTTCGATGTCGCACTGCGGGTGCGCAGCAAGCTCGACGAAGACGGCAGCCTGGTGATGCGCAGCTTCGGCCATGACCAGCAGCTACTGGTGGCAAGCCCGGACTATTTGCGCAAACGTGGCCGCCCACAGACCCCCGAAGAGCTGCGCGAGCACATCACTCTCAGCATGTTCGAGGACGAAGCCCGCCAGCAATGGCAGCTGCACGGCCCGGCAGGCGAAATCCGCAGCGTGGAACTCAAACCCCGGCTGGGGGCATTCGACTTCCAGATGCTGCGCGCGCTGGTCAAACAGGGCATCGGCATCACCATGCTGCCGGAGCTGGCCTGTGCCGAAGCTGTGAAAAACGGCGAGCTGGAGGTTGTCCTGCCCGAATGGAAACTGCCGCAAGGCATCATCCACGCGGTATTCCCCAGCCGCCGCGGCATGTTGCCCGCCGTGCGCGCCTTTATCGACCATCTGGCTGAAGTTTTACCGCAAAAACTTGCGAAAAAACGCTGCGGGCCTGACTGCGACGGCCAAGACGTGGCACAATAGCGCCCCTGCCAGTCCCGCACTGGCAGCCAAACCCGATACGGAAGCGTGGCCGAGTGGTTGAAGGCACCGGTCTTGAAAACCGGCAAGGGGCAACCCTTCGTGAGTTCGAATCTCACCGCTTCCGCCAATGATGCAATATCTCGGGCAACGGCTACACAAGAAGGCTCTGAGCGCTATCTGGCTATAATCCAGTCAGGCATGGCGATCAATACTGCAAGTCCGATGGCTAATATGTCTTTTGCATCTACGCCCGAGCCGATTTTCCGCGCCTGTGACCTGACCAAGGTCTATGGCGTGGGCGAAGTGGCCGTGCATGCCTTGCGCGGCATCGACCTGGCGCTGTACCCGGGCGAGTTTGTGGTGATCCTCGGCCCCTCGGGATGCGGCAAGTCCACCTTGCTGAACATCCTCGGCGGGCTGGATGTGCCCAGCGGCGGGCAGGTCTGGTACCACGGGCAAGAGCTGTCAAAAGCCGATGACGCCGCGCTGACCCGCTTCCGGCGCGAGCACGTGGGCTTCGTGTTCCAGTTCTACAACCTGATTCCCAGCTTGACCGCGCGCGAGAACGTGGCCATCGTCACCGAGATCGCGCGCGATCCGATGCCGCCGGAAGAAGCGCTGGCGCTGGTGGGCCTGGGCGAGCGGCTGGACCACTTTCCGGCGCAGATGTCCGGCGGCGAGCAGCAGCGTGTGGCCATTGCCCGCGCCATCGCCAAGCGGCCGGTGGTGCTGCTGTGCGACGAACCCACCGGCGCGCTGGACTCGGCCACCGGCGTGCGCGTATTGCAGGCGCTGGAGCAGGTCAATGCCACGCTGGGCACCACCACGGTCATCATCACCCATAACGCCGACATCGCCCGCATGGCGCACCGCGTGCTGACCCTGGGCGATGGCCGCGTGGTTGGCGAGGCGCACAACGCCGAGCGCATCCGCGCCGAGGCGCTGCGCTGGTAAGGCTGATGAGACGCCAGCGCCTGCCTACCCTGTACCTGAAGGCGCTGCGCGATCTGTGGCTGATGCGCGGGCAGGCGCTGGCGATTGCGCTGGTGGTGGCCTCGGGCATCGCCATGCTGGTAATGTCGCAGGCGACGCTCGATTCCTTGCGCACCACGCGCGATGCCATGTACCGCGACTACGCCTTTGCCGATGTCTGGGTGCATCTCAAGCGCGCGCCGGAGGCCATCGCCCAGCGCGTGGCCGAGCTGCCGGGCGTGGCCAGCGTGGAAACCCAGGTGCAGGCGGCGGCCAAGCTGGCTTTGCCCGGTTACTCCGAGCCGGTGGAAGCGCTCATGCTGTCGCTGCCCGACGATGGCAGCGCGCCGCGCCACAACCGCCTGTATTTGCGCACCGGACGGCTGCCCGCACCATTTGCGCATGACGAGGCGGTGGTCAGCGACGCCTTTGCCCAGGCGCATGGCCTCAAGCCCGGCGACCGGCTGCGCGCCACGGTGTACGGACGCAGCCAGTGGTTCACCCTGGTGGGCGTGGCGCTGTCGCCGGAATACCTGATGCAGTCCAAGCCCACGGCCATGTTTTCGGACTACGAGCGCTACGCCATCCTGTGGCTGCCGCGCCAGTCGCTGGCCGCGGCGCTGAGCATGGATGGCGCCTTCAACCAGCTCAGCTTGCGTTTGGCGCCCGATACCCGCAGCCATGCCGACCAGGCCGAGCTGATCGCCGCCATTGACCGGTTGCTGGCGCGCTGGGGCGGGCTGGGCGCGTATGGGCGCATGGAACAGCATTCTTACCGTTACCTGCACGAAGAGTTCCGCCAGCTGGCAACCATGACGCGGGTGTTCCCGACCATCTTTCTCGGCGTGGCGGCGTTTTTGCTGAACGTGGTGTTCACCCGCCTGATCGGCACCCAGCGCGCTCAGGTGGCGATCTTGAAAGCCTTTGGCTACCGCACCGGCGATGTGCTGCTGCACTACGGCCTGATGGCGGCGCTGATCAGCCTTGCCGGTACGGCGCTGGGCGTGGCCGCCGGGGTCTGGCTGGGGCAGGTGCTGGCCGGGTTGTACCAGATGAATTTCCGCTTTCCGTATCTGGCTTTCACCCTGAACGGCACGGTGGTGGCCATTGGCGCCGGGGTGGCGCTGCTGGCCGCCGTGGCCGGAGCCGGGCGCGCGGTGCTGGCGGCGGCGCGCGAGCCGGTAGCGCAAGCCATGCGCCCGGTGTCGCCGGAGCGCTACCGCGCCACCTTGGCCGAGCGGCTGGGTCTCGCCCGCTGGCTGTCGCAACCGGCGCGCATGGTGCTGCGCCAGATCGAGCGCCGTCCCTGGCGCGCCCTGCTCAGCATCATCGGCCTGGCGCTGGCCGGGGCGCTGATCATGCTGGCGCGCTTTCAGGGGCAGACCATCACCCACATGATCGACCTGCAATACCGCCTGGGCGAGCACCACGACGTGGCGGTGAACTTCATCGAAGCCGCCCCGCACCGCGCCCTGCATGAGCTACGCGCCCTGCCCGGGGTGCAGCATGTGGAGGGCTTGCGCACCGTGCCCGTAAAGCTCTCGCGCGACAACGTGGTGGTCAACACCGCCATTGAAGGCTTGCCGCCTGAAGGCCTGCTGCGCCGTCCGGTGGATGCCAGCCGGCAGCGCCTGCCACTGCCCGAAGGCGGCTTGCTGCTGTCGGACTATCTGGCGAAAAAACTTGGCGTGGGCGTGGGCGATGTATTACAGGTGCAGGTGCTGCAAGGCAAGCGTGCGCGGCTGCAACTGCCGGTGGCGGCGCTGGTTAACGAATACGTGGGCACCCGTGCCTACATGGCCACGCCTGCGCTGAACCGCGCGCTGGGCGAGGGCGATGTGGTCAGCGGCGCGCTGCTGACCCTGCTGCCCGGCCAGCAGGCGGCAGTGATGCGTGCGCTGGACGCGCGCCCGCAGGTGGTCTCGGCCGAATCACGCACCGGCGCGGTGCAGGCGTTCTTCGACATGCTCGAGCGCATCACCGGCCCGTTCACCCTGATCAGCATCCTGATGGGCGCGATCGTCAACTTCGGCGTGGTTTACAACAGCGCCCGCATCACCCTGGCCGAACGTGCCCGCGAACTGGCCAGCCTGCGCGTGCTGGGCCTCACCAAAGGCGAGGTAGCGCGCATCCTGCTGGGCGAGATTGGCCTTCTGGTGCTGCTATCCATCCCGGTTTCGTTCGCCGCTGGCTGGGGGCTGACCTGGCTGCTGGTGCAAGGCCTGCAAAGCGACCTGTACCGCGTGCCGATCTACATCCCGCCATCGAGCTACGCCTTTGCCGCGCTGGTGACGGTGTGCTCCTCCATCCTCTCGGCCTTGGCCGTGCTGCGCCTGGTCTGGCGGCTGGACATGATCGAGGCCTTGAAAACACATGGATAGGCGCTTTCCTTCAAACGACCGGAATTTCCTTCTGGCAACAACAGGCGAATTTTGATGAAAATGCCCGGAAAAAGAACGTTGCTTTACTCCGCCATCGCCCTGCCGCTCTTGACGTTGCTGATTTGGGCGGCGCTACGCCCTCCAGCGCAACTGGTCAGTGTGCAAACCGCCAGACGTGGCGTGCTCATCCAGAGTTTCAACGAAGAAGGAAAAACCCGGCTCAAGGCCAGTTATGCCATCAGCGCGCCGGTGTCCGGTAATTTGCAGCGCATCACACTGGAGCCGGGAGACAAGGTCAGTGTTGGACAGGTGCTGGCGATGATTGAGCCTGCCACCAGTGGCTTGCTGGATGCGCGTAGCCGCGCCAGGGCCCAGGCCGATATTCGCGCCGGGCAAAATCAGCAGGCCGCCGCCGATCAACGTATTGCTGCTGCGCGCGCTGCCTGGCAAATGGCCGAAGCCAGTTTGCGCCGGGTGGAGTCGTTGCAGGCATCACAGTTGGTTTCACGGCAAAGTCTTGACCAGGCGCGTGCCCAGGCGGCCAGCGCCGCTGCCGAGTTGGCCGCTGCCCGCGCCGAGTCACAGGTAGCTCTCCAGCGTGTGGCCGCCGCGCGCGCGGTACTGGCGCAAGAGGGGCGCAGCGATGCAGATGCGTCCGCGTTGGCGGTCAAGGCTCCGGTTGCGGGCGTAGTGTTGCGTCGCCCGATGCAAAGCGCCGTGCCGGTCATGGCCGGGCAGGTGCTGATGGAAATCGGCGATGCGGCACAACTGGAAATCGAAGCGGATGTGCTGTCCACCGATGCGGTGCGACTGGCGCCGGGGATAGCGGCGCGGATACAGCGCTGGGGTGGCGAGGGCGTGCTGGAAGCGACGGTTACCCGCATCGAGCCGGGTGGCTTCACCAAGGTATCGGCTCTGGGCGTGGAAGAACAGCGCACCCGGGTGATCCTTGACATCAAGAGTCCGCACGCACAATGGGCGGCGCTGGGTGATGCCTACCGGGTGGAGCTGGAGTTCATCCTGCAACAGGAGGCCGATGCCCTGCAGGTTCCTGCAGGAGCGCTGTTTCGCAGCAGCGCCCCTGCCAACGCCAATGATGCGGGTGAACCCGCCTGGGCGCTGTACCGGGTGGTCAATGGCCGTGCCCGCCGTACCCCGGTTAGCATTGGCCTGCGCTCGGCCACTGCGGTACAAATCCTGAGCGGACTCAATGAGGGGGATAGGGTCATCGTGCAGCCGGATGAGCGTATTGAAGAAGGCAGTCGCGTGGAAGCGCACTGAGTCCGAGCCTGCCATACAGTGTTTTGCTGCTGGCAGCATGGGTGACAGCGGTGGTTATCTTGCAGCCGGTATCAGCCTGCGATTATTAGCGCCTGCTTCTCCGGCCATTGGCACAGGTCATGCACGATGCATTGGCCGCATTCGGGCTTTTTGCCCCGTGTAGCCTTGATCTGCCCAAGCCTTGCGCACGCTCTTTCCCGTTGCCTGTTGCACCGCTTGGCACAGCGCATCGACTTGATCGCGCTCTTGCTCGTTAGGGGCGTGACATGCAAGGCCAGCAAATGCCCCAGCGTATCCACAGCCATGTGCACCTTGGAACCGTTGCGGCACTTGTAGCCGTCATAGCCAGCCCGAGTTCCACTCTCGCCACTGGATTGCAGGGTGCGGCCATCGATGGCTATAGCAGCTTGGCTGCCCTTGTCGACCTTGAGCGACCCGGATGATGGAGCGCAGATCCGAGACGATGGCTTCGAAACAACCTGCATCCGGTGGAAGGTCATTGGGCAGCATACGCCAGGGGGGCGCCTGCACGTACCAAGCAGCGTAATGAACACTTCACGCAGATCGTGCTGACGCTGCGGCGCCTCTTGATCCATCAAGACAAGGTAGGGTGCGAAAAAGCTCCATTCTTCATCGCTGGCATCACTGGGGTAAGGCTTGAGGGACATGTCGGCACTGTAGCCAAGGCTCAATCCAGCACTCGGCAAAGTTCATAACACGCTCTATTTAGCCTACTGGGGCATATGCTGGAGCTCGCCGCCATGGCAGGTTGACAGCCTGACTGGGGCATGAAGCCCTGAGGCTGATGGTTTTGGTTTGCCAGGCTGGGGTTGAAATCGGAGCTTGCGCGTCTTTATCGACCAGCTGGCTAAAGTTTTACCGCAACAACTTGCAAAAAACGCTGCGAGCCTGACTGCAGCGGCCAAGACATGGCACAATAGCGCCTCTGCCAGCGCACAGCGTCAGTCAAGCCCGATAGCGCTTCATCTACGCCATGGGCCGGCGCTTGAGTTCGCCGGGAAGTATTCCGAACTGTTTCTGGAACGCTGCTCCAAAATGGCTCAGGTTGGTGTATCCGACTTGCCGGCCTGCCTCTGCTGCACTGGTTTTGCCGGACTCGATGAGTTGCCATGCATGATGCATGCGTTCTTGCTGATAAAGCGCATGCACGGACATGCCGAACATGCGCTTGAAGTCTTGTTTGAGCTGGAATGTGTTCATGCCGCAGGCACGGGCCAGCTCGGCAATGGTGGGGGCGCAGTCGATACGCGCCAACAGCAAGGCGCGCGCCAGTTCCAGGCGCGCGCGCTGGGCGCGGGTAAAGACGTTGCGCCTGTCATCGATGGTGCTGTCGATCAGCAGGGCCAGCAATTCAAGACTCTTGGCTTCGCGCAGCAGGACGCTGCTTGCCGTGGAAGTCAGGATGCCATCGAGCTCATGGGCGGCGCGCAACACCTTGGCATGTGCGGACTCGACACGCAGATTGCTGGCGCGGCGCAATCGCTCGGCGAACAGAAAACCCTGTTCGCCCGCCAGCTCCGGCAGCGCGTCCAGGGGCAACAGCAGCCCAACCTGATGCGCACGGCCGCGCCACTGGGTTTTCCAGGGCACATCCGGCAAATAGCCGACCACGGTTTGGCGGCCAGATACGCTGAATTGGCGGCCATCAAGGTTGATGTCCGGCCCATCGCGCAGCCACACCGACAGATGCAGGCGGTTCTCGGAGTCCGTCACCGTGAGGCGCACGGGCTCCCGGTATTCGCTGCGACTGGCGAATGCAGACAAGCCGTATTGGGTGACATGGGCGCCGCTTTGTTGTGGCCCAGCCGGCCAAGCGTCAACCGATGGCTTGCTGGCGGAAGGCAGATAGCTCGCCACGTCGATGAATGAGTTGCGCGACATAAAAAACTCCCGCTGCGGGTATGAAGTCTGCCTTTGAGGGCATATAGATGCGGATGAGAATCACTAAAGTCGAGGGGTATAGATTAACTCTTCTCGGTTTTCATCATGACATCCAACAAGCGCACACCGCTCGCCTTATCGTTGTCGCTATCCCTTCTTGCTTCGCAGAGCGCTTGGGCGCAAACCGGCGATGCCAATGGGGAGCCGAAAGCCACCACGCTTGCGACTATCACCGTCACGGCCACCAAGCGGGGAACCGCCGCGTTCGACGCGCCTGCCAGCGTGAGCGTGATCGATGGCGATGCGGTCGAGCGCGAAGACCTGCAACACCTGAATGACGCTGCGCAGCAACTGCCCAACGTCTATTTCACCGATTTCGTTGGCGGGCTGGGCACCATCATTATCCGGGGCATGGGCAATGGCGACGAAGAGTCGGATGTCGCCAGCATCGGGGTGCAAATCGACGGCGTACCGCTGCCGCTGACCGGCGTGATCGGAAACCTGTTCGATCTGGAGCAGGTTGAAATCCTCCGCGGCCCGCAGAGCCTGCTGCACGGTCAGGGCAATATCGGCGGCCTGATCGCGATTCGCAGCCGGGATCCCGGCATGACGTTCGCCGGTTCTGCACAGCTCAACTTCGGGACTGCCAACCGGCGGCGCGCCGGTCTGGGGCTGGATGTGCCGCTCGGGGAGCGGACTGCGGTACGCATCACGGCCGGGCGCGATGAAAGTGATGGCCATGTCAGAAACCTGACGCTGAACCGCAAGGACACAAGCGGCTGGGGCAGCAATTTCGCGCGCCTGAAGCTGTTGCACCATGACGATGCGGGCGGCGAGCTTCGGTTGGGTCTGCATCATTTGGACCGCAACGGCGGCAGCGACTTCTTCCTCAGAGACAGTGGCGCCAGACAGCGAGAGTCGGTCGAAAGCGATATCGGAACCAACGACATCAGCTACACCTTGTTCAGCGGCGAGTACACCCGCCCGCTGGATGCCGATACGCGCCTGACCGTGGCTGTTGGCGCCAGCGATGCCCGGTGGAGCTACTGGACGCCGGTTTCCTTGCTCGGAGCCACCAACGGCTTCGATCTCAAGCTGAAGGGTTACAACGCCGAAGCCCGCATCCAGCGCAAGGCCACGGCACAAAGCCCGTTCGACTGGATGGCTGGCTTTCATGCCTCGCGTACCGACATGAATCGCCCCTACTTGTACGACTACGCGCCGTTCTTCCGCAGCGCCACCGCCTCACAGGTGGACGGCACGACGGTGGCGCTGTTTGGCGAAGCTGGCTGGCATTTCGCGCCGAGCTGGCGCCTGGGCGCTGGGCTGCGCCTGACGCGAGACCGCCGTGAAATGGCCTGGAGCAGCAACCAGAACGGCTCGGTCGAAAGTCTGGAACGCAAGGTCAACAACACGGTGTGGTTGCCGCAGCTCGCGCTGGAATACCGCCCCGACGAGCAACAGTTTGCGTGGTTCAAGATGTCGCGCGGCTACAAGGCCGCAGGTTTCAACGTCTATGCGACCCAATCCGCAGCGGCCGGCAACCCCTACGAACCCGAGTACGCCCATCACGCCGAGATCGGTTATCGGGTCAAGGATGCCAAGCATCGCTGGGAATTTGGTGCGGCGGCTTTCTACTCCCGCCTGCGCAATCAGCAAGTCGTGATCGAGGGGCTGGGGGGCGCCACGATGACGGATAACGCAGGACGCTCGCACATTCAGGGCATTGAACTGGATGCCGCATGGCGGCCCGCACGCGCGCTGGAACTGCGCGGCCACTTGGGTTACGTCAAGGCGGTTTATGACGACTATGTGCGCGGCGGCACTGACTACGCGGGTCGGCAGTTCTCGGCAACGCCGCGCACCAGCTTTGGCGCGTCCGCCGTTTGGCGGCCTGCCGAAAACTGGGAACTGGGCGTTGCCGCCCGCCGGATCGGCAAGGTCTATCTGCAAGCCAACGATCAGGCGGACAAGGCCTACACGCTGGTGGATGCGCACTTGTCCTGGTATCGCGGAAACTGGACGATGGGCCTGTACGGCAAGAACCTGACCGACGCGAAATACCTCACCCGGGCGATTGGCGATGGCCGGGGCGGCACTTTGGTGACTGCCGGTGCGCCGCGTACCGTGGGGGTTCGCTTGGCCTATGACTTCTGAGGAAGAACGCGGGCCAGCGGCGCTGGCGGCCGTGCGCGCCAGCGAGTACCGGGCGCTGGCGCTGATGTACATCACCCAGGGCCTGCCAGCGGGGCTGGCTTTTCATGCACTGGGAACGCTCATCCGCGCTGGCGGCTACAGCGTGGCGCATGTGGGCCTGGTCGGCCTGACCATTCTGCCCTGGGCGCTCAAGTTCCTGTGGGCGAGCTGGATTGACAATGCCTGCATCCGTTGGCGTTATCCGCGGGTGATTTTCACCGGCCAGACGGCTGCGGCGCTGACTTGCCTGGCATTGATGCCGCTGTCGATCGGCGCGCACCTTGGCTTGGCGCTGGCTGGCCTGGTTGCGCTCAACTTCATCAGCGCCACGCAGGATATCGCCACCAATGCCTATGCCGTATCGCGCCTGCAAGGCAAGGCCGCTGGCGTGGCCAATGCGATCCAGATCGCAGGCTTCATCGTCGGCATGCTGCTGGGCGGCGGCGGATTGTTGATCGTTCACGATCATTTGGGCTGGAGCGCCACGATGGCGATTCTGGCCGGTCTGATTGCCTTGATCGGCGTGCTGCTTTGGCTGGACAAACGCTGGCAGGCGCCGCTGGCCAGCGCCGAATCAAGTGGCCGCTCACGTGTCGATTCAAGCGCCGGTGCAGCCGCCAAGGTTCGGCTGCGCGATCTGCTGCGCCATCGTGATCTTGGGTGGGCGCTGGCGCTGGTTCTGCTGTTCAAGTTTCCCAGTACGGCCGTCAGCGCCCTGATCCAGCCCTGGCTGGTGGATCGGGGGCTGGGTCTGGATGCCATCGGGTATATCCAGATGGCCGTGATGCTGGCGGCCGCATGCGGGGGCGTCGTCCTGGGCATTCCGCTGGTGCGCCGTCTGGGAAACCGGCGTGCGGTGCTGGCGAGCTTTGTCATGGCGGCGTTGATGCTTGGGATGGCCTGGGGGCTGGAGCGGTGCGGCGTTCATGCCCAATGGGCTTACTACCTGGCTTTTTGTACGCAGGGGGTCTTCGAGGGCGCGCTGTTCGTGTCGGTCTGGGCAGTGTTCATGAACTGGTCTTCGCCACACTCGCCCGGAACGGATTTCACGGCCATGCAATGCGGTGAAAACATCGCCAACGCCATGACGGTCGGCGCCATTGGCGGGCTGGGCCAGATGCTGGGCTACGCCAACGCTTTTGCACTGGTATGGGTAGCAGCAGGCGTCGTGCTGATCCCGATCGCCCTGTGCCTTCCACGTCTGGTTCTCCAGACCGAGGGGCGGGCATGAAGCCATCGAACGCGGCATCGCCACGGCCAACATCCATTCCGGTGCCGGTGCGCTTTGGCAGCTTGATGCGCGTGGCGCCGTGGCTGCTCGGGTCGGCGGTCATCACTGCCGTCGCCTCGGCGGCATTGAGCATCGCGCCGTTCTGGTTCATCTACCGCATCAGCGTCGAATTGTTCGGCGCGCAACCCGACATCCCCACGGTGCGGCGGCTGGCCTGGTGGGCCTTGGGGCTGTTGCTGTTGCGCTGGGCGTTGATGGCTGTCAGCCATGTGTTCGCGCACACCGGCGCTTTCGCCATCCAGCACCGGCTGCGCATGGCGATGGCGCGGCGTCTTGGAGAAGTGCCGCTGTCGTTCTTTGCCGCGCGCGGCTCGGGCAGCATGCGCCGCACGCTAACCGATGATGTGAACAGCATGGAGGGCTTTTTCGCCCATATGGTGCCCGACGCGGTAGCCGCCGCTGCCGCGCCACTGGCGGCGGCCTTGCTGTTGTTCGTGGCCGACTGGCGCATGGCGCTGGCCGCGCTCAGCCCGTTGCCGGTGGTTCTGTTGGTGCAATGGTGGTCAATGCGTGGCATGGGCGAACGCATGCGCGAGTGGAGCGCCTTGCAAAAACGCATTGCCAACCAGGTGGGGGAGTACGTGCGCGGCGTGCATGTGGTCAAGAGCTTCGGGCTTGCGGCGCGCTCGTTCGGCGAGCTGTCCGATGCCGTGCGTGGCGCGGTGCGCTGGGTGGAAGACTATGCCCGGGAGAACGCGCGCGGATGGGTGTGGTTCACCGGATTGCTGTCTGCCAATCTGATCGTGGTGGCGCCTTTCGGCGCGTGGCTGCATGCGCGTGGCAGTCTTGACTCCCCCACCTATGTGCTGTTTCTGCTGGTGGCCCCGGCTGTCCTCGCGCCATTGCTGCGTTTGACCTTTGCCATTGGCGAGCAGATGCAGCGCGCCGAAGCGATGCGCCGTATCAGCGACGTGCTGACTGCGCCGCCGCTGGACCAATCCCGTGCGGCGAAAGTGCCCGATGGCGCACTGGATATCCGCTTCGAGAAGCTGTGCCACCGCTACGGCCAGCGGCTGGCGCTCGATGAGGTGAGCTTCGAGGCCAAGGCCGGGCAATTGACCGCGCTGGTGGGAGCAAGCGGCTCCGGCAAGAGCACACTGGTGCGGTTGGTGGCGCGGCTGTATGAGTTCGACGCCGGCAGCCTGCGCGTGGGCGGCGCGGATGTGCGCGAATGGCCGCTCGATGCGTTGCTGGCGAAGCTGGCCATCGTGTTCCAGGACGTGTTTCTGTTTCACGGCACGGTGCGCGACAACCTGAAGATCGCGCGGCCTGAAGCCAGCGATGCGGCCATCGAGGCCGCCGCCCGTGCCGCCTGCGCGCACGACTTCATCATGGCCTTGCCACAGGGCTATGACACGCCGCTGGGCGAGCGTGGCGCGCGCCTTTCGGGGGGCGAGCGCCAGCGGCTGTCGATTGCCCGCGCCTTGCTCAAGGACGCGCCCGTTCTTTTGCTGGACGAAGCAACCGCCAGCGTCGATGCCGAGAACGAAGCCTTGATCCAGCAAGCGCTGGATGCGCTGTGCGCCAATCGCACGGTGCTGATGATCGGCCATCGGCTGCACACGATCATGCATGCCGACCACATCGTCGTGATGGAGGCAGGCCGCGTGGCAGGCCAGGGCAGGCACGAAACCTTGCTGCGCGAATGCAGCGCTTACCAGCGCCTGTGGCGCGACCATGAACAGGTCAGGGAATGGTCGCTGGCAATGCCCACGGATGCGGCGCAGCGGGAGGCCGGGGCATGATCCGGGAACTGGTCCAGTCGGGCTTTCGCCTCTCGGGCACGCGTGATCCGCGCCTGATGCGCGGCCTGCGCTGGTCGGTCGTGGAAGGACTGTTCGCCGCCGCGCCATATCCATTGCTCTATCTGCTGCTGCACGCGGTGTTTACCGGCCGCATCACACCGGCGACTGCGCTGGGGTACGGGGCGGCGATGGCTGCCTGCCTGCTGGCGCGCATTGCCGCTGGCGCAGTCGGCATGCCGCTGGTGTTCAGCGGCGCCTACGCGATGATGGGCGAGGCGCGGCTGCGTGTTGCCGATCACCTGCGCCGCCTGCCCATGGGCTGGTTTGGCAAGCAGCGGGGCGGCGACCTGAGTGCGCGACTGACTTCCGATCTGGCGCTGGTCGAGAACCTGTGGTCGCACTTTCTCGGCGTGTTCGTTTCGGGCCTGGCGATGCCCGCTTTTTTGATGCTGTTTCTGCTGTGGCTGGACTGGCGGCTGGCCCTGATCGCGCTGGCTGGCATACCGTTGGCGCTGTTGGCGCTGGCCTGGACACAGCACGTTGCGGCGCGCACCGGCCAGCGTCTGATGGCGGCCAACGCCGCAGCGCAGTCGGCCTTGCTGGAGTATGTGCAAGGCATCGCCGTCGTGCGTGGTTACGGCCGCTTCGGCGATGCATGGCAACGCCTTGAAGCCGCGCTGGACGAGCACCACGCGGCCTTGCTGGCGGCCGAAACCAAACCCGCGCCGTGGCTGGTGGCCTACGGCTTTCTGCTGGAAACGGGGTATGTCAGTCTGGCGCTGGCTGGCGCGTGGTGGCTTGCGGGCGGCACGCTCTCGCCCGAGGTGCTGATTGCCTTTCTGGTGCTGGCGCTGCCGGTGTACCGCCAATTGTTCGAGGTGGGGCTGTCCGCCATGCTGCTGCGCTTTGCCCGGCGATCTCTGGCGCGTATCGAAAACGTGCTGGCCGAGCAGGCTTTGGCCGAACCGGCACAGGCGGCCGTCCCGCAAGGCCATGACATCGTGTTCGACAAGGTGCGCTTCGCGTATGAGCATCGCCAAGGCGGCGCGGCCGTTCTTGACAATGTGTCATGCGAGATTGCGGCCAACCGCCTGACGGCAATCGTTGGCCCGAGCGGCGCTGGCAAGAGCACGCTGGTGCATCTGATCGCCCGGCTGTGGGACGTGGATGCGGGCGCGATTCGGCTCGGCGGCGCTGATCTGCGCGAGATCGGCACCGACGCGCTGCACCGCCACGTGGCGATGGTTTTCCAGGACGTCCTGCTGTTCTCCGGCTCGGTGCTCGACAACCTGCGCATCGGTCGGCCCGACGCCAGCCGGGAAGAAGTCATCGCCGCCGCGCGGCGCGCTCAGGCGCATGACTTCATCAGTGCATTGCCCGATGGGTACGACACGGTGCTCGACGAAGGCGGCGCGTCGCTGTCCGGCGGCGAACGCCAGCGCATCTCCATCGCCCGCGCCCTGCTAAAAGACGCGCCGGTACTGCTGCTGGACGAAGCCACAGCCAGCGTCGATCCGTCGGCACAAGTGCACATCCAGCGCGCCATTGCCGAACTGGCGCAAGGCCGGACAGTGGTCGTGATTGCACACCGGCTCAAGAGCGTGCGCCACGCCGACTGCATTCTGGTGATGGATCACGGACGCGTGGTGGAGCAGGGGCGGCATGACGAACTGCTGGCGCTGGGCGGCCTGTATGCGCGTCTGTGGTCACGGCAGCAGGTGGCGCAGGACTGGCGCGTTGGCGCGGCGCAGCGCTCTTCTTGAAAAATCTCCCCGGCCTGCCGGGTAGCGTGTCATGGGCTTTACCAAGTGGCAGTGCCAGCATGCTGTCCACACACGCGGGGATAAGCCGGCATCAGTTGGCGGTTGTTTGCACCTGTTTTTCCGGCCATTGGCACAGGTCATGCACGATGCATTGGCCGCATTCGGGTTTGCGGGCTTTGCAGACATAGCGGCCATGCAGAATCAGCCAGTGGTGGGCGTGGCGCAGGTATGGGGCGGGGACGCGGGCAAGTAGTGCATCTTCCACTTGGCGCACGTTTTTGCCGGGGGCAAGTCCCATGCGGTTGGAGACGCGGAAGATATGGGTGTCCACGGCCATGGTGGGTTGGCCGAAGGCGGTATTCAGCACCACGTTGGCGGTTTTGCGGCCTACGCCGGGCAGGGCTTCCAGGGCTTCGCGATTGGCGGGCACTTCGCCGCCGTGCAGTTCCAGAATCTGTTGCGAGAGCGCCACCACATTGGCGGCCTTGGTGTTGTAAAGGCCGATGGTGGCGATATACGGCTTGAGTCCTTCCACGCCGAGTGCGGCGATGGCCGCAGGGGTATTGGCAACCGGAAAGAGTTTGCGGGTGGCTTTGTTGACGCCCACATCGGTGGCTTGCGCCGAGAGGGTGACGGCGACCAGCAGCTCGAATGCGCTTTGGTATTCCAGCTCGGTTTTCGGCTCGGGCTCCAGCTCTTGCCAGCGGCGGAAGGCTTCCTCGATTTGCGCAGGCGACATGTGCGCAAGTTTGGGTTTGCGGCTGCGGGCGGTTTGGGTCGTGGTCTTGCGGCTCATCGTTTGGCTTTGGCCAGGGCGCGTGCCAGGGCAGCGGCGGCAGCGCCGGAAAGCGCCGGTTTGCCGCTGCTGTTGGTGGCAAGGGTTTGTGTTTGTCGTTGCTTGCGTTCGGCTTCCTGGCGGGACAGGCGTGCCTGACGGTTTCGATAACGCTCGCGGGCGGCCAGTGCCGTGAGGCGTTCATCGCGTAGCTGCGCTATCAGATGGATTTGCGCATCGGCAAGACCCGCAGCAGCCAGGCTGCGGGTATCGCCATCCCAGCGCAAAAGGCCAAGCTCGATGGCGCTATCGAGGTCATCGTCCGCAATGGCAGCGGCGAGCTTGCGCCAGTCGATAGCATCCATCAGCGGCCTTGGAAAACGGGTTTGCGTTTTTCCAGAAAGGCGCCGGTGCCTTCGCGCATATCCTCGGTGGAAAACATCAGGCCGAACTGGGCGGATTCATATTCCAGGCCTTCTTCGATGCCGCACTCGCCGCCGATATGGATGCAGTCGAGCATTGCGCGCAGTGCCAGCGGCGCCGCATTGGCAAGGCTTGCGGCAAGTTTCCGGGTTTCATCGGCAAGCTCGGCAGCGGGCACCACGCGGTTGACGATGCCAAGTGCCAAGGCGCGCTCGGCGGTGATGGGCGCGCCGGTCAGGCACATCTCCAGCGTGGCGGCACGGCCTGCCAGGCGCAGCAGGCGCTGACTGCCGCCAAAGCCCGGAATCAGGCCGAGATTGATTTCCGGCTGGCCGAGTCTGGCGGTATCGGCGGCGATGCGCAGATGGCAGCACATGGCCAGCTCCAGCCCGCCGCCAAGCGCAAAGCCGTTGATGGCGGCAATCACCGGCTTGGGCATTTTTTCCACAAAACGCATCATGCGCTGGCCGCGCAGCGAAAAATCACGGCCCTGTACTGCGGAAAGGGTATTCATTTCGCTAATGTCAGCGCCAGCCACAAAGGCTTTCTCGCCTGCGCCGGTCAGCACGATGACGCGTACCGCATCGTCCCCGGCAGCTTCGCCAAAAGCCTGATGCAGGGCATCAAGCGTGGCCGAATTGAGTGCGTTCAGTTTGTCCGGGCGGTTGATGGTAATGGTGCGGATACCGGCATCGGTGCTGATAAGAAGTGGAGATGTGGACATGACTTCCTCGTGATGTGATGGGGAACCAAAACCCGCTGGCGTTGTCTTAAAGCGGTGCGCATGACACAGCGTCAGTGGCGGTTAAGGCCGTAGCTGATTATGCTAGCGCCTGTTTGCCGGGCATGTCGCCCGTTTTCTCTTAATGGAAAGACAAAGGAATACTATGAAATCTCGTTTGCTCTCTGCCACGATCGCGGCCATCTTCCTGACTGCCGGTGTTGCCGGGGCGCAGGACATGAGCTCGGAAAAGTCCCGGCTGAGCTATGCCTTTGGTTATGACTTTGCCCGCAACCTGGCTGAAAGTGGCGAAGAGCTCGATACCGCTGCTGTGGTGCGCGCTGTGCAGGATGGCCTTGCCAAGAAGCAGCCGGCCATCAGCCCGGAACAAGCGCGCCCGGCATTGGAAAACTTCCAGAAGCGCCAGCAGGCCAAGGCTGAGGCGGCACAGGCCGAGTTCAACCGTGTGGCGGCTGAAAACCAGACCAAGAGCACGACCTATCTCAATACCTTCAAGGCGCAGTCTGGCGTCAGGAACCTTGCCGGTGGCGTGATGTACCGGGTGATGGAAAACGGCACGGGCGCCAAGCCGACCCTGAATAATACGGTGAGCCTGGAAGTGTCCGGCCCGTTCCCGTTCGGCCAGCGCCCGCAGCAGGCTCAGCCGGCGCAAACGCCGAGCATCAAGGTCAGCGAAATCGAAATGCAGGCGATGCGTGATGTCATCACCCAGATGCCGGCAGGCTCGAAGTGGGAAGTGGTGCTGCCGGCCGACAAGGCCTTTGGCAATGACCCGCGCAGCGGTTTCCCGCCGAATGTGGCGGTGGCTTTTGAAATCAAGCTGGTTCGCGTCAGCAACTAAGCACGAGCGCGCAAGACGCCGGCTCTTTGGAGTCGGCGTTTTGTTTTAGGCCATGAACGATGCCCTGAAAACCATCGAAAGCCCATGCAGTGGCGTTTGTCAGCTTGACCCGGCGGGCCTGTGCCTGGGCTGTCGCCGCAGCGGTGATGAAATCGCCCGCTGGCGGCAAATGACGGATGAGGAGCGCCGCTATCTGATGCAGGTCGTGCTGCCTGCGCGCGGCTGGCAACCGGTGGGCAGCGCATGAATCTTGCCGATTTGCAGGCTGTGCTGCATCCCTTGCAGTCAGCGCCAGTCGGTCAGGGCTGGAATACCGCACTTGCGGCCTTGCTGGCGCCGCCCTTGCGTGAGGCGACCGTACTGGTGGGCTTGGTGGCGCGTGAAAACGGCTGGCAGGTGGTGTTTACCCGGCGCAGCGAACGCCTGCGCCATCATGCCGGTGAGGTGAGCTTTCCCGGCGGTGCGGTGGAAGCCGAGGACGCCGATGCGGTGGCTGCGGCGCTGCGCGAAACGCAGGAAGAAATCGGTATCCCGGCAGCGGATATCAGGCCACTTGGATTTCTCGACCCGCTGCTGACCATCAGTGGTTTCCGGGTCACGCCGGTGGTGGCGCAGTTGTGCAGCGACTATCAGCCAACACCCGACCCGCAGGAAGTGGCCGAAGTTTTTGAGCTGCCACTTTCCTTTTTGCTGGCGCCCGAAAGCCTGTTTCATAGCAGCCGACAATGGCAGGGGCAGACACTGCGGATTGCAGAGCTGCATCCCTGGCCGGGACACCCGGCGCGGGTCTGGGGCGCAACGGCGATGATTATCGAAAACCTGCGCACGCGATTGGAGGCGGCAAGATGAGTTGGACTACCCTGGTAAGTGTCGATGCTCTGGCACAGGCGGCCGCATCCTGCGTATTGCTGGACTGCCGCGCCGTGCTTGGCGATATTGAGGCGGGTATTTGCCAATATCAGGCCGGGCATATTCCCGGCGCGTTTCATGCCGAGCTTGAGCGTGACCTGTCTGATATGCAGCAAACCGGGCAGGGGCGCCACCCCTGGCCGATAGCCGTGCAGTTTGCGCAAAAACTGGCAGGCTGGGGTATCACCCCGGACACCCAGGTGGTGGCCTATGATGCCGGCAATGGCATGTTTGCCGCGCGCGCCTGGGGTTTGCTGCGTTTGTTCGGGCATCAGCCGGTGGCGGTGCTGGATGGGGGGCTGGCGGCCTGGCAGGCGGCGGGGCTGCCGCTTGTGACGGAAAGCCCTTCACTGCAAAACGCTCCGCCTCTGCCCGGAGATTTTGATTATTCACGGCTGTTTGACCATCAGGATATCATCACCCATCTGGCGCATGGCGGCCTGCTGCTGGATGCGCGCGCGGCCGAGCGTTTCCGTGGTGAAGTTGAGCCCGTCGATAGCCGCGCAGGCCATGTGCCGGGGGCGCTGAACCGCCCGTTTGCCGAGAACTTGACGGCCGATGGCCGCTTCAAGTCATCACAAGCCCTGTTTGCCGAGTTCGCCCAGTTGCTTGGCGGGCGTACCCCCTCGGACATGGTGGTCATGTGCGGCTCCGGTGTCACCGCCTGTCATCATCTGCTGGCCATGGCGCATGCCGGGCTGGTCGGCAGCAAACTTTACAAAGGCTCGTGGAGCGGCTGGATCAGCGACCCCGAGCGTCCCGTCGCCACTTCCTGAAAGAGGTCATCATGAAAAACATTGCCATTGCCGCCTTGAGCGTAGTATTGGCCGCGAGCTTTCCGGCCAGCGCCGGGCAGCGCACGCAAACGACCGAGGCCGATTGCCAAGTCGTGATTGCCGATGGCTGGATTCGCCTGCTGCCCGGTGGCATGCCGATGCACGCAGGCTTTGCCCGGATTGAAAACCGCTGCGACAAAGCCGTGGAAATCGTTGCCGCCACAAGCCCTGTGTATGCGGAGGTGGAGCTGCATGAAACCGCACGGGTGCAGGGGGTCAGCCGCATGCGGCAGATTCATGCCCTGCCGGTGGCGGCCAATGGTACGGCACGCTTGCAACCGGGAGGGCTGCATTTGATGCTGATGCGCCCGCAACGCCAGTTGCAGGCTGGCGAGCTTGTGGATATTCACTTCAAACTGGCTGATGGCCGCGAAGTGGCAGGCAAATTTGAAGCGCGCGAGCCGTGAACCATTGGTTGATGTGAGTTGCCCAAGGGTATGACTGGCAAGGCTGCACAGCCCCGCTTTTAGTCCTCGTCTTCCTCGAACTCCACCACTGCATCCAGGTCGAAGGCCAGTTCTTCCAGCATCTGGCGCACGCGCCGTACCGTGGCGGTATTGGGGGCGTCGATTTCCAGTTCGTGAACATTCGGGCCGCGTACATCGGACAGCCCGGCCGAGCTGGAGTCGGCATCATCCATATGCGGCATCAGGTCGGCGACTTCCTCGACATGCTCAACGCCATCCAGGCTTTGCAGCAGGTTGCTCATGGCGCGAATATCCGCTTCGCTGCCGGTAATGCGCATGCGTAACAGGGGCATGATGGTTCTCCTCAATGCGGCAACAAGCCAATGATAGGCCGGTTTACGCTTACTGGCGCGGTTTGGCTTTTTCCCGCACCGGCACGCTGATATTGCAGAGGTCGATATGGCCTGCCGGCTGCACGTACCAGGCATCACGGCGGTTGCGGCGGGCTTCCACCGCTTCGGCAAACGAAGGCGCATCGGTACGCATCACCTCCAGCTGCAAACGCTCGGACGCGGGGATTTCACTGCCAAGACGGATGCGATTGATGGGCGTGTGCATTGCCGGGTCGGTGTACATGCCGAGCGGCTCGGGGCCGCGTGGCAGTACGCTCAAAAATTCCATGCCGCGCAACACTCGGCCAACACTGGTGATATTGCCGTCCAGAGCCCGTGGTGACTGCCCGGTCACTACATACAGCTCCGCGCCGATGCTGCTGTCCGGCGCGTTGCCACGGCCTGCACCCAGCAGCCCATAGCAATGCGTCATCCAGGCCTCGCCATCGGCCTGGTTGCGGGCAGCGTGAAAGCCATCGACAAAGCCCACCTCCGCCGCCCAGCCATCGTGGTCGGGGATTGCGGTAAAGGCCAGCCCCCGGGCACTGCGCTTGAATTCTGCGGGCAATTTTTGTGCGACATCCTTGGGGATAGGCTTGGCTTTGGCTGGCTCGTCAGCGGCGGCGTCACCAAATTGCACCACGAAGTTGTCCTGCGAGCGGTAGATGGAAGTACCATCCCAAAAGCCGCCACGCGCCAGACGGCGAATGTTTTCCACATGCCGGGGGGCAAACTGCGGAGCCAGCTCGATGATGGCCAGTCGTCCCTCGCCAAACTCCATGTAAAGAAGGTTCTCTGGCACCGGCGTGCGCCAGGCGCTGGCCGGGGCGGCGTCAATGATTTCCTTGCTGCTACGGTAGGCGGGTTTTTCCTCTGCGATGAGCGTTGTGGGCGCGGCGATGGCAGCCAGCAGCGCGACGGTGAGCAGATGGTTTTTCATGCAGGACTCCTGACGGCAAAGCAGTGTTTGGATAGCATGCCACGATGATGAAGCAATATGACCGCGAATATTTCGACCGCTGGTATCGCCGAGAGAGGCTCCACGATGACAAGCGGCTGGCGCGCAAGGTGGCGCTGGCCGTGGCAATGACCGAATACCATCTGGAGCGGCCACTGCGCACGGTGCTGGATATCGGCTGTGGCGAAGGCGCCTGGCGTGCGCCACTGATGAAACTGCGCCCGGATGCCGAATATCTGGGCTTTGACAGCAGCCAATACGCCATCGGGCGCTATGGCCGCAGCCGCAATCTGCATTACGCCCGTTTTGCCGATTTCCGTTATCTGCGCCCCTGCGCGCCGGTGGATTTGCTCATTTGCAGCGATGTATTGCATTACCTGGATGCCCGCGAGCTGGGGCAGGGGTTGCCGGGACTTGCCGAGCTGACCGGCGGCGTGGCATTTTTGGAGCTGTTTACCGCCGAAGATGAAATGGAGGGCGATACCGAAGGCTTTCATGCCCGTCCTGCCAAGTGGTACCGGCAGCGTTTTCGCCGCGCAGGCTTTGTCCAAGCCGGGGCACATCTATGGCTGCCGTCCCGGCTTGCTGCACAGGCCAGTGCACTGGAATTGCTTTGAACTTTGCGGTTTTGCCATGAAGAATGGGGCCTGGCGGGCCCCATTCTTTACATTGCCGCTTTGCAGGACATCACCACTGGAAGCCCACCTTGGCATACACATAGGCACCGTTGAAGCCGAACGGTGAGAGGTTGCTGTAGGGGAACTGGCCGTTGGTGGAGTTGCCGAAGATGCTTTCATCCGGGTATTGGTTCAGCACATTGTCGGCGCCCAGGGTGAACTTCCAGCCACCGTGCTTGTAGCTGGCGGCAACATCGGCCAGCCATTTGGCGGCATAGGTTTGGTCAAGCGCGGCGTTGTTTGGCGTGGTGCTGACACTGCCGTAGCGGGTAGCGGCCAGTGACAGCTCCCACTGGTCGCTGTTCCACTGCCCGGAAAGCAGCAGTTTGTTGCGCGGGAAGCCTTTTTCAATACGGCCGCGCTCCACCCGGTCAATGCGCTCAAGGTTCAGGCCATTGCTCTCAAGTTGCTGCGGGTTGGCCGCCACGCGCAGGATTTCGGTCTTGCTGTGGTTATAGCCCAGGGTGAAGTCCAGGCTGCTTTGGGCAAGTTGCCAGCGATAGCTGCCGACCACGTCCACGCCGCGGCTGCGGGTGTCGATGGCATTGGTGAAGTAGCGGCCGCCGTTGACGCCATAAATGCCTTGTGATTCCAGCAGGGCGCGCACGCCTGAGCCGGTCAGATTGGAGGAGAGCACGATGCGGTCATCGACATCGATTTGGTAGGCGTCGATGGTGAGGTACAGGCCGTTGGCCGGTTGCAGTACCAACCCGAGGCTGGCGGATTTGGAGGTTTCCGGCTTCAGTGGTTCGGAGCCGAAGGCTTGCGCAACCTTGCTTGAGGCCGGGAAGGTGCGGACTTCAAACGGTGTGGCGATGCCCGGCAGATAAATGGTGCTGATGGTCTGGAAGTATTGCTGCGGCAGCGATGGCGCACGGAAGCCGGTGGCGAGCGTGCCGCGCAGGGCAATGGCCGGGCCAAATTCGTAACGTGCCGAGAGCTTGCCGGAAGTGCGGTTGCCAAAGTCGCTGAAGTCTTCGTAACGCACCGCACCGCCCAGATTGAACTTTTCGGTCAAATCCGCTTCCACGTCCAGATAGGCGGCATGGCTGCGGCGGTCGTAATGGCCTGAAATTTGCGGTGAGAAACCGGCAAAGCCCTGTGCGCCGCCGGGTTTGGTGAGGTCAGGCTGCGCATAGGAGCCGTATTCGCCCGGTGACTGGTTCCATTTGTCGTAGCGATATTCTAGGCCGAAGGCGATATTCAGCGGTGAGGCCAGCCCCACCTCAAAGCCTTTACGGAAATCCAGATTGGCCACGTTCTGGGTGGTTTCCAGCATGCCGTCGTAAAACTCGCGTGGCGAGGCAGCGCCGAGGCTGGCGTTCAGGGTATTGCGGGTATGGAACAGCAGCTGGTTATGGCCGTAGTTATAGCTGAAGTCCCAGTCCCAATCATTGCCGAATACGCCGCGTGCGCCGATGACGGCCGAGCGATCCTTGGAAATATTGTTGATATTGGGCAGATAGCCATCGGGGTAAATCGTGCGGATGTTCTGCCGCAGGTTGCCCGGTGCGCGGAAGAATGCGTAGGAGGTGATATCGCGGTGGCTGGCCGTGCCCCAGCCGTACAGGGTGAAGTTGTCGGTGAGGTCAAAAGCACTGTTTACCGATACTGCGGCAAAGTCGGCGCCGGGGTCGCCAATCACGAACGCCTTTTGGCCGACAGCCGGCTGGTTGGGGCTGGGAGCGCCGGCATAGGCGCGGGCGCGGTCGGTGCGCTCCTGGGTGCCGACTTGCGCCGAGACATGGGCAAAGCCGCGACTCTCGCCCAGGGAAAATCCGGCATTGCCGGCCAGCTGGAATTGCTCGCCATCGCCCGCACTCATCTTGCCATGGCTGAAGCCGACGCTGCCGCCGCGCGCTGCGCTTTTCAGCACGACATTGACCACACCGGCAATGGCATCGGAGCCGTATTGTGCCGAGGCGCCATCACGCAGCACTTCCACGCGGTCGATAGCGGAAATCGGGATGGTGTTGAGATCCACCGGCGCCGAGCCGCGGCCAATGGTGCCGTTGAGATTGAGCAGCGATGAGGTATGGCGGCGCTTGCCGTTCACCAGTACCAGCACCTGGTCGGGCGAAAGGCCGCGCAACTGTGCCGGACGCACCGCGCTGGTGCCGTCGGTCAGCGCCGGGCGTGGAAAATTCAGCGAGGGCAGGGCGCGCGCCAGTGCCGTGGCCAGCTCGGTGGTGCCGGTGGCTTGCAGCGCCTCGGTGGTGATGATGTCAATCGGTGCAGAAGACTCGGCGACGGTGCGGTCGGCTGCACGGGTGCCGGTGATAATGATTTGGTCGAGCACCGATTTGTCCTGCGGGGCGCTTTCCTGTGCCTGGGCAGCAGTGGCGGAAAGTGCCAGCACGATGGACGAAACAAGTAGATGGCGCTTCATGGGGATTCCTGATTGAAATTGTTAGCAGGACATTAAAGCCGCCCTTGCTGCACTGCAATCAACTTTCCTGAATGCAGCTTCAACGCGATATCCGCTGGCAAATGCGGTAATCAATGCCGCTGAACTCGGCAAACTGGTGCAGGTTGCGGACATCGCCCAGGCCATAGATGCCTTCAATCTCGCCCCGAACCAGCGCCAAAAGCCGCGCGTCGCTGCGCGCAGCCAGGGTTTGCCAGCGGATTTCACGGGCGGCTTCTTGCGCCGGGCTCCAGTGCTGCGAGGCATAGTCCTGCCCGGCCTGTTTGTACAGATGCAGCAGCGGAATCCAGTCCTGACGCGGGTGAACGATATCCCAGCCGCGCGTCCAGGCGCGCAATGCCAGGTTCTGCTCTTCGCCGTGGAAATACAGCAGGCGGTCATATGGCACTTCTGCAATGAAACGACTATGGGCAAAGATGAAACCGGCGGCCAGATGAAAGCCCAGTGCCAAGTCGGCACCGGCTTTCCAGTCGGCACGAAAACGCAAGGTGGCGCAGTCCGGGCGCAGCGTCTCGCCGTCCTCCGGGACGATGATGGACACCTCGGAGGCGGCCGCGCGGCGCACCATCGGGTCGCCATCGGCATCAAACTCAAACGGCGGCGGGTAGGCGGAAATCAGTGGTTTGGGCAGCCGCTGCTCCAATTGCCGATGCAGGTCGATCAGCGCCTCGTCCCAGCCGGGGAAGAAAAACGTATGCGAATCGATTTGCAGGAAATATTCCTCGCCCTGATGCAATTGCATGGCCAGATGCCGCGCCCAGCACACCCCCTCGGACAGCGCCGGGTCTATCTGCCTATGGCGTACCTGCCGCTGCCAGGGCTTGCCGGCCATCCATGCGGCATGATCATCGTGTGACTGGTCAATCAGCCCCACGAAAATGCGTTCGGGCAGGGCGGCCTTGCTGAAAATCTGTTCCAGCGTAAAGGCCAGATGCGGCTCGCAATAGGCGGCCAGGCTGATGAAAATGCGCATGGCGACGTTTTTATCAGATTTTGGGCAAACCCTGTTGCCCCGCATCCCGTCACCCTGCGCGTAGTCGCAGGGTCTTTGCGGGAGTTCCAAGGGATTCTGCGACGGCGCTACGCTTGCGCAGAATGACAGTTGATTTTGCTTGTTGTTGTTTTTGCCGTTGCCTTTGACTTTTCGCCCTGTTCGGACGCGCCGAGTACCGCAGCGGCCAATGGGAGAAGGCTGGGCTTTGTTTGAGCATCGTGCAACGATGCGAGTTTGCCCTGCCGCCATTGGTCGCGAGGAACGCAGGGAACCTTGCGAAGCAAGGCGCGGTAGCAGGGCTGGTTTCTTTGCCTCTTTTCTTTGCCAGCAAAGAAAGGAGGTGCGCCGCCGGGCGCAATCCCGGCGTTGAGAAAACATCGAAACTCAGAAGATTCTGCGACGGTGCTGTGCTTGCGCAGAATGACAGGTGGTTTTTCAGATTCGATAAGCCCAACCATCTTGCGCAAGTCACACCCACAACCCGTCACCCTGCGCGCAGTCGCAGGGTCTTTGCGGGAGTTTCAAGAGATTCTGCGACGGCGCTACGCTTGCGCAGAATGACAGCCGGGTTTTGCCGCGCCCAAGATTCCATGGGCAGCTTACAATCTGCCCCATGATTTCTTTCCGTCATTTTGCCCTGCGCCGGGGCGAGCGTCTTTTGCTTTCCGATGTTGATCTTGCCCTGCATGCCGGTTATCGCGTCGGCGTGGTGGGGCGCAATGGCGCTGGTAAATCTTCGTTGTTTGCGGCTCTGCTGGGTGAGGTCGAGCCGGACAGGGGCGATTTGGACTTGCCCGGCAAGGCGCGTATCGCCAGTGTCGCACAGGAAACCCCGCATCTGCCCGACCCGGCGCTGGACTATGTGATGTCCGGCGATATCCAGCTGCACGCGGCGGTGCGCGCCGAGCGCGAGGCGATGGCGCGTGAGGACTGGGAGGCCGTGGCCGAGGCGCATCAGCGCCTTGCCGAAATCAATGGTTATGACGGTGACGCCCGCGCCGGGCGGCTGCTGCACGGACTGGGCTTTGCCGCCGCGACCCATGACAAGGCGGTGGCGGATTTTTCCGGCGGCTGGCGGGTGCGGCTGAATGTCGCCCGGGCGCTGATGATGCCAAGCGACTTGCTGTTGCTGGACGAGCCCACCAACCACCTGGATCTGGATGCCGTGGTCTGGCTGGAAGACTGGCTGCGCCGCTATGACGGCACTTTGCTGGTCATCAGCCACGACCGCGAGTTTCTGGACAACGTCACCACTCACATCCTGCATCTGCATGATGGCCGCGCCAAGCTGTATGCGGGCAATTACACCGCCTTCGAGCGGCAACGCGCCGAGCATCTGCGCCAGCAGCAAATCGCCTTTGAAAAAGAGCAGGCCGAGCGCGCGCATTTGCAGAAATTCATCGACCGCTTCAAGGCCAAGGCCAGCAAGGCGCGGCAGGCGCAGAGCCGCATGAAACGCCTGGAAAAGCTCACCGGCACCGAGGCGGTGCGTGCCGAGCGCGCCCTGCATATCGACTTCCCAGAGCCTGCGCGGATGCCCAATTCGCTGCTGACGCTGCGCCATGTGGATGCCGGCTATGGCTCAGATGCCAAGATTCTGGGTGATGTTGGCTTTGCATTGGAGGCTGGCGATCGGATTGGCCTACTGGGGCCCAACGGTGCGGGCAAGTCCACCCTGGTGAAAACCCTGGTCGGCGAGCTGGCGGTGATGGCGGGCGAGCGCATCGCCCACCCGGATTTGGTGATTGGCTATTTCGCCCAGCACACCGTGGAATCGCTGCTGGCGGGCACATCGCCCATCGACCATTTGAAAGCCCTCTCGCCGGATACGCCGACGCAGGAATTCCGCAACTTCCTGGGGCGCTGGCAGTTCCCCGGCGACCGCGCCTTTGAAGTCATCGACAATTTCTCCGGTGGCGAAAAAGCCCGTCTGGCGCTGGCGCTGATTGCCTGGCGCAAGCCGAATGTGCTGCTGCTGGACGAGCCGACCAACCATCTGGACTTGGAGATGCGCGAGGCGCTGGCCGAGGCGCTGAGTGATTTTGACGGCGCCATCGTCATGGTCAGCCATGACCGGCATTTGATTGGTTTGGTTTGTGACGAATTCTGGCGGGTGCACGATGGCCAGGTGCAGGCTTTCAATGGCGACCTCGACGACTACGCTGCCTGGCTGCGCGCCCGCCCGGCGGAAACCGGCAAGGCCGAAGCGGCGGCCAAAACGCCAGCGGAAAAGCCCGTCGAGACTGTCAAACCCGCGGCAAAACCTGCGGTCAAGCCTGCCAAGGTCAATCCGCACAAGCTGAAAGAAGCCGAAGCGCGGGTAGAGCGCTTGAGTGTCCAGCTTGCCGAATGCGAAGCGGCGCTGGCTGACCCGGCGGTGTATTCGGATGCCGGAAAAGTCGCCGCACTCGGGCGCGAGCAAATGCAGTTGCGTGAAGCGCTGGAAGCGGCGGAAGAAGCCCTGCTCGTGCTGTATGGCTGATGCTCATACCGGGCATGTCTGCAAATTAATTTATCGCTTTATGCGAATATAGCGATATTTGATGTTAGAGTGGCCGCCCGCCCGGTCATCGCGGCCAGGCGCGCTTCCCCACTGGAGACATCCGCATGACACAACAGCGCTTTGAAACCTTGGCTCTGCACGCTGGCTATACGCCGGAGCCGACCACCCACGCGGTGGCCGTGCCGATTTATCAAACCGTGGCCTATGCCTTCGATAGTGCCCAACATGCCGCCGACCTGTTTGACCTCAAGGTGCCCGGCAATATCTACAGCCGCATCATGAACCCGACTTGCGCGGTACTGGAGCAGCGCGTGGCGGCGCTGGAAGGCGGCCTGGCCGGACTGGCGCTGGCCTCCGGGCAGGCGGCGATCACCTATGCCATCCAGACCATTGCCGGTCAGGGCGACAATATCGTCAGCGCCCAGTCGCTGTATGGCGGCACCTGGAACCTGTTTGCGCACACCTTGCCGCAGTTCGGCATCGAGGTACGCTTTGCCGATGAGCGCAACCTGGCTGCGCTGGAGGCCCTGATTGATGCCCGCACCAAGGCGCTGTATGTGGAAAGCATCGGCAACCCTTCCGGGCGGGTGGCGGATATTCCGGCACTGGCCGAGCTGGCGCATCGCCATGGCATTCCGCTGATTGTCGATAACACCGTGGCCTCGCCCTGGCTGCTGCGGCCGATTGAGCATGGCGCCGATATCGTGGTGCACTCGCTGACCAAATACATCGGCGGCCATGGCACCTCCATTGGCGGCATGATTGTCGATAGTGGCCGCTTCCCCTGGGCCGAACACGCCGGGCGTTTCCCGCAGTTGACCACCCCCGACCCCAGCTATCACGGTGTGGTCTATACCGAGGCGCTGGGCGAGGCGGCCTTCATTGGCCGCGCCCGTGTCGTACCGCTGCGCAATACCGGCGCGGCCTTGTCACCGTTCAATGCCTTTCAAATTTTGCAGGGGCTGGAGACACTTTCATTGCGCATGGAGCGCATCGTGGGCAACACCCTGGCGGTGGCGCGCTATCTGCAAGACCATGAAAAAGTGGCCTGGGTGAGCTATGCAGGCCTGCCCGGTCATCCCGACCACGACACCGCACAGCGGCTGCTGGGCGGCAAAGCCTCGGGGCTTTTGACCTTCGGCCTGGCAGGCGAAGATGGCCGCGCCGCAGGCGAGCGCTTTTTGGATGCACTGAAACTGTTTACCCGCCTGGTCAATATTGGTGACAACAAATCCCTGGCCACGCATCCGGCCAGCACCACCCATCGCCAGCTCGATGCGGATGAATTGCAGCGCGCCGGCGTGCGCCAGGAAACAGTACGCCTGTGCGTGGGCATCGAACATATCGACGACCTCCTGGCCGATTTGCAGCAGGCGCTGGCTGCGGTTTGATTGCCTGACAGCCCCCTGCTGGCATTCTTTGAGCCGGGCATGATTTTTGCGACTTAACCCAGTGCAATGCGCAGCCGCAGCCACTTCAATCAGTGGAAACAGCCGGGTAGCGCGAGCAGGCATGCTCAAGTGGCAGCGCTGGCCGGAGGCTCGGCGAGCGCGTTGTCGTCTTCAATGGGCGGGGCGATGCGCATGATGTGCAGAATATCCATCAGCCCCTGGCCGATACGGCGGGCATAGTTGCTGTCATTCATCAGTGATGAAGTCTGCCAGCCATCCAGTTCCTCGCTGCGCAATTTGACCATGACGCGCCCACGGAATACTTCCAGCCGGCCAATATGCGCCTCCAGTGCAGCCAGACATTCGGGCCATTGCGGGCTATCTGCAGGCAGGCGTGTCATTTGCCGGAACTGCCGCAGGGTTTTGAACAGATGCCGGCGTAGGCGCAGATAATCCGGGTGGGTCGGGCTTTGCGAGTTTTGCAGGTTCAGTTGCAGATTCTTTTGCAGATGCTTGCCGTGCTTGATGACTTCCACCAACTGGAAAGCGGCCATATGCGCATTGCCCAGCAGGTCTTGCTGTGCCTCGTCATGCAGGTCTATCTTGCTGGTGAAATCCAGAAGTGCGCTGTAAAGCGGCTTGATTTGATACTCGTACAGGATTTGCGCATCCACCGGCAGTGGCGGCGGTGGCAGTGGCGGGTTTTTTGGCGCATCGGTGGCGCGCAGGTCGTCATCTGCGATATAAAACATCCGCGCCAGCACTTCCAGGCTGACCGAGCCCAGGTAGCGTACTTCCTGCAATGCCGCCTGCAATGCGGTATCACCGGCGCGCAGCATATTGGCATTGAGATAGCGTGGGCGCAGCGGCTTGTTGCTGGCAAGCAAGGCTTCTTGCTGGCTGTTTGGCAGCCACTGGCACAGGCGCTCAGCCAATTGTTTTTGCCACGGCCAGAACACTGCCAGCCCGAGCAGATTGAACAGGCTGTGAAACAGTGCCAATTGCAGCAGTGGGCTCATGTACGCGATGTAACCGAGATACATTACAAGGTTCGACAGCGGCCGCCACAAAATCAGCGAGAGCAGGGCGGTGACGCAGTTGAACAAAAGATGTGCCAATGCCAGGCGCTGGCCGCCGCGCTCACTGCCGAGCATGCCGACAAAGGCGGTGGAGGCACTGCTGCCGACGTTGGAGCCGATGGCGATGGCAAAGCCCTGTGTCAGGGTGATTTGCCCGCCGCCGAGCGCGGCCAGGGTGAGAATCAGCGTGGCGTGCGATGACTGCAACACAATGGTCAGTAAAAGCCCGGCAAGGCAGAACATCAGCACTTCCAGCAGCCCGCCCACCTTGAGGGTGCTCAAGTCCATTTGCCCGACTGCCTGAAAACCTTCCTTGATGGCATCAATGCCAAGAAAAATCAGGGCGATACCGACCAGAATCCGGCCAAACGCCTTGCTGCGGTCTTTGAAAAAGCCAGCCAGGATGCCAAATACCAGCATCGGAATCGCCGCCGGAGACAAGCTGACGCTTTGCCCGGCCAGTGCCAGCAACCAGATGCCACTGGTCGCGCCCAGATTGGTGCCCAGCAGCACCGCGATACCGCCGGCAAGGGTAATCAGCCCGGTACTCAGGAAGGCCATGGTCAGCAGTGAGACCAGGGTGCTCGATTGCAGCAGGAAAGTGGCGCCGACACCAAACAACATGCCGCGCAACGGGGTGGCCGTGCTGCGCGCCATCAGTCGCTCCAGCATGCCGCCTGCGGTGTTGTGCAGGCCTTCTTCGATGCACTGCATGCCAAACAGGAACAATGCCAGCCCATAGCAAAGCTGCAACCAGGAGGCGCTGTACCAAAAGCTCCAGCCGAGCAGTGCCAGTAACAGCGCAATGGACAGCCATTTGAGCGTGGCAGCTTGGATGACAGGCAGTTTCATGCGGCCAGTTTCAGCCGGGTTTCATCGGTATGCAAGGCATGGCTCACATCCGGGTGATAATAGGCCGGAACATTCAGGAGCCGCCATGTCTTGGGATATTGTCGTTATTGGTGCCGGGCCTGTGGGCTTGTGTTTTGCGCGTGCGCTGGCAGGCAGCGGCCTGCGCGTGGCGGTACTGGAGCAGCAGCCGGGCAGCGTGCTGGAAAACCCCGAGGACGATGGCCGTGAAATCGCACTGACCCATCGCTCGCACCGCCTGCTGCATGATTATGGGCTGTGGCCGCATATTGCCGACGAGAATGTCGCCACCTTGCGGGATGCGGTGGTGCTCGATGGCGATGATGAGCAAGGGCTATTGTTCTCGCACCGCGAAAGCGGCCAGTCGCAGCTGGGCTGGTTGGTGTCCAATCACGCCATCCGCCGTGCCGCCTGGCAGGCCTTGCAGGCCGAGAACGCTGGCAATGTGGAAATCATCGACAATGCCCGCGTCACGCATGTGGAGGCCAACGCCCACGGCGCCAAAGTCAGGCTGGCCGATGGCCGCGAGTTCGCCGCCGAGCTTTTGGTGGCGGCAGACAGCCGCTTTTCCGAAAGCCGGCGCGCGCTTGGCATCCGTGCGGATTTTCTCGACTTTGGTCGCAGCATGTTGCTGGTGCGCATGCGCCACGAGGTTCCGCATGATTCGGTGTCCTGGGAATGGTTCCGCTACGGGCAGACGCTGGCGCTGTTGCCGCTGCACGATGCCAATACTTCATCGGTGGTGCTGACCCTGACCCGCGCCGAGCTGGATGCGTTGCTGGCAATGGACGAGGACAGCTTCAATGCCGATATCGCCCGCCGTTTCGATGGCCGCCTCGGGCAGATGCAGCGCATCAGCGCCTGCCGCCAATACCCGCTGGTGGGGGTCTATCCCGAACGCTTCTACAGCACCCGTTTTGCGCTGATTGGCGACGCTGCCGTCGGCATGCACCCGGTGACCGCGCATGGCTTCAATTTCGGCTTGCTGTCGGTCGATGCGCTGGCGCGGCGCATTCTCGATGCCTTGCAGCATGGCGAGCCTATCTGGCATGAGCATTTGCTGGCCGATTACGATGCCGAGCATCGTGCCGCCACCCGTCCGCTCTACCTGGCCACCACCCTGGTGGCGCGGCTTTATGGCGATGACCGCCCCCCGGCCAAAGCGCTGCGCAAACTGGCGCTGGGGGCAGGGCGGCTTGCCAAACCTTTCCGGCAACTGGTGATGCACGGCCTGACCCACCCCGATGAGGACATGCCGCTGGGCAGCCTGCGCAAATGGGCGATGCGACTGCGGCCGCGTTGAGTGCGGGATTTGCTCAGGCGCGATGGTAGGGGTGGTTCATCAGCATCGACTGGGCGCGGTAAAGCTGCTCGGCGACAATCAGCCGGACCAGCATGTGTGGCAGGGTCATCGCGCCCAGTGACCAGGACTCATCGGCGCGGGCGATGACATTGGGTGCATGGCCTTCGGGGCCGCCAATCAAAAATGCCAGGTCGCGCCCCTGGCCGCGCCAGTGTTCCAGACGCTCGGCGAGTTTCTCCGAGCTCCAGCTCTTGCCCCGGCCATCAAGCGCCACCACCCAGGCAGCTTTGGGAATGGCCGCCAGGACGCGCTCGCCTTCTTCCTGCATGGCGCGCTGGCTATCGCGGCCTTTGCCACGGATACCGGGGGCGATTTCCAGAAGTTGCAGGGGCAGGCCGTGAGAGAGGCGTTTTTGGTACTCGCCAAAGCCTTCGGCCACCCATGCGGGCGCGCGCTCGCCCACGGCAATCAGGCTGGCTTTCATGCAAGGGGATTATTCGTCGTCCTGCGGGGCTTCATCGCCCACTGTCCACAGCCGCTCCAGCGCGTAGAACTCGCGTACTCGCGGCAGCATCACATGCACCAGCACATCGCCCAGATCCACCAGCACCCATTCGGCTTCTTGTTCGCCTTCCACACCCAGCGGCTGGTAGTTGAGCTGTTTGGCAAAGCGCACCACTTCATCGGCAATGGCTTTGACATGGCGGGTGGAGGTGCCCGAGCAAATCACCATATGGTCGCAGACGCTGCTCTTGCCACGTACATCCAGCGCCACCACGTCCTGTGCCTTGAGGTTTTCTACGGCGTCGTGGGCGGTTTTCAGAAGGACATCCACCGGCGGCGCGGGGTTGGGGGCGGTGGTTTTGACGATATGGGCCTGGCTGGACAAATCGGTGACTCTCGGTTGATGGATGCGGGGATTTTAACGCCTGCGGTAAAGCTGGTGGGCATTGATGTACTGGGCAACGGCAGGTGTTGTCCATGCCTGCCAATGGGGCTTGCCCTGCGCGATTGCCTGGCGCAGCGCGCTGGAGGACTCTGGCCGCAGCTGCAGCGACAGCCGGTACCAGTATCCGGCCGCAGTTTGCTGTAGCGGTTGTGGTTGGTTTTGCCAGCGGCCTTCGGCAATCGCTGCCAGTTCCGGCGGCAAATCATCTGCGGCAAGCGCACTGCCGGGGCGTTCGGCAATCACGATATGCACCTGGGCAAGCAGCTCACGCCAGCGCCGCCAGCTGGGCAGGGAAAGAAAACTGTCCGCGCCCAGCAGCAAGGCCAGTGGCCTGTCTTTGCCCAGTTCGGCGCGCAGCGCCAGCACGCTGTCGATGCTGTAGGAAGGGCCTTCACGCTGTAGCTCGCGGGTGTCGATGGCAAGCCCGGGTTCGGCGGCGATGGCCAGTTGCAGCATGGCAAGACGCTGGCTTGCATCGGCAGCGGTCGGGGCTTTGTGTGGCGGGTCGGCGGCCGGCATGAAATGCACCGTGGCGCGCAAGGTATCGCGGGCTGCGCGGGCGACTGCCAGATGCCCGAGGTGTACCGGGTCGAAACTGCCGCCGTACTGGATGCGCAGGCTCATGCCGGAAGCAGTCGCAGGGCGCGCGGCTCGGCCACCGCGACCAGCAGGCGCTCAAGCGCCAGCCAGGCATCACCTGCGGCACGGCCTTTGGCGATGCGGTCGATGTGTCCGGCCTCGGCCAGGAACTGGCGCCAGCGCGCGCTATCGTGGCGCTTCAGGGCGCGCAGGTAGAGCGCCTGCTTGGCTTCCCAGATGCGCAGCGCCCTGAACTCGGCTTGCAGGTTGCCGCCGCGTGCCTGTAGCGTCGCCAGTTTTTCCGCAATTTGCAGCTCGCGAATCACCATGCCCAGCAGTGCCGGGACGGCTTCGCCTTCGGCGCGCAGCCCGGCCAGCACGCGCGTGACCTGGGCCGCCTGGCCGTTCAGCGCCGCATCGCCCAGGCGGAAAACATCAAAACGCGCGGCATCAGCGACCAGGTCCTGCATCGCCGCCACATCCAGCATTTGTCCGGGCGCAGCCAGCAAGGCCAGCTTGTCCACCTCTTGTGCGGCAGCCAGCAGATTGCCTTCCACGCGTGCCGCCAACTGGCTGATGGCATCACGCTCGGCGCGTAGCCCGCGGCTGCGCAGGCGCGTATCCAGCCAGTCCATCAATTCATGCGGTTTGACTGCCCAGGCAATCGCCAGATGCCCGGCCTTGGCAATCGCCTCGCTCCATTTGCCGGCATGCGATTTGCTCCAGTCATTGGCGATGATGAGCAGGGTGATGCCTTCTGGCGGTGCGGCGCAGAACTCGCTGATAAGTGCGGCGCCATCCTTGCCGGGCTTGCCAGTGGGCAGGCGCACTTCAATCAGCCGCTGGCTGCTGAACAGCCCCATGCTGGCAAAGGCGCCACGCAGCTGCTCCCATTTGAAATCGCGCGGCTCGGCATCGAATACTTCGCGCTCGGTGCAGCCCATGGCGCGGGCATGGGCGCGTACCGCATCGGCAGCCTCCAGCACCCGCAGCGGCTCGACCCCGGCAACCAGATAAATGGGGCGCAGCGGCTCTTTGGGCAGCTGGGCAATCAGGCGTTCGGTATTGAGTTCCACCGTGAATCAGTCAGCGCGGCTCGCGCAGTGCGGCATCGACCCGGCGCAGGATGGCGGCGGCCATTTCCCGGCGCAGTTCCTTGCCCAGCAGCTCGGTTTCGCTGTCGGTGCCGATAGCTTCGGTCGGCTGTGCCAGATAATCGCGTGAAAGCTCGACCGATTGCTGCGGCACGATATCCTTGCCCTCGGCATCACGCATGGCAAAAATCACCGCATAGCGCAGGCTGTATTCCTGCGCACGGCCATGTGCATCCAGGCTGATGGGCAAATTGCCCCAGCGTTCGGAAATGATTTCAAGCCGTGCGGTTTTCGTCCCCGCTGCGGATGCCGGCATTTCGGCACCTGCGCGCGCTACGGCCTCACGCAAGGATTCGGCCAGCTGGCTGTAAGTGCCGGGGGCGACCACGCGCACCGGCCCCAGGTTGGGCGGCAACTCCAGCGGGCGGCGCAGATGGAAACCGCAACCGGCCAGGGTGAGGGCAAGAATCGGGACGAGGAGTTTTTTCATGGTGCAAAGTCTGGACGATGGGCTGGCAGGGGGCAATGCTGCGGGCTGAATGGCCCGCAGCACAGGCTTACACAACGATATTGACGATACGCCCCGGGACGACGATGACTTTCTTTGGGGGTTGTCCGTCAACAAGGCTGGCTACCGCAGGCAGGGCCAGGGCTTGCGCCTGGATGGCTTCACGGCTGGCATCGGCGGCGACTTCCATCTGCCCGCGCAGCTTGCCGTTGACCTGTACCGCCAGCGTCAGGCTCTCGCGCACCAGGGCGGCAGTATCCGCCTGCGGGAACGGCACATCATCCAGCACGGTTTCGGCGTGTCCCAGCCGCTGCCACAGGGCGTGGCTGATATGCGGGGTAATCGGGTTCAGCATCAGTACCAGCGCGCTGAAGGCTTCATGCTGTACGGCGCGGCCTGCCGGGCTTGGGTCGCTGAATTTGCCAAGGTGGTTGAGCAATTCCATGCAGGCGGCGATGGCGGTATTGAAGCTGTGGCGGCGGCCATAGTCATCGCTGACCTTCTGGATGGTTTCATGTAGCTGGCGGCGCAGGGTTTTCTGCCCGGCATCGAGGGCGCCCACATCCAGCGCGCCGGGCTGGCCGGCCGCCATATGCTGTTCCACTTCGCGCCACAGGCGGCGCAGGAAGCGGCTCATGCCTTCCACCCCGGCCTCGTTCCATTCCAGCGATTGCTCCGGCGGCGCGGCAAACATCGAGAACAGTCGTGCGGTATCAGCGCCGAATTTTTCCACCAGGCTATGCGGGTCAACGCCGTTGTTCTTGGACTTGGACATCTTCTCAACGCCGCCGGGGAAAACCGGCAGGCCGTCGCTGCGCAGGCGGCCACCGATGACCTTGCCCTTGTCATCGCGCTCGATATCCACATCAGCAGGATTGAACCAGTCGCGGCTGCCATTGGGATTTTCGCGGTACCAGGTATCGGCAATCACCATGCCCTGGGTCAGCAGCCCCTTGGCCGGTTCATCCGCATGCACCATGCCGACATCGCGCAGCAGCTTGTGATAGAAGCGGAAGTACAAAAGGTGCAGGATGGCGTGCTCGATGCCGCCGATGTACTGGTCCACCGGCAGCCAGTAATTGGCGCGGGCATCCACCATGTCCGCCGCGCCCGGCGAGGTATAGCGGGCGTAATACCAGCTCGATTCCATGAAGGTATCGAAAGTGTCCGTTTCGCGCTCGGCTGCCTTGCCGCATTGCGGGCAGCTAGTCTTGCGCCATTCAGGGTCAGACTTGATCGGGCTTATCACCGCACCCGGCGTGGCAAAGGCTTCGGCCACGTCCTCGGGCAGCAGCACCGGCAATTGCTCTTCGGGCACCGGCACGGCGCCGCAGTCCGGGCAATAAATCACCGGAATCGGGCAGCCCCAGTAACGCTGGCGGCTCACGCTCCAGTCACGCTGGCGGTAATTGACCACGCGCCGGCCGCTGCCTTCGCGCCCGAACTTTTCGGCCAGTGCGTCGAAGGCTTCCTGGTAGTCCAGCCCGTTGAATTCACCAGAATTAATCAGCCAGCCGCGCTCGGTATAGGCCGCATCGCTCAGCCCGTGCAGATAGCTGCGCACCACCTCCACCGCCGCGTCGGTGTCATACACATCCAGGGCCTTCTGTTTGCCAAGCGCGGCCTGCATCGGGTCGGCATGGGCGGCTACGTCATCGGAAATATCCAGCAGTGCATCGCGTACTTCCAGCGGCACGATGACCGGGCGAATCGGCAGACCGTACTTCAGCGCGAATTCGTGGTCGCGGGCATCGTGGGCAGGCACAGCCATCACCGCGCCGGTGCCGTAATTCATCAGCACGAAGTTGGCCACATAGATCGGCACGTCTTCGCCAGTGATGGGGTGAATCGCCCACTGGCCGGTCGCCATGCCGCGTTTTTCCTGGGTTTCCAGTTCTGCTTCGGAGACGCCGCCCTGCTTCAATTCTGCAAGAAATGCGGCCAGTTCCGGGTTGTTGGCGGCGGCCTTTTGCGCCAGCGGGTGGTCGCCGGCAATCGAGATGAAGCTCACCCCCATCAGTGTGTCCGGGCGGGTGGTGAATACCGTCAGCGGCGTGTCTTCGCCATCGACCTTGAAACTGATTTCCAGCCCTTCACTGCGACCAATCCAGTTGCGCTGCATGGTTTTGACCGACTCCGGCCAGCCTTCCAGCGTATCCAGCCCGTCCAGCAATTCTTGCGCGTAATCGGTGATGCGCAGGAACCATTGCGGAATCTCGCGCTTTTCCACCAGCGTGCCAGAGCGCCAGCCGCGACCGTCGATAACTTGCTCGTTGGCCAGCACGGTTTGGTCAACCGGGTCCCAGTTCACCACTGCATTTTTGCGATAGGCCAGCCCCTTCTTCATCAGCCGCACGAACATGCGCTGCTCGTGGGCGTAATACTCCGGTGTGCAGGTGGCGAATTCACGCGACCAGTCAATCGCATAACCCAGCGCCTTGAGTTGCGCGCGCATATTGTCGATATTGGCATAGGTCCATTGGGCCGGTGCCGTGCCCTGCTTGATGGCGGCGTTTTCCGCCGGCAGGCCAAAGGCATCCCAGCCCATCGGCTGCAACACGTTGAAGCCGGTCATGCGCTTGTAGCGGCTGATGACATCGGCGATGGTGTAATTGCGCACATGCCCCATATGCAGCGCCCCCGAGGGGTAGGGCAGCATCGCCAGACAGTAGTATTTCGGCTTGTCGCCCGACTCCTGCACTTCATAAGCGCGATGCGCCTGCCAGAACGACTGGGCAGCGGCTTCAACGGTGGCGGGGGAATAGCTGTTTTCTGTGGCTTCTTGACTCATGGCGCGGGGCATCGACAGGGGACTGTGCAGACTACCGCAGCGCAATAATCAGCGCCAGCCACCTGCCAGTGCGAAAACACCCAGCAGCCACAGCAATATCGCTCAATGAAGATTTCTAATGTCGAATTTTCCGGGGATGCTGCTGTTATTGTGTCCGCAACGCTTCGATGAATATATTGCGGCGGATGCAACGGACACTCGCCAAACTGAAAAGTACCATCGCCGCACTGCTGATTGCAGTGCTGGCGGTACTACCCGTTGCCGATGCGTTTGCCTGCTCGGTTGAATTGTTCGATGTCCATACGGCAACCACTGCGGGCAATCATACTTCGCCATTGCATGACAGCGCCGACAAGGCGGATGGCTCTGGCGACATGCATGGGGCTTGCACCCACGGCCACTGTCATCACTCGGCGGCCAATATCTCATCCGGTACGGCATTGGATTGCGCCCCGATGCGCAGTAGACCAGGCGCATCACTGGATACGCCTCGCCCCTCCGAACTGCTTGAGCAACCGCTGAGACCTCCGCGCGGCTGACGTGCGCCTTGCCCGTCCCGACGGGCTTTCACGTCACTATTGATTATGGAGTCCCCATGTTTACAGCACTTGGACGGTCGTTTGTCGCGACCGTGCCGGTTGTGGCTGCCCTGGCATTCTCATCGCCTGCAATGTCGAGTGATGCTGCCATCAATGCCGCCCCGACCTACGATGATTTGCTCACCCGGCTCGATACGTTGCCTTCAGTTCGCGAAGCTGTGGCACGCCATGATGCCGCCACTGCCCGTGTAGAACAGGCGCGCGCCCTTCCCAATCCTTCAATGGCCTACAGCCAGGAAAACGTTTACGGCAGCGGCCCCTATCGTGGCGCCGGCAGCGGTGAAATGACGCTGTCACTCACCCAGCCACTTGAACTGTTTGGCAAACGCACAGCCCGGATTGAGGCGGCGCGCTCCGAGGCCAATGCCGCCAATCTTCGTCGCGTGCAGGTACGCTGGCAGCTCGCCAGTCAGTTGGCATGGCGCTATGCCGAAGCTGAAGCTGCTGCACGACGTTATGAACTTGCTGCCGAAGCCCTATCGTTGACCGAGCAGGATGCGAACGGAACTGCCGCGCTGGTTGAGCAAGGACGCGAACCGCTGTTGCGCGCTGTCCAGGCGCAAAGCGAAGTCGAGTCAGCCAAAGCCGCACTCGATGAGGCTCGGGCGCTGCGTAACAGCGCATTCGCACAGTTGTCGGCAGTCGCCATGCTTGACAGTCCCATTCAGGCCATCGGCACCAGCCTGCTGGATCGCGTTCCCGAGGCGGCAAAAGCCAGCGCAGATGCGCCTATCGCCATCCAGCTCGCCCGAGCCGACCTTGATACCGCAAGCCAGCAGGTGAAAGTCGAACAACGCCGCACACTTCCGGACATCAGCGTCACTGTCGGCAAAACCCGGTTTCAGGAAACCGCCGATCAGGCGTTTACGCTCGGCATTGAGCTGAGCATTCCCTTGTTTGATCGCAACCGGGGCGGCATTCGCGCTGCGTATGCCGAGCAGCAGGCCGCAGAAGCCCGGCTGATGGCGCAGCAGCAAGCAGTCCATGCCGGGCGGCTGGCCGCAGAGGTCACGCTGTCTGCCTCGAACAGCCGGACACGCGCCGCTGATAGCGGCGTTGCCGCCGCCGAAGAAGCCTATCGCCTGTCCCGTATCGGTTTCGAAGCAGGGCGAATCTCGCAACTTGAACTGCGCAGCACGCGCGCAGCGTTAATCGCTGCGCGCAATGCCGCTGTGGATGCACGACTTGCGCGCGTCCTTGCCGAAATTGATCTGGCGCTTCTGGAAGGTCGAATCCCATTTGGAGCATCCCGATGAAAGCAGATCGCAAGTCGTTGATTTACCTCATCGTACTTTTGGGCGCCTTCGCCACAGGCTTTACCCTTGCACGGCTCACTGGCAACGTCAGCGCCGGGACATCCGTTGATGCCCCGGAAATCAGCACCAATGATGATGCCGCCGGCAAAGACGCCGCTGAAGATGAGGCGGGCGAAAATGAAGATGGCTTGATTGCTCTGACCCGGCAGCAAATCGAAGTTTCAGGGCTTCAGGTGGTTCCTGTCAGCCGCGGGGGAGGCAGTCAGACACGGCTGAATGGACGTGTTGAATACGCCATTGGCGCGCACGCGGCCATTGCTGCTGCCATCGGTGGCCGTGTGGAGCGCGTCATCGTCGCGCCCGGCAGCAAGATTGTTGCCGGGCAGCCTTTGGCCGTGATAGTCAGTGGTGAAGCGGCAGCGCTGCGAGCAAGTGTGGATGCAGTGCGCGCCGAAGCGGAAGCGGCACGACGGGTCTATCAGCGCGATCAGGCCTTGATGGCTCAAGGCGTGGTCGCCCGGCAAGAGCTGGAAGCCTCACACGCTCGCACACTCGCCGCCGAGGCGGCGGCGCGCGCTGCCGCCGCCCAGCTTGTCGCAGCTGGTTCGCCAGGCGCGAATGGGCAAGTCAACATCACCAGCTCGATCACAGGCGTGGTGAGCGCCGTCCAGGTGACACCCGGCAGTGTGATCGCCGCCGGTGACACCGTGGCCCGGGTGGCCGACCCGACGAAAACTGAGCTGGTCTTTTTCGCGCCGCCCATGTTTGCAGCGCAAATCGAGGCCGGAACACGCATTGAAGCCAAAAGTTCGGGCAGCCACTTCAGCGCCGTAGTGATCGGCGTCGCTGTTGACCGGGGCTCACAAGGCGGCATGGCGATCATCCGTGCGCGCCCGGAGTCTGTCGCACCGCTTCCTGCGGGTATGCCGGTGTCCGGCATCGTGGTCGCGGCAGCTCAAGACAACGCGCTGACCGTACCAGCCGATGCCGTGCAAACCGTGGAAGGGCGTTCGGTCGTATTCGTGGCCGATGGTGACAAGGGCTTTCGAGCAATACCTATACTCGTCGGTCGCCGTGCGGGCGGGCATATCGAAATCCTCAAGGGCTTGTCGGGAGATGAGCGCGTGGTTGGCAGCAATGCGTTTTTGCTGAAGGCTGAGCTCGCCAAGGGCGAGTCAGGACATGCTCACTGAGGATATCGTCATGTTCAGACATCTCATCGAAACCGCAGTACGCCTGCGCTGGGCGGTGGTTTTTGCCGCCGCCATTACCGCAGCCTATGGCTTGTTTCAGCTTGGCAGATTGCCGATCGACGCAGTGCCGGATATCACCAATCGGCAAGTACAGATCAATACCATCGCACCCGCGCTTGCGCCAGACCAAATAGAGCGGCAGGTAACCTACCCGCTTGAAACGGCGCTGGCCGGCATCCCTGGCCTGACCGGCACCCGTTCGCTTTCGCGCAATGGGTTCTCGCAGATCACCGCCGTCTTTACCGATCAAACTGATATTTATTCCGCACGTCAGCACGTGGCCGAACGTATGCGGGAGGTGCAGGACGACCTGCCCGACGGCGTGTCCCCTGTGATGTCACCGGTCACCACCGGGCTTGGCGAAGTGCTGATGTGGACGGTAGATTTCATCCCCTACAACCCAAAAAATGCCAGCAAGCCGGATATGCCCGGATGGCAGTCTGGCGAGGTTTATCTCACGCCGGAGGGGGAGCGTCTTGCAACAGCAAAGGCACGCGCCACTTACCTGCGCACGGTACAGGACTGGATCATCGCGCCCCAGATGCGCCAAACACCCGGGCTGGCCGGGGTCGATACGATTGGCGGCTATGTCAAGGAATACGCCGTTCGCCCCAATAGCGAACAACTGGCCGCCTACGGTCTTGGCCTGGGTGATTTGGTACGGGCAATTGAGCGCGCCAATGTCCAGGCTGGTGCAGGCTTTGTCCAACGTGCCGGCGAAGGCTGGGTTGTCCGGGGCGATGCCCAGGTACAGACGGCTGAAGATCTTGCGCAAATGCCAGTGGCCAAGCGTGGCGAAGCGGTGATTCGTGTTGCCGATGTCGCCAGGGTCGAACCGGGACAAGCGCCACGACTGGGCGCAGCGACTCGAGATGGGCATGAAGTGGTTCTTGGAACGGCATTGATGATTGCCGGCGGCAACAGCCGCACGGTAGCGCAGGCAGCAGTGGCGCGGCTGGCCGAAATCAATCGCACTTTGCCCCCCGGCATCACTGCCAAGCCTATGTTGGATCGCAGCATGCTGGTCAATGCCACGATAAAAACAGTCGCCAAGAATCTCGCTGAAGGCGCGCTGCTGGTCATCGCGGTGCTGTTCCTGATGCTCGGCAACATCCGTGCTGCGGCAATCACGGCGCTGGTGATTCCGCTGTCGTTCCTGTTTGCAGTGATAGGCATGAACCGCTTCGGCATCAGCGGCAACCTGATGAGCCTTGGCGCGCTGGATTTCGGCATCTTGGTCGATGGCGCTGTGGTCGTAATCGAGGCAACACTGCTGATGCTTGGACAGAAACAGGCCGAGCTGGGACGCAAACTTTCTGCTGATGAACGTTTGGCAATCGCAAGCCAGGCCGCACAAAAAATGGTGCGACCCGCTGCATTCGGGCAACTCATCATTCTGCTGGTGTTTGCTCCGCTTCTTGCATTGGAAGGTGTCGAGGGCAAAACATTTCAACCGATGGCTGCCACCCTCATGATCGCACTGGTCGGCGCGTTCATTTTTTCCTTCACTTTGGTGCCCGCCATGGCAGCCTTGTTTGTGCGTCCGCCCAAACTGGAAGCTGCACATGCATTGCCATCGGAAAAAACACAGCGGCGCGATGATGAACATGAAACCCGCATCATGCGTCTTGCGCGTAGCAAGGCCGAACCACTCATCCGGGCGGCGGTTGCGCACCCTCGCATGATTTTGTCTGGTGCAGTCCTCATGCTTGCCGTTGGCCTTGGCACATTCGTTTCGCTGGGACGAGCGTTCATGCCAACCCTCGATGAGGGCAGCCTGGCGATGCAGGCGCTGAGAATCCCATCCACATCGCTGGAGCAATCATTGGCGATGCAGATGAGCCTGGAGAAAGCCATTGCCAATGAACCTGAAGTGGAAACCGTTTTCTCCCGAACCGGCACCGCAGAAGCTGCCATCGACCCGATGCCGCCCAATATCTCGGACAGCGTAATTGTGCTCAAATCAAAATCCGAATGGCCAAACCCCGGCTTGGGCAAAGAGGCGCTGATTAACCGGTTCGAGGGCATCGTTGGCCAGCATATCGGCAACGCCTTCGAATTCAGCCAGCCAATTGAATTGCGTTTCAACGAGCTGATTTCCGGTGTTCGTACGGACTTGGCCGTGATGGTATTCGGTGACGACTTTGGCATCCTGCAACCGATTGCCGAGCAAATTTCGCTCAAGCTGCGGCACATTGATGGCGCGGCAGATGTACGCGTGGAGCAGGTATCGGGTTTGCCGATGCTTACTGTGCGGATCGATCACGCCGCTGCGGCACAGTATGGCTTGAGTGCGGCGGATGTCAGCGAAGCACTAAGCACCGGCATTGGGGGGACTGCTGCGGGCAAGATTTTCGAGGGTGATCGCCGTTTCGAGGTTGTGGTTCGGCTTGATGAAGAGACCAGGAATGATCCCGCTGAACTTGCGGCGCTGCCCGTGCTGACACCCGATGCCACAACCGTGCCGCTGTCCTTGATCGCCAGTATCGAGGTCAGCGAAGGCCCCAACCAAATTAGCCGGAACAATGGCAGCCGTCGTATCGTGGTTCAGGCCAATGTCCGTGGCCGCGACTTGGGGGGATTCGTCAAAGAAGCACAGGCAGCGGTAGCCGATATCGCCCTGCCCAGCGGGGTTTATCTCAATTGGGGCGGGCAATTCGAAAATCTGCAACGCGCCGAAGCTCGATTGGCACTACTGATTCCACTGGTATTCCTGATGATCGGCGTGCTGCTCTACATCGCGCTTGGCAGTATCCGTGAGGCAGCTCTGGTCTTTGTCTGCGTACCGCTGGCTCTGATCGGCGGCGTATTCGCGCTATGGTTGCGTGGCATGCCGTTCTCGGTTTCTGCCGCTGTTGGCTTCATCGCTGTTTCCGGCGTCGCAACGCTCAATGGCCTGGTGCTGATGCAGGCCATCGGCGAGCGTCTGCGCGCCGGAGATATGCCTCTGGAAGCCGCCACAGCCGGTGCATCCGCTCGCCTGCGCGCTGTATTTACCACAGCCCTGGTCGCCATCGCCGGCTTCATTCCGATGGCCATTGCCACAGGTTCCGGCGCCGAAGTGCAAAAACCGCTGGCAACCGTGGTCATCGGCGGGCTGATTACGGCAACCGTGCTGACTTTGCTGGTCTTGCCTGCCTTCGCAGCATTTGCTGCCGTGAAACATCAAGCCAAACTGCGCACAACAGGAGAGGCTCGCCCATGCTGATGGCAAAGCGAAATTGTCGAATGCCCACAACAAACGCGCGGCTCAAAGCCGCGCTTTTTTATCCAAAAAACACAACACTTGTTGCTTGTTTGCTTATGAGCGGTTGCGGAACCGTCCGCCGCGAACTATCAGTACCATCAAAATCCACAGCAATACTGCCAGACGCAGCGCCAGCGCCCCGCCGGTGAATGCCGGCGCCAGCAGTGCCAACGCCGGTATCGCCAGCCATAACAGCGCCATCCAAAGCCGACCTCTGCCCGGCAAGGTGCGTGCCAGCATCGCACAGCCTGCCATCAGCCATAGACATAGCCACCACAGCATCCCGGCCAGGACATGCAGGCGGTTCGCGTCCTCGTCTGCCGGGCGTGCCGCATCAAACGGCAGCACTCCCTGCAGCGCAAACGCCAATGCCGCCAGCAGAGCCATTTGCCAGGCCAGCCGCAGTCCCAAACCACTGCCTTCGGGCAAGCGGTCGCGGGTGCGGTGCGCATGCCAGGCCATGCCCAGCCCCGGCCACAGAAATAGCGGGATGCCCAGCCACGGCGCATGCGCGGCAAGCTGCGAGAGCGAATGCCGCAGGTGTGAGTATTCTGGCCATGCCAGCGTCGCCCAGGCCACCACCACAAGCGGCGGCAACCAGGTCAATACCATCCACCTGCTCGCTGCCTTGCAAACCGCGCTGTCTGACACCATCTACACATCCATCAACCCATCCAAGGCCACCATGATGACCGATTCCAGCAATAACCCCCATGTTTTTGATGCCGCAGCCGCCAGTTTCGAGGCCGATGTCATCCGCGCATCCGTTGACACCCCGGTACTGGTGGATTTTTGGGCGACCTGGTGTGGCCCGTGCAAAACCTTGGGGCCGGTACTGGAAAAACTCGCCGCCGAGTACAACGGCGCCTTCCGGCTTGCCAAGGTGGATGTCGATGCCGAGCAGCAACTGGCTGCGGTTTTTCAAATCCGTTCGGTGCCGACGGTGATGCTGGTCAAGGGTGGACAACTGGTGGACGGCTTCCCCGGCGCCCTGCCCGAAGGCGAGCTGCGCAAGTTTTTGGCAAGCCATGGCATCGAGCCACTGGCAGGCGAGGAAAGCGCCGAAGCCGCGCCGCTTGACCCGCATCAGCAAGTCATCCGCCTGCGCAAGCTGGTCGAAGAAGAGGCCGACAAGGCCGAGCACCGTCTGGATTTGGCGCTTGCCCTGCTCGCCACCGGCGCTGCCAGCGAGGCCGAACAGTTACTGGACGGACTGCCCGCCAATCTCGCCACCGACGAGCGCACCGTCAAGGCGCGCGCCCGGCTTGGCTTTGCTGCCCTGCTAAAGGACGCGCCACCGCGTGAAGTGCTGCAAGCGGCCATCGCCGCCAACCCCGATGACCTCACCGCCCTGCATCTTCTGGGCGTGCATGAAATCGTCAGCGGCGATGCCGAGCAGGGCTTGCAAGCCTTCATGACCATGCTGCGCCAGGACCGGCAATTCAACGACGGCCTGCCGCGCCGCGCCCTGATTGATGCCTTCAACATCCTGGACGACGCGGCGCTGGTCTCCAAATACCGCCGGCAGATGTCCTCGATTCTGCTGGCCTGAAGTTTTTTCAAACAAATGCGTGCGCTAGGCACATTGTGCCGCTATACTGCGCACCCGCGCCGGAGTGGCGGAATTGGTAGACGCAGCGGATTCAAAATCCGCCGCCCTTAAAAGCGTGTGGGTTCGAGTCCCACCCCCGGCACCACAAGGACGTTTCAAGGGGGGTTCCTGAATAAGCCAAAACCTCCTAAAAAGCCCGCCACGTGCGGGTTTTTTCGTTTCTGAATGCTTCAAAGGGATTCTCTCAATCCCGACCAGTGTGGGGGTATCGAAAAAGTCATGCCACTATGTGCCCAAAAAGAGGGGTACGGGTATGGCAAAGGAAACCGGCAAACTGCAAGCAGTCGCTCTCAAGCATTTACCCACAGGCAAACACGCCGACGGTGGCGGCACGTTCCTGCATGTGCAGAAGACAGGTGCACGGCATCGCGGTCGCCGTCGAACTGGAATAGCCGGGTGCGGGCATAGTCGCCACGACGTTTCCAGCCAAACCAGACGGTACCGACCGGTTTGTCCGGGGCGCCGCCGCCCGGGCCTGCGATGCCGGTGACGGCCACGGCCATGCTGGCGCCAGAATGCACCAGAGCGCCGGCAACCATCTCCGCCACGCATTCGCGGCTGACCGCGCCGTGTTTTTCCAGGGTTTCCGGGCGCACGCCGAGCAGTGCCTGTTTGGCCTCATAACTGTAGGCGACCATGCCGTAGTCGAACCATTCGGATGCGTCGCTGATGCCGGTGGCGGCTTTGGCAATCCAGCCGCCGGTACAGCTTTCGGCAGTGACCAGCATCAGGTGCTGGCGAGGCAGTGCCACGCCAGTTTGGGGGGAGCTGTTCAAGCTGGCTGTCGGTGGGGATATTCATCGGGTAACGACATCTAGCCTTCCGGGGTGTAGCCGGCCGGTTTCTCAGCGCCTTCGCCAAACAGGAATTTGTCCATTTCTTTTTCCAAAAAGGCGCGGTGTTCGGGGTTCATCGGTGAGAGCCGGTTTTCGTTGATGAGCATGGTTTGGTGCGCAAGCCAGGCGGCCCATGCGGTCTTGCCGATATTGGCGAATACGCGCTTACCCATTTCGCCCGGCCAGGGGATGAAGTCCAGCCCTTCGGTTTGACGCTGCTCGCGTTGGCAAAAAACGGTTCGGCTCATGCTTGGGGTTCCTGTTCTATCAGTTTACGCACTGGGGCGGGGATGCCAAGTGTGATGAGTTCTTCGCGGCTTGCCCAGCGCAGGCTGTTATTGTCGCCTACGCCCGGATGTGCGGCGAGTGCTTGCAATAAAAGCGGCTGGATTTGCAGCCGGAAATGGGTGAATACATGCAAGATGGCGGGGAGTGGTGTCATCGTGATGTTATCGGGCAGGCGGGCGTATTGTCGGGCGATATTGATGAGTGTGGTGCTATCGCTGGCTTCGGGCAGTGACCAGAGTGAGGGCCAGACTCCGGTCGGTGGGCGGCGCAGCAGCAGGCTGCGGCCTGCGGCATCGCGCAGCCAGAGCATCTGCGTTTGCCGGACGGGAATGGTTTTTTTCGGGCGTGGCGCAGGCAGGCTGGCCGTGCGGCCGGTGTTTTTTGCAACGCAAATATCGGCAAACGGGCAGTGCAGGCAATGTGGGCGGCTGCGGCTGCACAGGGTGGCGCCCAGGTCCATCTGCGCCTGGGTATAGTAGGCCATGCGCTCTGGCGTTGCTGGCAGCGAGGCCCAGGCCAGTTGCCAGAGTTGCTTTTCAACTGCGGGCGATCCCGGCCAGCCCTCCACACCGTGCAGACGACTCAAAACCCGTTTCACATTGCCGTCAAGAATCGGGTAGGGCGCATTCCAGGCCTGCGCCAGAATCGCGCCAGCGGTGCTTGGGCCAATGCCGGGCAGGGCGAGCAGGGCATCGAAGTCTTGCGGCAACTGGCCGCCATGTTGCGCCACGCATTGCTTCGCTGCCGTATGCAGGTTGCGGGCGCGGCTGTAATAGCCTAGCCCCGACCAGAGTGAGAGCACCTGGTCGGGATGTGCTGCGGCCAGGCTCGGCAAATCGGGCAGGGCGGAGACAAAACGCTGGAAATACGGGATGACGGTTGCCACTTGTGTTTGCTGCAACATGATTTCCGACAGCCAGACCCGGTAAGGTGTGCGCGGCTGCATCCATGGCAGGTCATGGCGGCCATGCTGCTCGAACCAGGCAATCAGGCGTTCGGCAAATACCCGGCAGATATGTTCGCTGTGGCCTTGCTTCATGGCGACAGGCTGGGGTCTTCGATGCCGATTTCAACGCCTTCCAGTACGGCGCCTTCGACAATCAGGCGCGGCGTGCTGACTTTGCCCTGCAGTGGTGGCAGTGGTGAGCTGTGAGCGTCTTGCGCCAGCCAGGCCTGCATTTGCCGGATGCGCAGCCGCGCCTCTAGGTGGCTGTCATCGCGGCGCAGCTGCAAGTCGAGCGGCGCGGAGAAATCGGCATCGCCCTGATAGCCGATGGCAAATGGCAGTGGTGAGCGTGAGGCGTGCAGCGGTGCGGGCAGGGCAGGCCATGACGAAGGCCAGTGGGGAAGTTCGCCCTGCAAGGCCAGGTGCAGGTTTTCATCCAGTGCCAAGCGGCCATAGGCGCTGAAATCGGGGATGGACGCCTGGCCGCGAATGGCGATGGCAAGCGGCTCGGCCGTGATGGTGCCCGATGCCCAGTGCAGCCGGCCGTAAGCGCCGAATGCCAGCGCCAGCGGAGCGCCGTCTTCGGGCAGATACTGCAGTGCCGTGGACAGCCGGGCGCGCTCAAGTATGAGATGCCCATCTTGCTGGTGCAGATGGGCGCGCAGCCGGATACGCGCGGGCAGTCGCCAAGTTGCATCGGCAACCTCAAGCTGGCCGGAAACGCCAAGGCCGGTGGAGATGGCGGCTTTGCTAAGTGCCAGATTCAGGTCAAAGTCCAGGCGGGTGCTGCCGGTGAGGGAGCGGCCTTGCAAGGCGGCCTGCAAGGGCGCATCCGGTGCGAAATGCGGGATATCGGCTTGCAGGTTTTCCACGCGCCAGCCCTCGCCCTGCACGCGTCCCTCGCGGATGCCAAGGCCGCGCAGCAGGGTCGGCAGGCGGGTTTCAGCCGCGCTGGCCGGGCGGCTTTGCTGCCAGCTTTGCAGGGCGGCCAAGTCAAGGCTTGGAGCATCGAGTTCAATGCGCTCGATGTCGAGCACTTGGCCGCGGCGTCTCAGGGTTTTCCACGGCACGGCCAGATATACGCGGCGTGCCTGAAACAGGGGCTTGGCGCTGCCCGTGGCGCGGGCGCTGACATCGTCCAGGCTTATATAAGGCGTGGCGCCCAGGCCATAGCGTGCAGAGGCGGCCTGGATTTCAAGGCCGGTGGCCGCCCCCAGTTGTTTCAGGGCAATATCGGCCAGTGTGGATGGCCGCAGCATCAGCAGCATGCCCGCCAACAGCAAGGCCAGCGGTATCAGTGCAAGCAGGATTGCGCGCCTGCGCCGACGTGCGGGCTTTGGGGTGTCAGCGGCTTGGGCCGATGGACTCACTGACTGAGTGATTCCGGCAGCAGCGCATCGACAAAGGCTTCGGGGTCGAAGATGCGCAGGTCTTCCGGGCGCTCGCCAATGCCGGCGTAGCGGATGGGAATGCCAAACTCGCGCGCCAGCGCAAACACCACGCCGCCCTTGGCGGTGCCGTCCAGCTTGGTGACCACAAGCCCGGTGACCGGTACCTTGGCATTGAAGGCGCGCAGCTGCGAAATCGCGTTCTGCCCGGTGGTGCCGTCAATCACCATCAGCACTTCATGCGGAATGCCCGCGCCATGCTTGCCCAGCACGCGCACGATTTTGCCCAGCTCGTCCATCAGCCCACCCTGGGTATGCAGGCGGCCTGCGGTATCGGCAATCAGGATGCTGCTGCCGCGCGCCCTGGCAGAAGAATAGGCATCGAACGCCACCGCGGCGGCATCGGCATCCTGTCCCTGCGCCACCACATGCACGCCATTGCGCTCGCCCCAGGCCTGCAACTGCGCCACGGCGGCAGCGCGGAAGGTATCGCCTGCCGCCAGCATGATTTGATGGCCATCCTGGCTGAAGCGGCGCGCCAGTTTGCCGATGGTGGTGGTCTTGCCCACGCCATTGACGCCGATGGTAAGGATGACGAACGGGCGCGCGTTGCGGTCGATTTGCAGCGGCTTGGCGACCGGGCGCAACATCGCAATCAGGTCTTCGCGCAGTGCCGCCAGCAGCGCGCTGGCATCGGCAAATTCGCGGCGATTCATGCGCGTGCGCAGGTCTTCCACCAGCGTGGTGGTGGCCTTGATGCCGACATCGGCGGTCAGCAGCGCGGTTTCGATTTCTTCCAGCAAGCTCTCATCGAGCTTGGGATTGCGCGAGAACAGCCCGCCCAGGCTCTTGGCAAAGCTGCTGCCCTTGAGGCGCTCGCGCCAGCCGATTTTGCCGGCGGGCGCTGCCGGTGCGGCATGGGCATAGTCCGGGTCGTCGGCGCTGCTTGCGGGTGCGGCTTCCGCTGGCGGTGTCGGCGCCTGAGTTTTTTCAGCTTCCGGCGCGGGTGTGGGCGGAACAAATGGAATATCGCTGAGCACCGGCTCTGCCGTGACCGGCGGAGCAGTGGGTTGTTCGGCAGGTTTTTCGCTTTCAGCAGGCTTTTTGCGCCAGAACCAGTTAACCATGTGCGGTCGGTTGTCGGAAAATACGCGCATGGTAGCACTGGGCATCAGTTTGTCATGAGCAAATCTCTTTCTTCTTCGGCCAGGGGCGCAGGCGCTGTGCGCATCATCGCCGGACGCTGGCGAGGCAGTCGCCTGACGGTGGCCGATGCGCCGGGCTTGCGGCCGACTTCCGACCGGGTGCGCGAAACCCTGTTCAATTGGCTGATGCCGTATCTGCCGGGCGCGACCGTGCTGGATGCCTTTGCCGGAAGCGGTGCACTGGGGTTTGAAGCCGCCTCGCGCGGCGCGGCGCAGGTCGTGCTGCTGGAGCGCGAGCCACGGCTTGTGCAGAGTCTTGCCCAGCAGATGCAAAAACTTGAAGGCGCGCATGAGGTGGTCAACGTTTTGCCGGGCGATACGCTCAGCCTGTTGCCGACCCTGGCGCAGCAGGGGCAGCGGTTCGACATCGCCTTCATCGACCCGCCGTTTGCCGAAAACCTGTGGGAGCGGGTTTTGCCGCAGCTGTTGCCGCTGATGAATACAGGCGGGATGCTATATGTGGAAATGCCCAAGAACGCGCCGCCAGCGGTTTTGCCGCAAGACTGGCAGTTGCATCGCGAGATTGCCACCCGTGAAATGGTGGGGCGGCTCTATCGCCGTGACTGAAGGCCGCTGCTACACTCCACCCCTAATCCCCTTGATGAACTGTCCATGAAGTCCCCCCGCCAGCGGATTGCCGTCTATCCCGGAACCTTCGACCCGATTACTTCCGGGCATGTGGATCTTGTCCATCGCGCCGCGCCCCTGTTCGAGCGTCTGGTGGTGGGCGTGGCGCAAAGCGCAGGCAAGGGGCCGGCATTCACGCTTGAGCGTCGTGTCGAGCTTGCCCGTGAGGCGCTGGCCGATGTGCCGAATGTGGAAGTGCGCGGCTTTGACACCCTGCTTGCGCATTTCGTGCGCGAGCTGGATGCCGGTGTATTGATTCGCGGCCTGCGTGCGGTATCGGACTTTGAATACGAGTTCCAGCTTGCCAGCATGAACCGGCATCTGATTCCCGAGGTGGAAACCCTGTTTCTGACTCCCGCCGAAAAATACGGCTTTATTTCTTCTTCGCTGGTGCGCGAGATATCCCGCCTAGGGGGCGATGTCTCCGCCTTTGTGCCACCAGCGGTGGCCGCCGCGCTGCAGGCCGATTCAAGGCAGCGTCATGCTCAACCGCAATAACCGGAAAACACCATGAAAAACACCCAACGTCTGCTTCTCGTTGCTTGCCTTGCCGCCCTTTCCCTTGCTGCCTGCAAAAAGGAAGAAGCCGCTCCCGTGGAGGCCGCTCCCGTGCAGGTTTCCGTGCCTGCCGGTGAAGACCGCATGGAATGGCAGGCTTATCTGGGCTCGATTGCCGAAGCCAATATGGACGGCATCACCAATTCGCCGTATGCCTATTTCCTGCCTGCGGCCAGCAGCGAGGACTTCCAGGGCGAATATGAGCGCCTGCTCGAGCGCGTGCAGATGGATATTTCGCGCGGCATCGTCGGCGGCAATATGCTGATGTTCGGCTCGCCGCATTCTTCTGCCACGCAACTGGCTGACCTGGTGGTCGAGGGCTTCAAGGACACCAAGCCCAACACCATGAAGGATGTGAAAGTGGTGTTCATTGGCAATCCCGCAGACAAGGATCGCGTGGGCGAGGCCGTGACCCCGGCCGGTGTGAATTACATTTTTGTTTCCACCGCCAAGTAATGGTGACTGATGCGCCTGCCCGCATGCCATGGCCTGCGGGCGGCTGCATGCGATGTCCATGTCACTCAAGATTCTTGAAACCTGCATCAACTGCGATGTCTGCGAGCCTGCCTGCCCGAATCAGGCTATCAGCCAGGGCGAGGACATCTATCTGATTGACCCGGCGCTGTGTACCGAATGCGTCGGCCATTTCGACGAGCCGCAGTGCATGATGGTCTGCCCGGTGGAGTGCATCGAGCATGACCCCGAGCATGTTGAAACCGAGGCCGAGCTGCTCGCCAAGCTGCATCGACTGGAGAATGCCGCATGAAACAATCCGCCGTTTTCTGGCAGCGCCTGTGGGGCGCTGCGCTTGTCTGTGTGCTGCTGGGCAGCGTCCAGGCGCGAGAAGTGCCGCAAACCCTGCCACAGGGGGCGGCGATTGCCTCGGCGCATCAGCTCGCCACCGAGGCGGGTTTCGAGATGCTGGAGCAGGGTGGCAATGCCTTTGACGCGGCAGTGGCGGTTTCGGCCACGCTCGCGGTGGTGGAACCCATCAGCTCCGGGCTGGGCGGCGGTGGCTTCTTTTTGCTGCACGAGGCCAAAACCGGGCGTGAAGTCTTTATTGATGCCCGCGAAAGCGCGCCGGAGGCCGCCACGCAGGCGGTCTATCTGGATGCGCAGGGCAACTTCAACCGCGACCGCGCCACCAATGGCCCCTGGGCTGCGGGGATTCCCGGCCTGCCTGCGGCGCTGGTACATATGGCGCAGAACTATGGCCGCCTGCCGCTGAAGGAATCATTGCAACCGGCCATTCGCGTGGCGCATGAGGGCTTCCCGGTGTATCGCCGCCTGGTGCGCGGCTATGCCGAGCGTCGCGCGGTGATGGAGCGCTATCCCGGCACCCGCGCCGTGTTCAGCCCCCATGGCCGGCCGCTGGCCGAGGGTGAAATCCTGCGCCAGCAGGATTTGGCCAAGACCCTGGAGCGCCTGGCCGAGCAGGGCTTTGACGGCTTTTACCGCGGCGTGACTGCGCGCCGCATCTTGCAAGGCGTGAAGCAGGAAGGCGGGCGCTGGACAGCGCAGGAGCTGGCCAGCTATCAGGTCAAGGAGCGCGAACCGATTCGCTTCACCTGGCGCGGCTGGCAGATCGTCACTGCGCCGCCGCCCTCATCCGGCGGCATTGCCCTGGCGCAGATGCTGCAAATACTCTCGCCCTGGGACTTGCGCAGCATGGACGAGGCCCAGCGCACCCATCTGATTGCCGAGGCCATGCGTCGCGCCTATCACGACCGCACCTTTTATCTGGGCGACCCGGATTTTGTACGCATCCCGCAAAAAACGCTGCTGTCGCCGTATTACGCCGCCGGGCTGCGCAGCACCATCCACCCGGACAAGGCCACGCCCAGCGTGCTGCTGCCCGGTGAGCCGACCCCGTTTGACGAGCACCCGGAAACCACACATTTTTCCATCATTGATGCCGAGGGCAACCGCGTGGCCGGCACGCAAACGGTGAACCTGCTGTTTGGTTCGGGGCTGATTCCGCCTGGCACCGGGGTACTGCTCAATAACGAGATGGACGATTTCGCCCTGAAGCCGGGCACGCCCAACGCCTTTGGCGTGATGGGCTATGCGGCCAACGCGCCCGCGCCGGGCAAGCGCATGTTGAGTTCGATGACACCGACTTTCATGGAATCGGCCGACAAGGTGGCGGTGCTCGGCACCCCTGGCGGTAGCCGCATCATCACCATGGTGCTGCTGGGGATTCTCGGTGTTGATGCCGGGCTGGATGCGCAACAGGTCACCGCCTTGCCGCGCTTCCATCACCAGTGGCTGCCTGATGCCATCGGCACGGAAAAAGGCGCACTGCCTGCCGAAGTCGTCGCCAAACTGCGGGAAAAAGGCCATACCGTGATCGTGCCGGGCGAAGTGCAGGGGCAGCGCTCCTCCGATGCCTGGGGCAATATGCAGGTGGTGGAATACAACAAGCGCAATGGCAATCTGGGTGCAGGCAGCGACCCGCGCAACCCGGTCGGCAAGGGCGAAGTGCGCCGCAGCAGCGTGCCGGTAAGGATTGCCGGGCAATGAAACTCTGGTCGATTCTTGGCAATTCGCAAAAACTCGATGGCGGGGCGATGTTCGGCAATGCACCGCGCGCGCTGTGGGAAAAATGGCTGCCCGCCGACGAACTCAACCGCGTGCCATTAGCCTGTCGCGCCCTGCTTGCCAGCGGTCTGAACGGAAAAAACGTGCTGTTTGAAACCGGCATCGGCGCCTTTTTCGAGCCAAAGATGCGCGAGCGCTACGGCGTGCAGGAAAGCCGGCATGTGCTGCTGGAGTCTTTGCAGGCTGCAGGCTTTGACCATCAGGACATCGACGTGGTGGTGCTTTCGCATCTGCATTTCGACCACGCAGGCGGGCTGCTGGCGCCGTGGGCAGAAGGCGCCGAGCCGCAACTGTTGTTCCCCAATGCCCGGTTTCTGGTCAGCCGCGGCTGCTGGCAGCGTGCACTTGCCCCGCACCCGCGTGACCGCGCCAGTTTCATTCCAGGCCTCACCGATTTGCTCGAAGCAAGTGGCCGGCTGGAGATTGTCGAGGGCGAATATTCGCAAGCGCTGGGACAAACCGTGCGCTTCCACTACAGCGACGGCCATACACCGGGGCTGATGCTGGCAGAAATACTGGGGCCAGAAGTGGACGGCGAATCACGCGGCGGCCTCCTGTTCTGCGCCGACCTGATTCCCGGCAAACCCTGGGTGCATGTGCCCATCACCATGGGCTATGACCGCAATGCCGAGCTTTTAATCGACGAAAAACAGCGCCTGCTTGAAGACCTGTTGCAACGCGATGTGCGCCTGTACTTCACCCACGACCCGCACTGCGCCATGGCAAGCCTTGCCCGCGACGAGCGCGGCCGTTTCGCCACACGCGAAGAAACCGCCGGACTCAACGGCCTGGAGTTTTTGTAACTACGCAGACCATGCCTCTTGCAAGTCTGTACGCCGTGATGTCCGGAGCTTTTTGTAGTCATTGCGCTGTTGGACAAGTTCCGGTATACTGCACTGCTTCCCGCAAGTCGGGAGATTGGACCCGCCTGCAGCCTTGCAGGCCACAAACCGTTCAGGGCAGGATGGAAAGAGCAGAGCGCATGCCCTGCCGCCTTGGATAGTCATAAACCAAAGACAGGACATCACCATGCCCAAGATCAAGTCGCATCGTGCTGCCGGCAAGCGGTTCAAGAAGACCGCCAGCGGCAAGTTCAAGCGTGGCAGCGCCAACCGCAGCCACATCCTCACCAAGAAGGCCACCAAACGCAAACGCGATCTGCGTCAGCCCGCCTATGTGCGTGCTGAAGATGCAGGCCGCATCAAGCGCCAATTGCCCTACGCCTGAGCCAGAGGAGAACTGAAACATGGCACGAGTCAAACGTGGCGTGACCGCACGCCGTCGTCACAAGAAAATCATCTCCCAGGCCAAGGGCTACTACAACGCCCGCCGCAAGGTGTTCCGCGTTGCCAAGCAGGCGGTCACCAAGGCGCAGCAGTACGCCTATATCGGCCGCAAGCTGAAGAAGCGCCAGTTCCGCAGCCTGTGGATTGCCCGTATCAACGCCGGTGCGCGCGCCAACGGCCTGTCCTACAGCCGCTTCATGAACGGTCTGTTGAAAGCCGGTATCACCCTGGATCGCAAAGTGCTGGCCGATATCGCCGTGCACGATGCAGCCGGTTTTGCTGCACTGGTGGAAAAGGCCAAGGGCGCCCTTGCTGCCTGATTGCGGCTCCGTGCCCCGTGCGCGGACTGCCGGCAAGTCGTAACCGACGGGGAAGGGCGCAAGTCCTTCCCCGTTTTCTTTTTGTTATTCGGGTCTGTGTCGATGACGGAAATCCATACCCTGCAATCTGAAGCCCTGGCCGCGATTGCCGCTGCCGATGAACTGGATGTGCTCGAAGCTCTGCGGGTTTCGCTGCTGGGCAAATCCGGCAGCCTGACGGCGCTGCTGAAAACCCTGGGCAGCCTGCCGCCGGACGCGCGCAAAGCGGTGGGTGAAACCATCAACCAGGCGCGTGATGCCATCACCCGCGCCCTGGCCGAACGTCGTCAGTTGCTGGAAAGCGCAGCCCTGGATGCGCGGCTGGCTGCCGAGTCCATCGACATCACCCTGCCGGGGCGTCGGGCAAGCGTTGGCACACTGCATCCGGTAAGCCGCACCCTGGAGCGCATCAGCGATATTTTTGCGCGCCTCGGTTACGAGCTGGCTGAAGGGCCGGAAATCGAGGACGACTGGCACAATTTCGAGGCACTGAACTTTCCGCCGCACCATCCGGCGCGCGCCATGCACGATACCTTCTATTTCCCGGATGGTCGCCTGCTGCGCACGCATACCTCGGGCGTGCAAATCCGCTACATGCTGCAACATCTGCAATCAGGCGGTACGCCGCCACTGCGGATGATTGCCGCCGGCAAGGTGTATCGCAGCGATTCGGACCAAACCCACACGCCGATGTTCCATCAGGTCGAAGGCCTGCTGGTGGACGAGCATGCCAGCTTTGCCGACCTCAAGGGCACGCTGGCCGAGTTCGTGCGTGCGTTCTTCGGGCGTGATTTTGAAATGCGCTTCCGCCCCAGCTACTTCCCCTTCACCGAGCCTTCGGCCGAGGTGGATATCGCCTGGCAACAGGCTGATGGCAGCCAGCGCTGGCTGGAGGTATTGGGTTGCGGCATGGTGCATCCGAATGTGCTCAAAAATGTCGGCATCGACCCGGAGCGCTATACCGGCTTTGCCTTTGGCCTTGGCGTGGAGCGCTTTGCCATGCTGCGCGAGGGCGTGGATGACCTGCGCAGCTTTTTTGAAAACGATGTGCGCTTTTTGCGCCGTTACGCCTGAGGGTGAGAGAGCATCATGAAATTCTCTGAAAACTGGCTGCGCGAACATATCCGTACCGATGCCAGCCGCGAGCAGCTGGCCGCTGCGCTGACCGCGATTGGTCTGGAGGTGGAAGAGCTCACCGTACTGGGCGAAGGCTTGGCGCATGTGGTGGTGGCGCAGATTGTCAGCGCCGTCAAGCACCCGGAAGCCGACCGCCTGCAAGTGTGTGAAGTGGATGCGGGCGCACATGGCCGCCTGCAAATCGTGTGCGGCGCACCCAATGCCCGTGCGGGTCTGAAAGCGCCGCTGGCGATGCTGGGCGCACAGTTGGGCGATATCAAAATCAAGGCGGCCAAACTGCGTGGCGTGGAATCGAACGGCATGCTGTGCTCGGCCAGGGAGCTGGGGCTGGATGCCGATGCCAGTGGCCTGATGGAACTGCCCGAAGACGCGCCAGTCGGCACGCCAATTGCCGAATACCTGGGGCTGCCCGATAGCAGCATCGAACTCAAACTCACCCCGAACCGCGCCGACTGCTTCGGTATCCGCGGTATCGCCTTTGACGTGGCGGCCGCCACCGGCAGCGAAGTCAGCCATTTTGAAATCCCTGCCGTGCCTGCACACAGCACGGCCAAGCTGGAAGTGACGCTGGCCGCCGGTGCGGATGCGCCGCGTTACCTTGGGCGGGTGATTGAAGGCGTGAATGGCGCGGCGAAAACCCCGCTGTGGATGGCCGAACGCCTGCGCCGCAGCGGTATCCGTCCGCTGAGTTTCCTGGTGGATGTCACCCAGTACGTGATGCTGGAGCTGGGGCAGCCGATGCACGCCTTTGACCGCGACCTGCTGCAAGGCTCGATATCGGTGCGCCATGCGCGCGCGGGTGAGTCGCTGAAATTGCTGGATGGCCGCGATGTGCGGCTCGATGAAAACTTCCTGCTGATTACCGATGCCGACCGCCCGGTGGCGCTGGCAGGCGTGATGGGCGGCTTTGACAGCCGCGTGACTGATGCGACCGGCAATGTGTTTCTGGAGGCTGCGCATTTTGCCCCCGCCGCCATCATTGGCCGCAGCCGCAAGCTCGGCCTGCATACTGATGCTGCGCACCGCTTTGAGCGCGGCGTGGACCCGGAATTGCCGCGCGCGGCGATTGAGCGCGCCACCGCCTTGATTCTGGAGATTGCAGGCGGCAGCGCCGGGCCGGTAGTGGAAGCCGTGCACGAAGCGGATTTGCCAAGGCCCGCCACCCTGTTGCTGCGCCGCGCGCGCATTGCCCGGGTGCTGGGTATCGAGGTGGAGGATGCAGAAGTCGCGCGCATCATGCGCGCGCTGGGCTTTGCTGTGGACACTACCGCAGACGGTTGGCGCATCACCCCGCCAGCGCGGCGCTTTGATATCGCCCTGGAAGAAGACCTGATTGAAGAAATCGCCCGCATCCACGGCTATGACCGCATCCCGGTGAAACTGCCTTCGGGCGCTGCACGGGTCATGGCAGCAGATGCCACGCGCGTGAGCGATGCCGGGCTGCGCCGCCAGTTGCTGGCACGTGACTGTCAGGAAGCCATCAACTATGCCTTTGTCGATGCGGCATTGCTTGAGAAATGGGGCATCGAAGGCGGTATCGCGCTTGCCAATCCGCTGAGCGCCGAGCTGGGGGTGATGCGGCCGATGCTGCTGCCGGGCTTGACCGCGGCGCTGGCGCGCAATGTACAGCGCCAGCAAAGCCGTGTGCGGCTGTTCGAGCTGGGGCGGGTGTTTGCCCGCGCCGGAGAGCAGGGGGCGGCGCCGCTGGAAACCCCGCGCATCGCTGCCGTGGTTTGTGGTAATGCCTGCGCCGAGCAGTGGGGCGAGCCAGGCCGTGGCGTGGACTTTCATGACCTGAAGGGTGATTTGCAGTCGCTGGCAGCCCTGTCCGGTGCGTGCCTTGAGTTCCGCCGCAGCACGCAGGGCTTCGGGCATCCGGGGCGCTCGGCGGATGTGTACCGCGATGGCGAATGCATCGGCTGGCTGGGCGAGCTGCATCCGCGGCTGCTGTCCGCCCTGGGGCTGGATACCGCCGTGCTGGGCTTTGAGCTGGACTTGGCGGCCATCGCCCGGCGTGGCGCGTCGCAGGCCGAAACCACATCGCGGTTCCCCTCGGTGCGCCGTGACCTGGCGCTGCTGGTGCCGGAGGCGCTGCCATGGCAGCAGCTTGCCGACACCGTGCATCAGGCCGCAGGCGTGTTGTTGCGCGAATTGCGGCTGTTTGACGTATATCGCGGCAAAGGCGTGGAGCCGGGCTTCAAGAGCCTTGCCATAGGCTTGATTTTGCAGGAAGAATCGCGCACTCTCACCGACTCGGACGTGGATGCGAGCATGGCAGCGGTCATCAGCGCGCTGGGCAGAGAACATGGCGTCAAAATCAGGGAATAAGCAGGCATGGCACTGACTAAAGCAGAAATGGCCGAACAGTTGTTCGAGCAAGTCGGCCTCAACAAGCGCGAGGCAAAAGAGTTTGTCGATGCGTTTTTTGAAACCCTGAGCGACGGGCTGGCCTCTGGGCGCCAGGTCAAACTTTCGGGCTTTGGCAATTTTGACTTGCGCCGCAAGAGTCCGCGTCCGGGGCGCAACCCCAAAACGGGTGAAGAAGTCCCAATCAGCGCCCGTACCGTGGTGACATTCCGCCCGGGTCAGAAACTGAAGGAGAGAGTGGAAGCCTATGCTGGACCCAGGTAGTAACAAAGAGCTTCCGCCGATTCCGGCCAAACGCTACTTCACCATCGGTGAAGTCAGCGAGCTGTGCGATGTCAAGCCGCATGTGCTGCGTTACTGGGAGACTGAATTCCCCAGCCTCTCACCGGACAAGCGCCGTGGTAACCGTCGCTACTATCAGCGCCATGACGTCCTGAAAATCCGCCAGATTCGCAGCTTGCTGTACGAGCAGGGCTATACCATTGGCGGCGCCAGGCAGCGGCTTGAAAGCGGCGAGGGCAGGCAGGAAGCGGCGCTTCCGGTCGAGCTGATTCGCCAGATGCGGCAGGAGCTGGAAGAAGTTTTGCAATTGTTGCAGCGTTGAGCCGAACTTCGGCTATAATGTCCGGCCTTTCCGGGGTATAGCGCAGCCTGGTAGCGCACTTGTCTGGGGGACAAGTGGTCGTCGGTTCGAATCCGGCTACCCCGACCAAAAACATAAACAAAATCAGCGGCTTGTGGATGCGTCCCGAGTCGCTTTTTTGTTTGCACCCTATTTCCACCCTATTTCCACCCTATCGCTTGAGGGTGAGCCCCGGCGCAACATCTGTCCATGGCAGGTCGTGACCGTCCAGATATACCTCGGTCATGTTGAGGCTGCCGTGACCCATCAGCGCCTGAACCTGCTGCTTTGTCCATCCGGCTTCACTTATCAAGAGGGCGCCGCCCAGGCTACGAATTTCATGGAAGGTGGGTGGGTTATCGCCTGTGATGCCCAGGCTCTCACGCACATCTGCAAAGGCGCGAGTGATTTGCTCTGGCAGCAATTGGGTATGGTGCTCACGGTGTGCGGCGCGCATTTCCCTTGGCCTGGCCTTGCCCGGCATGCGGTGAATCAGGTAGGGCGATACGACGTTATCCCGGCAGCGGGCAATCAGCGCTTGGAGTGTCGGTGTCATGCTGATGCGCAGTCGTACACTGGTGCTGCCTTCGGTCTTTTGGGGCACCACCCAGAGGGCGCCATCGCGGATATCTTTGAACTGGGCAGCAGCCACATCTTCGCGGCGCAGCAGGGTAAGCAGCGATAAGTCCATAGCGTTTTGCAACCATGCAGGGGCAGCAGCATGGATGCGCTGGTATGTCTCAATGGTCAGGCGCTCACGCTTGCGTGAGTGAGCAAACTTGCGTGTTTGCTCCGCCGGGTTACTGTCAATCCAGCCCTCTTGCAATGCGCAGGCCAATATCCAGCCAAGCACCAGACGGTAGGTCTGGCGGCTGCGTGCAGACTCGGTAACGGTGCGGATATATTCGGCGCAGTCCTTGACGGTCAAGCTTTCAAGCTCGCGTGTACCGAGGTCAGTCTCGATGCGGGCAATGAATACTGCATACCAGACAGCTGTCTTTTCTGCCCAGCCGCGACCGGGCATATCATCTTCGCGGAAGATACGGATGGCATCGGCCACGGTGTGCCGACCGCCGATAACCCGTCCGACCAAGTCGTTGCTTTGGGTTAACAGGGCATTGAGCTTTTTGGCAGCGGCAAATGCCTTGGCTTTATCCATGCCCATCCATGTTTCCTTGCGAGTGATGGGGTGGCGGTATTTGTAGCCGTTTCTGTTTGGATAGAGATTATCCGGCCAGCCAGTACGGTTGCGGGCGCGCTTCCTGGGTGTCATGGTCAGGACTCTCCGGCCAGCACTCGCTCAACCAACGGGTCATTGGCCGCTGCAAATGCGTGCACATCGACATACCAGTTGCCACCTATTTTGCGACCGGGCAATTTGCCTTCGCGCAACCATCGCTGGAGGGTGGTGTCATGGGGGCGGCTGTCTTTGGAAAACGTGGTGTCTGCGAACTTTTTATAGTCAACCAGTTTCATGGTTACCTCCTGCATTTTCCGGCCACAGCAGCTTTTCGATTCGGTGCATGGTGTAACCCTCCCAATTCGCGGGGTCTGCATCGGCGCTGGCTGTGTTAGACAGCTCGGTGTGGATTTGCAGCAGCAGAGAGCGCATATCCGGCGCTGCGGCGATGAGGCGCGCATTTGCGACGGTGACGTCTTCACATTTTCCCGGAGCTACTGTGCAAATGTAGGGGCGGCTATCTGTGATGATTTCGGTATTTCCGTGCTCATCGGTCACGATATGCCACGGTCCTGGTGTGTGGCCACTCATGCTCGCCTCCGGCTTTGGAGTGCTATTGGTGTGGCTCATGCGTAAAACCTCGTGAATTGCACATTGACTGGGCGTGGAATGCGTGTGTTGCTGTGGTCGAATCGCAGGCCGCCGTTTTTTTTGTTCAAGCCGCTGGCGTGGTCGGGTAGCCGTTCGATACGCCCGCCGGCGGCAACAAACTCATCCACGGTCGTGGCGTTTTTGATGGCCGGTGGTGCCTTGCGGGTGGCTTTGCGGATGGCCGCATCGCGGGTGGCGATGCCAGCCGGGCCGTAGTTACGGGCGCTGTTCTGAAAGCCGCTGTCCGTCCTAGCCTTCCGCTGCTTGTTTTGGGCAATCAGCTCGCGCGCCACGCGGCTGCCGGTGATGGGGGCATCCTTATTCATTACTGATGCTCCAGTGCACGCACAAGGTGGATGAGGGTGCACGCATCGCCGTCGGCCAGGTGCAGGTTTTCTTCGATGGTGCGCTCGATGGCTTCCTGTAGGCGGCGCGCGCGTTCTGCCTCCTTCTCCGCCCAGCGCTCGGCAAAGAGCAAGCAACTGGTGGTGGTGACGTAGCGGGTATCGCCGGTTTCCCAGTCGAAAAAGTTGAGCGCGGCCTGCCAAATCTCGGGCAGCGGGCTGCGTTCCCCCTTGAATCTGTCGGCGGCGGCCGGGCGGTTGTCGATGACATGGAAGTACACGGACTTGCAGGCGTGCATGTCGGCACGCGCATCGTGGGCGTTTTCAATCGGTTTGCCCATGTAGTGCTGATAGGCCTTGGCGAGGCTAGGGCCGTATGGCTTTTCCGGTTGCAGGCCGCGCGTGAGGTTTTGGGTGCAGAGGGCGCGGCCTTCTTGCCAGGCTTTCAGGGTGCGCGGGTCAAACTCTGCCGAGCACAGGGCGGAATGGATGATGGCGGCATCAAAGGTTTCGTTGTGGGCGATGCGCATGTCGGCGCGCGCCCACAGGCTGAGGAATGCCTGGAGCGCTTGATGTGTGCTGATGCCAAACTGTTTGGCATGCTCGGTGGTGATGCCGTGAATGGCGGTGGCCTGGATGGGGATTTCCCAGTCGTCGGGGGCAATCAGCAGGTTGATTTCCTGGACGGTTTCGCGGGTATTGGCATCGACCAGGGCGGCGGCGAGCTGCACCAGCCGGGGCTGGCGCGCGTCGTTGGGGGGCAGGTCGTCGTGATACAGGCCGGTGGTTTCGGTGTCGTAGAACAGAAGCAGGCTCATGAGAAGTCTCCTTGGGCGGGCATCAGGGCGCGGACGGTGGGGGTGTTTTTGTTGCCTGCGGGGATTTCCACGAGGAAAGCCTTGGCTTCCGGGCGTTTGTGTAGGCAGGCGAGGATTTCCTGGCCGATGAGCATCGACACGCTCCAGGCCTTGATGAGGTGGTGTTTGGCTTCGTCCAGGTTGAAGTCGTCTGCCACGGGGATCAGGACACGCGCTTCGGGCAGCGCCGGCAAGGCGGGGGCGGATTCCAGCGCGTGGCGGGCGATGAGGCTGACCGCTTCGCTGTACTGGCTGGCCGGGATTTCGCGGTAGGGCACGCCAAAGTGCGCCTTGAGCTTGCTCCAGCCGCGTTGCAGGAATGCGCCTTGCTGGGCGTGCGGGAGTTTTTGGGCGGCTTCGGTGAGCAGGCGGCGCAGTTCGTCGGCTTGTTCGGCGCTCAAGGTTTGGCCGGGCAGCACGGCGTAGGGGCGGGCGTCTTGCTTTTGCCAAGCTGCCCACAGAACATCATCGGCTTCATTTTGATACGCAATGATTTTTTCGCGCAGTTCGGGCTTGACTTTATTGGGGCTAATAGTTGCCAGCCAGCCGGGCAGTTTCCGAAGCGGCAAACAGACCATGCCTTGTGTGCCCCTTGAAGTAGGTATAACGATTTCCGTAATACCCCAGCGGGATGTGTTAGCTTTGAGTTTTGCGAACTGTGCTGCCCAATCCATCCCCATGCCAGAAACTACTGGCTTCATAGGGACATAGGGCTGTTGGTTGTGTTCAACAACGAGAAGGGTTGCGCCGCGAAAGGCGACTTCGAGTGCCTGAGTCATGTCATGCTCCTTGGTGAGTCTTAAAACTCCGGCCAGCCGTTTTGAAGCGGCATGGGCGGGCGAGATGTTCAAAACACGTACCAAGCCGTGCCGCCGTCCTCGCGGATAGGCGCATCTCGCCCAAAAAATCGGGCATGACAAAGCCGCGCTTTCGTGGCGGCTCTGACGCTTGGCATAGGTGTTTTGAAGCACCTGATACAACCCTAGCATGGTCATGGTGGGAAATGCAAGCGTGGGAGGTATTGTGATTTTCCCAACACCTGAGTTCGTCGGCCTGTTCGGCGGAAAGGGTCTGGCCGGGCAGCACGGCGTAGGGGCGGGATTCGTCAGCCGCGCCGAAGTGCCGGGCGAGGACGTCGAAGCATTCGCGTTGGTACTGGATGAGCTTTTCGCGCAGTTCCGGCTTGGCGCGGCTGGCGTGGATGCCGAACAGCCAGCCGTTGAGTTTGTCCAGCGGGAGGCAGACGGTTTGCTGTGCGCCGCCTTTGGAAGGTATGTCCATTATGGACATACCTTCGGAAAGCACCGGGTGTCGCTTGATGCGCTTGAATTGAGCTTCCCATTGCAGGCCGATGGCTTCGGCGATGGGCTTGAGGGCGACAAAGGGCTTGCCTTCGATGGTGGTGGCAAGCAGGGTTTGGCCGTGGAAGGCCACAGGGACGAGCTTATTCATGGTTGGATTCCTTGTACGAGTGAGGAATCCGCCACGCCGCTGTCAAACGAGGTGGCGGACGACGCGGGGTTGACAGACCGGGTACAAGGAACCGGCAGGGCGTGCGCCCTCCCCGCGCCGCCCGCCATTGAACGGGTTGCGCTGCGCAACAGGCCGCCACCGATGGGCGGGCAAAGAAAAAGCGCCGGGCATCGGAAGGATGGGCGCTGCTGCGCCTTGTACATCGGGCTGTCAAACCCGGCACGCGAATTGGCGCGTGCGGGGGTGATGATGCACAGGTCGTGGGCGGGTGTCAAGTGTTGATGGCGTGTAATCGTTCGATTACTATCGCGCCCATGTTCAGTGAACGCTTCCAGCTTCCCATCCGCTTGAGCCGCCATGCCCAGATCCGCATGGTAGAGCGCGGTGTCGATGCGGCCATGGTGCTTGACTTGGTGGAAACCGGCACGCTCAAGTTCAAGGACGAGCGCCGCTTTTGGGCGTTCAAGCACTACGCAGGCCGTGAGGACAACCTGATTTGCGTGGCGGCTGTGCTGGAAGATGTGTTGTTCGTCAAGACGCTGATGCACCATTTCACCCCGGAGGATTGAACGATGCGAACCTCTTACGATGCCGAAGATGACATCCTTGTGTTGCGGATGAGCGACAAGCCCATCGTGCGGGAAACCTCGCAGGACTGGAACACCTGTATCAGCTATGCCGCTGATGGCACGGTGGTGGAAGTGGTGGTGCTGGAAGCCAGCCAGCAGGGCGCGTGGCCGTTGCAACAGGCGGCTTGAGCGATGACCGTGAAATCCATGACCGATAGCCCGGAAGATATTGCCGGGCATTTGTCGCGCGTGATGCAAAACCATGATCCGGCGCTGCTGGCAGCCGCCTTGGGCAGCCTTGCCAAAGCGCATGGCATGACCCGTGTGGCCGAAGAGTCCGGCCTGACCCGCGAGGCGCTCTACAAGGCGCTGCGACCCGGCGCGCAGCCGCGCTTTGAAACAGTGCAGCGGGTGATGCAGGCCTTGGGCGTGGAGCTGCGGGTAGTGCCTGCCTCTTGAGCGGGCAAGGCCAATCTCGGCGAGGTGAAGCGTTATGAGCGGTTCCATCACTGCCCCGACTTTGAGGGGATTAAGACAAATGCATCCGTCAGCGCGGCGTAGAGTTCGCGCAGTTCGCCGGACATGAGGGTGAAGCGTGCGCGCAGCTCGTCTGCGAGGCTGTCGGTATCGGTGGGCAGGGAATCCGTAGCGGCATCAAGCAGCTTGAATTTGCGCAGCGCTAGTTGGTTGTCGAGCACGAAGCTGCATCGGTCGCGGAAGGTGAGTGCCAGACGATCAACGACTTTCCCCGCCTCTAGGTGGGTCTGGGCCTCGTCGCACTGGGGCAGGTGGTGGCGCATTTTGACGGTGGCGCCGTTATCTCCGGGGTCCACCAGGTCGATGCTGTCGGATAGCTGGAAGCCTTGCGGCAGGGCTTCCCCTGATGCCCACATGGTCATGCGGGCGCGGGGGTGGAGCGAGGCGCCTGCGGTGACGGGGATTGCCGGGCATGTGTCCAGGGTGCTGCGCAGGTAGCTGACCAGGTGCTCGGCCACGGTTCTGGATGCGGTGTCCACGGCCACAAAGCCTGCCCGGGTGTCGATGATGGCATCGACTTGGGTGCTGATGATGAAGGCCTTGGGCAGCAATTCAGCGATGGCGGTTTCCTTGATGTTGCGCAGGGTGCCGCGTCCGGGTCTTGCGCCGGTTTCCTGTTCGATACGCTTGACTTCTGCTGCGATCTTGTCGGCAATGACGGATGCGGGCAGCAGGCGCGACTGGGTGCCGAGGGTAATGCCGGATACGTCCTGCTGCATGTAGGCCAGGCGGTCATCACCGGGAATGGGGGGGACAAAGCCGCACGAGGACATTTGGGACAAGGCTACCGGCTTGAGTGCGCCTTCTTGCAGGCGCGACTCAAGGTTGTCCGTGTGCAGCGGACCAAGCCGAAAAAAGGTGACGTTACGGAACATCATTACCGGCATCCTCGGCAATCAGGCTGGGCTGGGGGTCGCTGGTTTCTTCGGTGGCTTCCACATCGGCATTGACCTCGCCTTCGATGCGGTGGAACGCGCCGTCGATAACGAGCGGGTTGTCCTGCTGGACGCCAGCCTCGGCTTGCTCGTCCAGGCCGACCGCGCGCTGGATTTCGATACTGACCGGCAGGTACTTGAACAGTCGGCGCACAACGGTCTTCTTGGCCATTTCCTCGAAGTGCGTCACCCAAGGTCCGTTCTGCGCCGCTTTGCTTTGTGCGCGCACCTTCTCGATTTCGGCGCGTGACATGACCTCGAATTGCAGGCCGCCGTCTTTCAGTTTGGCGACGGCATAGACAAAGGTCAGCGCGCCACGGTCTTCGGCATCCCATGCCGGGCGATGGACGAGGCGCGAGTCCAGGCCGAGCTCCACGTCGAACTTGTCGGCGGCGTACACGGCGCGGGCTTCAAGGGATTGGATTTGTCCGCTGCGGCGGGCGAGGTCAATCATGCCCCGGTAGCCGATGATGAGCTGGACGTCGGTGCCGACCGTCTTCCACTGGCCGCCGACCTTCTGGCGTTTGTCGAAGGGAAGCAGATAGGCGTGACCGAGCGCGCCGCCGGGTTCAAGACCCAGCGCGGCACACTGCATGATGGCGCCAAGGAAGCTGGTCTGGTCGCATTGCGCGAGCTTCGGCACCTTGCGCACTTCGGTGAGTGCGATGCGGGCCAACCGGTCGGCGGTCATGTGTTTGGGCAGGGCAAGGGCCAGTTGCTGCTTGATGGCCGGTGAGGTGAGCAGTCCGGCGATGGTGGTGGGTTTGTCGGCAGCGGGGGCTTTGCCGGTGGCGGCAGCTTTTAATGCGGAGGTGGACATAGGGGCTTCTCCTGTGGTCACTTGAGGCGGAACACGCGCGACTGGCTGGCCTGCTTGAATTGCTCGAACAGGTCAGGGTGCGCTTCTTTGAAGGCGGTCTGGTTGAATCGGTTGGCGGTCTGCGACTTCCACGTTGCCAGCGGCTGGCCGTCCATCTTCAGTACGGCGGCATCGCGCATGTAGAGCTGCACTTGTTCGCGCAGGTCGGCGAACTCGTCGTTCAGCGGCTTGGTGATGGCGTTGATTTCGCGCATCCTGCCAATGGCCTGCAAAGTCTTGGTGTCGGCTTCCAGTGAGGTTCCGGCGTCCCGGTCGAACATGGCGAGGATGTCGCTGACGCGGGTGGCCTCTGGTGGGTCTTTGCGCTGGACGCGCTGCCAGAACTCCAATTCCTTGGCGCGGATGGCGTCGATAGTTTCCTCGTCCCTTTCCACACGGTAGATGCGGAAGTCGTCACCACCGATTAGCACGCCGAATACGCATACTTTGCGATTTGTGACCATCAGGCCGTGCATGGCCTGCGCGGTGTAATGCACCGGCACGGAGTCGGTCTGTTCTTCGCCCCATTCCCACGCTTTGAAGGGGGATACGGTCTTGATTTCGATGTTCTCGCCGGTCTTGGCTTCGGCGTCGATTTCTGCCGCGAGGAACGGGTGCTCTGCGTCCAGGTAGCGGTTACCGCGCGCGACGATTTCCAGCCCGGATTCCTCGGCCAGCATGTCGATGACGTAGGGTTCCATGCGCTTGCCTCTGGCAAACACGCGCGCCTTGTTGCGGTCGGGCTCGCTGTTGCGCGGCTGCACCTTGTCCATGTACACGTCCAATGGCGTCTTCCACGGGCTGATGCCGAGGATTCCGGCTACGTCTGAACCGCCGATTAGCTTCTGCCGGTCGTGCTGGTCGTGAGGGATGGTCTGAAGCTGCGCGCTCATTCGCCAGCCTCCTGCTGTTCTTGGGGCTCGCCTGCGGTTTCCACTTGGATGCCTGCGCCAAGCAAGGTGACGAGGGCATCCTGGCTCGCAACAACAACATCGAAGGTATCGTTGGCTACGTGACGGAGTGCCTGCGCTGTGTTGCTGGCGCGAATCAGGCGCTGGCTGGTGGGGCTGCTGGCGGAGTTGGTAACGACGTAGATGCGCTTTGGAGTGCTCATGGGGTTCCTTGGTGTGCTGTGTAGATGGCCCTGTCGCGGACGGTGGGCCAGGCCGTACTCGAACTGCCGCGACTCAGCTGGGGTATCAGGGCAGACCGCCGCTTTCTGCGGCGAGTGCGAGCAGGAGTAGTCCTGCAACTGTCCAAAGCAGTGCAAAAGCCAGTGAAAGGAGGGTGCGATGTGTCTTTTTCATGGGTAAGGCTTGATAAGGTGCGGCTGACCGGGCGGTGGGACAGCAGAACGTGGATGGGAAATGCCCGGCCAGCCGCGGAAGGGGTTAGGCGGCCTTGAGATGCCGCCAGGCAATGGAAACGGCGCGCGCCGGGGAGTGCCCGGAAGCCATGGCGTGCATGGCTTGTCGGATGGCTTCTTGGCAGTCGCTGGGCTGGGTATGCATTGCCTTGGCGCGTGCTTTGACGGCGGCCATGACGCTGCGTGCCTGGGCTGAAGGAAACGGGATGACGTTCATGCGGCCAGCCTCCAGACTTCGAGGGTTTGACGACAGGCCGAATCCATGCGGATGGCGGCTTCAACCATTCGGAGCCTGGCCATACCTGCGCTGATGGAATAGGCGCGGCGATGCCAGCGGTCATATTCGCCACGGTAGGGCGGGAAAGCGGGGCGCGGAATCTTGTCGCGCTGAAAGCGGATGCACTCTGTTGCCCTTTTGCGGTAGTCCGCGATATGCAGTAGCGGGTCAAAGTCGGGTAAGGGCAGGTGGTAGCCGTGGAAGCTGCCGACCATCTCCGGCTTGGCGCGCTCGGCGATACCGTAGCCGCAGAACTTGCCGATGCTGATGCTGCTGTTGTGATTGCGTGCTGCGCGGGCTTTGCTGTGCCAAGCCCTGAACTCGCGGTGCGTTGCCATCGTTGTCTCCCATTGCCGTGTGGCGATGGGAGCATGTTAGGAGTAGCTAACTAATGTGTCAATAGGAAGTCCTAACTTTTCTTCATCTTTCAACACTTCCCCGCAGTACTTCCTTTAGATTCAATGCGTTATACGATGTCAACGACACGCCTATCGTTGACATGCGGGCACAAAAAAGCCCCGCTGGGCGGGGCTGGGTGTGGATATGTGCGCAATTTTGAGCAGGAAAGCGTGCTCGGTTCATGTATGGATGTGGTAGGCGTGGTAGGATTCGTCTTGTCATAGACCCATAAAATTTATGCCCCAATGAATGTTGTGGACTTTCATCAGCACTCGAATGGTTTACCTCGAAACCTGACAGATACGGAGGCGCTAAAGATGGTTCGTGACTTGGCAGCAGAGGGCGGGCGTGTAGTGTTTAGCGAGCATGCCAGGCAACGGATGCGGCAGCGTGATGTAAGCACTCAGCAGGTGATGCAGGTGCTGTTGCGCGGTGAAGTTGTGGAGCCTGTGCGCTGGGACAGCGAGAGGAGGAACTATCGCTTGAAGCTGCGGGCATTGACTGCGGGCGAAGATGTTGAGGTTCCATGCGCCATTGATGTTGAGCAGTTAATGGGGCAGGTAGTGATAGTTATTACGGTAATGGTTATATGAGAGCGAGAGATGATATGAATAGCATGAAAGATGCACTGCACTTTACTGAGTGCGGCTTGGACAATGTGTATCTGATGAACGGCTTTCGCTACGGCCAGACGAGCAATGGCGAAGAGGTGTTAATTATTCAGGATTTGCCTGGGCTTCATGCGGCCATCGCCATGTCGGTAGTGGACTCCCCAGAGCCATTAAATGCCAAGACGTTCAAGTATCTGCGCAAGCAGGTGGATATGGCACAGCGGCAGTTGGCTGGAATCTTGGGTGTGGAGGAGGGCACGGTATCGCTTTGGGAGCGTGGAAAACAGCCCGTACCAAAGAGTGCTGACATCATTTTGCGTCTGATGGTCAGGGAAACCTGCAATGGCAATGCCCGCTTGGTTGAGCTGATTGAGCGGTTTAATGCACTAGACAGGGTTGTACATGAAAATATGTTGCAGTTGCAGATTGAGAATGACCACTGGCAAGCGTGCGCTTGAAGAGCGTAAAGTCGCATGACGAGAAAGCCCGCTTCGGCGGGCTTTCTTGTTAGCTATCCATGCTTTGGTATCACCTCTATCTTTCCACTTCTGGCTAAAAATAGGTAGGTTTCTTCATCTGCTAGTGCTGCACGTTGTATTGCTTTCTTTTTTAGATGACGGTTGATCATGTAAATTGGGACTGACAAAATTAATAATGGAAATTTCCATTGCCATGACTCAGCGGCTGCGCCAAAAATAAATGAAAAAAATGCAATAATCCCAATGCTCAGTCTTAACTTCTTGCCCGGTAGGAAGTTCAGAACATCTTGTTCCCATTGGAAGTTTGTTTCCAAATACCCTTTTCCTGTTGCGAGTAAACGAAGTGCCTCTTGGTAGGGGATTGGATTATACATCCGGCCAGCCTGTCAATTTTGTTTGCTCGGCAAACAATATTGGCTCCAAGTCTTCTACCAACATGAGTCTTGGGACTCCGTTACGGTCAGGCTCGTATTCGCCGGATACGCGGGCAAATTCTCCCAATACAGCTTTTGCCTGCCCTCTATCTAGCATTGGCAGTACGCAGCGCAAGATGCGACCGCTATTCGTTTCTCTTAAATGAAGCCTCTGCCGATCGAGGTCTATTTCACGCACTTCTCCCGTAAAAATTCCTCTTTTTCGACTTATAAGGTCGGGGCGTTTGAGCGCGGTATGCAATACCGTGCGTTCCCGTTGCGAGAGTGTTCCGCCTGTTCTGCCGGGTGAAGAAATGTCCAAAGTGTGAATGCCCACTTTCCCGGTGGGCGCAAGGTTATAGAGTGCGGTGAGTGATGCATCACGCTCTGCTGCATCGGGGACAATTTCAGCGGCCAGAGGCGTGACTTCTTCGTCATCAATCGCATCAGTCAACTCGGGAAGACTACGGAATACCTCCTTCAACTGAAGGAAGACTGGTTCATCTGAGGCAGGGATAATGTCCTGTGTTGGTGGTGCGAGTGCAAAGCCAAGGTACAGGCTGCCAGGAGCCATGCCTGTCAAGCGCAGGTCAATGGCCTTGCGTAGGCGCTTTTCGTCCTTCTCTTGCAGGTTGAACATCTCACCTGCGAGCTTGCGCAGTGACTGGTTGGTCTTGCTGGAAAGCCAGTTGAAGGCGGTCAACTGTGGTGCAGCGTCTCGAACAGCAGGGCCTTCTGCGTGGAGAACGAGGTCGGACTTTTCGAGGATGCGCTCTAGCGGGAACCCGGTATGGATGAGCTCAAGCAGGGTGCTCTCAATGCTGCGTACCATTTCGGATGGCGCAACGGTTTGGCCGTGCTTTTGCGCGGCCAGAGCCAGCGCGACCATGTTTTCAAGATGGGCGCGGAAGTAGTTGGTGGTGAGGGATTCCGTGGTCATAGCTGTACCCGCAAAATACCCTTTTTGTGATGAATATCAAGATGAAGCTCGCTGGCGCACTTGTGCCCAGCGTATTGAAAAAATTTAGCTAGGTCGTTTGGGATAGATGGATGCCTTACGTGCGCATCTACATGGTACGCTGATTTGAACGCGTCGTGGTGGCGGAAGATATGAAGCATCAGCTCCAAGGCTTTGGGTTCATCCCAATCGCAAATGTCTATCACGATGTCTATATCGGCAGGCACCGACTTGCTGCGAGTGAAGCTGCCGTTTATCCATAAGCATTGTGCGCCACGAGGGCGAACCTCTTTGGAGATGAACTGTTGAAGTCCATCCCACAAGGCGCATCGGTGTGGATTTGTGCAGAAAACAGTCTCAACTTCCGGCAAAGAGCAGTCCCATTGTCCCTTTGGCAGCAAACCGTTTTCATCCAGTGGTGGAATCATTGTGGCCGTCTCAACAGTGCACGCAGTGCGTTGGCGATGGATTCGTTATCAGGTGCTTCGGCATAGCGCGAAAGCAGGTCGGCTGCAGCTTTTCTGGTTGCCTCGTCGGCAGCAACCAGGGCATCTTGAAGGCTGCTCAATATGTCCGAGTTTGAGTCGGTTGTCGCAGATTCTGCGACTGGCAGGAGAAAGGCACTGGCGTTTCGCTCTGGGGCACCACGCCCAGTTGCAAGCCAAGTATCTGAAACATTCAGCGCGGCAGCCGCCTTTAGCAGGTTCTCGCCACGCAAGAACTTTGACTTGCCGCTAAGCCATCCATTTACGGATGGGGGCTTCACCCCGCAGGCGCGAGCCAAATCTGCCTGGCTCACACCAGATTCAATCATTGCTGCACGTAGCCGTTCAGAGAGTGACATTAGGCAATCCTAATAACAAGAAGGTTAGGAGTGGCTATTGATTTATTTGTTAGCTAGTCCTAAGATTTGCATATGAAAAAGCATATGCATGCGGAAGTGATAAACAGGCTTGGCGGGACATTTGAGGTTGCGCGGCTTTGTCGCGTGAAGCCGCCATCGGTAAGTGCTTGGAAAAAGAGTGGAATCCCGCCTGCTCGCGAGCAATTTTTACGGCTTCTCCGCCCTGACATCTTCGGTCCCGCGCCTGAGGGCGAGCGGGAAAAGGAAAAGGCTGCATGAGTCGCGCAGAACGCCATGCGGTGCGCAACAGCCTGCCGTATCCGGCAGCGCTTGCGCCGTTCCGCTGCCCGGAAACTGGGCTGATTGTGCAAGACCATGAAGCCGTGGAAGCGCGCCTTGATGCCGATGCGTACTGGAAGCACTGGCAGGCACTTCGCCTTGCCAAGCGGGTGCGGCTGCTCAAGCGGTTCCGGGCGCTGCGTCGGCAGAAAGGATGGCTTTGGCGAGCGCGGCAAGGGCTTGCTGCTCTTTGGAAGAACCTTGGTAGCCGCTGGCGTTCGCCAGTGCCACGGGCAGCGCTGCGTCGTTGGGGAGCGTTGAAATGACGACCCGGGCAATCATTACAAGCGCGCTGCGCTGGGCTTGCAGCTCTGCATTGAGCCTGGCGAGTTCGTTGCGGGTCTTTTGCTCTTCGTACACGTCTGTCTCCGGTAGTGGTGGTGGGGTGGTACTCCCATCCTACCGGCAGGCAGGCGCCTTGTTGGGGGGCTGCTAAATGACCGCGCCACTCAAAGACCTGCGGGCAAAAGTCACAGCCGAGACGTGGTGCGTCATCGAGGCGCGTCACCGCGTGACCGGGGAACAACACGCGGAAATCGTCCGTGGAATCTTGCATGACTGGGCACTCGCTGAAATGCGCAAGGCCACGGTAATGCAGGGCCTTTTGAAAGCCGAGGGAATCGGCGGGAACGTGAGGGAAGGTTTGAAATGAATGTGATTTCTCGCGTCGTTTTGGTGTTTCGTATCTGGCGCGGGCAGCGGTATGGGGGGGCATCATGAGCATTCACCTGATGACTTCCGCTTGGCGGCTTGATATGCCTGCCAGCAAAAAGCTGGTTTTGCTGGCCTTGTGCGATTGGGCAAATGATGACGGTGCGAGTCTGCACCCATCCATCGCCCGCATTGCCGAGCGTGGCTCAATGAGTGAGCGCAACGCGCAACGGGTGGTGCACAGCTTGATTGATGAGGGTTGGCTGGATGTTGTGGGCAATCACAACGGCGGCAAGCCTGGTTCGTCGCGCCAGTACCAGTTGAATGTGTCGGCTATCTACTCCGGCAGGCCGCCTGCTCAGACGGGTGACAAATTGTCATCCCACAAAAATGAGGGGGCGAGGGGTGACAAATTGTCACGGGTGACAGATGCCGAGACGGGTGACGCCCATGTCAGGGGTGACAAATTGTCACGGGTGACAGATGCCGAGACGGGTGACGCCCATGTCAGGGGTGACAAATTGTCACGGGTGACAAATGACGACGAAAACAGGGGGGGACGGGTGACACCCAGGGACGAGACGGGTGACACCGGTGTCACCCTAACCGTCATAGATCCACCAATAAAAGCAACCGTCATGGAGAGAGAGAAAGAAAATGCGCGCGCGAGCGTTAGCGGAATTGCTAACGAGGCCGCCAGCCAGGATTGCGGCACGGTTGCGCAGCGAGGGGGGATGACTCCGGCTGCGGAATTGGCAACCGGCATCCGGCGAGTGCTTGGCCCTGCGTGTGGGGTTTCATCGGCGCACCCTGACGTCATCGCGGCGGCGGTAGAGGGCGTGACCGCTGCCGAGGTTCTGGAAATCCACGAGAGTTACCCGGACAAGTCGGTGCTGTACGCCGTGGCGGTAGCACGAAGTTATCGCAGTCGTGAACCGAAAACGCTGGTCGTGGTGCCGTCTCAACGTGGGCTGGTTACATCCGGCCATGCAGGGTATCAACCGACCAGCAAGCGCGCTGCAGCATTGCTGACGCTGGAAGCGATGAAGGGGTGAGGGCATGGAAGTCTGGATGAAAAACGCGGTCATCGAGGGCTTTCAGCGTTTGACCTGCCTGGGGCTGGAGGGACAACCGGCTGCCGATGTGCTGCCGATGACGGTGGCAACCTGGTGCGAGGCATTGAGCCTTGGCCGGGTGTGGGTGCAGGCGCGTGATGAGCCGCGCTTTCGTGTTGCCTTTGCCCGCCTGTGTGCGAGTAGCCGCCGCTGGCCGAGTGTGCCGGATTTCGTTGCGGCACTGCCTGCGGTGGAGCAGAAGGCGCTGCCTCGTCCGAAGGGCGACCCAGAGCACGCGCGCCGGGCGCTGGAGGAGCTTGCGAGGATTTTGCGGGCATGAGCGGGAAAAGGCGAGGGGCGGCTCGTGGTCAAGGCAAAGGAGCTGGCCGAGTGAAGTGCCCCCATCATCGCCCGGCCGTGCCGCCCGTGGTGGCGGTGGTCAATCCGCTCAATGTGATGCCGGCCGCTCACGCCGTACTGGCGCGCATGGAAAACATCTGGGCAGTGCACAAGTGCGCCGCGTGGCTGTTCGTTGACGACTGTTGCCGGGCAAGGGTGCTGCACGATAACCAGATGAGCCTGCCGCGATGGCAGCGCATGTACTTGGATCACTTGGTCGGCTGCTATACGCGGCGCGGGCAGATCAGCGTGTTTCGCATCGCAAACGATATGGACGCACACCTCGTTGAGCGGATGCTCGCTGACCAGTGGAGGCGAGATGGGGGATTGATTGTGTGCGCTGCTGATGCAAGGTGAAAGGATGACGGAAGAAAGTCGTAAAACCACTAAAAAAGTGGCGGCTACTGGAAGACCCAAGCCGCCTGCCGCTGGGAAAGGGCGACCCAAGGGGGCGAAAAACAAAACCACGCGCCAAGCACGCGAGGCGATTGCTTTGGCCGTGGACGGCAATGCCCACAAGCTGGGCGAGTGGCTGGACAAGATTGAGCGAGAGGATGGGGCAAGGGCTGCCTTTGAGTGCTTCATGAAAATGACCGAGTACCACGTCCCCAAGCTGGCGCGTACCGAGCTGTCCGGCACCGATGGTGGGCCGCTTCAGGTCATCGTGCAGCGGTTCACGGAGGCCGGCGAGTGACGGCCATCACGCTCCCGGCCAACGGATGGCGGCCGCGCCCGTATCAGCTGGGCGCCTGGGGGGCGCTGGAGCGTGGAGTAAAGCGCTTGGCGCTGGCATGGCATCGACGCGCGGGCAAGGACGAGCTTTGCCTGCACTGGACGGCATGCGCTGCGATGCAGCGGGTTGGGCCGTACTGGCACATGTTGCCGCAGGCCAATCAGGCGCGTAAGGCCATTTGGGATGCCGTCAATCCGATGACGGGGCGCCGGCGTATCGATGACGCATTTCCGCCGGAAATCATTGCCGACAGACGCGAAACCGACATGTTCATCCGTTTCAAAAACGGGGCGACATGGCAGGTAGTGGGCAGCGACAACTACAACTCGCTGGTTGGTTCGCCGCCGGTGGGCGTGGTGTTTTCCGAGTATGCGCTGGCCGACCCGCAGGCGTGGGCAATGCTTCGTCCGATTCTGGCCGAGAACGGAGGCTGGGCGCTGTTCATCAGCACGCCGCGCGGAAGAAACCATTTTCAACGAATGATGGATTTCGCGCGTGGCAATGACGAGTGGTATGGCGAGGTCTTACCTGTAAGCAAGACCAGGGCAATACCGGCACGGGTCATCGAGCAAGAGCTGGCCGAGCTGACCGCTGAGCGTGGCGAAATGGAAGCCCGGGCGGTCATCGCGCAGGAATACGAGTGCAGCTTTGATGCGGCCATCCCGGGCGCCTACTACGCGGATTGGCTCAATACGGCAGAACAGGAAGGCCGTGTTGGCAGTGTGCCGCATGACCCGAGCCTGCCGGTGTTTACGGCGTGGGATCTGGGCATCGGCGACAGTACGGCCATCTGGTTTTATCAGATGAGCGGCGGCGAGCTGAGGGTCATCGACTATCTGGAAAGCTCCGGTGTGGGACTGGACTGGTATGCGGCCAGGCTGCGCGAGCGTGGCTACAGCTATGCCGGGCACACGCTGCCGCATGATGCCGATGTGAGTGAGTTGGGCACTGGCCGCCGCCGGGTGGACGTGTTGCGCAATGAGCATGGCATCCATGCGCGGGTGCTGCCGCGTACCAGTGTGGATGACGGCATTCAGGCCGTGCGCCGTTTGCTGCCGCGCTGCCGGTTTGATGCAACGCGCTGCGAGCGAGGGTTGGACGCACTGCGCAACTATCAGCGTGAGTGGAGCGACAAGCTGCGCACCTTCCGCGACCGGCCGCTGCATGACTGGACGAGCCACGCGGCGGATGCGTTCCGCTATCTGGCACTGGGTGAGCGTGACATGACCGAAGCAAAGCCCGAGCGCAAGCCGGGCATCAAGCCGTTTACGCGCGAGTGGCTGTTTGCAGCCGAAAAAGAAACCACGATTTCCAAGGGGTATTACCAATGAGTATCGAAGCGATGGCAGCGCTGGACGAGGGGCTGACTGTGGCCGATTTGGCGGGTGAGGCCGAGAGGCAGAAAGAGCGTGCTGTGCGCCAGCAGGTGCAGGCATGGCACAGCGAGCGTGAGGCAGCGCGCGAGTTCGACAAGGCCGTGCGTGAGCAGATTGCAAAAGACCGCCGCTATGCGCGTGGCGACAGTGGCTTTGAGGTCTCGACCAACATTCTGGGGGCGAACATCGACACGATGGTGTCGTTCATCTACAGCCGTGACCCGGATGTGGACGTGTTGCCCGCGCAACTGGTGGAAGCGCCGAAGGAGCAGCCGCCGCAACCGCCTGGCGACTTGCAGCAGGCCGCGTTTGCTGCCGGTTCGCAACTGGCGGCCGAGCAGGCCGAGTATCAGCAAGCCATGGCCGAATACGAGCAGGCGATGGCGCTGTATCAGCAACAGCAGGCACAGCGTCGGCAGGTGCGCATCGAGCGGGCGCTGTTTGCGCAAACCATCGAAGTGGTGGTGGGCAAACTCTGGAAGCGTGCCCGGCTCAAGCGCCAAGCTCGCCGCGCCGTGCGCTCAACGCTGACCACTGGCATTGGCTGGGTGAAGGTGAGCTGGCAGGAACGCACACAGCGTGACCCGGTGGTGCAGAAGCAGCTCAATGACCTGCAAGACAACCTGCGCTGGATTGCCCGGCAAATCGACGAGTTGGACGACCCGGCCAATGCGGGAGAGCTGGAAGGCCGCAAGCTGGCCATCGAGCAGCAGATGGCCGGGTTGCGTGAACGTGCTGAGCGCGTGGTGGCACGCGGGCTGGCGATTGATTTTGTCTCATCTGAAAACATGCAGGTGGCGCCCGGTGTTGCACTGATGGAATACCAGGACGCGCCGTGGGTGGCTGAGCGCATTTTCATGACGCTGCACGATGCGGCCGTGCGCTGGCCGGACGTGCCCATCGACAAGCTGCGCCGGGCGACCCGCTGGCAGCGCCGCACACCCAAGCGTGAGCATGCCGCGCCGGAAGGTGACGTTGGCCAGCACGAGGCCGATCAGTTTGTGGCTGGTGACAGCGTGACCAGCGGGCAGCGCAGCGATAACGATTTCATCTGCGTGTGGGAAAAGTGGTCGCTTGATGACGGTCTGGTGTACCGCACCGCCGAAGGGCTGGACTTCTGGCTGGACGAGCCAGCGCCGCCGAATGTGATGAGTGGGCGCTTCTATGGGTACTTCGCGTTGGCCTTCCTCGAAGTCGATGGCGAGCGTGCGCCGGAATCGTTGGTGGCGCGTAGCTGGAAGCTGGCGAACGAGTACAACCGCACGCGCAGCGCGTTGGCGGAGATGCGCCGCCGCAGCTATCCGGGTGTGCTGTTCGACGAAGGTGAGCTGGCGCCCAGTTATGCCGCCAAGTTGGCGAACAATGCGCGGCAGGAGTTCATCGGCATCAAGACGGTATCTGGCCGCACGGTGGGCGAGCTGTTCGCGCCGAAGCCGGTAAGCGGCATTGACCCGGCGATGTACGACACCAGCATGATTCTGGCCGACATCGACCGCGTGTGGGGTGTGCAGGAAGCCCTGCGCGGCAGCGTGGAAACGGCCAAGACTGCCACCGAGGCCGAGATTCAACAGGGCGGCTTCCAGAGCCGCACCGGCTCGATGCGTGACGCGCTGGAAGAATGGCTGGGCGACATTGCCCGTTACACGGCGCTGACGGCGGTGCAGAAGCTGGACGTGAACGACGTGCGACTGCTGGCGGGTGCCGATGCCGTCTGGCCGCAGATGGAGGCGCTGGAAGAACTGGATGACCTGGTGGACGTGGACATTCGAGCAGGCTCCAGTGGCAAGCCCAACACCCGAGCCGAGCGCGAGGCATGGCAGGCCGGTTTGCCACTGTTGCAGCAGGCCATCATGCAGGTGGGGCAGTTGCGCGGCTCAAGCCCGAGCGAGATTGCCGACAAGATTGAGGCACTGGTGGAGGCCACATTCGAGAAGGCAGGCGACCGCGTGGACGTGGGGCGGTTTATCCCGCAGCACGAAGGGCAAAGCATTCAACAAACCGGAACGCCTGGCGGTGTCGTCGCGCCCGGCATGCCACAACCCGAAGAACCCGCCGGGCAGCCCCCGGTCAACATGGAGATGATGCAGTGAGTATTGAAGACGAAACCCTGAACGAACAACAGCAGGCCGAAACTCCGGCAGAGTCTGCGCCGGTGGATGCCGAGGCCGAAGCACTGGCCGCACTGGATGCAGGTATCGAGGCTGTGACTGAAAAACCGGATGAGGAAACGCCAGTGGAGGCGGTGCCCGCCGAAGCTGCCGCTGAAGAAGCGCCGAAGGCTGAGGCGACCGAAACCGAAGGCGAGCCGGAAAAGCTGAGCGCCGAGGACGAGGCCACCCAGCTCGGCCTGACCAAGGAAAAGAGCCGGGCGCGCTTTGTCGAGCTGCATGGCCGGGTGAGCGAGCTGGAAGGGCAGCTGACGGCAGCCACGCAGAAGGCCGAACGCTATGACGAGATGCTGGGGCATATCGAGGCTACGGGTGCCACGCCGGAGCAATACAGCAGCGTCATGGGCTATCTGCACGCGGTGAACCGTGGCGGCCCTGCCGAGCTGGCGCAGTTGCGTGATGCGCTGGCGAAGGAGCTGGAATGGTTGGACGGCAAGATTGGCCGGAGCGGGGATGTGCTGGCCAAGCATGATGACCTGCGCGAAGCGGTTGCCAGTGGCGAGTTGCCGGAAGCGTATGCCCGCGAGATCGCCCAGCAGCGCAATATGCAGGCGCTGACCCAGCAGCACCAACAGCAAATGACCGAGCGCGAGCGCATGGCCGCCCAGCAGCACCAGGCCGAGATGGCGCAGGCGGTGGAATCGCTCAACGTGATGGGCGCACGTCTGGCGCAACAAGACCCGCAATTTGCCGACAAGGTAGAGCAGGCCAAGGCGGATTTCATCAAGCGCCGTGACAACATCCCACCTGCACTGTGGGCGCAAGAATTTCTGCTGTCCTATCAGGCCGTGCAACTGGCGCCCGCCAAGCCGCGCGTGGGTGCGGTGCCGCTGCGTCCGGCAGGCAGTGGCGCGGGCACATTGAACAAAACCGCCAGCAGCCCGGAAGAAGCGTTGGAGATGGGATTGCAAGCCTACGCACGCGGTCGCTGACGGGTGGGGATTGATTGACGCGCGGGCTGTGTGATAGTGGCAACTGGCTGCATGTCACGCAGCCCCGCTACAGATGTGAGCCGGGTTCATCGCCGGTAGCGTGTAAGAGGATTCACGCCCCTCGGAGCGGATGGAAAACACCCCATTCTTTTCTGAGGAAACGGCTATGCCTTTTACTACGCAACAACTTGAAACGGGCGCGAATTATCAGCTCGATTATTTCCTGAAAAACGAGCCCATCGACCAGGTGAACCATGCCTTGCCGCTGTATTCGGCGCTGATGCAGCGCAAGAAGGACACCGTCGGCGGCAACCAATACGAAGTCGAGCAAATCCGCATCGGCAACAGCTCCAGCTACCAGAACTATTTCGGCGATGAGCAGGTGACCTATGGCAAGAAGGACACTGTGCGTCAGGCCAAGTTCCCCTGGGCAAACTTCCACGACGGCTTTGGCGTGGACGAGGATACGCTGGCGGCCAACGGCATCACCCTGACTGACAACAACGCGGATGCGGTGCCGAGCGCCGATGAAAAGGTGCGCCTGACCGACCTGATGAAGGAAAATTTTGAAACCCTGAAGCTGGGCATCCAGAATGCCTTTGCCCGCGAGCTGTACCAAGACGGAACGCAGGATGCCGACGCGGTGGCCGGGCTTGCCGCAATGATTTCGCTGACCCCGAACACGGGCACGTATGGCGGCATCAATGCGGCCACAGCGGCGTACTGGCGCAACCATGCCAGCACCAACATCGCCACCGGAACCGTGGGCACGCTGACGAAAGAAATGGAAGCCATCTGGCGTGCCTGTGGCCTGCGCGGCGGCCAGTACCCTACCCACATTTTTTGTGGCTCCAAGTTCTTCGATGCCTACAAGGCGGATGCCAATGCCATCAATGCGCGCCAGATTGTGGTGCCGCAGCGTGGTGGCATCACCCAAGATGCGTCCACCACTGGCCTGTATTTCAACGGTGTCGAGGTGGTATGGGATCCGACGCTTGACCTGCTGGATGAGGAAGCGGGCACCAGCGGTGGCGAACGCGCCAAGCGTGCGTACTTCCTGAACCTGAACACCATCAAGCTCAAGCCGCTGAAGGGGCACTGGATGGTGCGTCGCAAGCCGCCGCGTGTGTACGATCGCTATGTCCATTATTGGGCAATGACCAGCAAGTACCGTTTCACCTGCAACAAGCGCAACGCCAATGCGGTGTTGAGCATCGCCTAAGGAGGGACGGACGCATGAAACTGACCGAAGTAACTGCACTGGTGCACAAGGACGCAGTCCTGGCCATTCCTGTGGTGGTGTGGGCGCATGAGTTGCCCGCGCTGCGCAACGAGCATGGCGAGGACAGGGTTGAGGTTTTGGGTGAGCGTGAAGTGGATGCGCCCGAGGACTTCAACCCCGGTAATGAGTGGCTGCGTTTGCAGCGCAAGTACGACCGCCGCGAGCTGGGCGCGCTGCACCGCGTCTATCCGATGGGTGCGGCGCAAATTGCGCAGCTGGCCGGTGTTGCGCCGCAGTCCGCAACGGATGAGCCGCAGGCGGTGATTCGTGACGGAGTGGGCAAGGCGCCGAAGAAAGCGAAAGCCGAGCCTGCGGCCTAAGGTTGAGCAGCACAAAGGCCGGGTCGCACCGGCCTTTGTTTTTGGAGCATTGAGATGGCGCGGAATTTGTTACTGCATCCGGAGCTTTGGGAGCAGGAGAGTCAATGGAATAGCGAAAGAAAGCAGTGGAATTTAAATCAGGAGATAGGCGAGGGTACATATAGCAATGATTATCTTTATCTAAAATCAGATGTGCCCATGATGCCAGGTGATTATGTTGCAGGCACATTTTATGTGAATGAGACGAGTACACCTGAGACAGTCGAAAAAGGGCGTGGAGAGCTTCGCTTCGGTGCGTCTGGAGAAAGCATTCATGCCTACGAGGATGCGCCTTCCAAATTCAGTATCTTGCTGAGTGGAGATGGTGAGTTCTTTATAAGTTTCACTGGCACGACTTACCAATATTCATATGATGGGTACCATACGGGGGGCGGGAGTGGGTGGATTGTCCCTGCTGATGAGGAGGCTTGTCAGCCAGTAAATTTCAACTGTCAGTGTGAAGACGCTAACCCGTCGCGCACCTTGGCCGAGCTGCGTCAAGAGCTGCTGATGCGGTTGGGCTATGCCGCAGTAGCAAGCAATCCGCCGCCGGGTATGCCTGCGCTATTGGACAGTTTTTTGCAGGGGGCGCAACGGTTTTTGTATCGAACCTATCCTGTGCTGCGCACAGAGCGCTTTTACACTTGGGATATGCAGGCGGGCTCGCGGTTTTATGACTTGAGCGACAGCCGCGATGAGTGTCCTCGCAAACTGGATGCCCGGATGGTTTCTTGGGTGGGCGTGTCTGAGTGCAACGAACAGTGGCGCTCGCTGGCCTGTGGTATCCCGCCAGAGAGCTATGGACGGCACGACAAGCAGGGTGCACCGGATCGCTACGAGATTCGCCAATGCATCGAGGTGTGGCCTGCGCCAGATGAGAGGCCGTGGAAGCTGCGCATCAAAGGTGACTTTGGACTTGAGCCGTTTGTGGCCGATAGCGACCGCTGCACAATTGATGACGAGGCGGTGTTGCTACATACCCTGGCGCGTGCCAAGGCGCATTACGGCCACCCGGATGCAGCCAATTATGAGCGCGATGCGTTGACCTATATCAAGCATCTGACCGCAGGCGCCCATCACACGCGGCGCTATGTGCCGGGTACACGGGTGGCTGTGCCCGATGGCTGGCCGGGCTTTATGTGGGAGGGGCTGTAATGGTGGCGGTGGCGCTGACTTCCGGGCGTATTGGTATCAACCGGATGCGTGTCAAAGGGGGGGCGAACCCGGAGAGCCTGTATGACGCGGTGAACTGTTATGTGACGGCCAGTGGCTCGGTACGCCCGCGCCCCGGCACGGTGACGGATGCAACCTTGCCTCCCGGCACCATTGGTTTGATGACCTACCGGGGCAAGCTGCATGTGTTCAGTGATCAGCATATGGACAATCTGCCGCTTGGCTACAGCATGTCGGTGCTGACGCAGCCTAATAAAGAGGCAAAGCTGAAGCGACTGCATTTTGCCGAGCCGTTCCTGGGGTTCCCGTATGTGGTGGCCGAATGGGATGACGGCGTGATTGCCCATTACTGGCTGGAGGGTGAAGGTGGCGAGTTGGAGTATTGGCAACCGAGCAAGGTTTACAGGCTGGGGCAGGTGGTGCACCCGACCACACCGACAGGCTACGTGTATCGCGCAACTCGTCTTGGAGAACCTGGGAGGGTGTGGGCGCCCGGTATGGATGTGCAGCAGGGCGATGTGGTGGAGCCGACCGCGGCGAATGGCTACAAGTACGAGGCGGTCGAGGTTTATGGCAATCCTGCACGCACTGGCAGCCAGGAGCCTGCATGGGCAACGGATACGGATGCAGTGACCATTGAGGAAGCGGATGCCGCTGCTGCCAGCACTAGCAATCACAGTTCACCCGCTACCGGCGTGCCGCCCCGCTATGCAGGAGGTGGTGGCGGCAATCGTGAACAATCCCCTCCGGTGAGCATCGCATGAGCATTCCAGTTTGGCAGCCAGGGCATTTGTATCCGCCGGGAGCGGTCGTTTTGCCGCGCACGCGGTCGGCAGCAGCGCAGACAGGCATAGCTAATCCGCAGTTTGATGATGATCTGGAGGGGTGGGCGGTCACGCGCTCGGAAATGCAGATTTCCACGCAGTCCGCATTCCTTGGCAGCAAGGCGGTAATGTTGGGTGGCGGCCGAAATATCAGCGGCGGAATTGAAGCAACGGCCTATGCGCCATGCGAGCCAGGCGCCAGCATTACGGCAACGTGCTGGATCAATCAGGGCGCCTCCAGCAAAAATCATGCAGGTGGCTCGGTATCCCTTCGCTTTTATGATGCGAACAACAGCCAGATTCGGGAGTTCCAGGGCAATCAAATCAAATCCGGCAATGGGTTTGCACGCTCAAGTGTGACGGCATCCGCGCCTGCGGGGACAAAGTCGGTGCGCATTGGCGCGAATCTATGGCGCACGGGCAGTGGGCAGCCAGTGTGGGTGGACGCCTTCAGTTGGAATCTGGCAGCGCCCCAACCCATGGAAGGACTGATGTATCGTGCGGTACAGCCAAAAACAGGGCGTAGCGCCACCACAGAGCCTGCATGGCCACTCCAGCTTGGGCAACAGGTGACTGATAACGAAGTCATCTGGGAAGCAGTGCGGATTTCCCGGATTGTCTGGAAGGCTATCCCGCTGCTGGTATCAGGTGACACCGAGCCTGTCTGGCCAACCGATATAGGTGCATCGGTGGCGGACAATACCATTTCATGGGTGGCAACCTCACGGCAGGTGACTGACCCGAAGTGTCCAAAATCCAAAACGGTAGTGATTGCCGCAAGCAAAGTATTTGCCGCTGATGGCGACATCATCCCGTTTAGTGCTACAGCTAATCCGCTGGACTGGTCCAGCCCGGACAATGCCGGTTTTCTGCCTTCAGGCTTGCAGCTCTATGGCGCAAACCCGATTGAGGCGATGGGGCTGTATCGCGGCAATCTGGTGGCGATGAATGTGCAGGGCAGCCAGGTGTGGCAGGTGGATGAAGACCCGGCGTTGATGGCGTTACTGGATGCCTTCCCGATCGGCAGCCAGCATCACAAGGCGATTGCGCCGGTGAGTAATGACCTGTTCGTGTTGACGCAATTAGGCGTGCGCACGCTGGGCGTGGCCGCAGGCGCGACCAATTTGCAGGCAGGTGACGTAGGCCAACCGATTGACCCGATGGTTCAGGCGGAGCTTGATGCGGCGCTGGCCGACGGCGCGGAGCCGTTTGGCCTGTATAACCCCAATGCCGGGCAGTATTGGCTGGGGTTCAAGGGGGGTACGGCCAGCAAGGGGCACTTCTTTGTGTACACAATGAACCGCATGGGGCAGGCCGGCGCCTGGACGCGCTACGAGTTTCCGTGGCGTGTGGATGACTGGTGCATCAAAGGTGAGCATCTGTATCTGCGCCATGGCGACACGGTAAGCCGCCTGGACATGAGCCGGGAGAGTGATGCCGGTACGCCGTTCGAATGGTTCATCCAGTGGCCGTGGTTGGACTTCGGCCAGATGGGTGTCACCAAGATGATGCAGGGCTTTGACATCATCGGCACCGGGCAGGCGCGCATTGAGTTTGGCTATGACCAGACCAACGGCGGGCGGTGGACGCCAGCATGGGAGTTGATTGCTGATTCGGTGCCGGGACAATTGCTGCCAATGCCGCTGGCCGCGCCGTCCATTGCCGTGCGCCTGACCTATCAGGGAAACGATGTGGAGCGCACCGGCTGGGAGGCATTGAACCTGCACTTTTCCCATTTCCGAGTGACAAGCTGATGACCCGTTGCCCTGCCCATGTTGTGCCGCTGCGACCACAGGATGTGTTCTACCTGTGCGAGCGCATGCGCGAGGATGAGTGCGAGCAGTTGCAGGCGTTCTATGACATCGAGCCTGACCGGCTGCCGCTGTTTTTTCTGAACAAGACCGGGCCGTGCTACACGCTGGTGGACAGTGCTGGCTTGCCGTTGGTATGCGGTGGCTGGGAGTCGGTCGGCGAAGGCGTGATGCAATCATGGATGGTGGGCAGCGATACAGCGTGGCGCACGCATTGGCGCAGCATCACCAAGGCCAGCCGCTGGCTGATGGATGCGTTACTGGCTGCGGGGGTGCGGCGCTTGCAGACCACGGCATTGGCAAGCCGCACGATGGCCTGCCAGTGGTATGAGCGCGGGCTGGGGATGCAACCTGAAGGTATCTGGCGGCAGTTTGGCCGCCAAGGGCAGGACGTGGCGTGCTATAGCCGCGTGCAAGGAGACTGATATGGGCACGAGCCGCAACAATGCTGCACGGCAGGCGGAAGAAAATGAGCGCCGCCGCCAAGCGCAAATCAACCAGACCACGGCGAGTATCAACCAGATATTTGATTCGCCGGAGCGGCAGAAGCAGATTGCCGATTTTGGCGGCGCGATGCGCGACTTCTATCTGCAAGACCTGAACCGGCAGAAAGCCAGTGCTGACCGTGACCTGACCTTTGCGCTGGCGCGCTCTGGCTTGACGGGCGGCAGTCGGCAAGTGGATGCCACCCGCAGCTTGGGCGAGGATTACCAGCGCGGGGTACTGGATGCCGAGCGCCGCACGCAGGGTGCAATCGCTGACCTGCGCGGGCGCGATGAGCAGGCGCGCTTGAGTCTGACCAGTTTGGCGCAGTCGGGGCTGTCGGCTACCAATGCCGCCACGCAGGCGGCCAGTGCCATGCGTGCATCGCTGGATGGTGCGCAGTCTGCTGCGCAGTTGCAGGGACTGGGCGACTTGTTTGGCGGCGTGGCCGACATCCGGCGGCGAAGCGAAGAAGCGCGGGAGCGCAGACGTGCGGACAGTAACTACACGCAGCGCTATGGGCCGTCGCAGTGGATTTTCAGTGGATTCTCGGGAGGCCGGTAATGGGTACGGAAGCAGTATGGGTGCCGATGGTCATGTCGGCAGTGGCCGCAGGTGCCAGCCACTACAACACGCAGCAGACACTCAAGAAGCAGGACAACGAGCTGGCGCGGCAGATTGCGATGCAAGGCCAGCGCCAGCGCGAGGCCGATGCGCGGGTGAATGAGGCCATCCTTGAGCAGCAACAGTCGAATCCGGAAGCCGAGCGTAAGGCATCGCTTGAGCAGTACGTTGAGCAGCTGCGCCGGACGCAGGGGAACGCCGCTCAGGGGCTTGGGCAGGTGGGGGCCATCTCCGAGCGTTTTGCCCAGGATGCGGCCGCAGCCGCGGGCCAGGTTCAGCAGACCGGCGAGCGCACGGCGGACATCATGAGCCGCATTGATGCGCCACTGCGCCAGCGGCAAAACGAAGGCATCCGCTTTGGCAGGCTGGGCAGCGAGATTGGCCGTGTGGGCTTGCTGTCGGACTCTGACCGCTATATCGGCGAGCTGCGCATGCGCGGCGTGCGTCGAAACCCGTGGATTGACCTGGGGGCGGGGCTGCTGGGGGGCGCTGCGGGTGCAATGGCGAGCGGTGGCTGGGGACAGGCGGCTGCGCAGGCCGCAGGTGGCACGTTTGGCACATTGCCCGGCGGGGAGTTCAGCGGCCTGTATGACACTGACTACGCCCAAGGCGGCGGGACTTTTGGAACGCTTGGGTATCGCAAGCGCGGCCAACTTTACGGAGGTGCATGATGGCAAGCAACTGGAACCGGATTGGCGATGGCTCTGATGCACGGCAACTGGGTGCGAATATCGCGGCACTTATCTTTGGCGACAAGCGCGGTGCGGAAGAAGCCTACCGGCGGCGGATGGTGGAAAACATCGACATTGGCCGTCGTGACCAAGCGTTGCAGCAGGACATCATGAAAACCCAGGGGCTGCACGGTTTGGGCGATTCCATTGCCGCGACTGGCTTTGCGCCAGAGGTGGCCGAGCGTCTGGCTGGATTTGGGCGTGCCGGGATTGACCCGCGCCAATACTTCGGGGCGGCATTGCAAATGCAGGAGCGCGCTGCACGTGATGCGGCCATGCAGGCAGCTCTGGCGGGCGACTGGACGGCAGGTAATGCCCACATGCTGGGTGTTGCCAATGGTCCGCAGGTACTGGCAGGGGTGGATGGCAATATGCTCATTGCCAACCGCTTCAAGGAAGGCGGTGGAGAGGTCAAGCCTACAGATATTGGGTATTCCACTATCAGCTTGAATCAGGCGCGTGAAGCACGACTAGGCACGCAGATGCAGGCTGACCGCGCACTGGCGGCGCAGCGGTATGCCGATATGGGGATTCGCGCGAATGAACACGAAGCCAAGATGGCCGGGCAATGGAACCCAGGCGGGAGCGGTACCTCTGGTGGAGGAAGTGCCAAGCCACCGACTGAAGCGGAAATCAATCGGGCGTTCACTGACAGTGACGGGAAGTTTGACAATGCCCGCTATCGGGACTTTTTACTGTATCAGCAGAGCACTGGAAAAGGGCTTGGCAATTATCTGACCGAAAACATGCGTCGCACGCCGGGTGGCAAAGGGATTGTCTTTATCGACCCGTCCATGCCAGGCAGTATGACGCAGCGTGGACCGCAGGCAATACCGGCAGAAGCCACGGCCATTATTGAAGCGATGGATGCCGATCTTGCTGCACGTGGCGAAGCCCGTCTATCGGCTGCGCAGCGGCAGCACATTATCCAGCAGGTGGCGGCAGGGCAGCCATTTAATATCCAGATGGCGGCTTCTCCGGCTCGCGGTACAGACTTGGGGAATACCGTCCGTCCGGCTGCAAAAACGACAGGCGGCGTTGCCCAGAAGATTCAGCAGGCCAAGGAGGCATTGGCGCAAGGCGTTGACCCGGCATGGCTGCGCGAACAACTGGGCAGACAGGGCATCAACCCTGCAGCGGCGGGGCTGTAGCTCGTGGGGGATTGATTGCTCTCGCGGCTGTAGCACAGTGCGGCCATGAGCAATGAAAACCCCTTCCTGAAAGGCCCGCGCGTACAAGGCGGCAATCCGTTTCTCAATGGTCCGCGTATCCCGCGCCCCAGTCCGCTTGTGGCGCTGGGTTCTCCGGAGTATCAGGCGCGTGCGCAGAACCTGACGCGCTCGCGTAGTCATGATGCGGTTACGCGCGTGGGGGATTCGATAGACCCGCGCGTGGATTACAGTCAAATACCGACGGATCCGCGCGGGATGTATGGCAGCGTAATGGGGGCGAAGTCGGGCGATATTGCGCGCACGCACGATGAGTTTGCCAGCGATAACCGGGCATCGCTCAAGCAGTCTGCACTCAATGTGGTGGGGGCGCTGCCAAGCATGGCGGCAGGCTTGCTGTCCGTGCCGGCCAACTATGTGAATGGTTTGATGCAGGCGCAGTATGCGGCGCAAGGTACGGCCGATGGCTGGCTTCTGCCCACCGTATCCGCCGAGCAGGTTGAGTCCGCCATTGGCTTGCCCGGATTTGGCAAGGCGATGAGCGAGGGGGTCAGGGCATCACAAGCCGGGCAATCCGACAAGCTGGCTGCACAGCGCGCCGAATTTGATGCGACTGATGGTGCGATAAGCGCAGCGCATTATTTGTTAAGCAACCCCTCGTTTGGTTTGAGTCTTGCGCTGGAACAGGCAGGGCAATTTGCCACGCTGGCAACGCCGGGTGGCGCAACGGCCAAGGTGCTTGGAGGCGCGGCACTGGCCGGCGGCATGAATGCCAATGAGGTGCAGCAAGACCTTGCGGGGCGCGTACAGCGTGGCGAGATAACGGCAGCGGAAGCCAGCCGCCGTGCCAGCAATGCGTTCGGCCTGTCTGCGGCTGCGAACACGCTTATTCCCAAAGCGCTGGGGTCGAATGCTATGACGCTTGAGCGCATTGCCAGTGGGGCGGCGCGCAGTGCTGCGGCCAGTGCGGGCAGTACGGCTGTGCTGCGTGGCGCAGGGCGCGGCTTCTTGGGTGAAGGTCTGCAGGGTGGCCTGAGCGAAGTGGCAGATGGCGCGGTCAAGAACCACTACACCGACAAGCCGCTATTGGCTGATGCAGGCAAAAACTTCGTGCTTGGCTTTGGTTTGGAGGCCATGCCGGGGGCAGCCGGTGGCGCAGTTGAAACTTTGCAAGCTGGCCCGCCAGAGTCGGCCAAGCCCAGCGACACGCTGCGCAGTGAGTTGCTGACTTTGGGCGAGGAACTGGCCGGGCGCGACGTGGTGCGGGAAGAAACCCGCCATGTGCCGTCCATGCCGCAGCGCGTACAAAAAGACCCCGGCATTGTGCCGGAGGATGCCAGCGACATTGATGCGCTGCTGATGCGCAACCTGCCGCAAAGAGGCAAGGCAAAATTGGTAGCCAATCCGATGCCGCAGGGCTTGGGCGAACAACTGGCAGCAGGCACGGTGTTTGATTCGGCTCCGCCGGTACTGGATGCTACACGCATTGGGGATGCGCTGGCAGGTGTGGACTTTGCCCAGCAAGCGCCGAAGCTGGATGCAGCCCTGCTGGGTGAAATGCTGACCGGGGATGTGCTTTCCCGGCAGCCGGAAAGCAACCCGGAAGCCCCTGTGGCGGCGGGGAGTTTGTTTTCTGGTGAGTTCAAAACCGAAGCGCCGCAAGGGGTGCAGGCTGAAGTGCCGGTTAAGCACAGTGAGGTGGGTCAAAGTGATGCGGAGCCTGTTGGAGATAGGCCATCACTGTTGCTGCGGGCAAAAGAAATCATTCGCAATGCTTTGCGCTTGTCGAAGGCGGATAAGCGATATACAGAAAGTCACGAGCTGATGGGGGTATCTGAAAGCGAAGTTGCAGAGGCCAGGGAAAACGGCCTGGACATCCTTGGCTATAAGCATGCGGTTGATGGGAGTGCCATCCGGCATGTATTCAAAAATCACGGGAATGCCAAGAAGGAAGCTGCGCGTGGGCAAATTGCAATTACTGATGCTGACTTTGAGCGCATTCCAGAAATATTGGAAAGCCCGGATAAGCGCATTTATGGCCTGAAAAATGACATTGGCCGTGAGATGGTGGGCTATCTTAAAACCATGCCCGATGGCACGACTTTTTACTTGGAGGAGGTGCGGACTGGCCGCAGGACGCTTACCGCACAAAGTATGAGGAAGTACCCCCGGACGACTTCTGCTGCCTCCATTGAGAAGACCCTTCGTCCTACGTCCGAAACGCTTCCGGGGGATGGGGGAAGCGTAGCACAGTCAGGGGCGAAAGAAACCCTGTGGAAGCGCTCGGTGCGCTCAGCACCAACTGATGTTGCGTCTGGGTCATCGCCCGAAGCTCTCACCGAGCCGCTTCCACATGCGGTGACAGGCTCGGCAGCGAACATCGGGAGGACTGGCGGCGATGTTCGCGCTGACTCTGCGCCTCCCGCAGAGTCGGTGGCCGAGCCGCAAAAGAACTCTACCACAGTCATGCAGCACCGTGACCACCCGCACGCGGTGAGCGCAGGCTCGCGCCCAGCGCAGGTGGATATCGAGGATGCAGTCAAGGCACAATCGGAGCCGAACTGGAGTAATCGCAATGGATCATCCAATCGAGACGAAACCGGCATACCCGCCGGATTGCCAGCGGTGTCAACAGCTGCAAGCGAGCGGCTGGCCAGAGCATTGCACGCGCACCTGCGCCGCCGGGGCTATTCTGGAAAGCCGCCGCGCTTCCTCGAAATCCTACCGTCCAGCTTGCCACACGAGCTTTATGCAGGGCTGCAAGTACTGGGAAGAATTACTGGAACAAGAGTTGTCATCTTCCGAAATCTGACGCCTGAGATTGATGACTTCAATGGTGTGAACTTCCGTGACGGTACGGTTTACATCAATGAAAACAACGAGTATCCAGCCACGCTGACAGCTGCGCATGAGTGGGTTCACAATCTCAAGGAAACTCACCCGGAGCTGTATCAGCAGCTTGAAAACGAAGTCCGTCGCCAAGGCAGGATTGGCGCATGGCACGAACGCAACATTCGTGAAGAAGGCATGGACCGTGGGCGCGACCATGCCATTGAAGAACTCACCGCTGCCGCTGTATCTGATGCGCTGACCGACCCGGAATTTTTGCAGCGGCTGGCCGAGCGCAATCGCGGCCTGTTCCGGCGCGTGGCCGAAGCGTTCCTGGACTTCCTGAGCACCCTGACCCGAGGCTGGCGCGACCAGGGCAGTAACCAGTACCTGCAAGACGTGGAAGCCTTCCGCGACAAGTTGGCTGCGGTACTGGAAGCGCTGCCGGAGAATGGTGCGGCCAGTGGTGCTACTGACGTAGATGCACTGTTCCAGCGTGTGTGGCATGGCTCGGCACCTGAAGCCCAGCAGCAATTCAAGGACACCGAGCGCGCCTATGGTGGAAAGCAGGCATACGAGAAAGCCAAGGCGGCCGGCAAGACCAAGCTGAGCTACGGCCAGTGGGTGCAGGTGCGCATGCCGAATTTCAAGCAGTGGTTTGGGGATTGGGAGGCGGTGCGGGCGCAAGCGCGCCTGGATGCCATGCAGCCGGTGAAGGTGCGCATACCGGATGAGTGGCGAGGGCTTTCACATGTGCAGTTGCGCGAGAAAATGGCGCAAGAGCTTGACCGCATGGTTAAGGAAAAGGTGAAGATTGAGCATCCCGAGCTTGGGGTGATTCGTGTTGGGCGCGTGGGAGCGAGCAAGACTGAAGCAACTGCCCGTGATCCGGCAAAATCTATCGTCGCCGCTGACATTGAGACTTTGATTCCTGCATCCATTTATGCGCGCTCGGAGGCTTCGCGCGGTGGCGATGGTGCAACGATTGAGGGCTATTCCACTTTACTGGCCAAGGTGGACGTGGCAGGCGTGCCGCTGGTTGCAGCCTTTACTGTCCGCCATCAACATGACGGCAAGTGGTACTACAACAGCGTGGTACTGCATGATGGACACGAAAAAGCCCGCGATTCCTATGGGCAGACTGACCAAGGTGGTTCAGTTGATGCCCCTATCGCGGGCTTGAATGACTTTATACGTCGCCCATTGCAGCGCGTCAACCCCGCCGAAGTCTCGAAGGTGGTAGACCCCGAAACCGGCGAGCCGCTGGTGGTGTATCACGGGACAACTCAAAACTTTGATGCGTTTGATAACAAGAAAACAGGCGCGAATGACCGTGCGCTGTGGGGAAGGGGGCACTACTTCGCTTCGTCTGCAAATACAGCCAGTAGCTATGCCCTGCGACAGGGGGACGGGGCGCAGGTGATGCCTGCTTTTGTGGCTCTGAAAAATCCGCTCACATTGAAAACAGGAGACGACCTCATAACACGTCTGCCAGACGGTAGAAATTACAGGGAGCTTCTTGGCTCCAATCTGGACGGCTCAAAAATCAAGGAGATTGCGCTTGGTGGCTACCATGATGGCGTCGTACAGATTCTGCCTAGTGGAATGATTGGCGATGTAGTGGCCTATTCCCCCAACCAAATCAAATCCGCCACGGGCAACAACGGGGTTTTTGACGCGGGCAATGACGACATCCGCTTCAGCCGCAAGACCCAAACCAAGGCAGCCTATGAGGCGCGGATTGATGCGCTGTTTGCGGGGGCAAAACCCCAGCAGCCCGGCGTGAAGATGCTGGATGAGGCGGACGCGCTCACCATCACGGGGTATGGGAATCTTCCGGTGACACTGGCAGAAAAGCACGCGGTCGTGGATGGGAGCAAGGTGCATCCGCTGACTGCCGAGCAATGGAAGCAGGTGCCCGACTGGATTGATAACCCGGCTGCCATGTTTGAGCGCCAGCGTGACGGACATATCACGCTGATTGGTCCGGAGAAGATTGGCGGCAAGGCGGTTGTGATTGCGCTTGAGCCGCAGATGAAGCCAGTTGGTGGCCGTGGCCCGTCGGTCAACCATTTGATGTTGACGGCCTATGCCAAAGATACGGGCACGATGCCGCTGCGGGCGATGGTTGAACGTGGCGACATGAAGCCGCTGTATATCGACCAGAAAAAAGCCTCCAGCTTTTACGCAGGCTCCGGGGTCCAATTCCCCGGGAGCGGCGTTGAGCTAAGAGGCTTCAATAAAAGTCTGAAGACCGAGCGCGACCTTGTCAAGTACCGCGCCGAGCGTGATGAGGCGATGTTTTCGCGGAAGAGCACTGTGGCGCTCACGCCGGAGCAAGAAGCCTTCATGGCAAAAGCCGGGCTGGCTGCGGATATGCGCAGTACCTGGCAGAAGGCCAGGGATTGGGTGGCCGAACGGGTGCCGGACATGACCCGTATGAAGGAGCGTGCGGCGCAATGGGGGCTTGACCGTTACTACGGTCTGAAGGATGCGGTGAACAAGACCGGCAATATCGACCTGGAAAACGACCCGTATGTAGCGGCGCGCATGTTGAATATCGCATCCACGATGGAGGCTGTGCTGCGCTTTGGCGCGCCCAGACTGAAGGATGGGGTGTTGGAGATTGACCGGAGCATCCCGGGCTTGCTGGATGCGCTGGCGCCGGTAAAGGACAACTTGAATGGCTTTCTGGGCTGGATGGTGGCGCGCCGTGCGCAGCTGTTGAAAAGCCAAGGCCGTGAGAACCTGATGAGCGATGCGGATATTGCCGCAGGGCTTTCGTTGCGTGATGGCAATGAAGCGGCCTTTGACCAAGCTGCCAGAGACTACCTGCGCTTGAAGAACGCCATTCTGGACTTGGCCGAGCAAACTGGTACTGTCAACCCGCAGATGCGGGCGATGTGGGATCACGCCGAATACATTCCGTTCTATCGGGAGGGCGACTACGGCGCAGGCACCAAGAAGGGCTTGGAAAATCAGACGGCGGGCATCAAGCAACTGAAGGGAGGTGAGGCAGCGCTGCGTGACCCGCTGGCCAATATCATACAGAACTTCACCCGGCTGATTGATTCGGGCATGAAGAATCGCGCCATGCTGTTGGCGGTTGACCAGTTGGGTGATGCGTATTTCACCAAGTTGTCGCCGAGTGTAGGCAAGGTGCTGGTGCCTGCCAACGAGGTGCGCCAGCACTTGCTGAACAATGGTGTATCGCAGGCCGCCATTGATGCCATGCCCAGGGCGGCACTGAATGGCATGGCGCGGATGCTGGCGATGACAGCGCCCACTGGCGACAACGTGGTGCGGGTGATGCGCGATGGCAAGCCGGAGTACTACGAGGTAGCCGACCCGCTGGTGCTGCGCTCCATCACCGCGATGGAGGAATTGCAGATGCACGGCGTGATAAAAGTCATGGGCTGGTTCAAGCGCGTGCTGACGGCGGGCGCAACGATGGATCCGAGCTTTTTGGCGCGTAACTTGATGCGTGACACGGGCGAAGCGGCGGCCACTGCGCGTGAACGGTTCATCCCGATGTATGACACGTTGCGCGGGGCGGCGGAGAGTCTGAAGGAGAGCGAGCTGGCGCAAGACCTGATGATGGCGGGCAGTTACTTCCGCGATGGGGTTTTTCATCAGGGCGACTTTGATGCCACCCAGCGGGCAACGCGCCGGGCACTGCAAAAGCATGGCGTGCCCGAGTCCATGATTGACAAGGTGGTGCATACGCTTATCAACCCCAAGCGGGTCTGGGATATGTACCGGGCGTTGACCGAATCGACGGAAATGGGTAGTCGCATCAGCTTGGCGCGCAATCGTCTGAATGCGGGCGGCTCCAAGCTGGAAGCCGCATTTGAGGCCAAGGACTTTTTGGACTTTGGCCTGCACGGCGATGGGGTGCTGCTGCAATGGGCCATCCGCACGTTGCCGTTCTTGAATGCCCGCCTGCAGGGCAACTACCGCCTGTTTCGCATGGCGACCGGCAAGGAGCGGCGCAAGATGGTGGCTGCTCGCCTGGCCTCCATCGCGCTGTTCACGGCGGTACTGTACTTCTGGAACATGACCGAATACGAGGAAGAATGGGAAAGCCTGAATGACTGGGACAAGGATATGTATTGGCATATCAAGCCGGGCACACGGTTTCATATCCGCATCCCCAAGCCGTTTGAAATTGGCCTGTTTGCGGGCACGGCAGTGGAGCGCAGTCTGGCGGCGCTGATGTATCAGGCCAGTGATGGCAAACGTGGCGACCACCCGAAGCAGACGCTTAAAGCAGCATTGCGCGGTGCGGGCGATACGCTGGCGCTGAACCCGGTTCCGCAGATGGCTAGGCCGATGGTTGAGCAGTTCTTCAACTACAACATCTTCATGGGGCGCAATATCGAAAGCGCCTTTGAGCAGCACAAGGTGCCGTCCGAGCGCAAGACACCGCGCAGCTCCGAAACGGCTATCCTGCTCAGCAAGGCCATGGCCGGTGATGATGGCGATGGCGGCATCTCACCCAAGCGCATCGAGCACTTGGTGCGGGGCTATTTTGGCAGCATGGGCATGTATGTGTTGCGCACCGCCGATGCATTGGTGCGGGCGGCGACGGATGCCCCGGAACGTCCGGCCATGCGCTTGCGCGACATGCCGGCCATCGGCGCGCTGTACCGGGGGGATGGCATGGATGCCAATACGCGCTGGACGGGGGATTTCTACGAGTTGCGCGACCAAGCGCGCAAACAGTCTGACCGGGTAAAGACGCTGCTGGCGGAGGGCGACCACGAGGCGGCGGCGCGGATTGAGCGTAAGTATGCCTGGCTGCTGGGCAGGCGTGAGCGCTCGACCCGCGCCAAGGCAGGCTTCATGCACGCAGGCGTGCGCGAGCTGAACCGGCAGGGCACAAAGCTGGCCGACATGCGCAAGCGCGAGGCGGAGATATATGCCAGCCGCACGATGAACGGCGATGAGAAGAATGCTGAGCTTGAGCAGCTTTACAGGGAGCGCAACAAGCTGACCCGTGCAGCCACGCAATCGGCACGCATGCGGGAGCGCGAACAGATGCGGTGGTAGCCCCGACAAGTCAAGGCTGCACATCAACTGCTGCTTACTGTTAATCTGTACAAACTGTTAACGGAGGAATAACTGATGCGTGCATTGCTTCCACTTGCTGGAATGATTTTTCTTTCTGCATGTGCAACCCCGGTAAAGCAATCTACCGCCCCGCTTTCCCAGTACGATAAAAATACCAAATATGGCATTGAGGCTCGCCCTGGTGGTTTTGGGGTGTCCATCTATTACTCTCGGTATCAGTTCATTCCTGAAAGTGATGCTGTTGCTGGCGCATGTAAGCAGGCGTTAACCTCGATTGCGCACGAACATGCCGACAAGATGGGACGAGAAATCGAAAACATCAACGAGCAAGCTATCCGTATTTCAATGGGACGGAACGGCATGACAGGCATTACTTCTTGCAGTGCATACGCGCCTGTCAAATTCAAGGAGTAGCCCCGGCCAGCGCGCCAGCCGGGGTGGTGTTGGTTAGAGGGATTGTAGGGCAATTATTTGGGCGTTGTACGCTTTCATCTGCTCATCGTTGAGGCAGCGCACACGCTCGGCGGTCTTGTGCATCCCGGCCTCTTCCATCGCCAGTGCGAGGCCGCACATAAAGTCGGAGCCGCCACCGTAGGCCAATGCCCGCAGGCGGTCGGCTTCCTTGCGCATGTTGAGGATGACATTGGCGCCCTTGAGCAGTTCGTCGAACAACTCGGCGCGGATGCGGTGGTAGGTTTGCAGCGGCGGGTCGTTGTCTTCGATACCGTTATGCCAGTCCGCGATATGGCGGGCAATCAGGCTGGCCGCTTCGGCAAACTGGCTGGTCGGGATTTCCCGGTAGCTCACCTTGAAATGCGCCTTGAGCTTGGCCCAGCCCTGCATCATGAACAGGCCGGGCTTGTGCTTGCCGACGGTTTCGCAGCCCTTGACCATCATCTCGCGCAGGGTGTTGGCCTGTTCGGCGGAGAGCGTCTGGCTGGGCAGCACGGCGTAACTGGGCGAGGGCAGGGCGGGCTGGGGTTGTGCGAGCCCTTCGAGTACGTCCAGCACCCAACGGCGGAAGGCTGCGGCGCGTTCGGTGCGAGCAAACATGGCGACCAAGTGGCAGCCGCGCGGGGAGAAGATGCGGACTTCTTTTTGCAGATTTCCCGAGAGAGCCAAATTGACCTTCTCGGACATGCCTTCGGAAAACTCGCCAGCGTTACGGCGATAAATGCGGCTGACCGCATTGTCATTTGCGTAACCCAATGCGCGTGCAACATCTGCCGCTGTGAGATACGGCACGCCGTCACGGTCAATCAGGGTCAGGGAAGTGTTGCCAAAGGAAACGGTGGCGGGGAGAGTGTTGGTGTTCATGCGATGTGCTCCAGTTCAGTTGTTGAACTGCCCGCCACGAGGCTAACCGTGGGAGGGCAGACGGACGGGTTAGCCTTACCGGTGGAGCACCGGCCCGCATTGCTGCGGCCCGTCCGTCCACCCATAGAGGGCGAACGAGCACAAAAAATGCCGCCAAGCATTGCACTTGCGGCTTCCGCCGCTCCACTTCGGGAGGCTAATCCCGGTCGCCGAATGTGCGGCGACGGGGCAACCATAGCGGGGGGATAGGGGGATGTCAACGCATTTCTCCAGATGGGGCGCATCAGGAAATGCCCTGTTAACCTATTGTCACAACATGTTGTGTAAGATTCCGTGCTACCTAACGCAGGCGAGCGCCGTGGGCGCTGATGATTTTATGAAGACTCTTCCTCCCATGAAGGTTGTTTTAAGTGGTTTTGGAAGTGCTTTCATGCTGTTCCCAGCGGGGCAGTTGGAGGCGCTGCCGCCACGTATATCTACGGAAGCAAGGGTTGCCCGCAACTTTGCCATGGCAGGGAAGCGGCTTGAATCCGCCATGAAGGCTTTTGAGCATGAGCAACGAAGAATCGCCCGTACCGAAAAAGGTTGAGCAGCCGCCTGTTGAACAGATGGAGGCGAAGATGCCGCCCATCAATGTGCAGATGGACTTGCACGAATTGCGCATCGCTGAATACGAGGAAAAATGGTCTGGCCCTTTGCCCTCTCCAAGGGTTCTGGCACAGTTCAATGATATTGTGCCGGGTGCTGCTGAGCGCATCTTGAAAATGGCTGAAGAAGAAGGTCGCCATGCCCGGGACATGGAGGCAGAAACGCTCCAAAAAGTATGGCGTGGACAATTGCTTGGGCAGGTATTTGCGCTTGTGGTAGCACTGGCTGGGATGGGGGCATCCACGGTGCTGGCACTGAAAGGCCATGATGGGGTGGCCGCTATCTTGGCGGGAACAACGGTTACGGTTGTAGTGGGCGCTTTCCTGAAACGCAGGCAGGCAAGAAAGAAGAAGGAAGAATCCGCTTCAGGGGATTGATTGTTCCCCCAGCCCTGTAATAGTGCTGGGCATGAACAGGCAACTTCCTACCCCATTGACGTTACCGCAGGTGCAGGCGCATGTGCTGGCGCCTGCCCTGAAGGGTTGGCCGGACAGTATCGAGGCCCGGGTGATGCTGCTGGCTATTGGCCTACAAGAGTCACGCTTCGCCCATCGCCGCCAAGTGCGTGGGCCTGCTCGTGGTTTCTGGCAGTTTGAAAAGGGCGGCGGTGTGCGCGGGGTGATGACGCATCCGGCCAGCCGTGCGCGTGCTGTGCAGGCCTGCCAAGCCGCAGGCATCGCGGCAACCTATGACGCGGCATATGCACAGCTTGAGCATGACGACCTGCTGGCAGCCCGCTTTGCCCGGCTGCTGCTGCTGACCGACCCGCAGCCGTTGCCCAAGCTGGGCGATGAGCAGGGCGCGTGGGATTACTACATCAGAAATTGGCGACCGGGCAAGCCGCATCGGCACACCTGGGGGCGGCTGTATGCGCAAGCATTGGAGGTGGTGAAATGATTGAGGAGGCTGGCGCGATGGCCGAAAACGCAACATTCATGGCCGCTGGCGGGATTGTCAGTGTTATCGGCCAGATGGCTTGGCGACGATTTTTCAGCAGCGAAGGCAAGGCGCTCACGGAGCTTTACAAGCAATTGGGGGAGCGATTGTCTTCGCAAGAGGAGCGCATTCGCACGCTGGAATCTCGGTTGCATGAGGAGTTCAACAAGCGCCTTGTGGCCGAGGAAAAAATGAACCGGCTGCGGATGCGGGTGTACAAGCTGGAAACTGAAATGCGGCACCACGGTATTGAAGTGCCTCCGCATGAAGAGCATACCCATGATGATGACAGCAGCCATTAAAGCTCTGCTGGTCCTGCTACTGGCCGCCGTGATTGGCCTGTTGTGGTATCGCGGGCAGGCCGTAAATGCGGTGGCAAAACAAGAAACGGCGGAAGCACAGATGCAGACATTGCAGGCCGAGCGTGATGCTTTGGCCGCAGCGTTGGAGCACTCGCACCAGCACGCACTTGCAATGGAATCCGCCGCTCAAAAGTACGAACAGGAGAAACAAGATGCAGAACAGCGTGCTGAAAAGCTGGCTGCCGATTTGCGCACTGGCGCTGTCCGGCTGCGCGAGCGCTGGCAGGGCTGTCCGGCAAGCCCAAGTGTGCCCGCCGTTGCCTCCAGCTCCGGCCAGCCTGATGCAGGAGCCGAGGACAGAAGCGAAAGTGCGGCGCGAATTATTGGAGCCGCAGCCGAGTGCGACGCACAGGTGCGCGGATTGCAGGCAGTAATCAGGGCTGACCGGGGCGAGTAATGAAGAAATCCCGCGTCCAGCTATGGGGTAAACCCAATGGCTATGTGGTGGTGGACATTGATGCCACCGAGGGCGCGGTGCTGGGACAGAACCTGCGCTGGCCGAATGGCGAGCTGGTGCAGGCTTCGGATTTTGCGGGCAGTGGCGATGGCGGCGGCATTGATGGCGCAGTGTATTGGCGCTCGCTGCAAGAAGTACCAGACAACGTGCAGGCCGTAGAACACTTGAGTGGCGATGGCTTTGTGCGCAAAAGCGGAACAGCATGGAGTGCATCGCCCATTGTCAATGCAGACCTTGCGGATGCAAGCACAACCGGGCTTAAGGAAGGCGCAAATCTGTATTTCACCGAGCAACGTGCACGAGATGCGGCGCCTATTCAAGCGGTGGTGGGGGGCGTAGGCGTGCAGATTGACTTGGCCGACCCGAGGCGGCCAAGCGTGAGCACTCGAATTTCCACCGACACCGACAACCGGCTGCGGCGCGGCTCAGATGATGGGCTGTATGTCCCGGACGACCTGACGCCCGACCCGCTGGCCTACTACATCCTTGCCAAAACCTAGGAAAACACTGGCATGACTTTGGAACAACGACTGATTGCGCTGGCACAAGCCATCGGGGCTGACATCAAAGCCTTGAAGCTGGCCGATGGCGACCTGTCGTCACTCTCGACGACGGCCAAGGGCAACCTGGTCGCCGCCATCAACGAGCTGCACAGCACCATGTCGAGCCTGTCTGGCTCCACTGCACTGATTGACGACAGTGCTGGCGATGGCAACACCAGCAAGACCTGGTCGGCAGACAAAATCCACGACAGTATCGAGGCAGCCAAGGCAGCGGTCAAAAACGAACTGGTCAACGGCGCAGGCGCAGCGCTGGACACGCTGAATGAGCTGGCACAGGCGCTGAATAACGATCCGAATTTTGCGGCCACGATTGCAGCCGAGGTGGGTAACCGGGTGCGATATGACCAAGCGCAGGCATTGAACGACACGCAGAAACAGCAAGCGCGCTCGAACATCGGCGCATTTGGCGCGCCGGAGATTGGCAATCCCGACCACGACCTTGTGCAAACCTACACGGCGGCCAAGCAGTAAGGGGGGGGTATGGCGACGCTGGAGCAGCGCCTGACCGCCTTTGCCGAGGCTGTTGGTGCGGACATCAAACAAATCAACGTCCAGATGCAAGGGCTGGGCGGCAGTACGGTGGCGTGGAGCCAGCTGACTGACGCGCCAGAAACAGCAACGCGCTGGCCGAACATCACCGAGGTGGGCGGCGTAAACCCTAAACCGGCGCGCACGGCGAGTGGTTTCTTGCGCGATGATGGCATGTGGACGAATGGCTACCACAACAGCCTGATTCTGTACGCCGACAACCCAGCAGGCGGCGGGCGCTACATCCGCGTGGGGATACTCAGCAACACGTCTCGCAAAGTGCCCGACGGGAACATGTACCTCGATTTTTTCAGCGCCAACAGCGTGGCTCCGGCAGACCCGCAGCTCCGCCTGATTCGCTGGGCGGGGGCAAACGGTATCGGCGAGCTGGTGCACCGGGGGAACGGCCAGATGCGGCTGTGGGCGCTGGGCGACGCACAGCTCCACTTCGGCTCTGGCGGCATCTCGCGGATGTACTACGACCCGGCGACCCAGGGCTGGTCGATACCAGCCAGTGGCGGGCTGCGCATCGGCGGCCATGTAACCCATCACGACGGTAACGATGCTCGGCTCATCACCAGCGACAACGACCCCGGCGCGATTGGCGCAGGCGCGGTGTGGGTGCGTACCTCGCACCCGATGGGGCTGCATGTGCGTAACAGCGACAACAGCGGCTGGATACGACTCGGAGGCGGCGGTATGCAGGTACAGAAACAGCAGATTTTTACGGCCAGCGGCACATTCACCCCGCCCCCAGGCATGATCGCCCAGGGCGGGCACTGTGAGGTGCTGCTGGTGAGTGGGGGTGGGGCCGCTTCGGGGAATTTCAAAATGAAAGGGGGGCTACCGAGCTTGTACGAACCCGACATGGCCGAATGGTCAGGCTATGGAGGCAATGGCGGCGGAGTTTTTCGAGCTGCACTGTCCGGCGTTGTGACGCCGCAAACAGTGGTTATCGGCGCTGGTGGCACGACTACACTCACCCCAATGTACAGTCCAAACCCAGACACGTTATACGTGTTGCACGGCACACACGGAGGCATAACGAAATTCGGAGATAGGGCGTGGGTTAACGGAAGTGCTGCATTCACTGACGGGAAGCATCACGGAGTCGTACAGCACTACGGCGGGCAAGCAAGCAGTAAACGGGGCATTGTGGTGCGCCCTCACCCTGGCACGCAGGGTTACGGCGCAGGCGGGCATGCAAACATGCCTTTTGATGCCAGCATATCCCAAGGCACAAACTCTGGCGCAGGCGGTAGTTTTACTAGAAACAAAGCCAATGGAGCGTCCGGCATCTGCATCGTCACCTGGTGGGAGGCTGCCGAATGACCCGTATCTACGCACTGATTGACGATGGACTGGTCACGAACGTCATCACGGCCGAGACCGCCTGGCCGGAGGGTATCGACGTGACAGACTTCGACCCGCAGCCAGGTATCGGCTGGCAGTACGACGGTGAGACGTTCACACCGCCGCCCCCACCCGAAGTGCCGGAGCCGTCCGAACCGCAGCCACCGGCGCATACCCCCCCGGACGGCGACGGCCCGTTCCTGAGCAACTACGCCTTCGATATGCGGTTCACGTTGCCTGAGCGAATCGCAGTTAAACAGAAAGCAATGGTGACGCCCGGCATGACGCCGGAGCAGGTGGCGACCGCACTGGCCGTACAGGTCAATATCGAGCGTGCCGCCAAGGCCACGTTTGTGAACCCGCAGCGCCCGGAGACGCGAGCAGGCGTGATGCAGTTCGTACAGCTTGGGGTGTTGACGCAGGAGCGAGCGTTGGAAATCCTCGACGCGCCGATCCAGCCCCACGAGGTGTATCACCCATGAGTCACGTCACCCTTGTGTTTACGCGCAGCGGCAAGATCGGTAGCCGCCTGCTGCGCTTGATACTGGGCAGCCGCTGGAGCCACTGCGGCATCGTGACGCAAGACGGCACGGTGATCGAAGCCCAGATCAAAGGCGTGGTCGAGCGCCCGTTGACCGACATGCTGGCCGAAAGCGACCGACACGAATACGTTAATGTGCCGTGCCCCGTCGCAGACGCGGTGATCGCCGCCGCACGGTCGCAGCTTGGTAAGCCCTACGACTGGCTGGGGCTGTTCGGCTACGGTCTGCGCTCCAGCCGCGTGCAGCGCAGCGAGCGGTGGTTCTGCTCAGAACTGACGGCCTGGGCATTTGCCCATGCGGGCTATCCACTGATGCGTAGTTCAGCATGGCGTATCAGTCCGCCGATGTTGTACTTGCCGATATGGCGTCTTGATGGATAACCGTTCTCCCTATTGCACTGTAACCAGTTGATTTCATTGGTGCGAAATATGCGTTTTTGGCACTCCAATTTTCTTGGCAAATCCTTTTGGAAACAAAGGATTGCGACTGTCATGCCGCAAGTCTGGGGGACAAGTGGTCGTCGGTTCGAATCCGGCTACCCCGACCAAAAACACCAACAAAATTAGCGGCTTGCGGACGTGTCCCAAGTCGCTTTTTTTGTTTCCTCCCTATTTCCACCCTATCGCTTGAGGGTGAGCCCCGGCACAACATCCGTCCATGGCAGGTCGTGACCGTCCAGATACACCTCGGTCATGTTGATGCTGCCGTGTCCCATCAGCGCCTGAACCTGTTGCTTTGGTCATTCAGGCGGCAGATTTGGAGTGCCATTTTTGCAGCCGGAAGTCGGTCGGAGTGTTGAAAAGATTTTTGGTGGGGCACTCGCCGTGGGAGAATATGCGACCTGTTTTCTTGGTGCTTTCCCATGCGTCTCAACAAGTTCATTGCCGAGAGCGGTTTTTGCTCGCGCCGCGAGGCTGACCGGCTGATTTCGGCTGGCCGGGTGACTATCAACGGCCAGCGTGCGCGTATTGGCGATGAGCTGGCCGAGGGCGATACGGTATTGGTGGATGGGCAAAAGCTGGAGCGCCGCAGTGTGGCTCAGGGCAAGCGCCAGCATGTCTATATTGCGCTCAACAAGCCCGTGGGCATCACCTGCACGACCGAAGAATCGGTCAAGGGCAATATCGTTGATTTTGTCGGGCATGAGCGGCGGATTTTCCCGATTGGCCGCCTGGACAAGGATTCGGAAGGGCTGATTCTCCTGACCAGCAATGGCGATATCGTCAATGAAATCCTGCGTGCGGAAAACAAGCTGGAAAAGGAATATCTGGTGGCGGTCAATCACGGCATCACCCAGGAGTTTTTGCGCCGCATGAGCCGCGGGGTGCCGGTTCATGGGCAAATCACCCTGCCGTGCAAGACGGCAAAGATTGGGCCGGTGGGCTTTCGTATCATCCTGGTGCAGGGATTGAACCGGCAGATCCGGCTGATGGCGGCGCACTTTGGCTATCGCGTCAAGCGCCTTTTGCGGGTACGTATCGGCAGTGTCAAGCTGGGGCATCTCAAGCCCGGGCAGTGGCGCAATCTTACTGATGCCGAGCTGCGTGCGCTTCTGCCGCATCGCACGCAGTGGTAAGCCCCTGAACAGGCGCCAAGCTCCTAGAGCGTGTTATGAACTTTGTGCCAATCGAATCAAGGGCATGGCATTGGGTAACATGAGAATGGCGAAGACCACAAAGTGCAATCCCCCCAGCACGTCCGGCAATCGTTCGTAATCACGGGACAGG